>CAIOFV010000001.1 GCA_903857665.1 uncultured Myxococcales bacterium
CCCACCGGGTGCTGGTGTACACGGGCCCGGGGTGCTCCTGGTGCACCCGCGTGAAGGCGTACCTGCGGCAGCGCAACGTGCCCTTCACCGAGATCGACGTGTCCCTGGAACCGGCGCAGGCCCAGGCCCTGATCCGCAAGACCGGGCAGACCGGCGTTCCGCAGTTGGACATCGACGGCCGCTACGTCGTCGGCTTCGACAAGGCCCGGATCGACTCCCTGCTGGGACTGGCCCCGCAGACTGTCACGGGCGCGCATTGACCGGGAGGAGACGAGCATGACCATCCAGCCCCTGAACGAACACGTGCTGCTGAGGCCCGTCGACGCGGAAGAACGCACCGCGGGCGGGCTGTACCTGCCCGACACGGCGCGGGAGAAGCCCAGCGAGGGCGTGATCCTCGCGGTCCCGACCGGAGGCGCGGAAGGCCTCGCCATCGGGGACCGCGTCATCTACAAGGCCCACACCGGCGAGGAAATCCGGGCGGACCGCGAGACGTTCCGGCTGGTCCCGGTGGGCGAGCTGCTGGCGAAGTACGTCGAGGCCGACGAGATCGCGGCCTGAGGAGGTTTCCATCATGTTGCAGACGAACCTGTACCACGTCGAGACCGTCGAGCAGTTCCAGGAACTGCTCCAGAACAACGAGAAGGTCGCCATCGTGTGCGGCCGCATGGGCCCCATGTGCATCCCCGTCTACGGGGTGATGGAATCGCTCGCTTCCAGGTACCCGGACGTCCAGTTCCGGGACATGGAGTTCGACAGCCCCGTCGGCCGCGAGACCATCCGGGCCCTGCCCGAGACGCGCAACTTCAACGGCCTGCCGTTCACCGTGTACTTCCGCAATGGCCGTGTCGTGGCGGCGACCAGCAGCATCCAGACGAAACAGCAGGTCAAGGAGATCCTGGACCGGACGATGTGCGGGACCACGGCCGGAGCCCAGGGCTGACGGATGCGAGGGCGTGGACGCCCGGGAGGCAGTACATGGACGCGCGATACGACGTCATCGTGATCGGGGCCGGGGCCGCGGGGCTCACTGCCGGCATCTACCTGGCCCGCGCCCGCATGAAGACCCTGGTGGTCGACCACGGCACGATCGGGGGCCAGATGATCCTGACCTACTCCGTGGCCAACTACCCCGGGGTGGCAGAAGCGTCGGGCGCCGAGATCGTCGCCACCATGCGCCGCCAGGCGGAAGGCTTCGGCGCGCGCGTCCTGGGCCAGGCCGACATCCTCCGCATGGACCTGTCCGGTCCCGACAAGGTCGTCGAGGTGGAGGACGAGGGCACGTTCACGGCCCCCGCGGTCATCCTCGCCACCGGGGGCGTGCCCCGGAAGCTGGGCATCCCGTCCGAGGACGCATTCCAGGGACGCGGCATTTCGTACTGCGCGACCTGCGACGGCGACTTCTTCATGGACCAGGACATCGTCGTGATCGGCGGCGGCAATTCCGCCATGGAAGAAGCGGTCAGCCTGACGAAGTACGCCCGCACCGTGACCATCATCCACGAGTTCGACCACTTCCAGGCCCAGCCCTGGGCCGTGGAAGAGGCCCGCAAGAACCCGAAGATCCGGTTCCTGATGGAACAGGACATCCGCGAGTTCGCGGGCGACGAGCACCTGGAGAAGGTCGTCGTGGTCCACAAGCGCACGGGCGAGGTGACTGCCATTCCGGCCACCGGGGCCTTCCTGTTCATCGGCTACGTGCCGAACACCGCGCACCTGAAAGGCATCGTGCACCTGAACGAACGGGGCGAAATCCCGACCGACGACCTGAATCGCACCAACATCCCCGGGGTGTTTGCTGCCGGGGACGCCCGGGTCAAGCGGTACCGCCAGATCACGACGGCCGTCGCCGACGGCACCATCGCCGCCCTGTCCGCGGTGGACTACGTGAACGAACGCGCCCGGCAGCCGGCGATGCCGTCCAGACGGCAACGGTTCCTGAAGGAGCGGCGGCCCGTGCAGGCGTGACAAACGGGATGGAGCGTCGAATCGCCCTGCCGTCGGCCCCTGGTGCGAGTCCCGCCCGGGCGTATATGATCCCGCCGGTGTCAACGCGAGGTACCCCATGAGCGACTGCGCTGCGATCGAGTTCCTGGTGGAGCAGTTGCCCGACGGGAGTTACGTTGCACGGTCCGTCGGTGCCTGCGTGACCACCGAAGCCGACACCCTGGACGAACTCCGCGCCGCCGTCCGGGAAGCCGTGTGCTGCCACTTCGACGAAGGCTGCCAGCCAGGTGCGATACGACTGCGGTTCATCACCGTGGTTCGCGAGGAAGTGGTTCCCCTATGAAGCACCCGCGGGACCTGTCCGCCGACGAACTGGTACACCGGCTGAAGCCGCTGGGCTACCGGGTGACCCGCCAGGTCGGCAGCCACATGCGATTGACAACCGAACAGAACGGGCAGCACCACATCACGATCGCGGCCCACAAACAGGTCACCATCGGCAAGATCAACGCGCTGTTGTGGGACCTGGTGCAGCACTTCCGGATGGACCGGAAGGAGCTGATGGCGCTGCTGTTCGGTTGACCGTTGGACCAGGTTACCCGGCTGAACGCCCTGCGCGTTCGCCTGCCCTTCCGCAGTGATACCGCCCGTCCACCCAGGAATGAACCCCGTCGTCGTGAGGTTGACAGGACAGTCCCGTGGGACGAGGCAGGATGCTGCAGGTCATCGCCCGGAAGGTCGGCCGGATGCCGCGAAGGCAGGTTCTGCTGCTGGGCAGCCTGCTTGTGGCCCTGGTGTCGGTCATCACCTTCTTCAAGGGAACCGAGGCGATCGTCGGTGTCCTCTTCCTGGCGCCCATCGTCCTCGTTACCTGGGGCGCGGGCCGACGTGCCGGCGTCGTCATCGCGGTCATGTGCGCACTGGCAGGGTTGTTCGCCGAGATCCTCGCGGGGAAGGTGTACTCCCATCCGTTGATCGCGACCTGGAACGGGCTCGTCGACCTGGGCACATACCTGGTGGTCGTGCTCTCGCTGGACGGCCTCCGCGCAGCGTTGCGCCGCGAGCAGTTGCTGGCGCGGCGCGATCCGCTGACCGGCATCGGCAATCGGCAGGGATTCCTGGACGGTCTGGACTTCGAGTTCACCCGGGCCCGGCGGTATGGCCACCCGCTGACGCTGGCCTACTTGGACCTCGACAACTTCAAGGCCGTCAACGACTCCCGCGGGCACAAGGAGGGCGACCGCGTGCTGCGCGAGGTCGCTTCCGTCCTCGGAGCCGCGGCCCGGAGCGTCGATCGCGTCGCCCGCATCGGGGGGGACGAGTTCGCCCTGTTGATGCCTGAGACCGGGCCGGTGGAGGCCGCAAGGGTGGTCCGCCGGCTGACATTCGGGATCGAGCAGCGCATGAAGCGAAACCACTGGCCCGTCACGGTCAGCGGAGGATGCGCCACGTTCCTCCGGGTCCCCGAGGACGCCGATGACCTCATCGAGTTCGCGGATGCCCTGATGTACCAGGCCAAGACCGCCGGCAAGAATCGCCTTGCCTGCGCCGTCTATGGGAATCCGGATGATCCTGATGGAGTCGGCGGCCAGGCCAGGGCCGTGCCATCAACGCTGCCCGCTCCGCAACTGGACGACCATCACCACCGGATTTCGATCGCTTGCACGTCGCCATCCAGCCCCCTGCTCACGATGACGAGCCGCCGCCCCCTCGCTTCCTGGAGCCATGGAACCCGAAGAGCTCGCAGGGCGTACTCGGATCGGCCGCGGGAATAGGAAGGTCCCGATCGCGTTCACGCCTTGCCTGGAAGGAAGGAGGAAACCCATGAAGCCATTCTTGATCGCATCCGCACTGGTGCTGAGCTTGTACGCCGCCCCCGCCCTGGCAGACGACAAGGTGTCGTCGTTCCAGGTGACGCCTGCGATCGTGCACCTGGGTCTGGACGGGGGAAAGGCCGGCGGCGACTACCACACGCTGGTGCGCTTCGAGCCGAAGTCGGGCAAGGCGTGGATCATGATCCCGGCGATGGGGCCGGCCAACGCACCTTACTGGATACCCGTGGACGATCCAGTCGCCCCGAAGTCGAAGCCCTGAGGTGTTCGGACCCGGGGATCTTCAGTACTCCAGCCCGACGTTCAACCCCACCTGGTGCGCCTGGGTGTCGTAGTCGGCGGAGTTCGACCACTGCCGGACGTAGTTGTAGGACACGGTCGCGCTCAACGAAAGGCTCCCGAAGGCGTGGGCGTAGGCCACGGACGCCTGCGGAATCAGCTTGCGGTCCTCGCGGTTGGCCGCGATGACGGTCCCGGCCACGTCGGTCGCAGGCCACCCCGGGAACTCCAGCGTCCTGAATTCCAGCCCGACAGTGAACGCCCAGCCCTTCGGCAGGACCTGCTTGTACTTCAGGTAGGCACGGTGGCCGCCGGCGATGAAGTCCGACGTCAGGAAGGCGAACTGGGCCTGGGTCAGTTTGCGCGTCAGGGCCTGGCTGGTCGAGAACAGGTGGCGGTAGGAATAGTCGGCCTGCAGCCCGCCCTGGGCCCACAGGCCCTGGCTGATGTGCAAGCCGACGTCCAGTTGATGGTCGTCGCGGTCGGGTCGTCCCTGCCCCTGTCCCTTCAGCCCGAGGTTGTACCGGAAACCGTATCCCACCCGCGGGGTCAGGGTGGTCCGGGACGGCAGCGTGAAGCGCACGCTGGTCGTCGCCAGGACGTCCAGGGCGTTCGACTGGGTGTCGTCGTAGAAGCCGCGATAGCGCACCTCCACGCCGGCCTGCCAGGCGGCCCAGGTCGCGGGCTCCAGGCTGACCGCGGCGTTCAACTGGCCGCCCGCGAAGTTCAGGGCGTTGTAGGCGTCCTGGTTCCGCAGGGTTTCGACCGCCAGGGCCACCAGGAACTCGTTCTTCCCTTCCGGCCCGAAGGCCGGGTTCACCTGGAGCCGCAGGGCGTGGTCGTGCGAGGTCAGATCCGTATGGTTCGTGAAGATCTCCGCCGACCCGTCATACTGCAGCGTCCAGTAGGTCCCGAAGTCCAGGCCCGCCTTCAGGCTGGGCAGGATCGACACGTCCCATTCGGGCGTCCGCATCAGGAACACGTTGTCGGTCCAGGCGCTCCCGACCGCACCGGCCGCGCTGAATTCCTGCGCCTGGGCCGATCCCGCTGCGAGCAGGGTCACCAGGGCCCCCATCACGACCCGCGTCGCGACCTTCATTTCCCGCCATCCTGACAGGAGCCGCTGCCGCTCCCGCCGCCTCGGAACCGCCGCATTCCGCCAGACCCGGTGCCCGTGCCCGCGGCCCCGTGTCCCAGGACACCCTTCCCGT
This sequence comes from uncultured Myxococcales bacterium, assembly GCA_903857665.1. GTDB lineage: Bacteria > Myxococcota_A > UBA9042 > DTJE01 > DTJE01 > CAIZWN01. The sequence goes on from CAIOFV010000001.1 coordinate 5,270, forward strand.
GCTTCCGGAACCGGTGTTCCTGCCCGTCCTGGATGCCGTCGCCGTCGCGATCCACGAACGCCGCCCCTTCGGTGGGCGTCGCGTTCGATGCCGGGACCACCGCCGGCACGATCGCCGAAGCAGGCTGTGCGACGCTGACCGGCACGGCCTCGACGGCAGGCGCCTTCGCAGGTTCGCCCGCGGCCTGGGCCACCGCCAAACGCGGCAGCACCGATGCACCGATCAGCACCAGCAACGCCATCCGGATGTTCATGATGCCTCCGCGGCCCGGGGGACGAGTGTTCCCCCGGGCCGTATCGGTCGCACACCGCACTACTTGGCCATCCCCTTGCGGTTCTGGGCGTGATCGCAGACCCCATCGCCGTTCGCGTCCACGAAGCCGGCTCCGTGCACGCCCTTGCCCTTGCCCATGCCCTGGCCGGCGCCCTTGCCCTGTCCCTTGCCCTTGCCCATGCTCTGGCCCTTGCCCTGGCTGCCGGTGCCCTTCTTGTCGCAGAGGCCATCGCCGTCCGCATCCACGAAGCCGGCACCGGTCCCATCCCGGGCCTGGACCTGGTCCTGCGCCTGGGTCGCCTGCCCCGCCTGGGCTGCCTGGCCCTTCCCCTTCACCGGCTCGGCGTCATCCGCGAACGCCACCGCGGGCAGGCCCGCAATCGCCACCACCACCAGCAGGTTCTTCAGGTTCGTCTTCATTCGGCACCTCCAGGGTTTGCAATACCAGCCCCCCACGGGCCGGCAAGGATGTCCATTGCGAGCGTCGTGCCAAGGCGGTGCTGAATATTCAACTCGTTGTAATGATGCAGCAACGCACTCTTCTGACCACATCCGTCCTCCCATCGCGCCGGGGAGTGTTCGACGTTTTCGTCGAGGTTCTTCGACGTCCCGGTCGAAGTCGTGGTCAGCCCAGGCCCAGCTTCTGCATCTTGTAGCGGACGGAACGCTCGGTCAGACCCAACTCCCTGGCCGCGGCGCTCTGGTTCCCCCCGTGGCGCTCCAGCGCCCGAGTGATCAGTTCCCGTTCCAGCGCGGCGACCTGTTCCTCGAGGCCGTCCGTCGAAGATCCCGCCCGCGCGCCGGCCGAGATTCCGCCTGCGGCCAGCGGAAAGTCCCCCGCCTCCAGGATCGGCCCGTCCGCCAGCACCAGGGCCCGCTCCACCAGGTTCTCCAGTTCCCGGACGTTCCCGGGAAACGGGTGGCGGGCAAGGGCTGCCAGGGCCTCGTCCGACACGCCCGCAATCCCGCTCCGGGAAAGGTCCGCGTGCTTCCGGACGAAGTGCGCCACGAGGGCCGGAATGTCGCCCGTACGCTCCCGGAGGGCCGGCATCTGCAGCGTGACGACCGCCAGGCGGTAGAACAGGTCCGCCCGGAACTCGCCCGTGGCGATCCGCGCATCGAGATCGCGGTGGGTGGCCGCGAGCACCCGGGCGTCGGTTTCCAGCGTCTGGGTCCCGCCGACACGCTCGAATCGGCCGGTCTGCAGGACATTCAGCAGTTTCACCTGGACCGACAGGGGGATGTCCCCGACCTCGTCCAGGAACAGGGTCCCGCCCTTGGCCAGTTCCAGGCGCCCCTTCTTCTGCACCGAGGCGCCCGTGAACGCCCCCTTCTCGTGGCCGAACAGCTCCGACTCGACCAGGGTTTCGCTGAGGACGGCGCAGTTCAGCGTCACGAAGGGCCCTGCCCGGCGGCTCGACAGCCGGTGGATCGCCCGCGCCACCACCTCCTTGCCCGTTCCCGACTCGCCCAGGATCATCACGAATGCCCGGCTGGGCGCGACCTTCAGCGCTAGTTCCTTCACCTGCTGAACCGCCGGGCTGTCCCCGACCCAGTCCGCGAATGCGTCCGCCACTTCCACCGCCTGGCGCAGCGTCCGGTTCTCGCGGGACAGGCCCACCTTCTCCAAGGCCTTCGCGACCAGCGCTTCCAGCCGGGCCAGGTCCACGGGCTTGCCCAGGAAGTCGTACGCACCCGCCCGCATGGACCGCACCGCATCCTCGACCGTCCCGTACGCGGTCACGACGATCGCCTGCATGTCCGGGTGGACGCGGCGCAATTCCTCCAGCAGGGCGATCCCGTCGGGGCCGCCCAGGCGGAGGTCGGTAACCAGCAGGTCGATCCGGTGATCGCGGGCCTTTTCCGAAGCCTCGGCCGCGGACCCGGCCTCCTCGACGTCGTAGCCCGCCTTGCGCAGGAACCCGGCCAGCATCCGGCGCTGTGCTGCGTCGTCTTCCGCCACCAGCAGCGTCGCCTTTTCGCGCACGTCCATGGTCGCTTCCCTTCCTCCGGCCACCGCGCGCCGACCTACGTTCCCTTCGCAGGCAGCACCAGCGTGGCGTGCGTCCCGATGCCCGGCGCGGACTGCAGCACCAGGGTGCCGCCGTGCGCCTCCGCAAGACGCCTGGCCAGAGGCAGGCCCAGGCCCGTCCCGTGGGCCTTCGTCGTCACGAACGCCTCCTGGACGCGCGAAAGCGTCGCCCCATCCATCCCCGGACCGTCGTCGGACACCACCAGCCGGAACGTGCCCGGCTCGCATTCCGCGTCAACGGTGACGTTTCCCCCGGGCCCCACGGCATCCAGGGCGTTCGCCACCAGGTTGGCCACGATCTGTCCGAATCGCTGCCGATCCACGACGACATCGCCGGAACAGGCGCACCGGATCTGGAGCGTCTTGCCCTCGGCCCCCGCCCGCATGGCCAGCGACGCCAGCGCCTCGTTCACCAACCCGTCCGCCGGGTGGGCACGACGGTCCAGTTCCAGGGGCTTCCCCAGTTCCAGGAACTCGGCTACGACGCGTTCGACCCGGTCGGAGGCATCCACCGACATTGCCAGCAAGTCGCGGAAGCCTTCCTGGTCCGCCGGTTCCACGCGGACCTCCCGGGTCATGCGCTGAAGAGCCATGCCGATCGTGTTCAGGGGGTTCCGGACCTCGTGGGCAACCGTGGCAGCCATCTGTCCCAGGGACTGCCAGTGCCGGCCCTCCTCCTCGCGTCGGCGCATCGCGTCGAGGTACTCTGCCCGGCGCCGGGCAGCCCGGCCCATCACGAAGGCCAGCGCCAGGCTCAACAGCACGGCCCCGCCCAGCACGCCACCCATCACCGTCTGTCGATGGTCGATCCGGGTCCGGAAGCGCACCAGTTCGCCGGCATCCAGGGCGGTTCGCACCACCGCACGGGTGCCGTCGACCAGGTCCAGGGGTCCGATGACCTCGTAGACGGTCTGGCCGTCCCGGTCCAGCATGCGCCCCTGCTGCCCGTCCGGCGCTCCCTCCCGGACCTGCGCCAGCACGGGGTCCTGCTCCCATGTCGAAATCCGCCCGGGGGCGGGAGACGCCGCCAGGATTCCCCCCGGGTCCTGGACCACGACGTACTCCAGGTCCCGGTCCTTCAGGTCCGCCAGCAGCGGGCCCAGGCCAACCTCCCGGCGCATCCCGTCCAGGTGACCGCGGTCCAGGCACACGACCGTCGCGACCGATTCGCCGCGGGTCCAGGCACAGAAGACCCCCAGTTCCCGGGTGCGGTCATCCTCGACGAAATCGCCATCAGGCGCGGCCAGCACCCCGTCCACGAACGCGATGCGCGAGGCCGCGGGGATCCGGTCCAGGCATCCGCGGACGCCGCTGCCGTCCCGTCCCGCCCAGATCACCATGTCCGGCACCCGGGTCTGCACGGCGGCGCAATCCTCGCCGGCATCCGGAGACCCCAAAAGATCCAGCAGAAGGGCGGCGCCCTCGGCCGACATCGAGTACACCAGCCCCGTGGACCAGGTCGCCTCCTGCGCGGCCTCGCGAACCAGGTGCCCGGCAGAACGGGCGTGGGATTCGTACAGCGACCGCAATGCGTCGTACTGGCGTTCCTGCTCCAGGCGCGTGGTGACGGCCAGCGCGACGGACAGGGCCGCCACGACCATCGGGATCAGCGCGAACCGGAGGTAGGGGAAGCGCACCGGATTCGACCTCTCAGCCTTGCCAGGAAGATAGCACACGATTTCCGGAAGGTCGGCTCCGACGGGTACACGGGTGGCGCTTGCGCCCTGCCCTCGCCACCATCAGCCCTCGACGGAACCGACGGTGAACTCCGGCGGATTCGCCAGTGCGCGCTTCACCGCGCAGAGTTCCGCCGAACGCTCCAGCGCCTTGCGGTGCTTTTCGGGGAAGCCCGCGGGAACGACGATAACCAGGTCGATCTTCGCCATGCGGTGGGTCGCATCATCGTAGGCCATGCGCTGAACCAGGTGCACGCCCTCCGTGGGCAGGCCGTGGCTCTTCAGGAACGACAGGACGTAGATCCCGGCGCAGGTACCGATCGAGGCCAGGAACAGTGTGTACGGCTCGGGTGCGCTTCCCTCACCACCGGCCTTGACCGGTTGGTCGGTCTGGATGACCCGCCCGTTCACTTCCGCGTCCACCTTCAGACCGCCACCGAACGTGATCGTCATTTCCATCGCGACCTCCTCTGGATAGCCAACATTGAGTCATCGCACGTTGCCCCGGGGACTACTGGACCTCGATGGGATTCGAGTAGATCCAGGGATACTCCTTCAGCAGGTCCGGGTCCGTAGCCTGGAGGAAAGGCTCCAGGTGATTGGGCGTCAGGAAGACCTCCAGGCGGTACCGGCCCGGTGTTGCCTGCGCCAGTTCCACGGGCCCAGGCCCGTCGTAGACCGTGTCGGTTCCCTGCGGCGTGATCCGGAGCAGCACCATGCGGACCAGATCGTCGCCGGGGACGGCGCCCAGCGCATGCGGCACAGGGGCGCGCAGCGTGACACCGGTACCCGCCGGCACGACCGAGCCCATCTCGAAGGTCGCTCCCGCCATCCCGTCGGCCCGGAAATCGAAGTCCACCGGGGTGCCCAGCACCTCGAAAACCTCGTACAGACGGCGCGCGTGGAGCGCCGCACGGGCCGCATCGCCGGTGCGCGCGTCCACCAGCAGGTGGTTCACGTACCACTTCATCATGCGGCGATAACTGTCGGGCCGCTCCCCGTCGGACATGGCGACGTCCAGCACGTTCTGGTGCACGTCGTTGCCGGCGAAGCCACCCATCATGCGAAGCCCCAACTGCCGGTCCCACTGGTCCATGTAGTACGGAACCCGCTGGTGGAACTCCAGGAAGACCAGGTCCGCGGCCGCCGAGTGGTCCCAGGGATTGCCCACCCAGTCACCGAAGGCCACCGCCGCCGCCGTCGAATCCAACCCCACCTGCTCCCGGATGGCGGGGGCCAGCAGGATGTGCAGGTTGCACGTCTCGAACAAGTCCAGGTCGACGGAATCCAGCCACGCGTCCGACCGATCCTCGATGTGGATGATCACCGGCACCGCCCCGGCGTCCCTCAGGCGCTGCACGCCGGCGGCAGTGATGTCCGCGTAGGCGGCCGCGCGTGCGTCGTGGTCCCCCTCCACCGGGTGGCGCTTGATCCCGATGGGCGATGCCTCGCCTTCCATCCCCACCATCAGCCGAACCTCGTGCCCGTCCTGGCAGTGGATGATGTTCGCCGAATGAACCTGGTCAACGTCCTCCCAGGTGTCCCCGTCATGGAACATGTACAGATCGGCGAAGGTGTCGGTGTCCTCCACGAACCCCGTGTGGTCGGTCATCATCGCGAAGTCGATCTGGTCGGTGCACAGGCCGGCCCGCAACTGCTGGTGGCAGGGCTCGTTCGGGGACCCGTCGTCCAGGCGCGGCTTCCCGTCGCAGGCGTCGTGGGAGTAGACGTTGTGCATGTGGATGATGGCCCGGGCAATCGAGTACTGGCGACGCGTCCCCAGCCCGTCCGTCGAGGGCAGGCCCTGGGACCACTCGGGTGCCGGCACGTCCACGGCGTCCGCGCCGACCGAATCGGCAGGCAAGATGTCCGTTGCGGGACCGCGATCAGTGGTTTCGCCCGGGTCAGTTCCGTTGTCGACCCCGGGATTGTCCAGCGCAGGCCCGTTGTCGGCGACATCCGCGATGCCGTCGTCCGTGGCGTTCGACGAGCCGCCCTTGCAGGAGGACAGCACCAGGAACACGACGGACGCGACCCAAAGGCTCGGGACGCCGTTGCGCAGGGTTATCGAAAACCGCCTCATTCACATTCCTCCAGTCGCGCCATTCCGCAGGCCCCCACCCGACACCGCACGGTCAAGCGGCCTCGCGCCGCAATCCTACCCGCACCCGCCCTTGGTCACGGTCTTCTTCTGCAACTTGACCCGCTTCGTGTAGGCCGGGGCGGCGCCGTGTTCCCCGTCGTGCGCCGGGGCTTCGGCCGTGCCGTTCCCGTCCGCCGCCAGGGGGCACGACGCGACGTATTCCTTTCGAGCCAGGTCCGGGTGGGCCGAAGGGCTCCTGTCGCCGACCGCCACGACAAAGCGCCAGCCCAGGGAATCGCCCCCCGCATTGCCGGGCAGTTTCTGCGCCACGCAGGGACTCGGCGGGTACCGGTCCAGCCAGCCGTTGATCCCGCCTGCAATGACGTACAGGTTCAGCACTCCCTGGGCCTTCAGGTCCTTCCATGCCTGCGTGGCAACGGACTCGCCGGTGGACATCACGAACACGATGGTGTTGTCCCCGGCGCCCAGCAGCGACCGCACGAACGCCGGATCCCGAGCGTCACCCAGGTCGATCCGGCGCGCACCAGCCAGGTGGAACCGGTTGAAGTCCGCCTCGCTGCGAACGTCCAGCACGTTCACCCGCAGCGTCATATCCTTTTTCAGGTCCACGACCTCGGCGGGGTCGACGAAGATCTCGCGTTCGCCCAGTTGCCGGTCTCCTTCGGAAGCGATCCAGCCCCAGCGATCATCGACCGTGGGCTGCCCCAGCACGGCGGTCAGAATCGCCAGCACGATCAGGGCGCCCGCCCCGGCGATCCGGGCCCGGCTGTGCGGGATCAGAGGGATGTCCTTCCACGACTTGCCCGCGCCGAAGTACGCCTCGGCTATCTCGGCACCCCAGAACATCACCAGGGCCATCAGGACCAATAGGACCACGACCACGCCGTAGGGAAGTCCCAGCCAGTCCGGCACCGTGAACCGCCCCAGGAACGTGGACTGGAAGAAGGGCTCGAACGAGGAAACCGTTTCCCCGAACGCGTACACGCCGCCGAACACGCCCAGCACGAAGAACACGCCGTCCAGCTTCAACGTGGACGCGGCGACCAGGGAGGTGCCCGGGCAGAACCCGCCGACGATGAACCCGACGCCCATGATCAGGCCGCCGACAATCCCCGGCGCGAGGTACGTCGGGTTGACCCACACGCGGCTGAAGTCCAGCAGGCCCAGCGCGGACGACAGGAAGATCAGGACCGCGGCGACCACGATCGCGGTGAACATGACCTTCAGCACGGTCATCTCGCGCAGGTAGAACTGCGCCGCCAGCTTGCGGGAGTCGCCGAAGCCCGAAACCTCCAGCGCCGCGCCGAAGCCCACACCGATCAGCAGGAAGACAAGGTCGTAGCCGAGCGTGCCGGCCAGGGGCGCAAGGTTGAACGGTGCCATGTCGTCCCCTCCTAGTTCCACAGCCGGCGCACGAAGTACGCCAGTGCGTATCCGCCACCGAAGACCGCGAACATGAACGCGAAGCTTCCGACCGACAGCACGGCGCCGCCGCTCAACGCCTGGCCGGACGTGCAGCCGCGGGCCAGCCGCGCCCCGTAGCCCATGATGGCGCCGCCCAGCAGGGCGTACACCCACCGGGCCCGGTTCGACACGTTGGGCCCGCGGCGGGTTTCCACCCGGAAGCGCCGGTTGACGATCCCGGACAGCATCCCGCCCAGGAAGGTCCCCAAAAGCATGAACACGCCCGCGTTGTCCAGCGCGTTGCGGCTGCCGCCGCCGACCTCGGCGAAGTAGGCGACGCGGTCGACGTGCTCCGGCGCGAACAGGCCCAGGATCGCGACCTGCACGTGTCCGATGGCCCCGGATGCGCCCAGCCCGTTGCCGGTGATGTAGAAGGACAGGAACAGCACGACGCCCAGCAGGGCGCCGCCCACGTACGGATTCACGTAGGGGCGCGGGGGCTTGCTAGTCATGGGACCCTCCCTTGGCAGGCGCGACCTCGACCTCGATCTCTTCCCATCCGTCGATCATCGCGCTGACGTTCGAGAACACGGTCCGCCCGGTCGTCGTCAGGTACAGGTGCAGCACGAAGAACGACAGGAACAGCCAGGACCCCAGGTTATGCAGCGGCGCCACCACGGTCAGACCGCCGATGGACGACGCGAAGTCGAGCCAGCGGGAGGCACCCCAGATCAGCACGCCGGTGACCACCTGGAACGGGAACAGCACGTTCAGCAAGCCCAGGTAGGTGATCTGCTGCAGCGGGTTCATCTTGCGATCGGCCGTCTTCGCCGGGTGCGGCTGGCCCACGAAGATGCCCTGGAGGTAGTACCGGGCCTGGGCCGCGACCCGCCCGGGCAGGTCGTCCTTCGGGGGCACGAACTGGCGGATCGCGTCGCTGGCCAGGTGGTAGAACAGCGACAGGAAGGCGTTGACCACCATCACCACCGCGACGACGTTGTGGACCTGCACGGCCAGGGGCAGACCCAGCAGCGTCCAACTGCCGCCGAAGTGCACTTCCAGCCCCGTTCCCATCAGGGTCAGGATGCTGACGGCCATCAGCCAGTGCCAGACGCGCTCGTAGGCGGTGTACAGGTAGGCCTTCCGCATCGGGCGATGGGCGTGGGCGTATCGGCCGCGGGCCCGCAGCCGAAGGCCCCCGTGGACCGCGACCCCTGCCAGCACGGCCGCGAATGCCAGGAACCCGACGCGGTCGGTCCAGGTGCCGCGCGAGTGGCCGAAGACATGGAAGGACGCCCCCGAGTCCCGCTGCAGGACCAGGGCCTGCCCGTCCGGCGACGCCACCACGCCCCCGAGCGCCAGGGCGCCGCCCTCGGGGGCCGTCGGAACCACGCCACCCGGGAACGGCCCGGAGGCCAGCGGTATCGCCGCGTTCAGACGGGACTGTTCGGCGTGACAGCGCGTGCAATCCCGCGGAACCGCGGGACCAGCCAGCACGTCGTGGTTGACGGGACGCGGCACGATGGTGCTGCGGATCCGCGGGTCCGCGACGCCCAGGGCCGCCAACCGCGACCGCAGGACCTCGACCCTGCCCGGGGAATCCAGGCGCACCTCGGCAGCATCCAGGCGACCATCGCCGTTGCGGTCCAGCGCCCGCACCACGTCGTTGGCGTAGTGGTCGCCATCGAACCAGGCAGCCCGGACGGAGGCGAACGGGACCTCGTCGCCGGCGGGACCGGCCGCCCAGAACCAACGGGTGACGAGGTTGAACGGGGCGATGCGCGTGCCCTCGGCGGGGTCGGTACGGGCGACCAGGAACGGAGCGTACCCCGTGGCGAAGGCCGTGTTGAGGGACTCGCCGTCGGCGCGGTCCATCCCCCGGTAGTCCACGCGCGGCCCCCCGCCAGGCAGGACCACCGTGGCATCGATCGACCGCGCGGCCGGGCCCGCCAGCGTGGGCACGTGGCAGGCACGGCAGTCCAGCGTGTCCATGTGGCGCTTCGTGTAGGGCAGGAACTCGTGGACGGCCAGGGGGTCATGGCAGGACCGGCAGGTCGCCGCCACGAACTCGTGGTCCGGCCTCCGCAGGAACTGGGCCAGCGGGATCTTGCGCGGGTCGTTCAGCAGGAAGTCCAGGTCCGTGTGCTTCACGCCGGCCTTGGCCGGGTTGTTCCGTGCGAAGTGGCAGTCCGTGCATCCGACCAGCCGTCGCGAATGGACGTCCCACGGATAGGTTCGGGCCGCCTTGTCCTTCAGGTTCAGCCACGAATCGGCGACGTTCTGCGGCGACAGGATTTCGCCGGTGTCGCGGGTCAGGGCGTAGGTGCGTTCCCCCTGCTCGCCGGGCTTCGGCGCCTCGAAATCGTCGGGAATGGCCAGGGGCTCGGCGACCCCGTGGACGATCCCGTGGCAGAAGGCGCAGTTCTCGTCCCGCGGGGACCGGATGCGGATCGCCTCGCGCCGCAGCAGGCCGGCTTCGTCGAAGGACGCCGGGTCCGTCGGCAGGCGGCTGCCCTCGAAGTGGCATTCGGCGCAGGACGCCTTGCGCGGTGCCCGGGAGTGCGGGTTGTGGGCGTCGATGTACGCGGTGTCGTGGCAGGCGCCGCAGGTCTTCCCCGACGACGGGGCGCCGCCGGACGCCAGGACCCGCTGCCCTGCCTCGTCCAGGATCGGGAACGCCGGGTGCATCGGGTTTGCGGCACCCTGGGCGTAGGCCGCCGGAGCGAAGATGGCCCCGACCACTGCCGCCAGAATGAATGCAGGAGTCCGTCTCATCGGCGACCTCCCGTCGTCATGGGGTCGCCGTCGTATCCCAGGGCCTTCCAGTCCATGCGCGTGGTCTCCCCATGGCAATCGGTGCACTGCAGTGCCTTGTCCTTCGGCGCCACCATGTGCGACAGGGGCCAGTGCATTGCGGTCTGCGCGAAGCCGTATTCGCCGCTGTACTCGACCCCCGACGCCTTCGCGCCCAGCCGCACCGCCTTGTCCCAGTCGAACTCGTGCCAGAAGCCGCCCTCGCCGCTGGTCACGGGGGGCAGCAGGATGTCCAGCTTCTTGTCGTACGGCTGCAGGGCCCGATGCACCTTGAACGGCCAGATCTTCGCCGTGCGATCGTGGATGTTCCCGCGGGGGCGATTGATATATGTCGGCGTCGCCGGGTCCATCCGGTCGCCCAGCAGGTATCGGTCCACGGTGCCGTTGAACCAGTCGTACTCGGGCACGATGTCGTGGTCGTATACGAACTCGCCCTTGATCTTCAGGTACGTGTGCGGGTCGTCCTTCCGGTTCGGGTCGCCGCCCTTGCTCCAGTCCCAGAAGGTCTTGGTGGGCAACCGCCGGGCATATGTCGGGACGTGGCAGGTGGTGCAGGCGACGCTGTCCAGGTGCGTGTTGATCCGCGCGTCCTGGTGCGGCGGCACCTTGTGGCAGTCCACGCAGCCGATCCCGCCCTCGTCAGTCACGCTGACCGAGAACGCGCGGCCACGGATGAGGTGCTTTTCCGTCCGGTGACAATCGATGCACAGGAAGCCATACTGCCCCATGTGCACGTCGTCGTCGCGGGTCGGGTTCTCCAGGCTGCTGTCCAGGTCGCCGTGCTTGACCCCCTGGCCGCCCCCGCCGTAGCTGTGGCAGACGGAGCAGTTCTCGCGCTTCGGGAATCCCACCGACTTCGCCACGGCCAGCAGGTCCACACCCTTGGCCGGGAGGCCCTCATCGCCCTTCACGTAGGCGCCCGAGCGCTCGTGGCAGACCAGGCAGTCCACCGATTCGGCGCGGTTGAAGTCGAACTTCTCGTCCTTCCACCCGTACCCCGCGTGGCACTTGGTGCACGCGGCCCAGTTGCCGGTGATGTTGATGCAGAAGTTGTTCAGCAGGTTCTTCTTGCCGATCCGCATCGTACCGTCGTGGCCCGGGACCGTTACCTCGCCGCCCAGCCACTGCCAGTGCGCCGTCTTCATGAGGTCCGAGGCGGCCTGGGGGTGGCAGTTCAGACAGGCCTTCGTGACTTCCTGCGGCGACCCGAAGGCGTCCGCGAAGAAGGGCGCGTGGTCCAGGTGGGTGCGGACCGGCTTGCGGAAATCCGCCTTCGTGGCCGCGTCGGCCGGGCGATGGGCGGGTGACAGGAGGACCCAGGCCACCACGCCTGCGATCACCAGGGCAAGGACCACCACCCACATCTGCTTGAATCGACCCGTCATCACGACGCCTCCTGTACGCGGGCGTTCGCAGTGATAGCATCGCCCGACAGGCACTTCAGGACCTCGCCCAGTCGTTCCAGGTTCAGCCGGTACCATGCGAAGCCGCGCTCGCGACGCACCTCGACCAGCCCGTTCATCCGCAGGATGGCCAGTTGGCCGGATACGACGGTCTGCGGGGTGTTCAGCACCGCGATCAACTGGCTGACGTTGGCCTCGCCCTCCCGCAGCACGGCCAGCAGCTCCAGCCGTATCGGGTGAGCGACGGCACGCAGCAGCGTCGCCATCCGGACCGCCTTCGCGGGGTCCAGGGCCAGGATTCCGGTCATGGTCCACCTCCTTGCCGGGCCCCCGCACGGCGTCGTACGGGGTCCAGGACGGCACGGGTCTACAGCAGGAGGCGTGCCATGGACAAGCGCTGTATCGGGATATTGGAATATCGGCGACTTCCGGGGAGCGGGGACCGACACCCCCGATACGCCAAGGTCGCACTCATGCGCCTTTAGGTCGCATTCCTGCAACCCTCACGGGGACTCTGGGGATGCCGTCAGGGATAGGTGATGGCGAACCGGCGCATCTTCCTCAACAGCGTGGCCTTGTGGATCCCCAGGGCCTGGGCCGTGCGCACGCGATGGCCGCCGTTCTGGGCGAGGGCGGCACGAATCACCGCCGCCTCGGCCTGGTCGAAGGCGTCCGTCGTCGCCGGCCGGGGTGGCAAGGCCGTTCGCGGGCTGCCGGCGACTTCCGACGGCAGGCAGCAGACGTCGATGTTCGGCCCGCGGCACAGCACGAAGGCGTGCTCGATCGCATGTTCCAGTTCGCGGATGTTCCCGGGAAAATCGTAGCGCAGCAGGGCATCCAGCGCGTTCGGCGTCACCCCGCGGATTTCCCGACCCGTCTCCGCGGCGAACTGTTCGATGAAGTGGCGGACCAGCAGGGGGATGTCCTCCTTCCGGTCCCGCAGCGCGGGCAACTCGATCCGGACGACGTTCAGGCGATAGAAAAGGTCGTCCCGGAACCTGCCCTCGGCCATCAACTGCCGAAGGTCCCGGTTGGACGCGGTGACGATCCGTGCGTCGGCCTTCAGGGTTCGGGACGAACCAAGGGGCTGGTATTCCTTCTCCTGGAGCACCCTCAGCAGTTTTACCTGCAGGGCCGTCGAGATGTCGCCAATCTCGTCCAGGAACAGGGTTCCGCCCTGGGCCGCTGCGAAGCGCCCTGTCCGATCCTGCTTCGCGTCGGTGAAGGCCCCGGCCTTGTGGCCGAACAGTTCGGATTCCAGCAGCGTGTCCGGCAGAGCCGCGCAGTTCACGGCCACGAACGGCCGGTCCCGGCGGGGGCTGCCGTCATGGATCGCGCGGGCGAACAACTCCTTGCCCGACCCGCTGGGCCCCTGGATCAACACCGTGCTGCCGGACTCCGCGATGTCGGGCAGCACCCGCAGGATCTCCTGGATGCGGTGGCTCTTGCTGACGATGTCACCCACCCGGAACCGGTCGCGCAGCTGGCGGCGCAGCAGTTCCAGTTCCGACAGGTCGCGGAAGGTCTCGACGCCGCCCACCGCGTTCCCGGAGCCATCCTTCAACACGGCTGTCGAGATGCTGAGCGGCTTTTCGGTGCCGTCCCGCGCCCGCATGGTCACGCGCACGTCCACGGCCTCGCGCCCGGAACCCAGGGTCGACCGCAGCGCGCACCGCCGCTTGCAGGCGTCGGTCTGGAAGACCTCGCTGCACGGCCTCCCCAGGGCCTCCTCGCGGGTGAATCCCGTGATTCCCTGGGCGGCGCGATTCCAGGACGTGATCCGCCACTGGTCGTCCACCGTGAAGACGCCGTCGGCGATGGAATCCAGGATGGGGTCACTCGGCTCGTTTCGCATCCGGACCTCCGCTCTGGGGCATGGTCGCAAAACTGCGACCCTGGATCAAGTCCGTCATTCCCAGACACTTCCCTTGACAGACATATTTCGCATGGCGAATATATCAACCCGAATGCCTGACCTGGGCGACAGGAGGTTCCGGTGCCCGGACAACCGAACCGTTCCCGCAGTCCCCGCGGCCTCCTCCGACGGGTCGTGTCGGTCCGTCGTGCCGTGCAGGCGACTGTCGGCGTGCTGCTGTACCTGGCCGTGGTCCAGTGGGACATCGGGATCGGCTGGGTGATCCTCGCCGGCTCGGCGACAGGACTGCTGCTGGGCAAGTTCTTCTGCCGGTGGATGTGCCCGATGGGCGCGGTGATGGAACTGATTCTCGGCGCGGGCGACCCGAACGGCCGCGGACGCAGCCTTTACAACTACTTCAAGGTCGGCTGCCCGATCGCCTGGGCCGGGGGTTTCCTCAACCGGGTCAGCCTTTTCCGGGTGAAGGTCGGCGACCCGGCACGCTGCACCGGGTGCGGCGCCTGTGACAAGGCCTGCTACGTCGCCGAGTTCGCGCCCGGCCACAGCCTGTTCCGAAAGGGCCAGGTGAACCCCTCCTTGAACTACTCGTGCTCCCGCTGCCTCCAGTGCGTGCAGTCGTGCCCGACCGGCGCCTTGACCCTGGGCCTTCCGTCAGGCACGGGTCTGTCGGCTCCCGGCCCCGGCAGGCTTTCTTCGTCCTCCACGCGAGGTACAGAATGAACCCGAAAACACCCGAAGGTCGGCCCCTTTCCAAGGTCGAAATCAAGGGCGCGGAAGCCCGCCATTACGACCTCCTCATGAACGTCGTGACAGGCGGGACCTACCCGCTGTTCATCCGGCGCGTCGTGCGGGACATGCAGTTGCAGCCAGGCGAGTCCGTCCTGGACCTCGGCTCGGGCACTGGCCGCAACGCCCTGCTGATGGCGCGCTACCTGGGCCAGACCGGCCGCGTGCTGGGGCTGGACATCGGCGACGAGATGCTGGCCCAGGCGAAACGCCGGGAACGTGCCCGGCCCGACGTCGCCTTCCGGAAGCTCCGCATCGAGGAACCGCTGCCGTTCGAGGGCGAATTCGACGCGGCGTTCATCTCCTTCGTGCTGCACGGCTTCGTCCAGGAGGCCCGCCTGCGCATCGTGGACAACGTGTACCGGGCTCTGCGCCCGGGCGGCCGCTTCCTGATCCTGGACTACCAGGAACAGGAGCCCGCCGAGGAATCGTGGCCCGTGCGGCTGGTCTTCCGGGCCGAGTGTCCCCTGGCCACGGACTTCGTCCGCCGCGACTTGCAAGCCCTCCTGTCCCAGAAGGGCTTCGGGCGGTTCCGCCAGGTCGGCTACTATCGGAACCACGTTCGCCTCCTGGAGGCGGTGAAGGAGGGCGCGACGCCGGGCCTCGGGTCGAAACCTCGCGAGGCGTGACACTCCTGGCCCGTCCACGACATCCTGAAGACCGTGACCGATCGGCATTGGCGCCAGGGCAGGCTACTGCGCGGCCTCCACGAAGCCCGCGTACCGGCCCAGCCAGTATGCGAGCAGGAAGTCCTCGGGGGAGTGGACACGGTCGGGCACCGCAGCCCGGGGCGGGGGAATTTCGTACGGGTCCAGGCGCCAGAGGTAGTTGTCGAAGTCCCGATCGGCCACGGGGACCACCTGGGCTGCATTGCCCTTGCCCATCCGGTTCGTACAGACGGAGGGAATGTCCAGCGCACGGGCGCCGACATCCCGTCGGTCCCGGGGCAGCGCGTCCAGCGTGCAGACCGCGTCCTCCCATGCGGGCTGGTAGGTCGAGGGCACGTCGGGCCACGCCAGCGCGCCATACAGGAAGATGTACAGGCTGTGCGTGGACCGGTGCACCGGCGGCGCGATGCCGGCCTCGTCGGGCTCCCAGATGCCGCGGTCCAGCAAGGCCATCAGGCGGTCCCGGATCGCGGGCCGATGCTCGCGGCGCAGCAGCGGGTACACGGCATGGAACACCATGTCGATCTGGTCGTAGCTGGTCTTGCAGTTGCCCAGGTACAGGCCCAGCAGGCTTTCCGCCGCGTCCAGGTAGGACCCCAGGTCCATCCCGTCGATGTCGGGACAGTCGGACCGATCCCCCAGGCGCAGCAGGCAGTCGTCGTAGAAGTGCCGCAGGTCCGGCCCGTCCCACCGGGCCCGATCGGCCGGCGGCAATTCCTCGAAGGCGTCCACCGCG
>CAIOFV010000002.1 GCA_903857665.1 uncultured Myxococcales bacterium
TCGAGGCTTACGCGGCCCGGAGAGATGACCGAGCGGTCGAAGGTGCGCGACTGGAAATCGCGTGCAGCTCCAAAAGGGTTGCCGGGGGTTCGAATCCCCCTCTCTCCGCCGACGCTTGACGGTGGATTTGTTCTTTGTTTCCTGGAGAGATGGCCGAGTGGTCGAAGGCGCCTGACTCGAAATCAGGTGTGGGCATAGCTCACCGGGGGTTCGAATCCCTCTCTCTCCGCCGTTCTTCGTGAAAGATGATGGCTCGGGCGCCTGCGGTCGCCGGGACGTTCTACGAGGCGTCGGGCTCCGCCCTGCGCCGAACCGTCGAGTCCCTCCTCGCCAACCCGGACGGGCGGGTCCCGGACGCGGCCATCGGCTTGATGGTTCCCCACGCGGGCTACATGTTCTCGGGGGCCATCGCGGGTCGAACGTGGTCGCGCGTGGTGCCGCCGGACGTCGCGTTCGTGCTGGCTCCCAACCATACCGGACTGGGTCATCCTGCCGCCATCGGGACGGACGGGCCCTGGCGGCTGCCCGTCGGGGACGTTGCCGTCGACGTCCACCTGGCGAAACGTCTTGCGAGGGCGTGCCCCGACCTGGCGCTGGACGACCTGGCGCACGCGTCCGAGCATGCGGTCGAGGTGCAGTTGCCGTTCCTGTTCGCGCTGAACCCCGAGGTCCGGATTGTCCCCGTCTGCCTGCGGACGATGTCCTACGCCGCCTGCGAGCGGATCGGCAAGGCCCTGGCGATGGTCTCGGCGGAGGTTCCGGGCCGGGTGCTGCTGGTCGCCAGTTCCGACATGAACCACTACGAACCCCGCCGGGTCGCCGAACGGAAGGACCGGATGGCCCTGGACCGGATGAAGGACCTGGATCCGCAGGGCCTGTACCAGGCCGTGGTGGATCACCACGTGTCGATGTGCGGGTTCGTGCCGGCCGTCGCGATGCTGATTGCCGCGAGGGAGCGGGGCGCGAAGTATGCCGAGGTGGTTGCCTACGGGACCAGCGCCGAGGTCAACGGCGACGAGTCCAGCGTCGTCGGCTACGCGGGCGTCCTGGTGTCGGCGCAGCGTCCGCGCCACGTGACGCGCTCGCTGCACGGCGGTCCCCAGCCCGAGGCCCTGCTGACGGTCAATCCCGACGTCGGCGGGCCGAAGTCGGCGGGGGCACCGAGCAGTCTGAGGTCTGACGTCTAAGGTCTGAAGTCCAAGTTCCAGGCCGCAAGCTCCAGGCCGCAAGCTCCGGGCCCCAAGTTCCGGGCCGCAAGCTCCAGGCCGCAAGCTCCGGGCCCCAAGTTCCGGGCCGCAAGCTCCGGGCCCCAAGTTCCGGGCCCCAAGCTCCGGTCCACAAGCTCCGGTCCACAAGGTCCCTGTCCACTTTCCCCTGCTCGGGGACCTCAGACCTCAGACCTCAGACCTCGGACCTTCCCGTCCTGGTGCGGCACCTTCACCCCGTGCGCGCGTGCGAAGTCGTTTGCCTGCTCGTAGCCGGCGTCGGCATGCCGCAGCACCCCCATCGCTGGGTCCCCGCGAAGCACGCGCTCGAGCCGCCGGCCCTGCGCTTCGGTGCCGTCCGCGACCACCACCATGCCCGCGTGGATGGAATAGCCGATCCCGACGCCGCCGCCGTGGTGGATGGACACCCAGGTCGCCCCGTTGGCGCAATTCACCAGCGCGTTCAGCAGCGGCCAGTCGGCGATGACGTCGCTTCCGTCCTTCATCGCCTCGGTCTCGCGGTGCGGCGACGCGACCGAACCGGAATCCAGGTGGTCGCGGCCGATCACCAGCGGCGCCTTGACGCGACCGCTGCGGACCAGGTCGTTGAATGCCAGTCCGGCGCGTTCGCGTTCGCCATACCCCAGCCAGCAGATTCGCGCCGGCAGCCCCTGGAAGGCGACCTTTTCGCGCGCCATCCGGATCCAGCGGTGCAGCCCCTCGTTGTCCGGGAACAGCGCCAGGACCGCGTCGTCGGTGGCCGCGATGTCGGCCGGGTCCCCGGACAGCGCCGCCCAGCGGAACGGCCCCTTCCCCTCGCAGAACAGCGGCCGGATGTACGCGGGGACAAACCCCGGAAACCCGTACGCGCCTTCCAGCCCGGCGCGGAACGCCTGCGTCCGGATGTTGTTGCCGTAATCGAAGACCTGGCTGCCGGCGGCCTTGAAGTCCAGCATGGCCTGGACGTGGCGGACCACGGCGTCGACGGCCAGCGCCTGGTAGCGGGTCGGGTCGTCGCGCCGCAGGGCCACGGCGTCGTCGTAGGGCACCTGGTCCGGGACGTACCCGTTCAGCAGGTCGTGGGCCGACGTCTGGTCGGTCACCAGGTCCGGAAGGATCCCGCGCCGCAGCAGTTCCGGGAACACGGTCGCGGCGTTGCCCAGGAGGCCGATCGACCGCGGCAGGCGCGCCATGACGGCCTCCTTCGCCTGGCGCAACGCCTCGTCCAGGTCGTCGGTCCAGGTGTCCAGGTACCGCGTCTCGATGCGCCGCTCGATGCGCCGCCGATCGACCTCGACGCACAGCGCGACGCCGCCGGCCATCGTCACGGCCAGGGGCTGTGCGCCCCCCATTCCGCCCAGTCCGCCCGTCAACACCATTCGGCCTGCGAGGTCGGTGCCCCAGTGCAGGCGCCCCGCGGCCATGAACGTCTCGTAGGTTCCCTGCAGGATCCCCTGCGTCCCGATGTAGATCCACGATCCGGCCGTCATCTGGCCGTACATGATCAGTCCCAACTGCTCCAGTTCGCGGAACTTGTCCCACGTGGCGTAGGCGGGGACCATGTTGCTGTTCGCGATCAGGACGCGAGGTGCGTCCTCGTGGGTCTTCAGGATGCCGACCGCCTTGCCCGACTGGATCAGGAGCGTCTCGTCCCCTTCGAGGTCCAGCAGCGACTGCTCGATGCGGTCGAAGCACTCCCAGTTGCGCGCGGCCTTGCCCGACCCGCCGTAGACCACCAGGTCTTCCGGCCGCTCGGCGACGTCCGGGTGCAGGTTGTTGTGCAGCATGCGAAGCGCGGCTTCCTGGTGCCAGCCCTTGCAGCGGAGGGTGGTGCCGGTGATGGGTTCGACCGAGCGCATCGGGAACTCCTGGATGGGTCAGAGGTTGAAGGTCAAAGGTCAAAGGTCAAAGGTCAAAGGTCTGAAGTCCAGGCCCCGGGGACCTCGGACCTCCGACGGCCTCACGGATTCACAATCGTATAGTAGTACGCGCCCTTGCCCTTGTACTCGGCCTTCTTGCCATCCTTGACGATCTCGACCGCGAAGTTGCCCTCGAAGTCGTACATGATGGGCTTCGCGAACTTCGAGACGACGAAGCGGACGGCGGCCCCGGCCGTCTCCAGGAAGTCCTCGCGGCCCGGCACCGAGTAGTGCTTCTCCTTGTCCATCGCCGCGCGGATGGCGCCGCGAACCCTGGGCTCGCCCTTCGTCGCGAACTCGACGATGCGGGGCACCTGGTACTCCGACTTCTTGGGGTCCTGGTAGGCGTCGGTCTCCTTGACGTCCAGGTCGGTACTGTCGAACACCTTCTTGCCGTCGCTGAACAGCACCGCGAACTGGATGGGGGCATTGCCGTAGACGTCCGGGGTCTGCATGTTCGCAAAGACCAGGGTGGCCTTCGGATCGAACGAGCGGAAGCGGGCCCAGCGCTTCGCCTGCTCGTGCATGCCGATGCTGGCGAACTGGTGGTCCGAGTAGATCAGTCCCTTGACCTTGTGGACGCTGCCGTCGTCGACCAGCTTCAGCGTGCCTTCGACCTTCGCGAGCGGGGCCAGCACCTGGAACTGGTAGTACCGCGATGCCGATGCGCCGTACTGCGCCCGCCCGGTGCCCGGCTTCCAGGGCGGGGCGATGTTGGTCAACTGGTAGTCGCCCTCGAACTGGCCGTTCTTCAGGTGGATTTTCAGAGCGTTCAGCGACCCGCCCAGCGTGTTGTCGCCGAACTTCAGCTCGAAGTGGTCCTTCGCGTACGACCACTGGCCGCGATCGAGGTCGGTCCTCTCGCTGAAGGTGGTGCCGTCCGGCAGGCGGAACTCGGCGGTTACAGCGGCCTTGCCGTTGCCCAGCCCGACGTTGCTGACCAGGAACTGCACATAGGCCCAGTAGCCGTTTTCCAGCCGGAACACGAACGACCACCACTCGCTGTAGTTGCCGTTGTCCCGGTTTTCGGACGCGTCATAGTGGGGCTGGACGTCGTCCAGCGTCACGTCGCCCGGGCCGGCCTGGAACGGGGTCAGCGGATCGGCCGCGGCGACCGCGGTGCAGAGCATCAGGGCCGCGAACAGCAAGGGGGCGATGGCTTTCATCATCACAAGCTCCTGGCACCGGCGCCCAGTGCGCCGGGCCGATTCTAGCCCCGCAATCGCGCGGGGTCGAGGGCTCCGACGGGCGGGGGGCGGAAGTATTCGCGCGCCTTGGGGGGCGGAGGTCAAAGGTCAGAGGTCAGAGGTCAGAAGGTCGGGGCCCCAGGCTCCAAGCGCAAGCCACGGACCCGCGTGCCGTCTTGTTCCAGGCTCCCGGCCCTGGGCTTCCAGACCCCAGACCTCCCACCTCGGACCTTCGCCGTCGGCCCTACGGTTCCCCGTGGCAGTTGCCCTCGGCCTCGACCTTCCGCCGGAGCTCCGACACGTCCTCGCCGCGCCGCGCGGCCTCGGTGCACCAGCCATCGGCCGATTCGAAGTCCCCGGCGCGGACCAGCAGGGCGCACAGGTTCCGGAGGGCCAGGGGCATTCCGGGGCGGATGGCCAGTGCGGCGACGTATTCGGCGGCCGCGGCGCGCAGTTCGCCGCGACCCTGGAGGACGTTCGCCAGGTTGTTGTGCGCCTCGGCGTCCTGCGGGTCGATGGCCAGCGCGCGCCGGTACTGCTCCTCTGCCAAGTCTGGGCGACCCGCGTCGGCCAGCGCGACGCCCAGGTTGTTGTGCAGGCGGACGCTCCCCGGGCGGTTGGCCAGCGACGCGGCGAACAGGGTCCGGGCGGAACGGTAGTCGCCGACGCGGTCCACCGTCGCCAGCCCCAGCGTGGCGACCCACACGGCCAGCAGCGCGGGAACGGCCGGCCGCAGCAGGGCGGCGTGCCTCGAGCCTCCCAGCCGGGACGCGACCGCGCCCGGGACGGCCGACAGCGCCAGGGCCACGCCGAAGGACGGCAGGTACAGGTTGCGTTCGGCCAGCAGGATGGACGCCGGCGTCAACAGGTGCGAGAAGGGCACCCACGCGAGGCCGGCCAGCAGCAGGCCGAAGGCCGCGGCCGGCACGCGTTTGCGCAGCCCGAGCACTCCCGCAATCCCGGCGCCGGCCATCGCCAGGCCGACGCACGCGCCCGCCGTCACGCCTTCGGGCGGCAGGTGAAGCACGTCGAACCCGTAGTCCAGCGTCAGGGCGGGCGGCGTGAACACCAGTCGCGCGGCCTCGGCCAGCACCGCCAGTCCCCCGGCGAGGCGGGCCGCGAGGTCCGCGCCGACCAGCGGGTTGTCCTCGAAGGGGATGGCCCCCCAGGCGACCTGGCCGAACAGCCGCGCCCGCAGCACAAGGTATGCCGCCACGACCAGCGCCAGGACCGCGACCCCCGCGACCGGCGCGAACCCGGAAACCCGCCGTTCGGGGGGCCACAAGACCAGGGTGCCGACGAGCATCGCAGGCAGCACCAGTCCGTTTTCCTTCGACAGCAGCGCCAGCAGGCCCAGGGTCGCGACGCCGAGGGTCAGCCGGCGGGTCCACCGGGCGTCGGGATCGCCGGAACCAAGCGACGTCCGCGGGGCCACCAGGAACAGCATCGCCCCGCAGAACACGGTGACCAGGATCTCCTCGCGGTTCACGGCCAGCATCACCGCCTCGACGTGGACCGGGTGGGCGGCGAACCAGCAGGCCGCCAGGCAGGCCGCGCCGCTGCCCGCCCCCAGGCGCCGCGCCAGCGCGAACAGCAGAAGGCACGCAGCGACATGCAGGGCGACGTTGCCCGCGCGGAAGGGCAGGGGAGCATCGGAGACGGCGCGGGTCGCGGCCAGGGTCAGCACCGACAGCGGCCGGTAGTTCGCGATGTTGGGGTTGTCGCGGGGGTTGACCCAGGCGTTGAGCGTCCA
>CAIOFV010000003.1 GCA_903857665.1 uncultured Myxococcales bacterium
CAACAACTGGCCGACCTGGACGTGCTGCCCGCCGGCGCCGTGGACGGGGTCCCGGACATCGACGTCGCGGGCGGCATTGGCTTCATCGGCGAATCCATGGGCGGCATCACCGGCGGCGCGGCGTGCTCGGCGGAGCCAGGGCTTCGCAGCGCCGTGCTGAATGTCACCGGCGGCGGCCTGGCGAGCCTGCTGCTGTCCTACCTGGACGGCGTGTTCCCGCCCGAGCAGACCGTCACGTCATTGGCCCTGGAAGCCCTGGTGCAGGTGCTGCTGGAGCCGGCCGACCCGCTGGCGTTTGCCGGGGACATGCAGGCTCCTGCCGCCGGTCGCGGCGTGCTGCTGCAGGCGGCGGTGGACGACGACACCGTGTTCAACCCGAACACCGACGCCCTGGCGCGCGCGCTGGACCTCACGCAGGTCTGCCCATGCGCCCTGGAGGTGCCCGGCTTGCCGCAGGCGACGGCGCCCGTGTACATCGACGGCCTGCACTACTTCCAGCCCGCGGCGCACGGCTTCCTGCTGAAGAACGACTCCAACCCGGACGCCTCCGACGCGGCCCGCCGCCAGGCCGCCGTCTTCCTGCGCACGTCGCTGACGGGCCCGCAGGGCGAAATCATCGTTCCGTGATCCGCGGGATGAATCGGGGCCTGGGCGCCTTGCCGGTGTTCGGTCAGCGCTTCATCAGGAACAGGCTTTCCGCCCGGTTCGGCACCGCCAGTTCGAAGTCGCCCTTCGTCCAGCCGAGGATCAGGCGATTACCGCCCGAATCGACGGCAATCCCTTCGCCGGAATCGTCCTGCGTGGTGCCGATCTGCCACAACGCCACGTTGACGCCGTCCGCATCCAGGCGCACGACGACCGCGTCCTGTCCGCCCTGGGCGGTCGTTCCGTCGCTGGTGCCGGCCAGCACGCCATCGACCTGTCCGATCACGTACACGCTGCCGTCGGGACCCAGCGCGATGCCGTGGCCCGAGTCCTGTCCGGACGTCCCGAACTGGTGCGCCCACATCACGCTGCCGTCGATGCCCGACAGGCGCATCACGAACAGGTCGGTGCCGCCCATCGCAGTGTCCGCGATGGCCCCATAGGTCGTACCCGCGACATAGACGTCGCCGTCCGCGTCCACGGCGATCGCCTCGCCCGAATCCGAGTATGCGTCGCCCACCGTCACCAGCCACAGGCGGTTTCCGTCCGCGTCATAGCGGACCACCACCACGCCTCCGGATCCGGTCGGCCCCCCTGCCGAGACGGCGCCGGCCAGCGGCGCGATGACCATGCCGGTCGCCACGATGCCGCCGTCCGGATGCAGGGCAACCGCGTTCATGGAATCGTTCAACGTCGTACCCATCTGGTGGGCCCAGACGGGCTTGAGGTCGGGCCCGAAGCGCACCGCGAACATGTCCGCCAGGCCCGCGTTGGTCGCGTCCAGGCTCCCCCATGTCATGCCGACGACGTACACGTTCCCCGCGGCGTCGCCGACGGCCCCCTTCGCCTGGTCGGATGCGCTCGTTCCCCAGGTGACGACCGTACCGGCAGTCCCGTCGAGGCCGTAGGGCGCCAGGAATACATCCTGCCCGTTCGGACTGGAACTGCCGTCCGGAAGCCCCGTCGAGGAGCCGACCACGACCACCGCGGCGCTGCCCAGGGCGATCCCCGCCGCCCTCTCGTCGAACGCTGTTCCGTACTGGCGTCGCCACGCCACCTGGCCGTTCGACTTCACCCGGGTGAGGAACACGTCCGAACCCCAGGTCCGCTCCAGGCCGCCGCCCACGTTGCCGACCGTGGCTCCCAGGACGTACGCGTCGTCCGCGGCGTCCAGGATGATCCGCGAGCCCACCGTCCAGACATTCGATCCCGTCTGCCCGGCCCAGGTGACGCCCAGTCCCGAGTCCAGGGCCACGACAGCGGCGTCCGGATCCCCGGAGTGCTTGCCTCCGCCCAGGTCGCCCCAGGTCTGGATGGCGACCCGCAGGCTGCCGTCGTTGGCCACCGTGATGGCGCTGCCTTCGTCCTCGCTCGCGGTGCCCAGGATCTTCGCCTGGCCGAGGGTTCCCGCGGTGTCGAACCGAAGCACCGCGGCGTCGTTGCCACCCAGGTTCGCCAGGCTACCCAGCGCGCCGCCCACGGTCGCGACCACCCAGGCCCCCGTGGCGTCGGCCGCGACGCCGTAGGCGACGTCGGAACCGGTCGTGCCGAACTGCGTCAGGAGCGTCTGGGTCCCGGTCGTGTCGTACCGCGTCACGAACGCGTCCGTACCCCCCTTGCCGGTTTGCAGCAGGAAGGTGCCGCCCGTCGAACCCACCACCCAGGCCCCGGAGGCCGGGTCTGCGGCGACCGCCGTGATCTCCTCGTTGGCGTTGGTCCCGAACTCCCGGACCCACCCGGCATTGCCATCGACGTCGAAGGTCGCCAGGAAGCCGTCCATGGAACCCGCCGACGACCCGCTCCCCAGGACGCCCTCGGTCCAACCCGCCACGAAGATCTGTCCCGACGCGCCGACAGCCACCGCCGTCGCACGCTCGTTCGCGTTCGATCCGAACTGGCGAACCCACTTCGTGTTCCCGTCCATGTCGATGCGGGCCAGGAAGGCGTCGGTCATCCCCGCCGAGGCCTGCCCGCCGAAGACGCCGTTGGTGTATCCCGACACGAAGACCGAGTCGCCGTAGACGGCGATGCCGGTGCCGCCCTCGTAGGCCGCCGTGCCCACGAACACCAGCCACGCGATGTCGCCCACGGGCGTGATCTTCATCACGAACGCATCGACGGAACCGTTGGAGGCCGCGCCCCCGAACCCGGCACCGGCCGTGCCGGCGACGTAGACGTTCCTCGCGGCATCCACCGCGATGCCACCGGGGTAGTCGGTGCCGATCGATCCGAAGGACCGGGCCCAGTCCCGGTGGCCCTGGTAGTCGTACCGCGCCACCGCCATGTCCAGCCCGCCTGGCGTGTAGGAACTGCCGCCCACGGCGCCATCGGTCCCCATCAGGACATAGGTGTTCAACTGAGCGTCGGTCACGACGGCCTTCACGGTTTCCTGGCCGCCGCCGATCACCTCGAACCCCCACCGGCACGAATGGCCATCCACGGCAGCGCCGAGGTCGCAGCTGCACTGGTAACTGCCTTCGGTGTTCGTGCACGAGGACTCCAGCCCGCACGGGGACGGCGTCTGGGCGCATTCGTTGATGTCGGTGCACGACGCGCCGCTCCCTTCGTAGCCCAGGTTGCAGATGCACTTGTGGGAACCCTGCAGGTTGTGGCAGGTCGCGTTCGCGTCACAGTTCCCGATCCCGTTGTCGCATTCGTTGATGTCGGTGCAGGAAAGCCCGTCGCCGGTGTATCCCGCATTGCAGTAGCAATCGGGATGCGGGGACCCATCGACGCACAATGCATTGGGCGAGCATCCACCGTTGCCGACGGCACAGGTCAAGGGGCCGGGGTCGGTCCCGGGATCGGACGGCAGGTCGGCCGCAACGTCTTCCTGGGTCTCCGGACCACCGACATCGCCGGGGTCCTCCGCGGGCACGTCCGCCGGAAGGTCGGCGAACACGTCGTCCACGGCGTCCGCAGGCAGGTCCACCGACGGGTCGTCGGCGATGTCCGGGGAAGGGACGTCCGCGGGGACGTCGGTCGGAGGCTGGTCGTCCGGCGGAACATCGACAACCGGCACATCGGCGGCGTCGCCGGCAACGTCTCGCGGCCCGACGGCATCGACGTCAACGCCGGGGTCGATCAGCGGGACGTCCGGGGAACCTCCCGGGTCGGTCAGGCCGTCTGCCCCGATGTCGAGAGGACCCTTGGAGGTGCCCGATCCGCAGCCGGCGAAGGCGATCCCCAGGCAGGCAATCGCCAGCATTCCCCTCGCGCGTCCGTCCATCGTGTCCCCTTTCAACTAGTGACCCTGTATGCGAATAGCATGGACTGGGCGCGCGGACCAACCTCCTGCAACGACCCGGGCGCGGGGGCGATGGCGATCCAGCGTTCTTCGGCGGTCCACCTCGGTGCATCGGGCGTTGCCCCGCCCGCCGGCCTTCGCATATCCTAGGCCCCAGGATTCCACGGAGGGCCCTCATGAAGACCGGAGCCGGGATGCTCAGGATGTCCCTGGCCGTCGCGACGATGCTGGCCGGGCTCTGCGCGGCGTGCGGAGGGGACGACACCACCGCCGACGTTCGGTCGCCGTTCGGGGCGGTGACCGCGACCACCACCTTCGGGCTGGGCGGAAACATCCCGAACTACGAAACGACGCCCTTCCTTGGGGGCGTCGTGGGCGAAAAGGTGATCGGCGGAAAGAGCTTCCACCGGTTTCGCGTGGGCTATGACGTGACCAACGTCACCGACCTCGGCAAGCCGGACGCGAAGGCCACCGAGGTCTGGTTTGGCAAGCCCGACAAGGACACCGTCGTGGTCGCCGGCTTCCAGGAGCACGGCGGCACCACCTTCACGCTGGACACGCCGGTCACGTTCCACCTGCTTCCCCCCGTCGGCGAAACGAAGACCGTGGTCGTGCAGGGCATGGCCACGTCGCCGGACAAGCCCACGCCCGCCGCCGCCACGGTCACGGCGGTCGCGACGCTGACGAATCCCGACGTGGAGGTGGACACGAAGATGGGCCACCTGACGCATTGCCGCCGGTATGACGGCACCCTGACGATCAGCGGGCCCGGTGCGCCGGCCATCGTGCAGGACCTGCCGATCGCGGTGCAGGCCTGGTACCACCCCGACCTCGGTATCGTGGCCGGCAACCTGCCCGACCTGGGCATGGACATGGGGCTCACGGCCGAATCCGATTACGGGGACCTCAACGCCACGTCCGGCCACAACACCATCCGGAAGGTGGGCAACCTGACCGGCACCACCACCTCCTTCAACCTCAGCACCTACGACCGGCGGCAGGAGTTCGACGCCACCAAGTTCGAGCACGCGAAGATGTTCGTGGAACTCCGCTGGGCGGACGACGCGAACGCCTTGACGATGGGGGCGCCGACCTCCCCGTCGGTCCAGGTCGAACTGGGCGATCCCTACGGCGTGTTCTTCTCGTCGGCCTGGGGCAGCACCCTCACCGCGTCGCCCCTGTCGATCTTCCACCCCGAGGAGAACGGCAAGGGCTACAAGTACTGGTACGCCTACGCGTCCGAGGCCGACCGGTACGTTCCGGGCGCGGACGGCATCGAATACCACGTCAGCGTCACCAAGGACGCCAGCGTGCCCGCGCTGCGCGTCACGGCGAGGATCGCGTATACGCTGGTCGATGACGGCGGCGGGGCCGTGGTGACGAAGTAGCGCCCCTCCCGGTCCCCCGGCTGGCCGGGCCGGGCCGGGATCCTGCGTGCACCCTGTTCAACTGCGGTTGAAAGATCCCGCCGCCTGCGCGATAACCCCCACAGGCTTTTCCTGACAACGAGGTTTCCCGATGCGCGTGTACGACAACGTCCTGCGAGTCATCGGCCGCACGCCGCTGGTGCAGCTGCACCGCCTGGCCGACCCCAAGGGGGCCCGCGTCTTCGTCAAGATGGAGTTCCTGAACCCGGGCGGCTCCATCAAGGACCGGATGGCGCTGCACATCATCGAAAAGGCCGAAAAGGACGGGCGCCTGAAGCCCGGCGGCACCATCGTCGAAAACACGTCGGGCAACACCGGCATGGGGCTTGCGCTGATCGCGGCGATCAAGGGCTACCGCCTGATCGTCACGATGCCCGACAAGATGAGCCAGGAGAAGATCAACTTCCTGCGGGCCTTCGGCGCCAAGGTCGTGGTGACGCCGACCAACGTGCCGGCGGACCACCCGGATTCGTACTACGAAACGGCCAAGCGCATCGCGGCCGAAACGCCCAACTCGTTCTACGTGAACCAGTACCACACGCCGGACAACATCGAGGCCCACTACCGGTCCACCGGCCCGGAAATCTGGGACGACACGGACGGCCTGATGGACGCCATCGTGATGGGCATGGGCACGGGCGGCACGATCAGCGGCGTGGGCCGCTACGTGAAGGAGCGCCGGAAGGACGTCCAGATCATCGGCGTGGACCCGGTGGGCAGCGTGTACTACAGCCTGTTCAAGACGGGAAAGCCCAGCGAGCCCCACGTCTACAAGGTCGAAGGCATCGGCGAGGACATGATCTGCGGCGCGCTGGACCTGTCCGTGGTGGACGACGTGTTCCAGGTCAACGACCGCGAGTGCTTCACGACCACGCGGCGGCTGGCCCGCGAGGAAGGCGTGTTCTGCGGCGGGTCCTCGGGCGCGGCCGTGTTCATCGCGCTGAAGGTGGCGGCCACGATGCGCCCCGACCAGATGGTGGTGGCGGTGCTGCCCGACTCGGGCGACCGGTACACGTCCAAGCTGTACAACGACGAATGGATGCGGCTGAACGGCTTCTTCGACGAGCCCGCGGGCGAGCCGAAGGTGTCGGACGTGCTGGGCCGCAAGAGCATCCCGCTGGCGACCGTGGAGGTCGGCACGCCGCTGTCCACGGTGGTCGAATTGCTGAAGAAGAACGACATCAGCCAGGCCCCCGTGCTGCGCGGCACCGAGTGCCTGGGCGTGGTGTCGGAAGGCGCGATCCTGTCGCACATCATCGGCGACCCCCGGCGGATCTTCGACCCGGTGGAAACGCTGCGCCTGAAGAAGGTGATCGTGGTGGACCGCGACGCGCCGCTGACCCGGGTCAACGACGCGATGCTGGGCGGCGACGTGGTGCTGGTGCGCTGCGGCGACCAGCCCAACCCCGAGCGCCTGTGCGGCATCGTGACCAAGATCGACCTCATCGATTTCTACGCGAAGGTGTAGCCATGCGGTTCGAAACGAAGGCCATCCACTGCGGCCAGGAACCCGAGGAACGGACCGGCGCGGTGGTGGTGCCGATCTTCCAGACGTCCACGTACGCGCAGAAGTCGCCGGGCGTGCACACGGGCTACGAGTACACGCGCACCCAGAACCCGACCCGGGACGCGCTGCAGGTTGCGATCGCGGCGCTGGAAGGCGGCGAACACGGGCTGGTGTTCGCGTCCGGGCTGGCGGCGACCAACACGGTGATGAACCTGCTGAAGGCGGGCGACCACGTGCTGTGCATGGACGACGTGTACGGCGGCACGTTCCGCATCTTCGACAAGGTGTGGCGCGACTGCGGCGTGGACTTCACGTTCCTGGACTGCCGGGACCCGGCCGCGGTGGACGCGGCCATCACGCCGAAGACGCGGCTGATCTGGCTGGAAACGCCGTCCAACCCGCTGCTGAAGATCGTGGACCTTCGGGCGCTGGCGGCCATCGGCAAGGCCCGGGGCGTCGTCACGGTCGCGGACAACACCTTCGCCAGCCCGTTCTTCCAGAACCCGCTGGCGCTGGGAATCGACATCGTCGTGCACTCGACGACGAAGTACATCGGCGGCCACAGCGACGCGGTGGGCGGGGCGCTGGTGACCTCGAGGGAGGACCTGTTCCCGCGGCTGAAGTTCTGCCAGAACGCGGTGGGCGCCTGCACCGGGCCGTTCGATTCCTGGCTGACGCTGCGGGGGCTGAAGACGCTGGCGGTGCGCATGGAGCGGCACTTCGCCAACGGGCTGGCCGTGGCGCGGTTCCTGGAGGGACATCCGAAAGTGGACCGCGTGATCTACCCGTGGCTGGAATCGCACCCGCAGTGCGCACTGGCGAAGTCGCAGATGAGCGGCATGAGCGGCATGGTCAGCTTCGAGATCGCGGGCGGTCTGGAGGCGGCGCGGACGTTCCTGGAACGCGTCCGGGTGTTCACGCTGGCGGAATCGCTGGGCGGCGTCGAGTCGCTGATCGAGCACCCGGCCATCATGACCCACGCGTCGATCCCGGCGGAACTGCGGGCGAAGAGCGGCCTGACGGACGGCCTGTGCCGGCTGTCGGTGGGCATCGAGCACATCGACGACCTGATCGCGGATCTGGAACAAGCGCTGGCGTAGGCCCTCCAAGTCCCCTTCCGTACCCGTACCCGTACCCGTACCCGTACCCGCTCCAGCCTGCCATCCCGGGCACCCCGCGGATCGGTCACGGTGTGGCAACCGGCGCGCAGGCGCTGCCCAATACGTGCAGCGCGTCGGACACGACCACCCGATCGCATCGCGCCGACATCACCCGCGCCATCAGGGCCGGGTCTGCGCGATCGGACGTTTCGCAGGCCCACCCGAAGGGCCATGTTTCGACCGTCCGCACGTACCCGTGCCGCACGGGGTTTTCCATCACGTACCGCACCCCGGCAAGCCAGGCGGCCTCGTCCGCGATAGGCGTGACGGTGGCACGGTTCCATACCGGGCGCCCGGGCGTGCCGTCCAGCACGTTCAGGTCCCGGGCCGACAGCACGTGGGCGGCCGACACCCAGGCCCCCGGGCCGTCCCGACGCTCCGGCGCACGGGCCAGCACGTGGTAGTGGTTCGGCAGGGCGACCCAGGCGACCACCGCCCATCCCTGGCCGGACAGCGCCGACAACAGGGCCCGGCGCAGCACCCGCAGACGGGTCCCGTCCCGGAACAGGCGGGCCCCATCCAGCGTGGACGCGGTGACCAGGTAGGTCCGCCCCGGTTCGAACGAGGGTTCAGGATCCGGGAGCCGGCACGTCCCCATCGGAACCGGGTCCATCGCGCACCTCCTCGGGGCCTGCAGGTGGATCGACGCAAGCACCCGGTTGTTTCACCGGGAACGCGTGGAATCGGCAGCATGGGCAGCGGCGCACCGCGAACCCCGCGCGACCCGATCGGCCCCCTCGTGCTAGCCTTGCGCCTCGGAAGAGGTGCCCGCGTTGCCGAAGTGGTGGCAGGACTCGGGATGGACGGAGCTGGGCGTCCACGTGCCCTGCCAGTGGGACTGCCCGGCCCTCGTCCGTGTCCCGGCCTACATTCGAGCCCTGCAGCAGGACGACCCGACCCGCGCCCGGGCAATCAACGTCGAGGACGTGCTGCTGCCCGGCGTCCTGGGCCGCGTCTGCACGCGCCCCTGCGAGCACGTCTGCCGCCACGGGCGCGAGGGCCTGGGAAAGCCGGTGGCCATCTGCGATCTCAAGCGCACCGCGGCGGACCGGTCCGTCGACGCGCCAACCCCTGCGCCGGCCAACGCGCCTGCTCCCGTGTGTCCGCCCTCGGGCCGCACCGTGGCGGTCGTGGGCGGAGGGCCGGCGGGCCTGGCCGCGGCGTTCCACCTGTGGCGACTGGGCCACCGCGTGACGTTGCTGGAGGCCGCCGATGAGTGCGGCGGCCTGCCGCTGCTGGCGATCCCGGCCTTCCGGTTGCCCCGGGAGGTGGTCCGGCGGGAGGTCGCGGCGATCCTCGCGGATCGGATCGAGGTGAAGACCGCCACGCGGCTGGGCCGCGACGTCACCCTGGACGACCTGGGCGCCCGCCACGACGCGGTCGTGCTGGCCATCGGCTGCCACCGCCCCCGTCGCGTGGACGTGCCAGGCGACGACCTCCCGGGCGTCCTCCCGGGCCTGGGATTCCTGTTTGGCGCCAACGCCGGCAACGCACCGCCCCTGGGACCCCGGGTCGTGATCCTGGGCGGAGGCTTCACGGCCGTCGATTGCGCCCGGATGGCCCGGCGCCTGGGCGTGCCCGAGGTCACGATCGCCTACCGTCGCGAGGTCGGCGATACCCGGTGGCGCGACCAGGAGCGGCGGGCCCTCGCGGACGAGGGGGTGGGCCTGGTCGAACGCGTGATGCCCCTCGCCATCGAGGGGGACGACCGGGTGCGCGCGATCCGCCTGGGGCCCACGCGGCTGGAGGACCGGCCGGGGCGCGGGCGTGTCGCGATACGGATCCCCGGCGACGAGGCCCTGCTGGACGCCGACCAGGTAATCGTGGCGCTGGGGCAGGAACCCTACGGCAAGGCCTCGCCCGGTCTGGACCTGGTCGATCCGGTGTCGGGCCGGACGTCCCGGACGAACGTGTTCATGGCTGGCGATCGGGCCCTGGGGAGCGGGACGGTGGTCGATGCTATCGGCCACGGGGCCCGCGTCGCCCGCGCCGTGGACACCTTCCTTCAGGGGCGGGCGCGCATCCACCGCAGGCTCGTCGAGTTCCCGTCCACGTTCGACGTCCGCCCGCCTGCCCGGGAGGCCGTGGACCGCGCGGAACCCACCGAGCAACCCGTCGCACAGCGCCTGGCCCGCCCCGATGTCGAGGTCGAAACGGGACTCGATCCGGCCGCATCGGCCGCCGAAGCGATGCGCTGCTACCTGTGCGACCTGGTGTTCCGGGTCGATGAATCCCGCTGCGTGTTCTGCGACCAGTGCGTGGACGCCTGCCCGGTGCGCTGCATCCACTACACCCGCGGCGGCCGGCCAGAGGACGCGACCCGGGTTCCGTTCTGGAAGCGCCTGGGGCCCCGGGGAAAGCGGGGCATCGTCATCGATCCGGCGCCCTGCACCCGGTGCGGCGCCTGTGCCTACGTCTGCCCCGTGTCCTGCATCGCGGTCACGCGCATCGACGTCGTGGAAACGGTCGATCCTTGACGGGCAGCCTCCGGGTTTCAATGGTCTGAACTGGACCGCCGAAGGGCGGATCGGAGGTGTCCCATGAGCATCGTCACCACCGCGGGGGCCCTGTCCACCGCGACCGCCTCGGGTCGCACGGCCGTGCTGTTCCAGGCGAACGAGTGCCCCTTCTGCAGGGCCTTCGCGCCCGATTTCCGGCGGACCCTGCAGAAGCGCCCGGACATCCGCGAGGTCGAGGCCCTGATGGACTTCGAGGACGACACGATGTGGGCGCAATTCGCCATCGAGGTGGTGCCGACGGTGGTGTTCTTCGAGGACGGCATGGTCGTGTCGCGGCTGGACGGCCGCCTGGGCGTGGGGTTGTCGATGGCCGAGCTGGACCAGGCGCTGGACGCCTTCGCCCGCGAAGCGGCGTGACCCTGCGGGCTACTTCGTCAGCGTGAACGTGTCCAGGATCTGCGTCCCGTCGCCGGAATGCACGGTCACCGTCATCGACTTGCCGTCCACCTTCCACTCGCAGTAGTTCCCGGTTTCGCCGTTCACCGACAGTTCCGTCCACCAGTCGCTGCCGTTGCTGTAGGGCGGCGCGAAGAAGGACCCGGCCACCACGTGCACGATCCCCTGCCCTGCCGCCACGACCTGCTTGCCGCGGACGGGCTTCGAGCGCTCGTAGTCGTGGTCGTGCCCGGTCAGGGTCAGGTCGACGTGGTGCTTTTCGAAGATCGGCAGCCACACGTTCTGCACTCGCAGGGTCGAGCCGTGGGCGCCGGCGGACGAGTACACCGGGTGGTGGAACATCACGATCGTCCAGTCGATGTCCGGGTCCGCATCGGTCGCGGACAGGTCGCTGTCCAGCCATTCGGCCTGGGAGTTCACGGTGTCGTCGGTGTTCGAGTCCAGGCCCACCACGTGCAGGTTGCCGGTCGTGAAGGACCAGCCGTGCTCCTTGTAGGCCTGCGGCAGGCCCGCCTCGCCCGGCAGCGCGAACTGGTTGTAGTACAGGTCCGCGAAGGTCTCGTGGTTGCCCTGGACCGGCATCAGCACCTTGCCGACCAGGATCGGACGCATCGCGTCGAACCAGTACCACCACTCGGCCTGGGTGCCCACCTCGGTCATGTCCCCGGAAAACAGCCAGAAGTCGGCGGGGATGGCGGCCAGGCGGTTCGCGTTGGCGGCGATCTTCCCGTCGTCGGCGCGGCTGTCCCCGGCGCTGATGAAGGTGAAGGGCAGGCGCTCGCCCTTGGCACGCCCGGTGCGGAAGGACAGCACCGGGGACAGGTCGGGGCTGGTGAGCGTCCCGGTGGCCTCGTCGTATGCACCCCAGGTGCCGGCCCGGTAGTAGTACGTGGTCGAGGGAACGAGGCCCGACAGGTCCACGCCCCACTGCACGATATCGACCACGGTCCCCGAGTCGTCGAAGGTCTCGTACGTGAAGCCGGCGCCCTCGGCCACGTGGGCCGCGTCGAACGGCAGCCGGATCTCGTCGCCGTTCCGGACGATCTCGTCCTCGCGGGCGAACAGGATGCGCGGCTTGTAGGTGTCCGCCGCGTTGGCCTGCGTCTGCCACTGGATCGTGGCCGCCGACGCCGTGTCCCCCTGCCACGTCACGTGGGTCGTGTAGGGCCGCTGCGTCGCGTCCGTCGACAGCTCGCCCACGCCACCGATCCTGCCGTCCCCCGCTGCACCCGGGTCCGTACCCGTATCCGCGACGTCGGTCGCGACCGGCACGTCGGGCACGTCGGCCACGACGGGGACGTCCGGGGCCGACAGGTCCGCCGCCGCATTCGAAAACCCGCACCCCGCCAGCGCCATCACCAGCGCCGCCACGCAGACCGCCCGCGTCCAGTTCCCGATCCCGGCTCCCATCCTCATCCCTCCGGCGCTCAAAGCGCGTACTGGAACAGCACGATCACCATGTCGTTGTTGAAGGCCAATCCTTCCTTCGCGACCCGGTGGACGTAGTCGATGTCCACCCGAAGCTCGTTGGTGACCTTCACCGAGGCCCCGCCCGTGATCCACAGCTTCTTCTGCTTGGCCAGTTCGTCGATCGACAGCGTGGCCCCCGTCCCCCGGATGGCGAGGTCCCCGTCCATCGACTCGACGCGGCAGGCCAGGTCCAGAAGCCCGGGCCACGCCTGGATCTGCAGGTCGGCGTGCCAGCCCCAGCCCCGGTCCGCCTTGCGCCCGGCCGCCCCGGCAGGAGCGGAGTAGAAGTCCTTCCGTACGAATTCGCCTTCCAGCGTGAACAGCCACGCATGCAGGTGCACGTCGGCGCCCAGCCAGCGATGCTCGGTGGGGGGGTCGAAGTTCTCCTTCACCCAGCTGAACGACCCGCCGAAGGTCGCCTCGAAGTCCAGCGGGTTCCTGTCCAGCGCCTTCAGCAGCTTGTGCACCCTCAGCTCGGCCCGGGCCGCGTACTGCAGCTGGTCCGACCGGCGCAACTGCTCGACCGCGAGGCCGGTGCTGTTGAACACGCCGCCCGTCACCGCGAACACCTGCCAGGGGTCGCCGACCGTGATCTGGGCGCCGATCTGCCGCTTGGTGATCAGGGTGTCCAGCACCGGCGCGTTGATCAGCAGGCTCTTGTCCGTGGGCTTCAGGTTCGCCTGGCTGATCGGCACCTTCGACCGCCCGACACGGAGGTCCATCCAGGGGAACAGGTTCCACCCGACGTACGCGTCCTTGAGGTAGTCGGACGAGCGGTTGCCGTCCTTTTCGCGCGGGATCAGTTCCGCCTTGACCTGGTAGTACACGCCGCTCATCGCGTGCCGGCCCTTCACGCCGATCTCCACGCTGTCCAGGATGAACCCCACCCGGTGCCCGAACTGCGAAGGGTCCATCTGGTCCGACGACAGCGTCAGCGTCTTGCCGTCGGGGCCGGTCGTGTTGATCCGGTCCACGTGGGTCCAGGCCGCCAGCGTCCGCATCAGCACGACCGGTTGGACCAGGCCGTCGAGGTACGAAGTCTTCAGCCCGGGCAGCGGGCGCGGGGGCGAATCCTCGCCGGAGGTCGGGACCGCCGGATCGAAGTACCGGAACTGGTACAGCACCCACGGGTTCGCCCTCACGCCCGAGAACGGCGCGAAGGTCTCGTACAGCCCGGCCCGGGCCACCGACGGCGGTGTCAGCACCGCGAAGGCCAGCAGGCAGGGCATCAGGGTGCGCAGGCGACGAACGGTCATCCATTTCCTCCAGGGTTCATCAGGCGGGCACTTCCGCGCCGGGCTCCGGGATCTCCAGCCAACCCTGCGGACGACGATCCAGTCGCGAGCCGGGGCCGATCCACAGCACGTTGCCCCGCCAGTCCACGGTGCGGCGGACCGCGGCCAGCGCCCAGAGGCCGGCCACCAGCACGTCCTTCACGGGGATCCAGGCGAGACCGGCGATCCCGTACCCGTGGCCGCGAAGCCTGCGGGCCAGGAATTCGTCCGACAGCCCCTTCAGAGCGATGCCGACCCCGGCCGCCGCCGCCGCGAAGGTCGGCTCGAAGGCGCCGGGCGCAACCAGCGTGGCCAGCACGAATGCCAGCAGGATCGGCGTCGGGTTCAGCAGCGGCTCGCCCAGGAAGGCGGCCGGCACGATCCAGCGCCGCATCTGGCCCCAGCGCACGTGCCGGTTGGTGAACCGCTCGACGCTCCAGGACGTGTTGACGGTCGGGAGCACGTGGGGCGACAGCGCGACCCGGAAGCCCGCCTTCTGGAACCGCGCCCCCAGCACGAAGTCCTCGGCCAGGATGTCCCGCACCGACCACCAGCCCCCCAGCAGGTTCAGGTGGGTCCGGCGAAACAGCATGGACTTGCCGATGACGCAGGCCCGCTCGGCCAGTACGTCGGCGCCGCACACGCCCGCCAGCACGAACGAGTTCAGATGAGCGTTTTCCATCAGGGCGCCCAGGCTGCGCTCACCGGTCCCGGCCAGCACGCTGGACACCAGGCCGACCTTCGGATCGGCCAGTTCCGACGCCATCGCGCGCAGGTAGCCCGGGCCCGGACGGACGTTCGAATCCGAGATCAACAGGTGCTCGTGGGACGCCTGCGACGCCAGCCCGACCAGGTTGTTCACCTTGGGGTTCAGGCCGATGGACCGGTTGCTGACCAGCACCTTCATCGGGACGGCAGGATGGTCCTCCATCACGCGCCGGGCCACCGCCAGGGCGGGATCGTCGGGATCCTCGGCCCCGAACACGATCTCGTACCCGGGGTAGTCCTGGCGGGCCAGGGCCGCGAGGTTGTCGTACAGCCCGTCGTCCAGCCCCTTCAGCGGCTTCAGCACCGAGATGGGCGGCGTGGGGCCGTCCTTGCGCGCCGGCGCCGGGAATTTCGTGTGGGCCGCGGCATGGAGGGTCAGGACCAGGGCGATCGACAGGAACGAGGCGGTCGCGAGCAGGACGACCAGCGTGCTCATCTTCGCTCTCTCGTTTTCATTGGCACGAGCATGACAGGGGCCGGTGCCAAAGCCCTGACGCTGGATGGACGGGGCGAAAGCGTTGTGTGAATGCTGCGTGACGAAGGAACGAAATGCCTAGTCGCACCCGGGCAGGGGCTCGTCCGCGTCGAGGTACAGGCAGGCTTCTTGCCGGCGTACCGCGTACTTCACCAGCGCCATCCATACTTCGTCGGACTGGCGAAGGCTGAACAGCGTCACGCCGTGGGGCAGGTGCAGGTCGGGCCGGTACGCCGTCCTCTTCTGCATCGCGATCGTGTACAGGGTGGCCGGCTGCGTCTGGGATGGCCCTGTGAAGCCCCAGTCGGGCATGCCGTCCCGGATGGCGTCCAGGTCCGCGCCGGATACCTGGGCGAGGACCAGGCTGCTGAAGCCGGAGGTCCCGGATGGCTCGCGCTCGACGAGGAAGCAGTTCAGCAGGTCCTGCGGATAGACCAGGCCGGCGCGCATCGCCGTCCACGTGGTGTTCGGGTCGATCAGCGCCGCGTCGCTGGCCAGTGCCGACATCGCCGCCCGTGCCGCCAGTTCCGCCAGTTGCTTGTCGTTGCGGTATTCCTTTTCCGTCGCGATGGGCTTCGTCAGGGCAGGCGCGAACTTTCCCAGCAGCGCGGCGAGGCGGTCCTCCGTCGCCGTGTCGACCGGCAGCGCCCCCGGCAGGTTCGTCAGCAGTTCGTGCCGCCGGTCCACCACGCGCCGCCCGGCCAGGTCCACCGTCACGTCCAGGCGCGTCACGAAGTTCCCGCCCGACCCGGACTGCACGATCCAGGTGTCACCCTCGATCCCGGGCGACGCGAGGATCGTGTGCGAATGGCCTCCGAGGATCACGTCAATGCCTTGCACCGCCTGGGCCACGACGTGGTCCATGTCGTCACCCAGGTGGCTCACCAGGACCATCAGGTCCACGTCCGCGCGATGCTGCTCCACGATCCGCGTCGCGATGTCCACGTAGTCGAAGCGGGTAGGAAGCTCGGGGTAGAAATCGCCCTCGTAGGAGCGGTCCTGGTCGTCCCAGGGACCCGACACCAGGCCGAAGAAGCCCACCCGGACGCACCCGACGTCCTTCTCCGCGTACTCGATCGCCCCCAGGCCCTTCGGGTCGCTGCCGGTATACGTGATGTTGCTGGTCACGACCGTCGCGTTCGGATCCCGGGAGTGCTCGAGCGCCCCCTCCAGGCTCCACGCGAAGTCGTGGTTCCCCATCACGCGGACGTCGAACCCCATCGCGCGCGTCACCTCGATGGTGGACCGGCCCTCCGACGCCTGTTCGGCCAGGCTGCCCTTTTCGTGATCGTCGCCCCCGTCGGTGAACAGCGTGTACGGGTTCTCGGCGCGGACCGCATTGGCGTACCCGACCAGTCGCGCAAACGGGTTCCCGTCCGGGGTCGGGATGTACCCCGAATGCAGGTCGTTCACGTGGACGAAGGTCACTGTCTGGCGCGCGGCGCCGGGCACGCAGGCCATGGGGTCGATCGTCTCGGGGGGTGCCAGGCCGACCGCCTCGGCGGACGCGGGAACGTCCGCGACCCCTTCGTCCGGCGCCGGGACATCCGCATCGGTCGAAGGGACGTCGAGGGACGACCGGGAATCGGCCGGGCCCAGGGTCGCGTCGCACCCCTCCGCCAGCCCCCCCGCCAGCACCGCCAGGATCGCGAAACCGAGGATCGCAGCGCGTTGCATGTTGCCTCCGCCAGACGCCCAGGGCCGGGCCGGAAGGACGCCGGCCTGCCCGGGGTCGAGTCTGGACGGGCAACGTCGCGCTGCTGCAAACACCTGCTGACGGTCCCGTGACACAGGAAGAAGTTGCGGTCCCGTTGCGCGGGCGTCGCGAACCGTTCACGGAGTCGCACCCTTGACGCTTCGGCTCGGCCTTCCCATCGTTGCAGGGCCTGTACGGGGATCCCGCTTGACCCGGCCAAATGTGCCTTCCGTCGCGATGCCGAGCCTGCTGCTGGCGGCCATCCTTCTTGCGACGCCGGTCGCGCACGCGAGCCCCCTCGACGGCTGGTCCCCGGAGGCGCAGGCGCTGTTCCGGTCCCTGGTGGCCCGGAAGGCGGCCGAGACCGCCGCCGGTGCGCCACGTCCCGTGGCGGCCTTCGACTGCGACAACACGCTGATCGACGGGGACATCAGCAACGCGATGCTGTTCCGGCTGGCCGAGGCCCGGTCCGGGAAGGGCCGGGATGGCGCCCGGGAGGCCGAGGAGCGCGTCGTCCAGACGTACCGCCGATACGACGAGCAGTGGGAGTCGGGCCGGGAGCGCGAGGCCTGCGGGTACCTGGCCGGCCTGCTGGAGGGCATGACCCCCGCCGAGGCCTCGGCCCTGGGGAGGGACGCGCTGGCGGAAGCCCGGGGCCGGCCCCGCTGCCTGCGCCGCCTGCCGGTTCCCGCAGGCCACCCTCCCGTGGAAATGGAACAGGGCATCCGGGTCCGGGACCCCATGCGCTCGCTGATCGACTACCTCCGGGGGGCCGGGTGGGAGGTGTTCGTCGTGTCGGCGTCGGCACAACCGGTCGTCGAGGCGGCCGCGGCCCTCTACGGCGTCCCTGCGGACCACGTGCTGGGAGTCGGGACCGCCGTGCGGGACGGGCGCCTGACCGGCGACGTGCTGGCACCGGTGACCTGGCGGCAGGGCAAGGCCGACGCCCTGCGTGCCCGCACCGGGCTCAGGCCCACCCTGGCCCTGGGCGACGCCTGGACCGACTTCGAGATGCTGACGGACGCCGAGGCCGCGGTGCTGATCGACCGGGGCAAGGCCGACCTGCTGAAGGCCGTGCGCGCCCGTGGCATCGTGGTGCAACCCCGCTTCGAGGGCCCGGAGGCGCTCCCGCCCTGTCCCCGCTGACATCCTTCCGCAGCGGTCCTATGATCCGCCAGCGTCACGCACCGGCAGAAGCGGCGCCGACATCCGGGGAGGAAGCACGATGCGAAGAGGGGCCCTGCGCACCCGGGGACCGTTGACGGCCCTGGTCCTGCTGGCCGGATTCGGGCCGGGCTGCGACGGGAACGCGGAAGGCGTGCCCGCCATGATGGTGACGGCGCCCCCTCCCGACGGCGCGGTGACGGTGGACGCGAAGGTGGCGACTGCCCTGGCCCGGGTCGACCCCCGGTTCCTGTCGTTCGCGGTGGACTCCTCCCAGGTGGCCGGCGGGATGTGGTGGTCCGAGGACGCCACGGTGCAGGGCGGCACGGGTTCGCAGAAGGTGCCGCCCTTCGACTTCTCGCGAGCGCGGCTTCGGGCCCTTGCCGCGCCGTTGGCCCCGGCGTTCCTGCGCATCGGCGGCAGCGAGGCCGACCGCGCCTTCTACGACCTGTCCGAGACCCCCGTCACCGCGGCCCCGCCCCCGTATGAACTGGTGCTCACCCGGTCCATCTGGGACGGCCTGGCCGGTTTCGGCCGGGACCTGGGCCTGACCCTCTTCTTCACCCTGAACGCCGGCCCCGGGCCCCGGGACGCCGCGAAGCGCTGGGACGCCACCAACGCCCGGGAGCTGGTCCGGTACGCCACCGGGCGCGGGGACCCCGTCGAAGTCTGGGAGCTGGGCAACGAGATCAACGGATACCCCCTGATCCACGGGACGGACTTCCTGCTGGACGGCGCCGCCTACGCGAAGGACCTGCGGACCGCCCGCGCGATGCTGGACGCCGACGCGCCGGGCGCCCGGCTGGCCGGCCCCTCCAGCGCCTACTGGCCGCTGGTCGGCGAGATGAACCCGGTGATGGACGACACGCTGCGGGAAGGGGGCGACGTGCTGGACGTGGTCACGTGGCACTACTACCCCCAGCAGTCCACGCGATGCCCCGTGACCAGCCGGCCGGCCGGGCTCGAGGTGATGCTGGATCCGGACGCACTGGACGAGGTCGACGTCTGGGCGGGCGAGGTGGAAGGCCACCGGGACGCCCACGTGCCGAAGACGCCCGTGTGGCTGGGCGAGACCGGCAACGCCCAGTGCGGCGGCGCGCCCGGCATCAGCGACCGCTTCGCCGGGACCTTCTGGTGGGTGGACGAGCTGGGGCGCATTGCCCGCCGGGGCCAGCCCGTCGTGATCCGCCAGACCCTGTCGGGTTCCGACTACGGCCTGCTCGATGACACCACGCTGACGCCCCGGCCCGATTACTGGGCCTCGGTGCTGTGGAAGCGCCTGATGGGGCCGGTGGTGCTGGACGCGACCTCGGGGACGCCCCTTCTGCGCGCCTACGCCCACTGCGCCGTCGCCGGTGCGGGCGTGCCTTCCGGGGCGATCGGGATGGCCCTCGTGAACCTCGCGGACGCCGCCACGCCGATCGGCCTGCCCGGCAGCGGCCACCGCGTCGATGCCTGGATCCTGACCGCGGACACCCTGGACGCCCGCGACGTGCGCCTGGGCGGCGTCGCGCTGGCCGCCGACGCCGAGGGGTCGCTGCCGGACCTGGACCCGCGCCGCTTGGACTTCGCGGCGGGTCGCTGGCTGGACCTGCCGCCCCATTCGGTGGCATTCCTGCGCCTGCCCGATGCCGACGCCCCCGCCTGCCGGTAGACGCCGCCCCCTCCCGCGTGCGTCACGCCCCTGTCACCCGACCGTTGCCCAGGTTTGACCGTTCCGCCGTCCAGATGCCGCTTGTCGCCGGGACAATGGCCGGGTGACCCATCGAGGGAACGGCATGTCGACGATCGTCCGGGAACCGAGGCGTTGGAACGGGACGGGTTGCAGCCTGGCCGCGATCGTCGCCGTCTGGCTCACGCTGGCGGGAACGGGGTGCGCGGTGGATCCCGCCGGTGGATCCGCGGCCCCTGCGCCCGATGGCGGGAACGACTCCGGCATCGACGCGCCGGCCGCGGTGGACCTGGCCCGGACACCCGACGCGCCCGCGCCCGATCCGACCCCCGCGCCCGGGACGTTCCGGTTCGCGGTGATCAGCGACACGCACATCATCGACGACTACTACGTGGGGCCCGAGGGCAACGCGCTGGACACGGAAACGGTCTACCAGACCTCGACGAACCTCGCGGCTGCCCGGGACGCGCTGGCCGCCCTGCCCGACCGGCCGGACTTCGTGCTGGTGGCGGGCGACGTGTTCCACAACTACCCGTCGACCGACCCGGCGTTCTACGACACGCACCTCACCCGGATCGACCGGGCCGCGGACCTGCTGCGCAGCTTCCCGATGCCCGTCCACCCCGCCTGGGGCAACCACGACCACGACGAGCCATCCATCCCGCGGTCGCTGACCGTAGCGCTGATCCGCAGGAGCTTCGGGGTCGATCTGTACTCGTCCTTCGATCACCAGGGGTGGACCTTCCTGCTGCTCGACGCGATGCTGGGCGACACGCAGGACGACGCCAGTCCCGTCCACGACTCGTCGGTCGGGTCCCTGGGCACGGAACAGCTGCACTGGGTCCAGGCCCAGTTGGCGCGGGGGCGACCCACCGTCGTCGTGGTGCACTTCCCGCTGTTCCAGATGGCCGAGGAGGAGGGCGGCGAGCCCGGCCTGCCGGCGCTGCTCCGGGCGCACGCGGACAACGTTCGCATGGTCTTCTCGGGCCACCTGCACATGTGGATCGACGACACCGGCTCCGGCGTCCCGCACCTGGTGATGTCCTCGACGCGCTACGACCCGGACGCATACGCGGTGGCCGAGGCCGATGGCGCCACCGGCGAGGTCCGCGTGCTGAACCGCGACTGCTTCACCTGGCTGGGGTTCGACACGCAACCGTGGGATCCCGTGAAGGGGTGCACGCCGGCTCCCTGAGGAATGCCGATGACTCGCAACCTGACGTTGGTCGCAGTCGCCCTCGCCTCCCTGACCTCGTCGTCGGCACTGGCCCAATCCACCGGGGACTTCCCGTACCTGTACCACCCCGTCGGCCGGACCCGCCCGAACCTCCTGATGGTCGAGTCCGAAACGGCCTACGGCACGCGGGAAACCCGTCCCTTCGGCGAGCAGGGGGTCGAGCAGGGCGTCCGGCTGCGCTGGGCGCCGACGTCGTTCCTGGTGCTGGAGGGATGGGGCGGAGTCGCGCTTGCGGGAGGCGAGCATCGCGGCACGGCGGCCTCCATCGACGCCTACTTCGGCGTCCTGGACCAGGCCCGGCATGCCGTCAACCTGACGC
Organism: uncultured Myxococcales bacterium; assembly: GCA_903857665.1. Classification (GTDB taxonomy): domain Bacteria; phylum Myxococcota_A; class UBA9042; order DTJE01; family DTJE01; genus CAIZWN01. Next base: position 20,977 of record CAIOFV010000003.1, read on the forward strand.
TCGGCGGCGGCTGCCTGCTGGATTTCCAGACCGTCGCGATCCCGCGGCTGTACGTCGCGTTGTCGCGGTCGTTCGGCCCGATCGACCTGGCGCTGTCCACGCGCCTGGAATTTCCCCTTCGCGGCGCCAGGGATGTCGCGGACGTCATCCTCGGGTTCGCGGCGTCCTACAGAGCCGCACGATGGGCCCGCGTCGGCGCCGAGTTGCTGATGCAGGACATCGAGGGATTCTGGGAGAAGGACGAAGCGGAAGGGGGCGCCAAGGTCGTCGCGGGCCCGACCGCCTGGTTCGCGCTGGGGCAGCACCTGGAGGTCAAGGTCAACGCCGGCGCCGTGATCCCCGCCACCACGAACGTCCCTCGCCACCCGGCTCCCGGCGTCGAGCCTGCCGGATCGGGCTACGGGTTCCTTGGGCGATTGGCGGTTGCGTGGGTCCTGTGATTCCCGCGCCTCGATTCGCTCGTGCATCGATCACGGATCCTGGACCCCCGGCATTGCTCCCCCGAATACAGAATCCGAACATCGCGTGGCACCTCGTCGCGAAGGATTCACCCCGGGGTCGCAGACCGGACACCGACGCCGGATAGGCTGGAAAAGGGCCGGATGACGGAGATGTCATGAAGACGATCGCATCCACCGTGTTGACGGCGCTCGCCTATGCCACGGTGCGCTACAACGCCTTCAAGGGCGTGCCCTGGGACCAGTGGCCGACCTTCGTGGTCAACAAGGCCGCCGCGCTGTCCGCGCTGCTGCTGGTGGTGATCTTCCTGCTTCGCCGCCGCGTCCGGGTTGCCGGCGGGCAGCGGCTCCTGCTGGCGACGGCATCCTGGCTGGTGGCGCTGCACGTCGGCCTGTCGCTGGCGCTGTTCACCCCGGCGACCTACCCGAAGCTCTTCGCCGAGGGAAGGCCGGTCGCGACGGTGGCCTGGTCGCTGCTGCTGGCGGCCGCGGCTGCGGGGACCTTCCTGCGATCGCGGCATCCGGACGGCCTGACGGACCGTGGCTGGCCGTTGCGCCTGGGCCTGCTGGCGTTCGCCTCAGGCCTGCATGCCGCGCTGCTGGGGTATGAGGGGTGGTTCGCCCCGTCGTCGTGGCCGGGATTCCTGGTGCCGATCACGCTGATCGCGTTCGTGGCCGGGGTGATCGGGTTGTGGGCCGGCGCACGGGGTGCCCGGGACGGACGGTAGCGCGCGGCCCGCCCGGCTTGCGTGGCTACTTCAGCAGCGCCAGCACCGGGGCCAGCAGCTTCGCCAGCGCCGTGTTCAGCGACTTGCCGTCGGCGTCGACGTAGGTCGACGCATCCGTTGCGCCGTCGACGCCCGCGAGGTCCACCGACAGCAGGTGGTTCCACGTCGGATCCGGAAACGCCAGGGCCGGGAAGCCGGAGGCCATGCCGTCGGCCGCGATCGCGTAGGGCGTGCCCTGGAAATGCGGCGCATCGGTCAGCGACGCGGTCTTCGCGCACAGCGCCCGCAGCGACCCGGTCGGGTACCCGTCGGGCTGCAGATCGGCCGGGCATTCCCACTCGGCCAGGAGGTGGTCCTCGAGGAAGCCCCCGCCGCTGGTCACCGCGGGCATCCAGTCGCGCAGCCCGATCGGATGGGTGTAGAACGTCCCCCAGTCGAAGGCCAGCACGTTGGGCAGGAGCCCTTCCAGCACGCCCGACAGGTCCGCGATCTCCAGCGAGTTGATGTCGAGCCCCAGCGGCATCGTCACGCCCGCGGCGTCCAGCGCCCCGCTGCGGCCCGCGACCGACACGATCGTCGCCAGGATGGGCGCCACCGCGCCGTGCAGCGTGACCTTCGTCCCGGGATCCAGGATGCTGGCGGACGCATCCAGGAAGGCCTGCCGCACCGCGGGCGTCACGGTGAACGACATCGGCTCCTCGGTCGTGGTCCCGTCGTCGGCGGTGATCACTCGGCAGCACACGACCAAGGTCGTGTCGGTGCCCGACATCTGGACCCGGCTGACAGTGCCGTCCGCGGTCCCCGCGGCAGCGAAGGTGTCCAGCGCATGCACCAGGGCCGGACCTGCAGCCCCGAAGCGCTCCCGCGCGTCATTGAACATCGCCGTGCCGTCGGGCTGCTGCAGGGTCAGGAACCGGGCGTCCGCGTTCAGCAGGAACGCCAGGTACGACGAGATCGTCGCGAACGTGAGCCCGCCGCCGGACCGGCTCTTCATCGCCTCCATCAGGGTCAGCAGGTCGGTGTCCAGGTCCTGGCCCGCCAGCGTGTCCATCGTGCCCGTCAGGAAGGCCGCGATGGCCTTCACCAGCGCCACGTCGCCGGTCCCGAACGTCCCGCGCAGCACCAGCGTGGGCTTAACGGTCAGCCGCACGGGGATGCCGGCGGTCGACAGGTCCGGGTCGCGCGCGCCCAGCCGGTCCAGGAAATCCCCCGCCGCCGCGAAATGCCCGCGCAGCTGCATCAGGATGTCGTGGATCGTCTCCGCGAGGTACTCGTTGCGCGTCTGGCCTTTCAGCGTCGCCGGCGCGAGCGGCAGCGCAGCGCTCGCCTTGGGCAGCTGCGGCCCGGTGGTCTGGCCCTTCAGCACCTCCACCAGCGACATGAACAGTTCCGCGCCCTCCATCATCTCGCCGACGGCGGATCCGAACAGCGAACGAGGGTCGTCGGGGCAGAGGGCCAGCGCGGACGCGAACGCCTCGACCGCCATCCTCGGCTCGTCGTCGACCAGCCACTGCACGCCCGCCGCGGCCTGGTCCTGGGCGTCGCCGCCGCATCCGGGAGCAGGCACGTCGGTGTCGGCAGCCACGTCGCCCTCGGCATCGATCTCGCGATCGGACGGCGCATCCGGCCCCGACGGATCGAAGGGCGCGTCGGCCACCGCGTCCGCATCCGGTCGAGCGTCCTCGTCCCCCGCGGTCCCGGTCCCTCCGCTCCCACACCCGATGGGGGCGAGCGCCAGCATCAGCCCCAGCGTGATCGCGAACCGGAACCTTTCGTTCATGCTCGTCATCGGTCGATCCCCCTCGCGTAGGGCGGCGGCTCGACATCCCCGCGCACGGCCTTCCACACGATCCGTCCCAGCCCCTCGCAACCGTCGGGTTCCGAAAAGTCGCACCGGGACGACTCCAGGGCCATCGGCGCGTTGGCCGGGTTCACGTCGAATCCGACGTCCACGGGCACACCCACGAACGGGGTGTAGTCGGGCTGCGTCGAGGTCCCGTCGACCCAGATGTCCAGCATCGGGGGCGCGAACGCGTCGTTCTTGCCCATGGGCGGCAGGCCCAGGATCAGCTCGATGGTCCGGTGCACGCTGGGGATGTCGTAGTGCATCGACGAGGTGTAGCCCCGCCGGACCCAAGGGGACACCACGGTGCAGATCGACCGGTGCGCCTCGACGTGGTCCCCCGAGCCCTGCGGGTCGTCCTCGATGATGAACACCGCGGTGTCGGTCCAGTGCTTCGAGTGCGTGATCCACTCGATCAGCAGCGCCAGGCCCCGGTCGTTGTCGGCCACCAGGGTCTGGGGCGTGGGGCGGCCCGGATCGGTCCCGTAGGTGTGGTCGTTGGGCAGCCCCAGGAAGATGAACTGCGGGAAGATGCCCAGGTCCCATTCGCGGATCGCCTCGGCCGCCTTGTCCACGTCCCACACGCCCATCGTCCAGAAGGGGTACTTCGGGTCGTAGCTGTCCTGGAAGTCGCTGAACATCTTCGACGCGAAGGACGGGAACTCGCCGTAGGACCGGAACGACACGCCGTTGTCGACGCACAGATCGAAGATCGTCGGGCTGGGCCCGCCGGGCAGCGACGCCGGCTCGAACCCGGGCAGCAGCGTCTGGTCCAGGTACGCCTTTTCCACGAAGTCGTTGCACTGGGACTGCGTGCACCACATGTGTCCCTGGATCGACACCTCGGGGTTCGAGTAGTAGTTGTCGAAGGTCGTGAACTCGCGCGACATCTTGTGGAAGTTCGGCGTGTAGTGCTCGCCGAACACGACCAGGTTCGGGTCCCCGTCGCCGCGCTCGAAGTCCCCCAGCACCATGTCGTAGGTCTTGTTCTCGCGGACGATCAGGACCACGTGCTGGATGGGCCCGCCGGGGCCGGTCAGGGGCGGCACGTTCTCCGGCTTGCAGTCCCCCGTGAAGAAGCCGGAGGCGCGGGTGTTGTTCGCGTCCGCCTGCGCGGTCGCGGCGGCCAGGGCCGCGGTGTCGGGGTACGCGACGGCGGCCAGGAACCCGGGCAGCAGGTTCAGGTTCTGCGCCTCCGGGCTGCCCATCCCCTTCGACGACAGGACGTACAGGCCCTTCTGCCCGGCGCGGACCTCCGTCGGGTACCACCCCGTGGGAAGGGCGCCCCGGACCTTCCGCGTGGCCGTGTCGATCACGTCCACCCGGTTCGTGCCGGCCTCGGTGACGTACAGCGTCGCGCCGTCCGCGGACAGCGCCAGCCCGTTCACGTTGCCGTGGGTCAGGTGCAGGGCGTCGCCGGTCAGATCGATCGTCGCGACCGCCTTCAACGTGGCCGTATCGATGATCGTCACCGTGTCGGCGTCGCTGCTGGCGACGCACGCCAGGGCGCCGTCCGGGGTGATCGCGATGTCCTCGGGCCCCTTGCCGACCTCGATCTCGGCCTTCACGGTCCCGGTGGCGACGTCGATCGCCGACACGGTCGAGGCCTCCAGGTTGGACACCCAGGCCGTCGCCTCGTCGGGCGACAGTTCCAGGTCGTAGGGGTACGTGCCGGCCTCGAAGGTGGACAGCACGGTCCGCGTCGCGACGTCCACCACGAACACCTTGCTGTTGGTGTTGGACAGCACGAACATTCGCCGGCCGTCCCGCGAGACCTTCAGGTCCGCCAGGTAGCCGTCCAGCTGCAGCACGTCCGGGGGGGAAACCAGGGTCCCGTCGGCCTGCGTCGCATAGATCATCAGCTTACCGGACCCGCCCCCCCCCACCGCGACGGTCTTCCCGTCGGGCAGCACCCCGATCGCCCGGAAGGCCGATCCCAGGGGCAGCGTCTGCAGCAGGGCGGCATCCGGAGCCTTCGCCGGGGACAGGGCCGGCTGCGCGGCAGACAGGTCCAGCACCTTCAGCGTCTGCCCCCGGTTGCCCGTGTGCAGCACGTAGGCTCGCGTCTCGTCGGGCGACACCGCGAGTCCCAGCGGGAATTCCGAAAGCGGGAACCGGACCCCGGCGGGCGAGATCTCGCGGCCGTTCGGCAGGATCGCGCCGTTGTCCCCACGGGGCCCCGATTGCTGGCGCCCTTCCGCCGTCAGTTCCTGGGGCGTGCAGGCCAGGTGCGAGGACCGGGCCGCGGACTCCGGCAGGCCTGGCCCCGGGTGCGCAGGGTCCTGGCACCCGATGGATGCTCCCGTCAGGGCGGCCAGGCCGAGGGCCAGTCGAAGCGCTGGAACGACGCGGGCTGTCATGGTTCCTCCGTGGTCCGAGCGGACCCGGGCATCCGGGTTCGAGGTCGCCCCGTGCCTGGGATCCAGAGCGGATGTTGACCGACCCGGGTCGCGGCCGGGCAATCGGACGGCAACTTCTTCGTGACAAGGTCCCGGTTCGCACTCTGTTCACACGCCTGCCGCAACCGCCTCGTTGTCGTTGCGGCGCCGATGCGATCCGTTTGCCCGAACGCCGCGACCCGGACATGCCGCGGACACCCGTCCCAGGGATACTGTCTTCGCAGCTTCGCCCGGACGGCAGGAGGCAGCATGACCCTCGCGGTGGTATCGGACCTGCACCTGGGAAGCGGTGACGCTCTGGATCGCTTCGGGCATGACGAGGCGCGGTTCCTGCGCTTCCTGGATCACCTGGAAACGCACCACGAGCGGATCGTGCTGCTGGGGGACATCTTCGAGACCCTGGACGGCACCACGCCCGACAGCAGCGAGGAGCGGCTGCGACAGGCCGTGGCCGCACACCGCGCGGTGGTGCGGAGGATGCTCGACCCTCGGTACGTCTGGATCCTCGGCAACCACGATGCCGTGACCGGCCCGATGCTGGGCGCCCGTTCGGAATGGCTCCTCGACAAGGACGGGGTGCGCCTGTACTTCACGCACGGGCACCTCGGGGATCCCACCTACGCGAAGGCCAGGGTGCTGGCCGAAACGGCCGTCTGGCTGGGGGGCTGGCTGAGGCGGCTGGGCTGGCAGGCGCTGTTCCGCTTCTTTGAACGGCTGGACGTGTCGCTGAGCGGCGTGCAGCCCGAGCCCGAGGCCTGTCCCTTCCGGCGCTGGGCCGTCGAGGAGGCCCGCCGGCGATCGGCCGACGTGGTCGTCACCGGCCATTCCCACGAGGGGGGCCGTTCGCTGCACGGATCGCGATGGTTCCTGAACAGCGGGACCTGCTCGGAGGGGCAGACCTCGTTCCTCAGCATCGACACGCGGGCGTTGCGCTTCGACTACGTTCCGGCGTGGTGATTCCCGGCGCCACTGCGACCGCGAACGCCTGGACGGGTCAGTCCCCGAGGCAGGTGCCCAGCTGGCGGGCGGCGGTCACCCACGGGTGGTCCAGCGGTACGACGCGCGTCCGACCGGCGACCTCCTCCAGCGGCACCGCAGCGACGCCCTCCCCTCGCGCGGCCACCATCACGCCCGAGATCCCCTCGTCCAGCAACGCCGCGCAGGCGGTCCCCAGGCGCGTCGCCAGCAGGCGGTCCGCCGCGGAAGGCGTCCCGCCCCGCTGGAGGTGCCCCAGGATGGTCAGGCGCGATTCCAGGCCCGTCTTGCGCTCCAGCGCGCGCGTCAGTTCCAGCGTGTGGTTCACGTGCTGCTCGTAGAACGCCTGCAGCTTCAGGACCGCCTCCTTCTTCCCCTTCTTCGAACCGGCCTCCGCCTTGTCCTCCTCGATGCGCCGGACCTCCTTCGCCTGGGCCTGCGACATGGCGCCTTCGGCCACGGCCAGGATGCTGAAGTGCTTCCCCCGGCGCTTCCGGTCCATCAGGGCATCGGCCACGCGATCCAGGTCGTACGGGATCTCGGGCACCAGGATCACGTCGGCGCCGCCCGCCAGGCCCGCCCCCAGGGCCAGCCACCCCGCGCGGTGCCCCATGATCTCCACGACGATGACGCGGCTGTGGCTCATGGCGGTCGAGTGCAGCCGGTCGATGGCTTCCGTGGCGATGCCCAGGGCGGTGTCGAAGCCGAAGGTGACGTCGGTGCCCGCCACGTCGTTGTCGATCGTCTTGGGCATCGTGACGACCGGCAGGCCCGCCTTCTTCAGACGCACCGCGTTCTTCAACGTGCCCCCGCCCCCGATGCACACCAGCGCGTCCAGGTGGTGCTTGCGGAACGTCTCCACGGCGGCGTCGGTCATGTCCAGCACGTCGCCGCCCATGGGCATCCGGTGGGGCTTGTCCCGGCTGGTGCCCAGGATCGTGCCGCCCAGCGTCAGGATCCCGGACATCATGCGGGGCTCCAGTTCCATCGTCCGGTCCATCACCAGGCCCCGGAACCCGTCGCGAAAGCCCAGGAATCGCATGTCATGGGCCTCCTGGCCCGCCCGGCACACGCCCCGGATGGCCGCGTTGAGGCCCGGACAATCGCCGCCGCTGGTCAGGATCCCGATCGTCTTGGACATGCCCCCTCCCCTGTCGATCGAAGCCTCGGATGGACCGGCCTGCGTGTCAACTTCGTGGCGCGCGGCAGGGGGCGCGGATTCCCTCCCTCACGTCGCGACCTTCCTGCGCCACAGGGGCAGCGTCAGGACCATGGCGGACGCGGCCAGCCCGGCCAGCAGGTCGAAGGCCGTGGACCAGCCCCAGGCCCCGACGACCCGTGCGACGCCCACGCCCGCCATCGACGCGCCCAGGTACCCGACGCAGTCCAGCAGGCCGGCCGCCGTCGCGGCCGAGCGGGTGCCCCCGAAATCCAGCGCCACCACGCCTCCGCCGATCATGCTGTAGGGGCCGAACACGAAGAACCCGGCGGCGCCGACCAGCAGGAACGCGACGGTCCCGCCCTGGAGGCCCGGCGCGAAGGGCGCCAGGGCGCGCACCAGGCCGTCGACGTGCGCCAGGCCTAGCAGTGCCGCCAGCAGGCCCGCCAGGAACAGCGCCATGATCGGTCCGCGGCGCCCGCCCGAGAGCCGGTCCGACAACCATCCGGCGACCAGGGAACCCAGGATCCCGAGGAGGGGGAACACGGTGGACTTGAACAGCGCGACGTCCATCGCCTCGCCCCGGTCCAGGAAGTACTTCGGCATCCACGTGTTGAAGCACTCCCGCAGCAGCGTCAGCACGAAGGCGGTTCCCAGGGCCATCAGGAACGCCGGGCGGGCCAGCAGGGCCCAGACGCGGAAGGTCCAGGCCTCGGGGGCCTTCGGCGGCAACTCCAGGCCCTCCTCGGGCAAGGGACCGGCCAGTCCCCGGTCCTCGGGACGGTTCACGATCCCCCCCGCGACCACCAGGCCGATCGCCGCCAGGACCGCCGCCGGGATCACGAACAGCGCCCGCCAGCCGAATCCCGCGGCGACCAACCCACCGAGGAGCAACGGAGCCACTGCGCCGCCAAACTGGTAGGACGTCGACACCAGGCCCATCGCCGTTCCGTACCGTGACCGCTCGTGCCAGCGCGGGATGATGCTGACGAGGCCCTGCCAGCCGACCGACTGCAGCAGGCGACCTGCGCCCCAGAGCGCAGCCAGCAGGATGATCCCGTGGGAAACGCCGATGAGGGCCGTGACCGCGGCCGAGCCGAACAGGCCCACCAGGAACACCCTGCGGCCGCCGAAGCGCTCGGCCAGGGGGCCCGCGGCGAACTTCCCGAGGGCGTAGGACAGGGTCCCGAAGGACGCGATGCTTCCGAACGCCATCGTGTCGATGCCTTCTTCGGTCGCCAGGAACCCGGCCGATGCCGCGAGGTTCGGCCGGCACAGGTAGTAGGCCGCGTACCCGACCAGCAGCGACCAGAACGTCAGCGTCCTCCACCGGACGAAGGAACGACGGGAGTCTGCATGCCATTCGAGCGCGACGGGGGACGTGCTCACGGCGCATCCTCCGAACGGAGCCGCGCCTCGATGTCGTCGAGGATCCCGGGAACTGCGCTCCAGTCAGGAACGACGTAGTGCGCCCCGGCCGCCTCGAGGCGGCGGCGTCCCGCGAGGGTTCGTTCCACCCTGTCGGCCGGGTCCAGCGCCTCCCACGCCGCCTGCGACAGGCCGACCTCGTTCCCGCAATTGATCAGGCCCACGGTCCACGTGCCGGCCGCGAGGCCCTCCCCGATGTCGGCCGGGGTGTCCCCGAACTTCACGACGGAGGCGGGCGGATGGATGTCCAGGCGTTCCAGCACGCGATGCATCATCCAGGGCGCGGGCCGTCCTGCCGGCACATCGGATACGGATGCCACGGCATCCGGGACGTATCCCTGGCGGGCCGCCTCGCCCGCGACCACCGCCAGCAGTTCCGCGGTGTACCCGGTGGTCGAGCCGATCCGCATCCTGCGGGACCGCATCCACCGGATCGATTCCAGCACCCCGGGAATCACCTGGGCCGTTTCCGCCAGGACCATCAACTGGGCCGGGACGAACTCCGCGAACAGCGCGCCTTCGTCGTCGGCGGTGGGGGGGCGTCCGTGGACCTGTCGCCACGCTTCCGCCACGCGGGCCGTGGCCAGCAGACGGTGAAGGTGCTCCCGCTTGTGGAGTCCCATGAACGCCCGCACCTCGCCGGCCGTCACCTCGACCCCGTGGCCCAGGAACACCGACTGGAACGCCTGCACGGGCGCCTGGGAACCGAAGTCCACCGCCGTGCCGGCCCAGTCCAGCACCGCCGCTCGCAGGGGCCCGGCGTACCGGGCATGTCGGGGATTGCGCATGTCGGTCCTCCTCAGGCCGCGCCGGGCTGGAAGCCCATGTCGCTCGCCGTGTCGCGAATCGCACTCACCAGCCGACGCAGGTCGTCGGGGAACAGCCGCCCGATGTTGCCGATGCGGAAGCAGTCGGCATGGGTCAGCTTGCCGGGGTAGATGACCAGGCCCTCGCGGGCCAGCCGCGAATAGAACTCCTCGAAGCGGAACGCCGGGTCCGACGGGTAGCGGAAGGTGGTGATGATCCATCCCTGGTGAACCGGATCCAGGTATTCGCGGAATCCCAGCCCTCTCATGCCGTCGACGAGGACGGAGTGGTTCGAGCGATACCGCGCCATGCGGCCCTCGATCCCGCCCTCGCCGTCCAGTTCGTCGAGGGCCTGGCGGAAGGCCAGCAGCACCTGCACCGGCGGCGTGAAGCGGAACTGCCCGGAGCGCTCCAGTTCCTCCCACTGGGCATGGAGGTCCAGCGCGACGCTGCGGGCGCGGCCGCGGCACTCCCCCAGAGCCGCCTTGCGGGCGATGCAGAACGAGAACCCGGGGACGCCCTCGATGCACTTGTTCGACGAGGACACCAGCGCGTCCACGTGGCTGGCCGAAGCGTCCAGCGGGACCCCCCCGAAGCTGCTCATGGCGTCGACCAGGAACGACCGGCCGGCGCGGTGCGCGACCTCGCCCAGGCGCGCGATCGGGTTCAGGATGCCGGTGGTGGTCTCGCAATGGACGACGGCCAGGTTCGTGATCTCGGGATCCGCGTCCAGCGCGGCCTCGATGGCGACCACGTCGGTCGGCCGGTCCTCGGGCCCCTCGACCTGCACGACGTCGATCCCCAGCACCTTCGCGATGTGCGCGATCCGGCGGCCATATGCGCCGTTCACGGCGACCAGCAGCCGACCGCCGCGCGGCACGAACGTGCCGATCATCGCCTCGACGCCCATCGTGCCCGCGCCCTGGACGATGACCGTCGTGTATTCCTCGGGCCGGGAGGCGGCCAGCACCGCAAGGCGCCTGCGCACATCGGCCACGACCTCGATGAACCGCGAATCCCGGGAACCCAGATCGCGGACCAGGGCGGCCTTGACCGACGCACTGGTCGTCAGCGGCCCGGGGGTGAACAGGAGGGCATCGTTGGCAGCCATGGGCATCCCCACCACAAGGTGAGGCAAGGCTACGATCCGACCGTGACAGGCCCGTTGCGGACTTCCGATTCTTCGGTTGCAGGGGATGGTTTCCGGCAAACCGGGGCGTGCAGTTCTGCAGTTACGGGCAGGGTGGGAGGACCGGTTCGGTTCGCTTCAGAGATCGAGGTCCAAGGCCTGGCCCCGGCCAATCCAGCGCACCGGACAGGACAGGGCGGCCGACTCCAGGGCGGCCCGGCAATCCGCTTCGCCCTCGCGGAAGTGTTGCCAGCCCTCGTAGTGAATCGGGATGACCCGGCGTGCGCCGACGTCCCGGGCCACGGCCGCGACGTGACGCGCCCTCATCGTGTACCGCACCGGACCCGAAAGGCCGAACTGCGCGCCGCCGACATGCAGCACCGCGGTGTGCACCCGCAGGCGCCCGCCCACGTCCTTCAGGCCCCGGAAGCGGACGGTGTCGCCGCTGATGTACAGGCCGCCATCGCGCTGGCCGTCCCATTCCAGGAAGAAGCCCGTGACCGCGCCGACCACGAAGCGGCTACCCGGCGGTCCGTGGCGGGCGGGAGTGGCCGTGACACGCAACTGCGAGCCGTCGCTGGCAACCAGTTCGGCGGACTGCCAGGGGTGGAGCCCCACGGCCGAGCCCCCCAGCCTCAGGGCGCCATCCGGGGTGGTGAGGGTAATGGGGGCCCGGGCCACCACGGCCCGCCCCTCGCCGTCCAGGTTGTCCTGGTGCTGATCGTGGCTCAGCAGCACCGCGTCGATGCTACCCAGGGCCTCGCGGGACATTGCCGGACCCGTGGTCTTCCGCATGCCGATCGGGATTCCGCCCAGCACGCGCAACGTGTACCGGCTTCCTGGCGGGTCGAACACGGGGTCCGTCACCAGGCGAAAGGAGCCGATTTCCAGCAAAGTGGTCGCGGCGCCGACCAGCGTGATCCTGCAGGGCGTCATGGGGGTGCCCTCCGGTGATTGGGAATCGTGGCAGCCCGGACGTCGGAGGTGCGGGTCAATCCGGTCGCCGTCCGAGGGCGGAAATCAGCGCGCCTACTTCGGCGCCTTCTTCTTCGCGGCAGCAGGAGGAGTCGGAGCAACGGTCTCGACGACCGGTTCCTCGAGGTTCGATCCGCCGGGAGCGTCCTGGGGGGCGACCCCCTCCACCAGCGAGTTGACCAGCGCAAGGTATTCCGCCACCAGGGCGATCCGGATGGCCTCCAGTTCGGCGGGCTTCGGGTCCTTCCGCCCGGGGATCCCCTTCGAGAACAAGGGCAGGATCGCGGCAGCCGCCATGATTGCTTCCGAGCGCTTCAAGTGCACGATCTTCGTCTTCCCCATGGTCCTGCCTCCATGCAAGCGAGTGTCCATTCCCGGCATGTAGCCGGCATCCTAGCACCCTTCGGGGGGAGGGAGCGACGCGGGCCAGCGCAACCTTCCGTCAGTCATTCCGATTGCTCGTCCCGTCGGACCCGGGGTGGGTGGCAGGCTGCCCCGTCGTCGGGGCGGTCTTTCCGCCGAACCGGTATCCCACCCCTCGCACCGTCTCGACGTATCGTCCGGCGGAACCCAGCTTGTCCCGCAGCCGCTTCATCATCGTGTCCACGGTGCGGGTCTCGATGTCGGCGCTGATGCCCCATACGTGTTCCAGCAGGAACTCGCGGGACATCACCCGTCCCAGGTTGGCCAGGAGCGCCTGCAGCAGCCGGAACTCGAGCGCCGTAAGCTCGATTTCCCGACCGTCCGCGAAGACGCGATGCGCGACCCCGTCCAGGATCAGTCCGCCCAGCGTGTAGGACGGATCCTTGTCGGTGCCCGGCGCCACGTTCGCCCGCTTCAAAACGGCGTTCACGCGCAGCACCATCTCCCGCATGCTGAACGGCTTCACGATGTAGTCGTCGGCGCCCAGCTCGAATCCCACGATCCGGTCGATCTCCTCGCCCCGGGCCGTCGCCATGATGACCGGTATCGCCCGCGTCATCGGGTCGGACTTCAGGCGTCGAAGGACCTCGGTCCCGGGAAAGTCCGGAAGCATCAGGTCCAGAAGGATGATGTCGGGACGCCGGGTCCGTGCATCGTCCAGTCCGTCCTGGCCCGTTCGCACGGAGCGCGTCTGGAACCCCTGCCGGCGGAGGTTCAATTCCACCACGTCCGCGAAGTCCTGCTCGTCCTCGACAATCAGTATCGTGTGCGGCATCGCAATCACTCCGTCGGCGTTTCACCGACTCCGCGCACCGTCATCACGACACGATTGGAACATAGTTGCGTTACAAGGCCGTGGCGGTCCTGCAACATGTTGATACTGAAGTCGTCAGAACGCCGTCCACGCGTCGAAAAGATGGGGGGGGGCAGCGGTTCAACCGTAGCGCCCTTCGATATACCGTGCGGTCCTTTCGTCCGCAGGGTTCAGGAACAGATCCTCGGTCCGCCGGTGCTCGACCAGTTCGCCCAGCAGCATGAACATGCACTCGTCGCTGATGCGCCGCGCCTGTGCCATGTTGTGGGTCACGATCAGGATGGTGTAGGTCCCGCGCAGTTCCCGGATCAGTTCCTCGATCCGCTGCGTCGCAGCAGGATCCAGCGCCGAGCACGGCTCGTCCATCAGCAGCAGCCGGGGCTTCAGCGGCAGCAGGCGCGCGATGCACAGCTTCTGCTGCTGCTCCAGCGACAGCGAGGTGGCGCTGGCGTGCAGCCGGTCCTTGAGGTCCGCCCACAGCGACACCTCGCGCAGCGCCTTCTCGATGACGTCGTGTTCCTCCTGCCGGCCCAGCCGTTCGCAGCGGTGCACCTTGATCCCGAAGAGGACGTTCTCGGCGACCGAAAGGGGCAGCGGGTTCGGCCTCTGGAAGACCATGCCCACTCCGCGCCGCAGCTCGATCAGGTCCGTCCCCGGGGCATAGATGTCGTGTCCCAGGATCTCGATGGTGCCCTCGGTGCGCACGCCCGGGATGCGCTCGTTGATCCGGTTGAAGCACCGCAGGAGGGTCGTCTTGCCGCACCCCGAGGGCCCGATCAACCCGGTGACCAGCCCCGGACGAATCGTCGCGGTGACGTTGATCAGGGCCTGGAACTTCGTGTACCACAGGCACAGATCCCGGGTCCGGATGCCCTTCGTGTCCGTCGCTTCCGTCATCCGAACATCCCGTGCACGTACTCGAACGTGCGCCGGTCCGCAGGCGAGCGCCCGAAGACCGATTCCGTCGTCCCGACCTCGACCAGTTCGCCCCCCAGCAGGAAGGCGGTGCGATCCGCCAGCCGGCGGGCCTGCTGCACCAGGTTGGTGACCAGCAGGATCCCCATGGTCGATCGCAGCTCCTTCAGCACGTCCTCGATGCGCATGGTGGTGACCGGGTCGACCGCGATCGAGAACTCGTCCAGGCACAGCACGTCGGGGTCGTGGGACAGCGCACGGGCGATAGTCAGCCGCTGCTGCTGGCCCCCCGACAGCTTCGTGCCCAGTTGGTCCAGACGGTCCTTCACCTCGTCCCACAGCGCGGCCTGGCGGAGGCATCGCTCGACCACCTCGGCCAGGTCCTCGCGATGCCGGACGCCGGCCATCCTCGGGGCGAACGCCACGTTGTCGAAGATCGACATGGGCAGTCCGACCGGCAGCGGCGCCACCATGCCGACGCATCGTCGGATCCTGGACACGTCGCGGGTCCGGTACACGTCCTCGGAATCCAGCAGCACCGTGCCGGCAACGTGCGCGCCGCCGATCAGCTCCACGGTCCGGTTCAGCGTCTTCAGCAGCGTGGTCTTGCCCGCGCCCGCCGGCCCGATGATGCCCAGGATCTCGTTGGGGCGCAGGTCCAGCGACACGTCGCGCAGCGCCGTCAGGGCGCCGTAACGCACCGTCACGCCGCGGAACTCGACGATGCTCCTCGGCTCTACCATTTCCGCCGATTCCTCAGCCGGACGCGCACGGCGATGGACGCGGCGTTGACCAGCAATACGACTCCCAGCAGCACCAGCGCCGTCCCGTACGGGAAGGCCTCCGGGACGTTGGGCACCTGCGTCGAGATCGTGAACAGGTGCATCGACAGCGCCATGCACTGGTCGTGCACGGTTCGCGGCAGGAAGGGCAGGAAGAAGGCGGCCCCCGTGAACATGATCGGCGCCGTCTCGCCCGCGGCCCGGGACACCTGCAGGATGACGCCGGTCAGGATCCCGGCGATCGAGTTCGGCAGCACCACGTGCCAGATGGTCTGCCATCGGGAGGCGCCCACGTTCCAGCAGGCCTCCCTGAACGCCATGGGAACGGCCGCCAGGGCCTCCTTGGTGCTCGCGATGATCACCGGCAGGGTCATGATCGCCAGCGTCAGCGAGGCCGACAGGATGCTGGTGCCGAGGTTCAGGAACAGCACGAAGGCCCCGACGCCGAACAGCGCGTGCACGATCGAGGGGACGCCGGCCAGGTTCACGATCGCCAGGTGGATGATCCGGGTCATCCAGTTGTCGCCGGCGTACTCGTTCAGGTAGACCGCCGCCAGAACGCCGATCGGGGCGGCGATCGCCAGCGAGACGCCGACCAGCCAGAGGGTGCCGACGATCGCCGGGAAGATGCCTCCCGCGGTCATGCCGCTGAGGGGATCGCTGAACAGGAAGGTCAACGATATCGCCGGAGCGCCGCGCACGACCAGCAGTCCGACGATGGCCAGCAACGGGATGACCAGCACGGCCGTCATGCACAGGAAGATGCCGGCCGCCACCTTCTGGGTGCGGTGCTTCCGGCGGCCGTACTCCGTGGTCTGGAACCCGTCCATCGCTATCGCCTTCGCACTCCACGGATCGCCAGGTCCGCCGTCAGGTTCACCACGAAACTGATCGCGAACAGCAGCGCCCCCAGTACGAACAGCACGCAGTAGTGGTCGCTGCCGCGTGCCGCCTCCCCGAGTTCCGCCGCCACGGTCGCCGTCATCGTCCGGACCGAATCGAACACGCTCGTCGGCAGGTTCACGGCGTGCCCCGTCGCCATCAGCACGGCCATCGTCTCGCCGACCGCACGGCCGACCCCCAGCAGCACCGCCGCCAGCAGCCCGTTGCGCGCCGCGGGAACGAGCACGCGCCAGGTCACCTGCCACCGGGTCGCGCCCATGGCCTCGGCCGCCTCGCGGTAGCTGTCCGGCACCGCCTTCAGGGCGTCCTCCCCGATGGACACGATGATCGGCACGCCCATCAGCGCCAGCAGCAGCGCCCCGTTCAGCACGTTCAGGCCGACCGGCACGTCGAACAGGTCGATGATGAGGGGGTTCAGCACGACCAGGCCGATGAATCCCCACACCACCGACGGGATCGCGGCCAGCAGCTCGATGACGACCTTCAACGCCTCCTTCTGGCGCCCGTGGCTGAACTCCGAAACGTAGACGGCCGCGCCGAGGCCCAGGGGCACCGCGATGAGCATGGCGAGCCCCGTGACGCTCACCGTGCCGGCGATCAGGGCCAGGGCCCCGTACCGCTTGTTGGACATCGAGTCGGGGTACCACTGCGTGCTTCCGAAGAACTCGCCCAGGTTCAGGTCTCCCACCAGGAACGGCCAGCCCTCGCGGATGACGAAGAAGAAGATGCCGAACACGAACACCACGGCGCTGATGCCGCAGGCGCGGATCAGCATCTCGATCGCGAATTCCCCCCAGCGCGAAAGTCGGGATCGCTGCGGTCGTCGCTTCGTGGTCATGCGCGGGTTCCCTCGGGCGAGGTCATGGAGCCCTGGAGCGCTTGTCTGCCGGCAGCGGGGCGTATCCGAGCTTCTCGACGATCGCCTGCGCGGCGTCCGACTTCACCCAGGCCAGGTACTTCGCCACGTCACCGGCCGGCTCGCCCAGCGTGTACATGTACAGCCCGCGCGAGATCGGGTACTTGCCCGTGATCGCCCCTTCCACGGACGGCTCGGAGCAGGGCACCCCGTCGGCCTTCGAGACGCAGGCGAACCGGATGCCGGGCGTCTTGTAGCCCATGCCGCTGTACCCGATGGCGCAGGGCGTGCGCTCGACCAGGTCGACCACGTCCTTGGACCCCTGCATGTCCCTGGAGCCCATCTTGAAGTCCTGTCCGTCGCCCAGCACCCATTCGCGGAAGTAGGCGTACGTGCCGGAGTTGTTCTGGCGGCTGACCCGGACGATCTCCTGGCCCGCGCAGCCGGGGACCTCGACGCCGAGGTCCGTCCACTTCGTGCAGGTGCCCTTCTCGCCATAGATGCAGCCCAGCTGCTGCTTCGACAGCGACTGGATCGGGTTGTCCTTGTGCAGGTAAACCGCCAGCCCGTCGTAGGCGACGAGGTGCTCGACCGGGTCCTTTCCGGAATTCTTCTTCGCGGCCTCCCGTTCCTCGGTCTTCAATTCGCGGCTGGCGTTGGCGATGTCCACCGTGCCGTTGATCAGCGCGGCGATGCCGGTGCCGGTGCCGCCGCCCGTCACGGCGATCGCGACGGTCGGGGCGACCTTCCGGTATTCCTCGGCCCACGCCTGGGCCAGGTTCACCAGCGTGTCGGATCCCTTGTTCTGGATCATCTTCTGGCTCTGCTCGCTCCTGGAGCAGGCGCCTGCCACCACGCACAGACCGATCAGCAACGCGGATTTCTTCACTCGCCACCCTCCTGTTCGAACGCCCCCACCAGGGCCTCCGTCAACTCCCGGATTCGCTGGCTGAGGTCCTCGAAGGCATCGCGATATGCCTGTTCGATCTCCTCGTCCCCGCCGGTCACGGTGGACGGATCCCGCAACTCCCAGTTCAGCTGCACGACCTGGAACGGCACCTGCGGTACGGCTTCCTCGGCGCCATGGGAAAGGGTCACGACGATGTTGAAGTCCTCGATCGGGCCCACGGTCGCCAGGCCCTTCGCCTGGTGCCGCGAGATGTCGATCCCCTGCTTCGCCAGGAACGCGACCGACCGCGGATCGACGCTGGTCGGGTCGGTGCCGGCCGAGCGGAACAGGAAGTGCTGCGGGGCGATGAAGCGCGCGATCCCTTCCGCCATCTGGCTGCGACACGCGTTGTTTTCGCAAAGGAACAGCACCCGCATGTCCGATCGGGGCAGGTGGCGCAGCACCTGGCCACGGGCCACGTACACGGCCTCCTCGGCGATGTTGCAGGCCCGGTCCGCGACGCGTTCCAGCCGGTTCACCAGGCCCAGCAAGCCGAACCGGACCTCCAGGTCCCTCGGGCCGTGATCGGGCTGCGCCAGTTCGTGGAACAGCGTGGCGTTCATCCGGTCCACGTCGCGATCCAGTTCCAGGGTCCGCAGGGCCTCCTCGGGATTCCGGTCGAGGAAGGCTCCGACCGCGCAGGACAGCATCTCGAACGCGGCCTCGGACATCCGCACGATCGGCTCGCGGTACTCGATGTCGCCGCAGGACGAGATGGCCACGGCGCGCCGGGCGATCGACTCGGCGTAGTCCCCGATCCGTTCCAGTTCCGAGTTCACCTTCGCGCACGCCACGGCGAACCGGAGCTGCTCCGACACCGGCATGTGGCGCACCAGGAACTCCTGGCAGAGGCGGTCGATGTGGGATTCCATCACGTCGATCGAGTGGTCGCGCAGGACGACCATGTAGGCCAGGCTGCGGTTGTTGCCGGCGAACGCGGTGACCGCGTCCTTCAACTGGGCCAGGACCATGTCCGCCATCTTGCGCAGGCGGGAACGAAGGCCCTCGATGTCCCGCTCGACGCGCTCTTCCAGGTGGATCGGCTGGTCCATCGGTGCAATCCCCCCCGTGGGTCCCGGGTTCCTTTCGTACGCGGGGTCATGGTAGGTCCGCCCCCTGTGACTGACTGCAAACGTACGGCAACAGGTTCATGACAGCGGGCGCGACACGAGGCTTCAGTCCGCCCACTCGGGGAAGGCGTCCAGCACCGCCAGGATGTTGTGGATGCGGTCGGTCATGGCATCCTCCTGCCAGCCGCCACAACCCGCCTCGAAGGCCTGGTCGTCGGTGCAGCCGTCCACGGCGATCGTCTGGATCAGCAGCGCGATCGCGGTGCGGGCCCGGGCGCGGCGGTCCGCGTCGCCGGTGGCGGCAGCCCAGCGGGCCGCGGCGGACGCGTACGTCGAAAGAACCCCGCCATAGGGCCTCCGATCGATGTCCTGCTCGATGCACACGGGGAAGCCCTGCCAAGTATCGATGAAGTTCCGGTCCACGAAGTCGAGGAGCATGCCGGCGTGCTCGCGCCACTGCGGGTCGAGCGCCTCGCGGCGATCCAGCAGGTAGCTGGCGGTGGCCAGCGGCGCCCAGGCCGTCCGGTTCGCGGACAGGAACTGGTCCTCGAAGAACTCCCCCCACAGGCTGCCGTCGCCGGCCGCGTTCGGGATCTGGACGTCGCGGATCCAGGCCCAGAGCCGGTCGCGGGCGGCCTGAAGTTCGGTGTGGCCCGCCGCGATCAGCACGTCGAACAGGCGCAGGTTGTACGACATGTTCCCCGACACCGGTTCCGTTTCGACCGTGCCGTCGCGCCAGTCCAGCCGGAACGCCCAGGGCGAGGTCGTGCCTTCGCCGTCGGTCATGTTGGCAGCCAGCACCGTCGCGTTGTGCAGCGCAGCCTGGGCGTACCGCGGCTCGCCGGTCGCCTCCGACAGGCGGACCAGGGCAACGCCGGCGATGCCGATCTTGTCCGGCTCGATCTGGTAGGGGCCGTCGGCGCGGATGCCGCAGTCCGGCGCCTGGGGGAACGCCATCGGCTTGCCAGTGGACCGGAAGACGCCCGGCCACAGGCCCTCGTCCGGGGTCACCGCCTCGTCCACGAGGTAGTCGCCGAAGCGCTTCGCCGCCGCGACCCACCGAGGGTCGGCATGCCCGGTGAAGGCGTCGTAGGCCAGGTACGACAGGATGGCGGTCCCGTCCTGCATCGCGGGAATGACCTCCATGCCCCTGGACGCGTCGCAGTCACCACCATAGTGGGTCGCGCTGGCCATCAGCGGGTAGCCGCCGACGTCCGCGCACTTCGTCGCGTACCACTCCATCTGGGTCGCCAGGGCCTTCCGCCACGTCGTCCAGGTGACGACGTTGCCGCGGCCCTCGACCGGGGTCGGCTGGTTGGACAGCGCGACGACGGCGGGGGCGCTTGCGATGCAGGCCCCGGCCCTGCCCGCGCTGTCGCCGATCGCGTGCATCGGCGTGCACGTCGCGCCCGGGCATCCGGCGTCGTCGCAGCAGAACCGCGCACACGCGCCGTGGCCGGTCAGGGTTCCGACACAGGTCAATCCCTTCCCGCAAAAGGGTCCGGCCAGGCCGTCGCAGGCAGCGCCCTCGGTGGCCGCGTCGCCCGCCGGCGCGCACCGCCAGGCCCCGTCGCCGGCCAGGTCGCAGGTGTCCCCGGCCCGGCAGCCCGAGCCGTCGAGCGGGTTGCAGAACTGCGGTCGTGCGACCCCGCAGGAGGTCGGCAACGCCACGGACGGCGCAGAGGAGTCGCCGGGGTCCGGCGCCGCTTCCGGGGTGGCATCCGTGGCAGCATCCGGAGCAGCATCGGCCTCGGTGTCCGGCGGGATCGCATCGACCGGAAGATCCGTGCCGAGGGTGTCCGTCGATGCCTCGACGTCCCCCGAAGCGCCGTTGCGGCTTCCGCACGCCTGCACGGCCAGGGCCATCGCAAGAACCAGTGACGCGAGGAGGTGGTTGCTCATGGGCTACGAATCTACTCCTGCAATCTGACAACCCTCCAAGGATTCGGCAGCAACTTCGTGACGAGCGACGAAGCAATGACCGTGGAGCGGCGCCCCAAGTTCGACTACCATCAGAACCGCGCATTTCTCCCGGAGTGAAGGTCATGGAGCGCATCTCCCGGCGCGGGTTCCTGGGACTGGCCGCGACCACGGCGGGTGCGGCGGTGGCACGCGGGTGCGTCGGGAACGCCGACGCCTCCCCGGCGGCAGGGGACCTCCCCGTGCTGGCCGAGACGGACGTGCTGGTCGTGGGAGGCGGGCCGGCGGGCCTGGCGGCGGCCATCTCGGCCTCGCGGGCCGGCGCCCGGACCCTGCTGGTCGAGCGGTACGGCTTCTACGGCGGCAACATCACCCAGGCGATCATGGGATCCATCACCTGGTACCGCTACCTGCAGACCGTGGACGCAGGCGGCGTCTGCGCCGAGATCGAAGCGAAGGCCAAGGCCATGGGCGGCAGCATCAACCTGCTGGAGGCCGTCAACGACCCGGACTACCGGGCGCTGCTGGTGGCCCTGGCCGAGGCCAACGGGCTGGCGAAGGACGGCAAGCCGACCTACGAGATCCTGCGGACCGAGCTGTTCAAGGTGGTGGCCGACGCGCTGGTGCTGGACGCCGGCGTGAGGCCCCTGCTGCACTGTCCGGTGGTGGACGCCCTGATGGACGGCGACGTCATCACCGGCGTCGTGACCGAAAGCAAGTCGGGCCGACAGGTCATCCGGGCAAAGCGGGTCATCGACGCCTCCGGCGACGCGGACGTGGCCGCCGCCTGCGGCGCCCCCTACACGAAGGCGGCGCGGGACCAGTTGATGGAGGTCACCACCAACTTCTCGGTGGGCAACGTCGACCTGGTGACCTTCATGCAGTACGTCGCCAACCAGAACCGCACGATGGCCGACTGGGTCAGCCAGGACTGCGGCAAGGAAAAGGACGGCTTCAGCACGCACGTCTTCCAGCCGTTCATCGACGCTGCGGCCGCGGGGGAGATCCCGTCGGACGTGGTGATCCGGGCCTACCCGGGCGCCTTCACGGCATCGGGAAACGTCCTGTCGCTGAACGCGATCCACCAGTGGGGAGTGGACCCGACCGACGTGTGGGACCTGACCGCGGCCGAGATGGAGGGCCGCCGGCGCGTGCCGATGGCGATGGACGTCCTGCGGAAGCGGGTACCCGGCTTCGAGAACGCGGAACTGCTGCTGATCGGCGCGTCCCTGGGCTGCCGCGAATCCCGCCAGATCGTGGGCGGCTACCGGCTGACCGAGCAGGACGTGAAGAACCAGGCGCGCTTCGATGACAGCATCGGGATCTTCCCGGAGTTCCTGGATGCCTACGGCATCCTGTGCCTGCCTACCACCGGCCGGTACTTCCAGGTGCCCTATCGCATCGTCGTCCCCCAGCAGGTCCAGAACCTGCTGGTAGCGGGGCGCTGCGTCGCCGGCGACAGGGTCTCCCACGCCTCGACCCGGCAGATGGCGTGCTGCATGGTGACGGGCCAGGGCGCGGGCGTGGCGGCGGCCCTGTCCTTGCGGGACGGGCGGACGTGCCGCGAGGTGGACGTGTCGAAGGTGCAGGCCGAACTGGCGCGGCAGGGCGTTCGGCTGGCGTAGGACGGCTCGGGATGGGGGGCCGTGACGACTTCCAGAACGGCTACCAGCCTTCCGGCCAGTGACGAGGTCTCGTGAAGGGAATGGAGACGGCAGTGGAAAGGTCGAAATCCCCGGGCACGCCGCTGATGACGGCCCTGGCAATCCTCGCCTTCGTGAGTTGCAGCGGCGGCCACCTCGCCGGGGCCGACGCGGGAAGGGACGACGCCACCGGGATGGACGTCCCGGGCGATGTCGATGTCGCCGGGTGCCAGGCGGCGGGCGAGCCCGGCGCGACCTCGCCGTGCCTGACGCCGGCGCAGGCGTCCGCGTACTACATCGACCAGAGCCTTCGGTACTTCGACACGCTGGACGTCAACGCGGACCCGAACAGCGTGCCGACATACTCGACGCTGGTCGCGCGATGGGAATAGCCACCGTGGTTGTTGCTCACCGGGTACCAGCGCGACACGATGACCTCGATCGGTGGGCTGCTGAAGCAGTTCGATCCGTCGACCGTCCCCACACGGGACTGTCGAGCGTTCGCGACCCAGCCCTTCGGCCGGTGCCACGTCGTGTTCGCCTATGGCGGCGGAGCGTGCCCCATCTACGAGGAATTCACGTTCAACGACCAGGGCGAGATGACCTTCATCGAGGCGTGGTCGGACCTTCCCGGGCTGCTGCCGACCTCCGCCACCGCCGACCGCTGGGCCGAAGATCCCGGCGTGCACCGCCTGTCCACGAAGATTCCGGGGCTCGGCAACGCGACCGGGCAGATCGATCTCGCGGCCGACTGGATGACGCAGGCTGCAGCCCGGGACCCCGAGATCGCCGACTTCGTGGCCCGTGCGAACGACTTCTGGCAGACATGGTACGACGCGTACCAGGCCGCCGGAAGCGATCTGTTCAAGCGCGGATGCGGGTGGTAGTTCAGGCGTCCCGCTGACCCTCGGCGAACCTGTACCCGACGCCCCGCACCGTTTCGACGAACCTTCCCATCGTTCCCAGTTTGTCGCGCAGGCGCTTGGTCATCGTGTCCACGGTGCGCGTCTCGATGTCGGCCTGCATGCCCCAGACCCGCTCCAGCAGCACCTCGCGGGTCAGCACGCGGCCCCGGTTCACCACCAGCGCGACCAGCAGCCGGAACTCCAGCGCGGTCAGTTCCACCTCGCGCCCGTCCAGGAACACGCGGTGCGCGGGGCCGTCGATGAACAGCGGTCCCGAGGTGTACGACGGCTCGTCGCCGGTCGGCGCCAACCCGCTGCCCCGCCGCAGCACCGCGTTGATCCGCAGCACCATCTCGCGCATCGAGAACGGCTTCACGACATAGTCGTCCACGCCCAGTTCGAACCCGACGATCCGATCGATCTCCTCGCCGCGGGCCGTGGCCATGATGATCGGGATCGACCGCGTGGACGCGTCGGCCTTCAGGCGCCGCACCACCTCGGTGCCCTGCACGTCCGGGAGCATCAGGTCCAGCAGGATCAGGTCCGGATGGCGTGCGTGCGCGGCCTCGATCCCGGCCTCGCCGTTCTTCGCGACGATCGTCGCGAAACCCGCGCGCGTCAGGTTCAGCGCGACGATCGCAGAAAAGTCGGCCTCGTCCTCGACGATCAGGACTGTCAGCGCCATTCTCGCCTCCGCTGGTTCACGGTTCGCCCGCCTTCCGGAACAGCCGCTCGATCCGCGCCGCCAGGTCGTCCCGCAGGTGCCGGAACGCGTCCATGTCCCCCCTGGACTCCCCGGTCTTCGGGTCGGGCAGGGGCCAGTGCACGCGCGCCACGCCGGCCGGAACGGGCAGCAGCACCGCGCCGTCGGACAGCGTCACGATCACGTCGTACCGTTCCATCGACATGTCCGACAGCGACTTCGATCGGATCCCGGCCAGGTCCAGGCCCACCTCGTTCATCGCCTGGATGGCCAGCGGGTGCAGCGCCCCGGCCGGCGCGGTTCCCGCCGACGCCACCTCGATCCCGTGCGGCGCCAGGTGCCGCGCCCAGGCCTCGGCCATCGCGCCCCGCCCCGCGTCCTCGACCGACACGAACAGCACGCCGCGCGTCGGCCGCACCAGCAGGTCCGTGTCGATGTCCGGCTTGCCCAGACGCTGGTGCCGCACGTCGCGTCCCTCGACCAGGAAGATGGCCTGCTCGGCGATGTTGGTGGCGTGGTCGCCGATGCGCTCCAGGTACTTCGCCAGGGACAGCAGCCGCGTGGCCCGGTAGATGTTCCGCGGGTCCTCCAGCATGAATGTGATCAGCTCGCGCAGGATCTGCGCGTACAGGGCATCGACGACGTTGTCCCGCCCGAACACCTCGCGCGCCCGGCCGGCATCGCGGGCCAGCAGAGCCGCCAGGGCCTCGGCCACCATGTCCCCCGCCACCTTGCCCATGTTCGGCAGGTCGATGTACGGCTTCAGGCGCGGGTGCGCGGCCAGCTCGATGACGCGCTCGCCGATGTTGACGGCCAGGTCGCCGATGCGCTCCAGGTCCACCACCAGTTTCAGGCTGACGGCCAGGAAGCGCAGGTCCGACGCCGTGGGCTGCCGCAGCGCCAGGATGCGGATGCACCAGTCGTCGATGTCGCACTCCAGCGCATCGACCTCGCGGTCCTGCTCGATGACCTGCATCGCGGCGTCCGCGTCGCTGACCACCAGCGCGCGCATGGACTTCGCGATCATCCCCTCGACGACCTCGCCCATGTGGGACAGCCCGTCGGCCACCCGCTGCAGCTCCGTTTCGTACTGCCGGTCGGTATGCGTCCTCATCGTGTCCTCCGAGCGTCAGCCGAAGCGCCCCGTGATGTAGTCCTCGGTCCGCGGATCCGCCGGCCGCGTGAACAGCCCGGCCGTCGCCCCGAACTCGACCAGTTCGCCCATGTACAGGAAGGCCGTGTTCTCGGACACGCGGGCCGCCTGCTGCATGTTGTGCGTGACGATGACGATCGTCACGGACGGCGCCAGTTCGTGGATCAGTTCCTCGATGCGCGCGGTGGCGATCGGGTCCAGCGCGCTGCACGGCTCGTCCATCAGCAGCACGTCGGGCTGCACGGCCAGGGCCCGCGCGATGCACAGCCGCTGGGCCTGCCCGCCGGACAGGCTCGCGCCCGGCGCCTTCAGGCGGTCCTTCACCTCGTCCCAAAGGGCCGCGCGCCGCAGCGCGTCTTCCACCACCGCGTCCGCGTCCGGCGGCTTCGTGCCGGTCAGCCGCCAGCCGGCCAGCACGTTGTCCCGCACCGTCATCGTGGGGAACGGGTTCGGCTTCTGGAAGACCATCCCGACGCGGCGTCGCAGCTCGATCGGGTCCAGGTGGCCGCCGTACACGTCCCGCCCGTCCAGCAGCACGCGCCCCGTCACCGACGTGCCGGGGATGATTTCGTGCATGCGGTTCATGCATCGGACCAGCGTGGACTTGCCGCACCCGGACGGGCCGATGATCGCCGTCACGGTGCGCTCGACGAAGGGCAGCGACACGTTGCGCAGCACCGCGTTCCGGCCGTAGTACGCGCTCAGCGAATCGACCACCATCTTGGCCACGCGGGGTTCGTCCTGGGCCGCAGGCGGGGCCGTCACGACCCGCCGGGCGGGGGGCGGCGACCGATCGGGCAGAGGTACGAGGATCGATGCCAGGCTCATGGGGACCTCCGTGCCATCGCGAACCGGGCGACCACGTTGCCGGCCAGCACCAGCACCGCCAGCACCAGGGCCGCGGCCCACGCCTGCGCGTACCAGTCGTCGTAGGGCGAAACGGCATAGTTGAACAGCACCAGCGGCAGCGCCGCGATCGGCTGCAGCGGGCTTAGCGACAGGAACTGCGACCCGAACGCCGTGAACATCAGCGGCGCGGTTTCGCCGGCGCCGCGGGAGAACGCCGCGATGATCCCGGCGGCGACGCCCTTGCCCGCCGACGGCAGCACCACCCGCAGCATCACCCGCCATCGCGGCGCGCCCAGGGCCAGCGCCGCCTCGGTCAGCGTGGACGGCACCAGGCGCACGACCTCCTCGGTGGTGCGGGCGATCGTCGGCAGCATGATGACCGCCAGCGCGAACGCGCCCGCCAGCGCAGAAAAGTGCTTGAACGGCAGCACCAGCAGCGTGTACGCGAACAGGCCGACCACGATGGACGGGACACCCGCCAGCACGTCGGCGCACATCCGCACGACGCCGCCCAGCCGCGGCATCCGGTCCGACGCCAGGAACACGCCCGCCGGCACGCCCAGGGGCACCGCCATCAGCAGCCCGCCGAAGGCCAGGATCAGCGTCCCCAGGATCGCGTGCCCCACGCCACCGCCCGTTTCGCCCACGGGCTTCGGCAGGCTGGTCAGGAAGTCCCAGTCCAGTGCCGGCGCGCCCCGCGAGATGACCGTCCCGAGGATCGCGACCAGCGGCGCCAGCACCACGATCACGGCGCCGAACACCGCGACCCGGAAGGCCCGGTTGACGAACCGGCGCCAGCGCAGCCGGGGCGATGCGGGCAGCCGGACGGCTGGCTCGGCGGCGTCCATCCTCATGCGGCCCCCTTCACACGCCGCACCAGCAGGCGTGCCCCGGCGTTCAGGATCAGCGTAGTCCCCAGCAGCACCACCGCCAGCCCCGCCAGCGCGGACAGGTAGCGCGGCGAGAAGGCCTCCGCGAACTCGTTGGCGATGACGGCGGCCAGCGTGTAGCCCGGTGCGAACAGCGACGCGCTGATGTCGTAGCGGTTCCCGATGACCATCGTGACCGCCATCGTCTCGCCCAGCGCGCGCCCCAGGCCCAGCACCACGGCGCCCACCAGGCCCGAGCGGGCGAACGGGAACACGGTGCCCTTGATCACCTCGAACGGCGTCGCGCCCAGCGCGTAGGCGGCCTCCCGCTGGGTGTCGGGGACGGCCCGCAGCACCTCCCGCGACACCGACGTGATGACCGGGATGACCATGATGGCCAGCAGCAGCCCCGCGGTGCCGTATCCCACGCCCAGCGGCGGCCCCGCGAAGATCGGCAGCGAACCGAACGCGGCCTGCACCGCCGGCTGCACGTGCTCGCGCAGCAATGGCGCCAGCACGAACAGCCCCCACAGGCCGTAGATGACGGACGGGATGGCGGCCAGCAGGTCCACCAGCACGCCCACCACCGTCGCCACCCTCGACGTGGCCATTTCCGACAGGAACACCGCACTGCCGATCCCCAGGGGCACAGCGATCAGCAGCGCCACCGCCGACGTGACCAGCGTGCCGTACAGGGCCGGCAGCGCGCCGAATTCCTCGGCGACCGGGTCCCACGTGGTGCCCGTCAGGAACCCGATCCCCCCCTTCGACAGGGCCTCGCCGGACAGGCTCAGCACCTCCCACGCCACGCCGGCCAGGACGGTGGCCACGCCCAGGCCGGCGAGGACGAGGGATGCCTGGAAGGCGGTGTCGACCCGGGAGGAGGAGGGGCGGGCGTTCATCGAACCGGCCTCCGAATCAGGGCACGGCCGTCACAGCACCGGGGCCCCGTTGCAGGTGACCGACTTCAGCTTGGCCTCGCACCTCGACACGACGCCCGCGGGAAGCGGCGCGTAGTGCAGCGGCGCGGAAAACGCCTGGCCCTCGTGGACGCCCCACCACAGGTACTTCAGCAGGGCCGACGCCACGTCACACTCCTGCTGCGCCCGGTACACCAGCACCCACGAGAAGCCGGAGATCGGGTAGGCGCCCGCGCCCGGGGCGTTGGTGATCGACACGCGAAGGTCGTCGGGCAGGTTCGCGGCGGCGCCCGCGGCGGCCTTCGTCACCGCGTCCACCGACGGCGCCACGAACTCGCCCGCCGGGTTCTTGATGCGTGCCGTCGGGATGCCGTTCTGCAGCGCGTACGTCAGTTCCACGTAGCCGATCGCGCCGGGGGTCTGCTTGATCGTGCCGGCCACGCCCTCGTTGCCCTTGGCGCCCAGGCCCACGGGCCAGTTCACCGACGTCGCGACGCCGACCTTGTCCTTCCACTCGGTGCTGACCTTGGCCAGGTAGTCCACGAAGATGAACGTGGTGCCGGAACCGTCGGACCGGTGCGCGACCGCGATGGCGCGGTCCGGCAGCACCACGCCGGGGTTCGTCGCGGCGATGGCACGATCACTCCAGTTCGTGATCTTCCCCAGGAAGATGTCCGCGACGACCGGGCCCGTGAGGTCCAGCGTCCGGGTCACCTCGGGCAGGTTCACGGCCACCGCCACCGCGCCCAGCGTCACCGGCACGTGAAGGATCGGATCCTTGGCCTCGACCAGCTGCGCGTCGGTCATCGGCCCGTCCGTCGCCCCGAACTGCACGGTCCGCGCGGTGATCTGCCGGATGCCGCCGCCGCTGCCGATCGACTGGTAGTTCACGCGCACCTCCGGGTGCGCCTTGCCGTATTCCGACGACCACTTGCTCTGCAGCGGGTACTGGAACGTCGCGCCCGCGCCGGTCAGGTTCTGCGCCATCGCCGCGCCGGGCAGCGCCAGCACGGCCAGAATCATCGCGATCCCCGCGAATCCGGGACCCTTCATCGTCGTCCGCATGTCCATCCTCCCGCGACCCTGCAGTGGGGTCGATCGACATCCATTCAAACCCCTAGAACCGCACCTGCCCCGCCAGCACGATCTGGTGCTGGGTACCCAGCCACTTGCTGGTCACGTGGGTCGGCTTGTAGAAGAAGTAGTCCAGCTTCAGGTTCGCGGCGTGTCCCAGCGGCATCCAGTGCAGGCCGGCACCGGCCTCCCACACGGTGGTCTTCGTCCTCTGGGCCAGGTCCTTGACGTCCTCGTCCAGCATGCCGCCGCGGGCCGCGATCTGCCACTCGGGAACGATGCTCCAGGCCGCGGCCGCGTAGAAGCCCTGGCTGGGGACCAGCCGCTTCACGGTCGAATCCCAGTCGCGGGCGTAGATGTACTC
The DNA here is from genome assembly GCA_903857665.1 of uncultured Myxococcales bacterium. GTDB lineage: Bacteria > Myxococcota_A > UBA9042 > DTJE01 > DTJE01 > CAIZWN01. The sequence continues at coordinate 49,990 of CAIOFV010000003.1, forward strand.
CGCCTGCACGATCACGGGCTTCAGGTCCATTCGGAAGTCGGCCTCGTACCGCTCCTTGGCGTTGGTGTCCTTGTCCTTCGGCCGAAGGGTCGCGTAGGCCACGCCGCCGAACATCAGTCCCTTCAGCGGCGTGATCTCGACGCGGGCGGCCAGGTCCTTGCGCTGGTCGAATTCCAGATTGTTGGCGCCCGCGCCGTTGAACAACGCCACCTGGTAGTAGGCGTACTTGAAGCGCTTTTCGACCTTGATGCCCAGGTCGCGGACGTCGCCGAACCCGGTGTCGTTCCGGGAGATCAGGGCACGCTCGGCGAACAGCAGCGCGCCGGACGAGTTCGAGCCCTCCCAGGACACCGGGGTCTTGAACTGGCCGACATACAGGTCCGCGTAGTCGGTCATCACGTTGATCCAGAAGTCCTGCAGCACCGAGAAGGTCGCCGCCGACTGCCGCACCGAGGTGGTGCCCGTCAGCGACTTGATGGGCTTGCCGGCGGCGTCGAGGATCTGCTTGCCGTCGGTGCCCAGCAGGTACCCGCTGGCGTCCTTCGCCACCAGGCCGTCCGGCACGGGCACGTTGACCGTCAGCGTCGTCGAGGTCGCGGTGGTCAGCTTGGCGGGGTCGATCATCAGGTTGAAGCCGAGGCG
>CAIOFV010000004.1 GCA_903857665.1 uncultured Myxococcales bacterium
CCGGCGCGGTCGCCCGATGCGGCCGCCCCCGTCCTGGCCGAACCCGCGGCGTCGCTGGCGCCTGCCCCTGCACCCGCCCCGGCCGAGGTCGCCCCCTCCCCTGCGCCCGCCCACGCCGAGGTCGTGGAGGCCGCCGACGCCGTCGAGGCGGTCGAGGCCGTCGAGGTCACGAAGGAAGACTCGAAGTGGGACCTGGCGCAGATCGTCCAGGTGGAGCGGGCGGTCAACGTCCAGTTCGCACAGACGACCCGCCGGCACGCCTTCCTGCTGATCGTGGACCACCGGACCTTCCAGGCAGCCTTCAACAAGAACTCCTGGGGCGACTTCTTCGGCCTCGACTCCGGCAACCTTCGCATCGGCATCGGGCTGCGCTTCGGCATCCTGGACGGCCTGGACGTCGGCGTGTATCGCCTGAACAATGCCACCGACGCCTTCGACACCTACGAATTCGACGTGAAGTGGCGCTTCCTGCGGGCCGACAAACATTACATCGACATGGCGATCCGGGCCGGCCTGTCCTGGTTCTCGCAGAAGAACGCGAAGGACGCCGTGGGCGGCTTCGGCCAGTTGCTGATCAGCCGGATGCTGTTCAGGCGCCTGACCCTCGGCACGGGCCTGATGTTCCACAGCGACTCGTCCAGCGACGTGAAGTCCAACCTGGACACGCAGTGGTCGCTGGCGGTCCCGGGCTCGGTCGAGATCCGCATCCTTCCCTGGCTGGCGTGGAACGTGGAAGCGACCTTCAAGGTGGCCGGCTACGGCGCGAAGTGGCCTTCCTTCTCGACGGCCTGGAAGTTCCTGTCGCCGAAACACGTCTTTTCGCTGGTGCTCAGCAACACGCAGTACATCGGGGCGGACGGCATCGTGGCGAACAGCCGGCGAGGGTACAAGGACCTCATCATCGGGTTCCAGATCCAGCGCGAGTTCCCCCTGCCCCACTAGCCGCTTTCCGGCAACGAGGAAGGCCGCGCGAGGTGCCCATGGACCTGCTGCCCTGCCAGGAGGACGCCGGCCTTCGGTCGCTGAGGGCCGAGGTGCTGCAGTGCGTCCCTGCCGGCGATGGATTCGACAGCGTGCTGTCCCGAACCCCGATGTACCCGGAGGGAGGCGGCCAGCCGTCCGACACGGGCACGGTGGGGGGCGCCCCGGTGCTGTCCCTGCGCAGGCGGGAGGACGGCGCGGTCATCCATCACCTCCCGGCTCCCGTGTCCGGGACCGTGGACGTCGAGGTGGACTGGGAGCGCCGGTACGACCTCATGCAGCAGCACACGGCCCAGCACCTGCTGACCGCGACGATCCTCGAACGGACCGGCTGGCGCACCATCGCGTTCCACCTGGGCCCGGATCGCAGCGACGTCGAACTGGACGTCCCTGCGCTGGCGGACACCGACCTGGGCGCCATCGAGGCCGAGGTGAACGTGCGGATCCGGGAGGCGCACCCGGTGCGTGTCCGGGTCACCGACCGCGAGCACATGGCCGACCTGGGCGTTCGTTCCCGGCGCCTGCCAGAGGGGCTGACCGGGCCGCTGCGGCTGATCGAGATCGAGGGCATCGACCTGAACCCCTGCGGCGGCCTCCACGTCGCCAACACGGCGGAGTTGCAGGCGCTGAAGCTGCTGGGCACCGAGCGCATCTCGCGCGGGACCCGGTTGTTCTTCATCGCGGGGGGGCGGGTGCTGCGCGATTTGGATCGGGCGCTGGAGCGCGACCGGACGCTGACGCGGGTGCTGACCTGCGGGACCGACGAGCACCTTCCCGCCATCGAGCGCCTGGTCGCGGAGCGCCGCACGACCGACAAGGCCCTCAAGGAGCTGCGCGGCGAGAGGGCGGCTGCGATCGGACGGGACCTGGCACGGACCGGGGATCCCGCGGTCGCCTTCCATTCGCCCGAGGCCGACATGGAAACGCTGCACGCGGTCGCGAAGGCGGCCCGGGAGGCGCGCCCCGACGTGCTGGTGCTGGCGACCGGAGGGGACCTCGACGGCGTGTTCCTGGTGGCGGGGCCGGAGGAGCGGGTTGCCGCGGCCGGGCCGGAGGTCGCCCGGATCCTCGAAGGACGCGGGGGGGGACGAGGCGGGACCTTCCAGGGAAAGGCGTCCCGCCTGGATCGACGGGCGGACGCGGCGATCCTGCTGGGTGTCGTACAGCGGGTTCCCTGAGGAACCCATCCCCCGGGCAAGACGCTTCTCGGGGCCGCCCGGATTTCACCCTCGGGCCCTCCCCGAATCCCGGGACCACCATACCGCGATCATCGGCCCCGGACCTCGATGCCAGGGCCCTCCTGCCCGTTCCGTTCCCCGCGGTCCCTCGCCTGTTGTTGACAAGCCTTATCAGCATGGCGATGGTTCCCGTGCACAGACGAGGAGGTGCACATGAACCGGTACGAATCCAGCATCCTGGTGGCCGCCCTGGCGGCCTGGGTCGGATATGCATCCACGGGATGCAGCAGCAGTTCCAGCACGGACACCCTGTCGGACGTCGCGGACAACGCGGGGGATCCGGGAGCGCAGGATACCGCCGCGGAGGAGGTGGGCGCGACCGATCCGGGCTCGGATCCCGGAACCGACCCGGGCGGGGATCCGGGAACCGAAACGGCCGGCGATCCCGGCTCCGATCCCGCCACAGACCCGGGGACGTCCGGCCCGTACACGCTGACCTTCAAGGGTTCCGGTTATTCCCCGCACAACGGGCAACTGTTCAAGGTGGCCCTGATCGACGCGGGGACCGGCACGACCGTCGGCACCGACTCGACGACGATCGCGGGCGGGACCTTCTCGTTCACGTTCACCGGGAAGCTGGAAGCCGGAACCGCCTACCACCTGGACTACTTCGCGGACTTCTCGGGGAACGGCACGTGCGATGCCCCTCCGACCGACCACGGGTGGCGCACCGATATCCCGGCCGTCGGCGCCGACGTCGAGGTGGACGCGGTGCACAACACGAACTTCTACGCGGACGTCTGCGCATCGTTCCCGTGACGGGACAGGCGTGGCACGCCGGCGGTCACCCGGGCGTGGGACCGAATCCAAGGTAGGCCGACACGAACGGGGCCAGGTACCGGATCAACCCGCAGTACTGCTCGAGGACCAGCCCGGCGAAGCCCCACATCGGCACCAGCGTCCACAGCGAATAGCCGCGCTTGCCGATCTTCCACCGCGACAAGGAGTAGTAGTCCCACGGGAAGAACCCGATCGTCTTGTCGAGGAACCAGCCCCAGCCGATCTCCGAAATCGTGAGGCCCGCCGAATAGATCACCCACCGGAACGGCCATGCCAGCGGAGTCACGGTGTCGATCAACGGTTCCATCAGGAACAGCACACCCAGGCCGTGCAGGGGGATCATGTAGGCGCTGACGAAGCCCTCGAGGTACTTCCTCGGAACACGGCGCGGAATGGCACGGCCGACGAGGCGCTCGATGGCATCGATCGCGCACAGGGTTTCCATCACCAACCCGAAGCACACGTAGGCGACGAACCGGAACATCAAGGGCACGGCTGCTTCCATCGGACGCTTCCTCCATCGACGTGCAACCGGGCGGACGCGACGCTCCGCGCCCCGACTACAGGGTGCGCGGACGGATGTCGTCCCGCTGCCCCGACACGCGCGGCAGCAGCCAGTCGTAGGCCGCGCAGGGCAGCAGGCCCTCGAAGCGAACCAGCCACTTCATCTGCCAGGGGTACAGGAAGCGCGGCTTGGCCTTCTTCAGGGCGCGCGCGATCAGCATCGACGACTCGCGGACGCCGATCTTGAAGGGCATGTTGAACTCGTCGTGCGCGGTCATCGGCGTCTCGACGAAACCCGGGTGCACCGCCGACACCTTGATGCCGTGCTTCCGCAGGTCCATGCGCACGGCCTCCAGGAACACGCCCTGGGCCGACTTGGCGGACGAGTAGGACGCGGCGTTCGGCCGCCCGCGGAAGGCCGCCAGGCTGGACACGCCGACCAGGTGGCCGGACTTGCGGGCGATCATGGACGGGATGTAGGGCATCAGCGTGTAGGCGAGCCCCATGCAGTTGATGTCGTAGGTCCGCTTGTGGATGTCGAGGTCGAACCGGTCGGCGGGATTCAGCCCCCCCACGCCGGCGTTGCCGATGACGATGTCCACGTGGCCCCACTTCGCCAGCACGTCGTCGGCCATCGCCTGCATCGCGGCACGGTCGGTGACGTCGACCGGGTAGACCAGCGCCTCGCCGCCGGCCTTTTCGGCGGCGACACCCACCTCGTCCAGCAGTTCCTTCCGACGCGCGGACAAGGCCAGGCGGGCGCCCCATCCGGCGAACACCAGGGCCAGGTCCTTCCCGATTCCCGACGAGGCCCCCGTAATCACGATGTTCTTGCCGCGATAGAAATCCTGCAGCGAACCCATGGCAACCCCCTGGCTGCCGGTCGGACGGGCGCGTCCGTCCCGGCATGATGTGCGGAGGATAGACCGGCTGGCGCCCGCGACGCAAGATGCCGCGTTGCGTCATCCTTGGGTCGATCGATTCTGCGATACACTTGCCCGCGATGAAGCGGCTGAACGGGTTCTTCTTCGTCATCGGGCTGGTCTGCCTGGTCGGGACCGTGGCGGCCGTGGGTCCCGGCACGATCGTGGACGGCGCGCTGCGCCTGGGCGCCTGGTTCTGGCCGCTGGCCATCGTGAACCTGCTCTGGTACACCGCCGACGCCCTTGGCTGGGGCCGGGTGCTGGGCCCGCAAGGCCGAAAGCCAGGCCGGACCGCGCGGCTGATATGGGCGCAGGTCGCGGGCGAGGCCATCAACAACGCAACGCCGTTGATGAACCTGGGCGGCGAACCCATGAAGGGCCTGCTGCTGCGGGGCCATGCGCCGGACGACACGATCGTCGCGTCGCTGGTCGTGGACAACACGCTCAAGGTCCTCGCCGCGATCCTCTTCCTGGCTGCGGGGCTGGCGCCGGCGCTGATCGTGCTGGATCTGGAACCGCCCGTGCAGGTCGCGCTGGTGGCGGCCCTCGCGGTCCTCGCCGCGCTGATCGGACTGGCCGGGTTGGCGCAGGCCACCGGGTTCCTCGGCCGGTGCCTGGACCTCGGACGGCGGCTGGGCATTCCCCCCCGCACCCTCCAGCGCCACCGGCCCGCCGCGGACCGGATCGACGCCGCGATCGGGCGCTTCTACCGGGAGCGCCGCGTGGATTTCGCCGCGTCCATGGCATGGCACGTGGCAGCACGGCTGATCGCGACGCTGGACGCCGCGGTGCTGCTGACCCTGATGGGCAGCCCGGTCGGCGTGCTGCAGGCGCTGTGCATCCAGACGGTGAGCGTGCTGATGAACCTCGCGTTCGCCTTCATCCCGATGCAGATCGGTGCCGCCGAGGGAGGGCATTTCGTGCTGTTCCAGGCGCTGGGGATGGACCCGGCGACCGGCGTCACCTTCAGCCTGGTCCGGCGCGTCCGGGGACTCCTGTGGATCGGGGTGGGACTGCTGGTCGTGCTGGTGATGTCCCGCCGGAGGGCCACCGATGCCGCGTGAGCCCGACGCGCCGCCGGTGGCATCCTGGAGGCCCGCCGCCGCATGGTGGACGGCGCTGGCGTTGATCGTGGCCGCGGCAGCCGGAACCGGATGGTGGTCGCAGGGGCGCCTGGGTGCGGTCAACGACGAACTGGCGAACTTCCCGTCGGGTGTGGCGCTGGTATCCACGGGCATCCAGGCCGACCCGACCCACCCTCCCCTGGCACGACTCGCCATGGCACTGCCGCTGCTGCTGGCCGGCATCGACCCGCTGACAGACCATCCCGCCCTGGGCATCGACTGGCACGGTTACGGCCGCGACTTCCTGTTCCACAACGTGCTGCCCTGGCGGACGATCCTGGACCTGGCGCGCCTGCCGATCGCCCTGATGTTCGCGGCGCTGGCGATCGCGGTGGCACGCGAGGCCCGGCGGCGCTGGGGCAACGCGGCGGGCCTGGCGGCCGGGGCGACCCTCGCGTTCGAGCCGACGATGCTGGGCCACGGCACGCTGGCGACCACGGACCTGGCGCTGGCGCTGGCGATCTTCCTGGCCGTGCTGGCCTTCGACCGGTACGTGCGGGCGCCTACCGTGCCACGGCTGCTGGGACTGGCCGCCCTGATCACCGTCGCGACGCTGACCAAGTTCGCGGGCCTCCTGCTGGTGCCGATCCTGGGGATCGCGGCGCTGGCCGGGCGCCTGGCGGCCGGCAGGAACGCGAACCGGGCGACGGGGCCCGGGTGCCGATGGTGGTGGACGGCGGCCGGAATGTCGCTGCTGATGATCTGGGCGGCCTACGGGTTCGAGGTCCGGTCGCTGTCGGAGGACCCGCAGATCGCAGCCGTGCGCGAAGCCGCGGCGGTGCAGGAGGGGATACGGGGCGTCGCCGACGCGATCGGCGTGCCGATCGACGTCCTGGTGGCAACGCCGATCCCCGCCTACTCGTTCCTCAAGGGCCTGGGGGCCCAGGCGTTCCACGCCGCCCGACAGGACGCCTGGGAGGACGCGGACTTCTACCAGTACCTGGACGGCCGATACGACCGCGGCGGGTTCGGCACCTACTACCTCCGCACGTTCCTGTACAAGTCCACCCTGCCCTCCCTGGTCCTGTGGGCGTGGGTCGCGATCGCAGGCACGATGGCGTTGCTGCGCCGAAGGCCTCGCCTGGCCCCCCGGCCTGGCGACGATCGCCGCGCGACCGTCCCCGCATCCGCCGTGCCTGCCTGGCCGGTGCTTGCTGTGCCGCCCGTGCTGTGGGTTGCCGCCTGCTCCGCCCAGACGATCGACATCGGGCATCGCTACGTGCTGCCCGCGATCCCCTTCCTGGCGCTGGGCGTGGGTTGGCTGGTCGGCCGGACCTGGGATGCGGCGATGGCGATCGTCCGCGGACGGGCGGTCACCTCCGCGACCCGGACCCGCACGGCGGCGATGGCTGCCGCGTCGGTGGCGCTGGTCGCCGCGCACGCGGGCGTCGCGGTCGCCGCCTCGCCGAACCACCTGGCATTCTTCAACGCCATCGCCGGCGGCCTGCCCAATGGGTGGCGACACCTGGCGGACAGCAACCTCGACTGGGGGCAGGACCTTCCGGCCCTGGATGCCGACGCTCGCACGCACTGCGCGGACGGCCACCGCTGCCTGGCCGCCGTCTTCGGGACTGCGCGCCCCGAGGATCTCGGAACGCCCGTGCAGCGCTGGCTGGAGCCGACGGACCCTTCGGCCCTGCCCGGCCAAACGACCTTCTACGTCAGCGAAAACCGCTTCCTGCTGCGCTCGATCGCCCACCCCGGAGGCCTGTTCCCGTTCCTGCCGGAAGGGCCGCCGACGCGCCGCGTGGGGGCGTCGATCCGCGTGTACGAGTTCGGCGGGGTGACGCGGACGGGTTCTGCGGGTACCCTGAGCGCACCCGAGGCGGCGCCATGACGGCCTACCAGCGAACGATCTTCCTGCTGTTCGACGGCGCGCGCTGGGACGTGTTCCAGAAGTTGCTGGACGCCGGCGAACTGCCGAACATCCACGCGCGACTGGCGCCGGACGGCCGCGTCCGCCGGGCCGTCGCCTCGTTTCCCACGGTGTCGGGCCCGGCGCACCTGCCCTTCATGACGGGCTGCTTCCCGGGCACGCTGGGCGCCCCCGGGGTCTACTGGTTCGATCGGCGCGAACAGCACCTCCATGGGTCCGTCCGGCACAGCGTCCGGTCCTACCTGACCCCGTACAAGGTGTCGAACCTCAACAAGGATCTGGAACCCTTCACGCCGACCCTCGCCGCGGTCTGGCCGGACGTGAAGTACGTGTTCGGCTGGTACACCCGGGGCAGCCCCGACAGTGCGCTGCTGACGCGCTGGACCAAGATCCCGTCCTTCGTCCGCGGCTTCCTGACTCGGGACTGGCTGCGGTGCGACGCCGACGCCGAGGCCGCGCAGAACCGCGCCATCGACTCCGGCGCGTCGTTCGTGTTCAGCGTGTTTCCCTCCCCCGACGAACTGGGGCACCGTTTCGGCCCGACGGCGGAACCGGTCCTCACCGCCTACCGTCGCATGGACGGCGTCGTCGGGCGCCTGTTCGATCGCCTGGCACGCCGCGGCGAGGCCGACCGGACCCTCGTGGTGCTGTCCGCCGACCACGGCCAGGGCGACACCCACACCCACTTCGCGCTGGATCGCGCGGTCGGCGACGCGTTCGGCAAGACGCTGGCCTACCGGCGCTGGCCCTCGCCGCTGCGGGGCTTCGAGGCGGTGGTGCTGCCGTCCGGCAATGGGATGGCCAACGTGTACTTCCGCGGCGACGGCTGGGACCGGGGGCGTCCGGACACGGAACGGTTCCGCCCGTTCGCGATCGGCCTGCTGGCCGGCGAGGCGGTCGATCACGTGGCGTGGCGCACGACCGACGGCTGGCTGCGCGTGACCGGCCGAGGCGGCGCGGCCCGCATGCGGGAGACCCCTGGGGGCCTGATCTACGTCGTCGAGGGCATCGACCCGTTCGGGTACCCGAAGCTGCCCGCGGCGATGGACGTGGAAACGGCCCTGCGGGCCACCGAGGGCACGGCCTACCCGGACGCGCCCTTCGGCCTGCTGACGTGGGCGCGCTCGCCCCGATCCGGCGACCTTCTGGTCACGTCGCGCCCGGGGTTCGACCTGCGCGACTGGTTCGAGTACCAGGAGCCCCGGGGCACCCACGGCGGGCTGCATGCCGAGCACGCGCACGTGCCGGTGCTGTGCAACGCGCCGATGAAGGAAGGCCCCATGCGCACCGTGGACCTGTACCCGACCCTGGTGGAACTGGCGGGGCGGACGCTGCCCCCGGGCGTCGAAGGCGTGTCGCGGGCCAGGTGACGGTGCCCGGGAACCCGCTGGAAAGGGCGTGACGCCAGTGAGGGCAGGTCAGGCGCCCCGCTCACACCGCGTGCGCAACAGGCTCCTAGCGCATCGCGCACCACTCCAGCGGGAAGCGGGGCGGCGTGATGGGCGAAAGGTCCGGCGCCAGCATGGCGCGGCCCAGCACCTGGTCCAGCCGGTACATCTTCGCATCGACGCCGATGCCCACCTGCAGCTCCTCGAACGCGGTGACCGACACGTAGCCGGTGTCCTTGGTTCCGTCCGCCGACACGTACTGGACGAACAGCGTGCGCTGGCCGTCGGGCCCGCTGCCGCAGGTCGAGCAGTACTTCGCGTAGGGGTCGTTGACCGTCGGGGCGTCCCAGATCGGCACGTCGATACCGCCGCTGGCGTTTTCGCGCATCACCAGCAGAAAATTCACCGTGGCGGGGTCCTGCGGGCGGTCCACGATCGGCGTGTCGTCGGGAATCACCAGCAGCAGCCGGTCGATGCCCGGGTCCCCCCAGATCGCGTCCCCGGCGCCGCCGCCCCCGAAGAAGTCCCCCCCCTGGTAGGGCGTCTTTTCCTTCATCTCGTCCACGTACCAGACCAGCGTGTCGTTGCCCCACCCGCCGAAGAAGCGCACGTCCTTGACGTTGCCTCCCAGCACGACCAGGTCGTCGCCGTCCAGCGGGTCCAGCGTGTCGGTACGCCCGCCCGCGCCGTTGCCGGCGTCGATGGCGGACGCCCTCAGGTTGCGCGCGAACACCACGTCCGCGCCGGGCCCCGTGTGGATCGTCGTCGTGCAGATCGAGTAGCCGTCCTGCAGGCACTCGGGCACCGCGGCAGTACCGTCGCACCCCGCGATCACCAGATCGTCGTCGTGCTCGGCGTTGAGGTCACCCGACGCCCCCGTGCGGTAGTCCAGGCTCCAGGCCTTCCCGAACACCAGCACGTCCGGGCCGCCCGCCATCGACCCCGCGATGCTGTGGATCGCGCCCTGCGGTCCCAGCAACAGCATGTCCGTTCCGGCAGACCCCTCGAAGTACTCGCCGGGCCCCGAAAAGTCGATCGCGTCGGGGTATTTCGCCAGCAGCTTCCAGCCGAACTGCCGGCCGCAGCCGTCACGCAACTTCAGGAACTCGCCGAGATTCGTATAGAAGTTGCGCCAGTTCGCCAGGTCGTTGTCCGCGTCCACCCAGTCCCACTTGCCCGGGGGCAGGATCGGCGTGGGGTTGCCGCCCGCCAGGTGCCCGTCGCCGTACTCGTTGTCGTACAGGCCCGGGATCGGGAAGACGGTCGGGGTCCAGGCCCCGTTCCAGGACGTCGCGTTCGGGGACGGCCCGCCGACCCACGCGGGCGAAAGGAATCGGCCGGCGACCGGGTCGTAGCAGGCGGGACCGACGTCGGTCGTGCCGGGATCCAGGACGCCGGGATCCAGGACGCCGGGATCCGTGGCGTCGGGGTCGTTCGTGCCGGGATCCGTCACACCCGGATCGTTCTGGCCGGGATCGACGGTCGCATCGGGATCCCCGCCCGGGTCGGTCGTCGCAGAATCCCCCCCCCCGAAGTCCCGGCCCGCGCCCTCGCCACCCCCACACGCGGCAACAGCCAGCACGGTCATCCAGGCCCAGCGGCTCATGCCCCCTCGCGATTTCCCAGGTCCCCTTGATTATGCCGACCCCCCGAGATTCCGGCCATCGTCCGGCTTGCACGTGAAGCGGCGACGGGTTGCCGGGGGTCGCGGGACCATCGCGGTGGATGCTTCGCAATGGCCCCTTGAAGCCCCGTGAAAGAGCCGATAGCATCCGGCAGGAATCCCAGAAGCGATCGTTGCAACCCGGGAGGGAGGGTCCTCATGAAGGCGCCGCCGGCATCACTGCATTCTCTGTGTTGCGCGTTGCTGGTGCTCGCTTCGGCCTGCGTCTCGTCGGGCGCTTCGACGCCCTCCGGCCCCTGCTCGGACCAGTGCCCGGATGTCGGCGTGGCGGCCTGTCGCGGGGCCGAGGCCCTCGTGTGCCGGCTGGGCGACGGATGCCTGTCCTGGGTGGCCGCCGCGACCTGTGCGAACGGCTGCGAGGGGGGAGCCTGCCAATCCGCGCCGCCGTGCAGCGACGGCTGCCCGGCCACCGGCGCCAGCGCCTGCCAGGCCGACACCGCGCTGTCCTGCGAGGCCGCAGGCGGCTGCCGCGACTGGGCCACGGTGGCCGAGTGCTCGCGTGGCTGCCTGAACGGCCTGTGCGTGGGCCCCGGGAACTGCCAGGACGAGTGTCCCGCCGCCGGCGTCCTGGCCTGTCGTGGTTCCGACGTGATGGCCTGCGCGCCCGGGGACACGTGCCTCACCTGGGCGACAATCGGCACCTGCGCAACGGGCTGCATCGACGGCCGCTGCCAGGGGACGTCCACCTGCGCAGGCCAGTGCACACAGGAAGGCGCAACCCGCTGCAGCGGCGATTCGGTCCAGGTCTGCGGGCGCGGGGACGGCTGCCTTCAGTGGGCGGACGTCGCCTCCTGCCGCCGCGGCTGCGCCGACGGGAAGTGCCTGCGCCCCCCCTGCACGCCCGCCTGCGACGGCCGCACCTGTGGCGACGACGATGGCTGCGGCGGCAAGTGCACCACCTGCCCCGAAGGATCGACCTGCAACCTCGCGACGTCCTCGTGCAGTTGCACGCCCAGCTGCCTGGGCCGCACCTGCGGCGACGACGACGGTTGCGGCGGCAAGTGCACGTCCTGCCCGTCGAACGCCACGTGCAACCTCGCCTCGCCCGCCTGCGAGTGCCCCGGTCCCACCTGCGGCGGCGCCTGCTGCGTCGCGGGCCAGGTTTGCGGCGGCGCCGGCGGCACCGAGTGCGCGGGCTGCGTGCCGTCCTGCGATACGAAGTCATGCGGCGACGACGACGGCTGCGGCGGCAAGTGCACCACCTGCCCCGCGAACGCCACCTGCAACCTGGCCACGCCCGCCTGCGAGTGCCAGGGCGCGACGACGCTGTGCGATGGGGCCTGCGTGGACCTGGCCACCGACGCGAAGCACTGCAACGACTGCAAGACGCCCTGCGCCGACACCGATGTCTGCGTCGATTCGAAGTGCGAACCGCGGGAGAACGGCTCGTCCTGTGCCCGCGGGTTCACGATGACGACCCCGCATTTCCAGTCGGCCCAGGTGTACATCGACGTGCCCGGCCGGGCCTGGTGGTATCGATTGACACCCGAGGCCGGGCACTTCTACGAAATCCGGACCCTGGCAAACCCGACGCTCAAGCCGGACCTGGTCGACACCGCGATGACCCTGTGGGGCCAGGAGGGCACGGTCCTGGTGGCCTCGACGGACGACGGAGTGCCGAAGCTGGGCATGGACAGCACCCTGATCTGGCATGCGCCGGATGCTTCGCCTCTTTGCGTCAAGGTCGAGGAATTCAGTTCCTGGAACGGCGTCACCCCCAAGGCAGACCCGGCGACTCCCATCCGGGTCCTCTTGACAGACTACTCGGCGACCCATTCCGATGGGCGCATCGAGGAACTCGAACCCGATGACACCGCGACGACGGCAACCCCCATCACGAAGGTCTTCTCGGGAATCTTCTCGCAGTTCTTCGGAGTGCTTTCGACGCTGTCCGACGTGGACGTCTTCCGCGTCCCGAACCTCGCCGGCTTCACCAACCACTACCTCGTGCTCGCGCCCTCCGGGACAGGAAACGGCGCCACGCGGAAGACCGGCTACGGTTCGACGCTGTCGGTCGCACCCGTCACCGTGACCTCCGTCGATGGCACGGTCGTCCTTGCCTCGCTCGACTTCATCGATCAGGACAGCCTCCTGTACGTACCAGCAGCCGCGGGCCAGGACGTGCTGGTTTGGATCCGGCGGGCGCCTGGAGCCGCCGCGGTGGGCGCCAACGACTTCTACAGCGTGTGGCACAACCTCGACGAAAACGCCCAGTTCCAGGATGAGGGGGAAAGCGCGCCGGGCCAGAACGACACACCGGCCACTGCGCAGGAACTCGGGACCAACGGGGCGTATACAGCCACCCACATCATCGTGACCGTCCTGGGCACCCTCCTTTCCCCCTCCGACGTGGACTGGTACCGCCTCGACGTGACGTTCCCGGGGACTGGAGGCCCATCGAGGTACCTGGCGCTGAGGTGCTTCGGGGCAGGCATGGGATCGGGCCTGCGGTGGGCCACCTTCGCGCTCTATGGACCGGACGGGACGACCGTCCTCCAGCAGGAAACGGAAACCGCCGCGAAGGGCGTCATCTGGGACGGCGATCCCGCGGTCGCCCAGGCGGCCGACGCGTCGAAGCCGGGTGTCGCCGTGACCGCGGCTGAAACCTGGTACCTGCGCGTCTCGACCAGCGGCCAGGCCCCCGACATCGCCGGCAACTACTACCATTGCGATGTCTACCTCCCGCAGTAGCCGGCCCCGCGGAATCCCGTCGTACCGCGCCCTCGGTCCCGCTTCCCCTGCCCTGCCGCCTGTTCTATGCTTCGCCGCAAGTCCACCCCGCGACGGGGCCTGACGGGAGGAACGCACGATGCACGATTCCGCGCCGACGAACACCTCGGGTCGCCTGCTGCCCGCCAACGCCTATCGCACGCTGGAGCCCGGCGAGCGCTACGACCCGATCGTGGCCGCGGGCAGCCCCATGCCCGAAACCACGCGGTGGTCCATCGGCCTGGGCCTGCTGATGGTGGTCATCTTCTCGGCGGCGTGCGTGTATATCGCCTTGCGCGCGGGCAGCGGCATCGAGGCGGCCATCCCGATCGCGGTCGCGGCGATCTTCTTCGGCCGCATGCGCGCCACCCGCAGCACGATCCTCGAAAACGTGATCGTCCAGTCCGTCGGGCAGGCGTCCGGCGTCGTGGCCGCAGGCGCCGCGTTCGTGATCCCGGCGCTGTACCTGAACCAGGTCACCCCGGCGTGGTGGCAGATCTTCCTGGCCTGCTTCATCGGCGGCGCGCTGGGCGTCGTGTTGATCATCCCGTTGCGCAAGTACTTCGTCGCGGAACGCCACGGCGAGCTGCCCTTCCCGGAAGCCACCGCCATCAACGAAATCCTGGTGTCCGGCGAGTCCTCGGGCGGCGGCGCGGGCAAGGTGCTGCTGGCCTCCTTCGGGCTGGGCGCGGCCTACGACTTCGTGGTGGAAGTCGTGCACGCGTGGAACCCGGCACTGACCACCCGGACGCTGCTCGGCAACGCCGGCGAATGGCTGTACAACTTCCGCATCGAACTGAAGATGAACGCGATCGCGGCGCTGTTCGGCCTGGGCTACATCATCGGCATCCGGTACGCCGCGATCATCATGGCCGGCAGCGTGCTGGCCTACATGGTGATGGTCCCGCTGGTGTTCCTGGTGGGCGGCCAGGCCGGCACCATCACGTCGGCGGGCGTCGCGTACACCGTGTCGACGATGAGCGCGCAGGCCATCTTCGCCGCGTTCATCAAGCCGATCGCCATCGGCGCCATCGCCACCGCGGGCGTCATCGGCCTGATCCGCATGGGCCGCATCATCGTCGGGTCCGTGGCGCTGGGCTTCAAGGGCCTGACCCACAAGGGCCCCGACGGCGTGGAACGGACCCAGCGCGACCTTGCCCCCTCCCAGGTGCTGCTGATCGAGCTGCTGTCGATCCTCGCGATGGGCGCGCTGTTCTTCGTGGTGTGCCTGGGCGCGGGCGGCTACGACCTGGCGCAGGCGGCGACGTATTCCATCATCGGCATGCTGATCGCCTTCCTGCTGTGCTTCCTGTTCACGCCCGTCGCGGCCGAAGCCATCGCCATAGTCGGCACCAACCCCGTGTCCGGCATGACGCTGGTCACGGTGGTGCTGGCGTCGCTGGTGATGACCGGCGTCGGCCTGTCGGGCAGCACGGGCATCTTCGTGGCGCTGGTCATCGGCACCGCGGTCTGCACCGCGCTGTCGGTCGCGGGCGGCCTGATCACGGACTTCAAGGTCGGCTACTGGATCGGCGCCACGCCGCGCCGCCAGGAGGGCTGGAAGTTCCTGGGCCTCGCGATCGCCGCACTGGTGTGCGCGTTCGTCATCCCCGTGATGGACCAGGGCTACCACTTCCTGGTCGAAAAGGGCGGCGTGATGGTCAGCAACGAAGACGTGCTGCCCGCGCCCCAGGCCAACATGATCGCGGCGGTCGTCCGGGGCCTGATGACCGGCGGCGAGCAGCCCTACCTGCTGTACGGGCTGGGCGCGATCATCAGCCTGCTGATCACGATGGCCGGCATGCCCACGCTGGCCTTCGCGTTGGGCATGTACCTTCCCATCAGCATCAACGCCGTGGTGCTGGCCGGCGGCGCGGTCGCCTGGCTGGTCGAAAAGTCCGGTCGCACGCCGGAAGAGCGCGAGGCCCGCAACGGCCAGGGCACCCTGATCGCGTCCGGCATGATGGCCGGCGCCGCGATCATCGGCATCGTGTCCGCGGTGCTGCGCCTGGACTGGACCTCGTACGCGATCCGGTTCCTGAGCATCGGCGTGGACTATGACGTGGTCACCACCGAGACCGGCGTGACCACGCTGCGGGAAACCGCGACCGGCTGGTACGACGGCTTCACGGGTCAGATCCTCAGCCTGGGGATGTTCGTGGTGCTGATCATCGTGACGTTCCTGCTGGCCCGCTGGGGCGCCAATATGCAGAGGAAGGAGTCGGGGGGCAAGTAGGCGTCGCGGCCCCTTGCGCCCCACCGAGGTGGATCATGGTTCGCTCGCATTCCCGGTTCCTGCCGGCCCTGGCCTTCGCGGTCGGCGCTTGCGCGCTGGCGGCCTGCGGGTCATCGACATCGACGACGGACACGGTGAGCGCCGACGTGCCAGGCGACGTTCCGGCCGCGGACGTGCCCGCGGACAACCCGACGACCGACATCCGCGCGGACGTTCCCGGCATCGACACACCCGCCGATCCCGGCCCCGCGGACGTCGCGGACGTGCCCCCCGCGGACGTGCCTGTGGACGCCGGCCCCGACATCGACTTCGACGCGATGCCGCCGCTGCTTACGCCGGAACAGATCGGCTTCGAATCGGTGGAGCCGACCTGGACCGGCTCGGTGATCTACTTCAACGTCTGGAGCAGCAGCGGGAAGGACGAGATCTGGATGATGGACCCCGGGAAACCGGCGGACCGCAAGGTCCGCCTGAAGGCCTCCCGCATCTGGGCGTTCGGCGTGGACACCGACGGCACAATCGCCTTCTCGTCCACCGACCCGAACAAGGACACCAACTACCCCGATCTGGCGAACCTGAGCGACGGGATCCAGTACACGTGGCTGGTCCGCCCGGGCCAGGCACCCGTGCAGATGTCCAACGGCCGCATCAACGACGAGTGCTACGTGTTCCTGCCGGACGGCAAGACGCTGCTGCTGTGCCGCCGGGCGAACTTCTACTTCGACGGGACCAACTACCCGAACGACCCGTACCGGGTGGTCAAGATGGACCTCGCGACGGGCGCCCAGACGTTCCTGACGCCGCTGGCACCCATGGTCGAGGACAACAACGCCCACCCGCGGGCGGATGGTCGCCTGCTCTACTCGCGCTTCTACGACGACACCCGCACCACCGCCCTCTGGTCCATGAAGGCCGACGGCACGGACCCGAGGGAGGAACTGGTAAACGGCTACCGCGCGGTGGTGTCGCAGAACGGCCTGACCGCCTGGTTCAAGATGTCGGGCAACAACGCCACCTGGAAGGCCCCGTCCGACCAGTTGGGCGGCGGCGCGGTTGTGAACTTCGCCTCCGTCCCGTCCGCCGACGACCTCACGCCGTCGCCCGACGGCACGCAGGTCGCCTTCACGGTGCAGGACTCCGCCAACAACTGCGCGGACGTCTGGGTGGCCAAGGTCGATGGCACCGAGTCTGCGCTGCTGCTGGACTGCAGCGCGAACGGCAACCTCTTCATCGCCGGGCTGCGGTGGGTGAACACGCCGCTCCCTGGCAAGTAGTTGCGCCAGCCAGATCCGGACGGGCCTCACTGCGGAGTCGGCGGGAACCCGACGATGCGGGCGGGGGCGGCCGTGAAGGTCATGCAGACCGACATCGCGTCGCCAGGCAGGTCCTTGGTCTTGGCGCTGAAGGTCCCGTCGCCGTTCTGGTGGAGGTCGAACCACGTGAAAGCGATGGGGACCGAACTGACGGTGACGCACCAGGTCGGCTTCGAGGCCGCCGGCGATGCGTCGCAGTAGGCCTGCGCCTTGGCGTAGGCCGTGTCCAGCGCGGCCTTCGTGATGACGCCCGACAGCACCCCGCCTTCCAGCGCGAAGCCGTCCGCCGTTGCGCCGGGCTGGATCGTGCCCTTCAGTTTGGCCTGGAGGATCGGGACGTCGATACTCAGATCGGTTTCGATTGGAACGGTCAACTGGAACTGGGCCGGACCGGCGTACAGCACGCCGGCGATGATCGAGGCGCCCGTGAAATAGATCGCGGGAATGCAGAGGCCCGTATCGTAGGAAGATTCCTGCACGTAGAAGTCGCCCGAAGTCGCCGGCGCCGTCGCCGTGGACGTACCCATCAAGCCGTTCACCTGGAAGGATGTCGTGGACGTGAAGTCCGTCACGCCGGCCAGTTCGATCAGGATCGCCAACTGCCCCGTGGCGATGGCGTCCGCCAGGGGACCGTTCACCTGCGCCGCGGTTCCCTTCAGGCCACTGTCGCCCTTGCCGTCGCCGGTGTAGTCGAAGCACGTCGTCTGGACCACGGTGGAATCCGCGGGGGTTTGCATCGCGCTGACGATCGCCGCGGGACCCCACGTCGTCGGCTTGCGGATGGGCCAGTCGCAATGCGGAAGGTCCCCGCAGTGCCCCGAATCGGAGCAATCGCCGGCGAGGGCGCCGCAACTCCCGCACGACCCGCGGCACCCATCGCTGCCACAGTCGCGGTTGGTGCAATCCGGAACGCAGGCGTCGGCGTCGGCCACCGCATCCGCGTCCAGCGCCGCGTCGGGACCGGGGTCGTTGACATCGGGCGCATCCGGCACGGCGACATCCGCAGTGTCGCGGTCCGCAGGTACGTCAGGCCCGACCGCATCCACGGCATCGACCGCGTCCTGCCCGGGAACGTCCGGAGCGGTCGCATCCGCATCCGACGATGCGCCGCCGGAACAAGCCACCAACGCCAACACCAGCCCTGCCAGCACCACGATCGTCTTCACGTCACACCTCGCACCCGGGGCCCATTCTACCCCCCCCGGGCCCGGCACCCTCAATGACCGTACATGCAGTTCAATTCGCCGCGCGCTTCCAGCACCACGGTCGTGCCGTCCACGAAGGCATCGGCCTGGTGCATCCGCACCATCCGCCAACTGGGGACCGGGTTCATCGCGGCGCGGTGCAGGTCCACCAGCGACGCATCGACCGTCAGGCTGCCCGTGTCCGCGGTGTCGCATTCCACGTGCCCGAACTGGGAGCCGTGATTGGCGCTGATCAGCAGGAAGCGGATGCGGTCGCCTTCCTGGTTCCCCGGCGTCCACGTCACGTTGACGGGTTGGCCGGCGACGAGGGCGAAGGTCGAGCAGGGCAGCGTCGTTTCGATCGACACCACCCCCAGGGTCTGCATCGTGAAGCCGGGCAGGTCGTCGCCGCCGGCGGCGGTCGCGGTCAGCAGCGCCCCAGCGTCGAACAGATCGGGGGGATCGACCGGGTCACAGATGCCCTGGTAGTACGGGTAGCCTCCACCCGCCTGGATCGGCAGCGAACACGGCACCTTCAGGCCCGACACGGCGATGTCCCCGGCCCAGCGCACGGGCGAAGCCTCGGCATGGCACGTGTTGTCGGACCGGCAGAAACAGGGCCAGGCGCAGAACGGCTCGCATACCCCCTGGACCTCGGGTTCCACGAACCGGCAGTCCCCGACGTGCGCCGTCGTCACCTGGCCCATGTCGTCGGTGGGAGGGTTGGCCACGTACAAGTACCCGAATCCGCCGGCCCCCGCCGCTCCGGACTCTGCGATGGAAATCACGAAACCCGGCTTCGGCAGCGGAACTTCGCCGCCCACGTCCATCCCGGGGTCATCGACCGGGCCGGGGTCCCGTTCCGCATCCGCCGCGACGTCCAGCACACCGTCCGGAACGGCGTCGCCTGCGAGATCCTGGGCGATCTCCTGAACGGCATCCTGCCCAGGGTCCACGGCGTCCCGCCCGACGTCCCCGTCCGCACCGGCGCCGGTCCCCTGCCCGCACCCCGCCACGGCCACCACCAGGAGGGCCGCCAGCAGTCCGCATCCTCGCGTCTTCATGGGACCCTCCCGATCCGGCCCGCGCCCCGACACCTGCTAGGGCGCCACGACCTGGATCTCCTTGCAGGCGGACGCACGGCATACCGCCTGGTCGGAACACGCCTGGGCATCGCAGGCGTCCAGGCAGTACCTGTACGTCCCCACCATTGCGGGCTAGTCCGTCGCGTCGACCGTGTCCGCCACTGCCAAGGCCCCGCTTGCATCGGCGCCGGGCGGGATCACGCTCCAGTGGTACGAAACGAGGTCGCCGTTCAGCGAACAGGACGCGCCTCCGTGGAGCGTCACCACGGTCCCGACCGCGACCTCGACGGGACCGTCGATGCTCGCGATCGGCGTGGGGCAATGCTGCGCCAGATCGTACACCTGGGCCGCGATCTTCCTGGACCCCAGCGGGGAGTCGTTGTCGATGACGACGACGCCCTGCGGCTGCACCGACGCCGCGGTCCGGTACACGACCCCGAACTGCGCGTCCGCATTCGGCGACAGCGTCAACGGGGCTTCGACGGTCGGAGCCTCCCCGGCCGGGAGTTTCGCGAAATCCAGTTCGAATCCCGCTGCCCCAGCCTCCAGGCCGATCCCCGACACGGTCAACGGCCCGGTCCCGCAGGACTGGATCGTCACCGTCAGTTCCACCAGGGGCCGGCAGGTCCGGAAGAACGCGAACTGGGCCGGGACCACCTGGATGCAGGGCCCGCCCGCCAGGTCGGCCGTCAGAACGTCCTGCACGTCCTGCACGACCTCGACGACAGCCGGCACATCCGCGACCGCCACGTCCGGGTAGTCGGCGCCCACGATGGCCGGATCACCGCCTTCGACGGGCGCCCGGATGCAGGCGAGCAGCAGCAGCGCAGACCACGGGACCAGCAAGGACAGGCGCATCGTCAGGACCCCCTCGGTTCACGGGAGGCTGCCACCGGGGAACAGGCCGCCCAGCAGCGCGGCGAGGTCGACGCACAGCATGTCGGGCAGCGTCGCCGACTTCACGCCCCCGGGACACAGCGTATCGGAAATCGCCGGGATCGAGCAGACGATGTCGGTGCTGGTGCAAGGGAGGCTCCCGAGGCAGGGCTGCTGGTCGTCGCAACTGCAGTAGCCCCCGGAGCCGATGCCCGGGATGCCGCCCCCCATTCCGCTGGACAACGAGGCGAGGAGATCGAAGCAGCCCTGGCCGGCGCCGCAGCACATCGTCGCGCCGTCGCACCGTCCCGACGGGTCGTAGCAGTAGCCGCCGACCGCGCCGCTGCAGGCCAGGGCCGCCCCGCTGCTCGAGGGAGGACAGTCCGCGTCGGTCGTGCAGGACATGCCGACGCAGGGGTCGCCGCCGCAAGGGCCGCCGTCGGACCCCACGCACATGTAGGTCGGATCACCGGTGCACGTCGGACAGCGCAGGTCGAAGCCTGCGCAGTCGGCATCGACGCGGCACTGCACGCACTGCGGAACGTTGTTGATGACCGCGCAGACCGGGAACCCGCTGCCTGTGCACTGGCTGTCGCACGAGTCGTCGCCACAGTACCCCCCGTTGCACCAACCGGCCGGGCAATCCGCGTCCACGCAGCACTCGTGGCAACTGCCGTCCGCGCACAGTTTCAGGCTTCCGCAGGGGAACTCCGGGAGGACCTTGCACGTGTGGTCGCCATCGACGTCGCAGACCTGCCCCATCGTGGTGCAGTGGTAGTTGCCCAGGCAGCCGTAGCACGCCGTGCCGTCCGGGGACAGGTACGGGGTCGCGCCGCCGCATCCGCCGCACTTCTCAGGGTCGTTCGGAAGGCAGAGCCGCACCCCCTTGTCGGTGGTGCCGCAGGTCGCGTCGGACATCAGGGGGCATGGCATCGCGTCCGAGCACTCGTTCACGCACGCGCCGGTCAAGGACCCGCTGGTCTTGTAGCACCGCAGGCCCTCGGCGCAGTCGAAGTCGTACGTGCAATATTCGCAGACCGCCTTCCCGTCCTTGCAGAGGCCCGACGTGAGGTCGCACACCTTGCCGGCGTCGCAGGGGGTGTCCGACGCGCAGGCTACGCAGTTGTAGGACACGGGCAGGCAGGACCGGCTGGCCGCCGTCGATGCGTAGCAGATATACGACCGCGGGCAGTCCCCGTCGTTGACGCATTCCAGCAGGCAGTGCTTCGTGGCGCCCACGGGCAGGCACTTCGCGCCGCCGTGACAGTCGCCGTCCGTGGAGCAGTACCAGCAGCTCGGCCGCGGACCCCCGTCGATGCCGGGATCCGTCGCGCCAACGTCCCCGGGCAGGCCCGGTTCGTCGGCCTGCACGAGATCGCCGGACGTCGCATCGGGAAGATCGAGCGCGGCGACATCCCCGGCGTCGGCAACATCGACCGGCTTCGTCGAAAAGCACGCGGCCGCGAACAGCAGCCCGCACAGGGCCCCTCGTGCGTGCGACCGGCAGGGATGTTCAGGCATCGGAACACCGGGTGGATGACGCAACCCAGCATACGGAATCCGGGGGGGCCAGATCCACTTCGATTCGCATCAAGCCGGTGCATCGGGCAGGGTTCGACCCGGTACGAATCCCGCGCAACCGCCCCGCGCCCCGGTTTCAGTCCACCGGCACCGCGGGCACCACCAGGATCCTTCCGCGCGAGGCGTCCGTGACGTAGGCGACGCCCTGCTCGGTCGCCACCGCGTTGCGGGCGCCGGGCGAGGTGCCCACCACCTTCAGCGACACCAGGGCGCCCTGCGGGTCGAACCGCGCGACCGTCAGCCGGCCGGCGCGCCCTGCGGCGGCGAACAGCTGGCGACGCGCCTCGATGTAGTCGATGTTGTCGACCCCGTCGCCCGTGTCGATGCGGACCAGGAACTTGCCGTTCCGGGGGACGTCCAGCACCACCACGTGGTCCGAGCAGGCGACGAACAGGTGATCCTGCGCGATGTCCAACGCCAGCCCCTTCGGCCCGTCCTCCCCGCACCCGGGCTGCCACGTCGCGGTGATCTCGCGGGTCCGCAGGTCGATCGTCAGCGTGCGATCCTTGTCCTCCAGGTTCGTGAAGAAGACGCCACGCCGGTTGTCCACCGCGAAGCCTTCCGGCTGCCCGTCCAGCGCGATGCGGGCCTTGACGGCCAGCGGGCCCGCGGTGTCCAGCACGACGATCGCGTGGTCGCGCGGCGTCGTGACCCACACCTCCTTCGTCGATGCGACCCAGGCCAGCCCGTCCGGCATCGCGTCCAGCCTCAGGCACGCGCCCACCTTCAGCGTGGCCGCGTCGATCGCGCACACGCTGGAGTCGCCGCGGCTGCCGACGTACACGATGCCGTCGCCGACGGTCGCCGCGCTGGGGCCCACGGTGCGCTTCTGTCCGCGCCGTTCGATCTCGGCCGTCGCGAAGCCCTCGATGCGATCGACGTGGTCACTGGCGGCGTCGATGACGTCCACGCTCCCGGTGTTCCCCGCGGGAACCCAGACCCTGCGATGCGCCGGGTCATACGCGATGTAGTCCATCAGCACGCCGTCCGCGGTGGCGCCCGGAAGGGCGACCTTGCGGAGGCTCGACGCGGCCGCCCGGTCCCGCTCGGCCCCCTCGGACGCGGCAATTCTGGCCGAGCCGCACGCCGCCAGCGCCAGGATGAAGGAAAGCACCGCAACCCGCACCGCGCATGGAACCCGTGTCATGGTCCTTCCCCCCGGCCGGGCCGGCCGTCAATCCCACCGATCGCGGCCGCCCAGCCACCCTTTGCGACGGAACCACAGCAGCATGCCCGCCGCCGAAACGAGGATGAGGGCCCAGAAGAAGATGTACCCGTACCGCCATGACAGCTCGGGCATGTTGAACGGCGAGTCCTCCGCGTGGAAGTTCATGCCGTAGACGCCCGCCAGGAACGACAGCGGCATGAACAGCGTCGCGATGATCGTCAGCACCTTCATCACCGCGTTCAGGCGGTTGCCCACCGAGGACTGGTAGGCCTCCATCAGGCTGGACCCGATCTCGCGGTACGTTTCGATCATGTCCAGCACCTGCACGGCATGATCCAGGCAGTCGCGCAGGAAGACGCGGGTCTCGGCGGTGATCAGGGGCGTTTCCTCGCGCAGCAGCGACGCCAGCGCGTCCCGCAGCGGCCACACGGCGCGCCGCAGCGCCAGCAGGTCGCGCTTGACCTGGTGTATGTCCGCGATGCACTCGGAGGTGGGCCGGTCGACGATGACCTCCTCCAGCCCGTCCAGGCGCTCGCCGAAGGCCTCCAGCACCGGGAAGTACCCGTCGACGACGGCGTCCACCACCGCCCACGCCAGGAAGTCCGCCCCCGAGCGGTGCAGGCGCCCGATGCTCTTGCGCAGCCGCTCGCGGACGCCCGCCAGGCAGTCGCCGGGACGCTGCTGCTGGAACGTCAGCAGGAAGCCCGCGCCCAGGAACAGGGACAACTGCTCCGACGCGAGGACGCCCCCTTCCTCGACGAACAGCATGCGGGACACCAGGAACAACTGCTCGCCGTAGTGCTCGACCTTGGGGCGCTGCGTCGGGTTCAGCACGTCCTCCTGGGCCAGCACGTGCATGCCGAAGACCTCGGCGATGCGCCGCACCGTTTCCGGGTCGGCGACGCCGTCCACGTCCACCCAGGTCATGGGGCGCCGGTCCTTCCAGGCCGCCAGGTCGTCGGGGGAGGAAAGGACCTGCTCCTCGATCGCGTCCGGGCCGTACGAAAACACGCGGATCACCGGCGGTGCGACCCCCGCCACCGGGCCCGTCGTCACAGGCGCCACCGCGGGCGCCGAGTGCGGCACGCCGGGTTCGGGCGGCGACGCGCGTCGCGCCGGCAGCGCGAACCATCGACGGTAGTGGTGAAGGTCCATGCTCGCCTCGCTGACGGGTTCCGACGTTCCCGGGGACGACCCGGAGGATAGCGGCATTCGATGGACTGCGGAAGCGGAGGGCGAAGGGCGCCGCCCGCGCGTCACGCGCCGAGCGGCAGCCGCACCGTGAACGTGGTGCCGACGTCCGGCGTGCTGGCGACGGTGGCTTCCCCCCCGTACAGGTGGGCCAGGCGCTGCACGATGGACAGGCCCAGGCCGCTGCCCTCGATCTGGCGGGTCTTGTCGTTCTTGATGCGGACGAACTCGCCGAACAGGCGCCCGCACTCCTCGGCGGTCATGCCGATGCCGGTGTCGGCGATCGTCAGCACCACC
>CAIOFV010000005.1 GCA_903857665.1 uncultured Myxococcales bacterium
CGGTCTGGGCCTGCGTGACGTACAGGTCGGAGAACTTGCTCATGAAGCAGGAGCCGACCGAGTCGTCCCCGAACTCGATGCCGATGGACGAGGTGTTCGCGGTGCCCTGCAGGCTGGGGTAGGCGAGGCGCAGCCCGGAGATGTGCTGCCCCTGCCCGGCCAGTTGCAGGATCGGCGTGTTACTCGTGGATTGCAGGATCACCGTGTTGCCGCTGCCCGCCCCGTAGACCTGCAGGCCGGGGAGCTTCCAGTTCAGCGCCGCGTCCACCGAGAACGTGCCGGAGGGGACCAGGACGGGCATCCCCGCCGAGTGGCCGGCTGAGATGGCGTCGGCGAACGCGGCGGTTGAGTCGCTGCCCCCCGTCGGGTCCGCCCCGCCGTTGTAGGCAGTGTTCATGACGCTGTAGGTGGACCCGATCGCGGCCAGCTGGTTGGACGTGTTGTTCATGTCCACGGGCGGGTTGGCCTGGCCCACGGCGCGGGTGGCCGGGACCGGGGTGAACGTCGGTGAGGACACGGCAGGAAGCCCCCCGTCTCAGATGCTGCTGGTCATGCGGGAAGAGGGAGGGTCAGCCGACCCTGCGGCCAGGGATGGAAAGCCCCGTGCGGGCCCCGCCGTTGCGGGTCTGGTACGTGTAGCCGGCCTGCTTCACGGAGGCGTAGATTTCCTTGCCGTCCAGGTAGACGTGGATGTGGTTCTCCGCCACCTGCCCGCCGCCCGCCGCGCCACCGCCTGGCGCACCCCCGCCCGCGCCGCCGCCGTGCCAGGCGGTGGAGTTCAGCCAGTTGATCGCGCCAGCCCCCAGGGCCCTCGTGGCGTATGGGTTCAGGATCGACTCGCCGCCGGACAGGAGGGCGAGCATGTTGTCGTGCCCGGGCGCGAAGCCGGGGAGGATGCCCCCGCCCGCGAAGCTCGGGATGATGCCGTACGGGCCGACGACGCCGCCGTGCGCACCGCCGCTGGTGACGCCCCCGACGTGGTGGAACGAACTCGGTCCCGAATAGCCGGTGGACTCGAAGTTGGTGACGACATTGATCGTCTTGCTGTGGATACCGGCCAGTTCCCTGGCGAGCGCCTGCACCGCTTCCCGCTCCTGGTGCAACTGGGCGGCTGCCGTCGTGGCCGCGTTCCCGGTCTGGCGGGTGAGCTTCTGGGCTTCCTGCGTGGCTGCGTTCAGGGCGGCCAGGGCGTTCTTGGTGGTGGTGGAGTTCGCCCCCAGGTGATCCAGGTCGTACACGTACGCCTGGGTGAGCGGGGCGACTTTGGTCACGTTGAGGATGGCCTGCGCCATGGCCGTGTTCAGGTCGGAGGACACGATGGCCGACAGGTGCTGCGCGACAGCCGACATGCTGCCCATTTCCTGGCTGAGCTGGTTCATCCCTTCCGCGAACCGCTTGGTCGCCGCCGGCCCTTTGATGCCGGCCCACTGCTCCAGTTGCTTCAGGCTCATCGTGACCGGGCCGCCGGCCTCGTGGGCGAGTTGGGAGAGCATCTGGACGGCGGTTCTGTTGCCTGCGACGAATGGGATCATCTCGCCGACGAGACCCTGCAC
>CAIOFV010000006.1 GCA_903857665.1 uncultured Myxococcales bacterium
ATCTCATGAAGATCAGCAGGGTCGGGATCGACTTGATGCCCATCTGGGTCGGGACGGCGGGGCTGGACTCGGTGTCCAGCTTCACGAACTTCACGCGGCCCTCGTACTCCTCGGCCAGCCGCTCGACGACCGGCGCGATCGCCTTGCACGGGCCGCACCAGGGGGCCCAGAAATCCACGAACACCGGGATGGCGGACTCCACCACCTCGCGCTCGAAGCTGGCGTCGCTGATGTGCCGGACACGGGACTTCACGGAAGGGGTCGTCTGCCGGTTGGCCAGCCACGCGGGTCGGTCGTTCTTCATCGTGTCCTCCAGGGTCGAAAGTGACCGTCGGGAAACATCTCGCACGGGAAATATGTAACTTCCGGAATCATTCGTCAAGGGGCCAGGATGCAAGTCATTCGGATCGGGGCGCCGATGCCGCTGTACTGACCGCCGAGTCGCGATAGACTCGGGGCAGGATCGGACACTGGAGGCCCCCATGGACCCGAAGGACATCACCGCCCTCGCGAAGGAAGTCGCGCGCACGCTGCAGGTCGAAGGGAACGTACGGACCATCTTCGGCGATCCCGTGACCCTGGACTCGCGAAAGGTCATCCCGGTGTCCGCGGTCCTCATCACCATGGGGGGAGGCGGGGGCTACCGGACCCCGCCCGATCCCGCCGAGGGAGGGTTCGTGGGACGCGTCAAGCGGATGATTCCCGTCGGCGCCGGCGGCGGGTTCAAACTGGACGTCAAGGTGATCCCGGTCGGCTATCTTCACGAAGAGGATGGGCGGGTCCAGTTCTGCGCCATCCCGATGCCGCTCGAGGTCCCAGGCCGCAAGCGGATCTAGGTCGTGCGGGACGGGGGCCTAGGCCGCCTCATTCCCAGCGGGCCTCGATCCTCGGTTCGGGGGCCTTCCGCAACGCGTCGAGCCCAGCGTCCTCGCCCCGCATCACGGAGTCCAGGAAGGCCCGTGCCCATGCGACCGTCAGCGCGTGCTGGGCTTCCATGCCCAGCGGAGGGTCGTCGGCGGCCGACGGGACCGGCGTGCAGACGGTACCGCCCTCGAGCGGCGACAGCGTCGCGGCCAGCGGATCCTCGGGCCGGGTCGGGGTGACGCCCTGGTCGTCCGGCACGTCCCAGTCGGTGAACCACAGGTGGCTGCCGCCCTTCAGCACAACGAGGTTCTTCGGCGCCCGGGCGTTTTGATAGGTGTAGACCACGTTGTTGGGCGCCGGCACGTAGAAGTCGCGGCTGGCACCGACGGCCAGCAGCGGGACCGTGGGGTCGGGCGCGAAGAACGCGGGTGCGAAGAAGCACGCGTCCCCGGACAGGTCGATGGCCGCGGCCACGCGCCGATCGTGAGGGAACCGCGACTCCTCGCGGAACGCGGCCAGCAGCGACACGGTACCCCCGGTGGAGTGGCCGGCGACCGCGTATCCCCGGGGTTCGTCCAGCGCCATCGCCGGCAGTCCATCGGGGCCTCCGGCGAACAGGATGCTGGCCAGGAACGACAGGTCGGCCGGCTGATCCTCGACGTGCCAGTCCGAGGCGCCTCCGTCGGTCATCAGCGACGTCAGCGGGAAGTCCGCCGCGGCGACGACATAGCCCGCCCGGGCCAGTCCCTGCCCGAACCACGAGTACGCGATGCGTGTGCCCGACGAACCGTGCACGAACAGGATCAGCGGGTAGGGCGCCCCCGAAAGGTCCGGCGGCGCGCCCTCGACCGCGTCCGCGGCGGCAGGATCGCCCTGCGCCGGGTACCAGACGCGGGTCGTCAGGAGGCGCGACGGCTTTTCGGCCGTGCCGCCGTTCGCCGGCGTCTTCCGGGTCGTGTCCTCGAAATCCTGCTCCAGGGATCCCACGGCGAATGCCCGGGCGGTCGCGGTTTCCGTCGGCAGGTCGGCGGGCGTGTCGGCCGGAACGTCGGCGGGCACGTCCGAAGGTGGGGCCACGTCCGGGAGGTCGGCGGGCACGTCCGCTGGCGCGACCGCGTCCGGGCCGTCGTCGCGATCGTCCGTCCCGCGTGAGGACGTCACGCACCCGACTCCCGCCATCCCCAGTGCCAGCGCCAGGATCGGGATGCGAATCATGGGTTCACGTCCTTTGCCGGGGAAGGGTCGCAATCCGGGGGCTTCGCGTCGGCACGCCCCGCCATCAACGCCAGGATCGCGGGCAGCACCACCAGCGCCAGCGGCAGCTGGACCAGCAGCCCCGACACGATCGCGATGGCCAGCGGGCGCTGCATCGACGCGCCCTGGCCCAGGCCGATGGCCAGCGGCAGCAGCGCCAGGATCGCGGCCAGCGTCGTCATCGCGATGGGCCGCAGCCGGTTCGCGCCCGCCTGCACCAGCCGGGCCACGGGATCCGGCTCGGCCTCCAGGTCGAAGTACTCCGAGGCGTAGAAGATCGCGACCTCCGTCACGATCCCGACCACCATCGTCATCCCCATCATCGCGCTGATGTTCAGCTCGGTGCCCGTCAGCCACAGCCCCAGGAACACCGCCGCGATGGACAGTAGCGACGTCAGCAGCATCGCCAGGGCCACCCGGAACCGCTCGTACAGGAACAGCAGCAGCACGAACACCAGGGCGACCGCCGCCGCGAACACGCCCAGCAGCCCGCTGAACGCGATGCGCTGCTGCTCGTACAGGCCGCCCAGCCGGTACCGGACGCCGGTCGGCAGGAACCCCGGGCGGTCCAGCATCGACGCGATCTCGGAGGCCGTCGAACCCAGGTCGCGGCCGGCGATCCGGGCCGTCACCGCCACCATCCGCTGAAGGTCGTCGCGGTTGATCTGCGGCTGTCCCGTCACGGGCTCGATGTCGGCGACGCGCTGCAGGGGGAACAGGTGCCCGTCCGGCGCCCGGAGGCGCAGCGCGCCCACGTCCTCGGCGGTCGTCCGGTCGGCCTTCGGCGTCCACACCCGCAGCCCGACCATCTTCGGCCCGCGCTGCACCCGCGTCGCGACGGTGCCGGCGAGCAGCGCGTCCACGCCCTGGGTCACGGCGTCCGGCGTCATGCCCTCGAGGGCCGCCCGGGCCCGGTCCACGCGCACGTTCAGCGCGTCGCCCGCCAGCACCACGCCGTCCTTGACGTCCACGATGCCGCGGACCTGTCCCACGGCCTCGGCCACGCGGGGCGCCTCCTGCAGCAGCAGCCGCCCGTCGTCCGAGAACAGCTGGACCTCGATCGGTTGCGGCACGGCCGTGAGGTCGCCGACCAGGTCCTCCATCAGCTGTGCCATTTCGATCTGCAGCCCCGGCACCGACCGCTGCACGCGCCGGCGCACGTCGTCCATCACGGCGTCGATGGCCCGGCGCGGCATCGGCTGCAGCCGGATGAAGTAGTCGCCCTCGTTGGCCTCGGTCACCATGCCGCCCAGCTGCAGGCCCGTGCGTCGGGAGTAGGTGAGGACTTCGGGCGTGTCGGCCAGCAGCCCCTCGACCTCGCGCAGCATGCGATCGGTTTCGGCCAGCGACGTGCCCGAGGCGGCCCGGTAGTCCAGGATGAAGCCGCCTTCGTCCATCGCCGGCATGAAGCCCGACCCGGTGGCTCGCCAGGCCAGCGTGCCCGCCAGCAGCAGCGCGGCGATGAAGGGCAGGATCCTCCAGGGGCGGGCCAGCACCCAGCCCATCAGGCGCTGGTAGGCGCGACGGGCGCGGGCGCCCCGGCCGTCCGGCTCGGCATCCCGGGGGCCCAGCAGCCGCATCGCCAGCAGGGGCACCGCGATCCAGGCCACCAGGAACGACACCGCGAGGCTGGCGGCCACCGTCAGGGACAGCGCCTTGAAGAAGGCCCCGGTGACGCCCGACAGGAACGACAGGGGCGCGAACACGATCACGGTGGACGCCGACGAGCCGACCAGGGGCGGCGTGAACTCGGCGGCGGCGGCCAGGATCCGCGCCTTCGGATCGCCGCCCTCGCGCAGCCGCCGGGTGATGTGCTCGATCATCACGATGGCGTCGTCGATGATCAGCCCCACGGCCGCCGCCATGCCGCCCAGCGTCATGATGTTGAAGGACATGTGCAGCAGCGACAGCAGCAGCACCGTCGCGGCCGGGACCAGCGGCACGGTCAGGGCCGCCAGCATCGTCACCCGGACGTTGCGCAGGAACAGGAACAGCACGGCCACCGCCAGCAGCACGCCGATCAGGATGGCGTCGCGCACGCTGGCGGCGGACGACAGGATCAGTTCGGTCTGGTCGTACCACAGGGACAGCCGCACGTCCGGGGGCAGCCCCGCCCGCATCACGTCCAACTGGCGCGCGATGCCGCGGGCGATTTCGACCGTGTTGCCGCCAGGCTGCTGGTGGACGTCCAGCAGCACGGCATCCCGCCCGTCCGCGGTGACCCGGATCCACTGGGGCATCTCGCCGGCGGTGATCGTCGCGACGTCGGACAGGTGCACGACGGTGCCGCCGACCGCGCGAACGACCGTGTCGCCGATCGCGGCGGTGCTCTCGAACTGCGTGTCGCTGATGACCAGGTACAGTTTGCCGCGGTCCTCGATCCGGCCCACCGCGGTGATCACGTTGGCCGCCGCCAGCGCCGTCGTGACGTCGGCCACCGCCAGCCCGGCCGCGTCCAGCCGCGCCGGGTCCACCACCACGTGAACCTCGCCCACCGCCCCGCCCAGCACGCGGATCCGGGCGACGCCCTCGACGGTCAGCAGCGCCGGGCGCAACCGGTACAGCGCCAGATCGCGCAGTTCGATCGCCGAACGCGTGTCGGAGGTGAGGCTGTAGCCCAGCACCGGGAACACCGTCGGGTCCATCCGGCGGACTTCGAAGGAGGCCCCCGGCGGCAGCACCGGAAGCACCTGGTTGATCGCGGATTCGACCTGGAGCATGGCCACGACCATGTCCTCGCCCCAGTCGAAATTGATCGAGATATCCGCGGCACCGCGGCTGCTGGTCGATCGGACGTTGCGGACGCCCGGGATGGCCCGGACGGCCTCCTCGACCGGCCAGGTGACCTCGGCGGCCATCCGTTCGACCGGGCGATCCCCGGCGTCCAGCGCCACGACGATGCGCGGGAAATCCACGTGGGGGAACAGGCCGACCGGCAGCGAAAGCGCCTGCCAGGCCCCCGCCATCGCGAAGGCGACCAGCAGGAACAGGATGGATCGCCGGTGTGACTGGGCCCACGCGGTGACCGTCATCGATCGGTCTCCGCCTGGACGGCCATGCCGTCGGCCAGCTCCGCCGCGCCGACCGTGGCCACCCGCTGGCCTTCGCGCAGGTCGGTTCCCAGCACCTCGGCCAGCGCGGCATCCTGCAGTCCCGGCTGGACCGCGTGCACCCGCGCCCGTCCTTCCTCGATCGTGAACAGCACCAGGCCTCCGTCCTGCGGGACCAGCGCGGCGCGAGGCACCACCAGGGCCTCGTGCGAGCCGACCCGGACGGCGCCGCGGACGGCCTCGCCCAGGCGCAGGCCGGCGCCCTCGGCCGGCGTCACGAACGCCTCGACCAGCCGGGTTTCCGGGTCCACCCGGCCGGCCACTCCGCGCACGGTGCCTTGGATCTCGCCGTCCGCACCGTGCACCCGGCGCAGGCTCGCCGGCTGGCCCGCGAGGACCCGCGTGGCGTCCGCGGGTTCGATGCCCAGCCGCACGTCCATGCGCCCGCCGGCAACCACGTCCAGCAGGCGGTTGCCCGACGCGACGATCCCGCCCGGGTGGACCTCGATCGCCCCGACCGTCCCGGCGGCGGCCGCCACGAGGGTCCGCACGGTCGCCGCATGCCGTCGTTCCAGGCTGCGCACCCGCAGGTCGGCCGAACGCAGGCGCTGCTCGGCGCCGATGAGGTCCTGGTTGGTGGCCAGCCGGGCCTGCACCCGCAGGCGGACCTGCCCGGCTTCCGCCCGTGCCCCGGCCAGGTCGCTGCGGGCCTCGTCCAACTGCAGCCGGGTCTCGGCGCTGGGTTCGACCTCGACCAGCGGGGCGCCCGCCTCGACCGCCTGCCCCGGCGTCACCAGGACCCGGTTGACCCGGCACTCGAAGGACAGGCTGAAGGCCTCGACCTGGCCCGGGGCGGCGACCACCGAGCCCCAGGCCACGACGGTCTCGTCCATCGGCATGCGTCGCACGGCCTCCGCCTGGATCTTCACCGACGGGGCCTCCGCCTCCTCGCCGCCGCCGGCCGTTCCCCCGGCCCCGGATCCGGCCCACAGGGCCCCCGCCACGACACCGGCACCGGCCGCCGCAAGCACCGCCAGGATCCAGGCGCCGCGCGTCATCGTGCCTCCTCGCCGACCGTGCCGTCCGTCACCGCTTCCTCCAGGTGGAACCGCCCGGAGGCCAGTTCCAGCGCGATCCTCGCCTCGGCCGCCTCCTGCTCCAGGGCCGCCACCTCGACGCGCTTCTGCAGCGCCTCGTTCCAGGCGGCGAAGGCGCTCATCGCGTCGGCCTGTCCCAAATCCAGCGCCGCCCGGTAGGCGTCCGCCAGCGCCGACAGAGCCGGCAGGGCGTCGCGCGCCTGCCGCACCTGCTCGCCCAGCGCCCCGAGGGCATCGACCAGCAACGCGACGTCGGCGCGGGCGTCGAACAGGCGGCTGGCATACTCGTCGAACAACTGCTGGCGCGTCGCCTCCTCGAGGGCGATGTGCCCCTGGTTGCGGTCGAAGATCGGCAGGTCGATGGTGACCCCGATTCCCGTGGTGCCGACGTTCGAGGTGTCCCGCGCCTGCGTCACCCCCAGGTTGATCCGGGGGAACTGGCCCAGCACCGTCGCGTGCAGCGTCGCTTCCTGGCTGGCGAACCCGTGGCGCAGCGCGACCAGGTCCAGCCGTCGCTGCTCCAGGCCGTCCAGCAGGCGCGCCAAGGGCGGAACATCGAGGCAGCAGGCGGGCAGCGCGTCCACCTGGGGATGCACGTCGGTGTCGGGAGGCAGTCCCAGCAGCCGTGCCAGCGCAATCCGCTGCTGCCCCGCCTGCTTCCTCAGGTCCAGCAGCGTCGCCTGGGCCTGCACCGCCGCCGCGTCGGCCGCCGCCTGCTCGACCGCGCTGGCGAAACCGGCATCGACTGCCGATTTCAGCCGCGCCGCGTTCTGCAGGAACACCGTGGTGCCCTCGGCCGCCAGGTCCGCCTGCCGCTCCAGCCCCGCCAGGCGCACCAGCGCGATCTTGGCCGCCTCGGCCGTCTGCCACTCCAGCCAGGCCACGTCCAGTTCGACCTGCGCGCGCTGGGCCTCGGCCGCATCGACGCGCTGCCGCCTTCCGATCAGCGACGTGTGGTCCCAGCTGAGGCCCACCCCGAAGGCGGGGACCGTGCCGCCCGTCGCCCCCACCGTGGGGAAGTCGAAGCCCAGCGCCAGTTGCGGGTTCGGCAGGATGCCGGCCTGGAGCACCTGGGCGTCCGCGATCGCGCGCCGGTTCCGTTCGGCCCGCAGCGCCGGGTTCGCGATCACGGCCAGCACCGCCGCCTCGTCGGGCGACAGCCCGTCCCGGAGATCGATCGCCAGCGGCGGAAGGATGGGATGCTTCAGTTCCTGGCCGCGGACCCGCATCGAATCCGCGTCGGGCGGCTGCAGCCGGGCCTCGACCGCGGCGGGGGAAAGGGGCATCGGATGGTAGGAGCGGCAGGCGGGCAGGGCGCCCAACGACAGGATCAAGACCCCGATGCCGACCCGTCCCATCCCGGTTCCTCCGTCCCGGATTCTAGTCCGAAAACGGCGGGACCGTTCGCTGCTACTCCAGCGCCATGCAGTGCCCCCAGGGCTCGCCGTCGGTCTTCAGGCAGATGTCCATCTGGAACTGGCTCTGGCAGTAGGCGTCGTCCTGGCAGATCGGCCAGCACCGGGCCAGCGAGCCGCACACCAGCCCGGGGCCGCATCGGTCGGCGGCGACGGGCTCGCACGTGTCGCCCCGGGCCAGCGTGCCGGGGGCGCCGCAGGTCACCCGCCCGTACATCTCGCGGCACTGCGAGCCGGGCGGGCATCCCCAGCCGCCGTAGGGATCGCAGTCGCCCCAGGCGTAGCAGCCGCCGTCGCCCGACGCGTCCGGAAAGGACACGCCGCAGGTGGTCGGGGGTACGCAGTCGGCGCTGGTCGTGCAGCGCTTCAGGCAGAAGCCGGCGGGCTGGTGCACGGGCACCGGCTCGCAGACGAAGCCCGGGTCGCCGCAGGGGTCGGCGGCCGACGGGTCGCAGTACGTCGTGCAGACGCCCACGGGATCGGCGGGCCCGAAGCCGGACGTCAGGCAGACGTCGCTGCCCGTCTGCGCGCATTCCCCCATGCTGCCGCACGTTTCGCCCATCCTTCGGGGCAGCGCCAGGCCCAGGCAGTCCTGCGGGCAGTTGCACGGGTTTTCGGGCGCGCGGCAGACGCCGTCCCCGCACAGCGTGCACACCTCGCAGGGGCAGTTCACGTACCCGCAGTTCGTCCCGTCCCAGGTCGCGTAGGCCAGCGTGGCAAGGCCCGGGCAGCAGGCACCGTCGGGCTCGGTGAACGCCTCGCCCTCGCGGACGCAGGGCCTCGAACCGGCGCACTCCACCCAGGGCTGCGGGATGCAGCCCCAGATCCCGTCGCCGCACGAGCAGAACGGCACCGTCCGCCCGCCGGGGCAGGTCCAGGCTGCCGACTGGCCTGTGCAGGCCGAGGTGGCGCAGCCGTCCAGGGGATTCGCCAGGCACGACCGCGTGGGCGCGCACTGGGCCCACTCCAGCAGGGTCCCGCCGCAGGACTCCACCCAGCCTTCGGACTTCGAGCCGATGGCGGCGCAGGCGGCCTTGCAGCCGGCGCAGGGCAGGGCCTTGATCAGTTTGCCGGTGCACGAATCGAACCAGCCTTCGTCGGCCGTGCCTGCGTTGCGGCACTCCGGGACGCAGGCCGGTTGCTGGCAGTCGCACCACGGCACCTGCGTGCCGTCGGGGCAGGCCCAGGATTCGCTGCCGGGCATGCACAGGGTCACGCAGCCGCGCTCGGGGTGGTCCAGGCACTGCACGCCGAGGGCCGAGCATGCGCACCAGGGAACGTCCGTGCCGCCCGGGCAGGAGTACGTCCGGATCCCCTCGTCCTGGGCGCAGTCGCACAGGCACTGGCCCGCCGGCGTACAGGCCGGTTTGGCGCAGGTCATCACGGCCTTGCAGTCGGCCTCGGCCTCGCACTCCCGGCACTCGCAGACCTCGCAACCCTGGAGGTCCGTCCGGTAGCCGTGGGGGCAGAAGCGGTCGCATTCGTTGGGCGGGCAGGTGAAGCCGTCGGGACCGGGGTCCCCGGGGCCGAAGTCGGCGGGGTCAGCGCCCGGGTCCGTCAGCACCGGCGTGTCGGGTCCGGGGTCCGGCAGTGCGACATCGCCGGGGACGTCCGGGGACGCCGGGTCGGTTCCGAGGCCGTCGGCCGTGTCGGCCGCCAGATCGCCGGGCAGGTCGCGATCCGGCGCGTCGAGGTCGCCGGTATCAGCAGTGTCGGTCGTCGTCGCATCGTAGGGCCCCTGGCCCGGATCGGCCGGGGAGGTCGTCCCCCCGCAGGCCGCCAGCACCAGCGAATACGTCGTGATCAGGAGCCATCCGAACCTGCTCATGGTGGTCCACCGGACGGGATGGCGCATCTTACCACGATGCCCGCCGGCGGCGAGGAGGCCGCCTGTCCGCGCCCTGGATGGATCGCCCCTGCGCTTGTACTTCCCGCAGTCCCGGATATCATCGCGGCATGTCGGAGCGCCAGCGATTCCTGTTCTTGCCGTGCCAGTTTTCCAGTCCGGAACCCAGCCCGCTGTTCGGCCACATGGCATCGTACCAGCTCCGCCATTACCTGAACGGATGCGACGACATCGCTGCGGCGTACGACCTCCAGGTGATGCCCTGGCGGGTCCCCGTCCCGTGTCACGAATCCTTCGTGGACGAGTGGTGCCATCTCGAAATCCTCGAAAACGTGCGCCAGCGCCGGCCGCGCGTGGTGGCGTTCAGCCTGTATGTCTGGTCGATCGGCCCCTGCCGGGACCTGGCTCGCTTCCTGAAGCGGGCCCACCCGGACATCCTGATCATCGCCGGTGGCCCGGAGGTCGCGGACCGCGAACGATTCGTGCAGGAATACGACGCCTTCGACGTCGTCGTGGAAGGCCCGGGCGAATTGCCGGCCTCCAGGCTGCTCCGGCGGCTTGCCGCCGGTGACACGAACCTGGACGGCATCTCGAACCTGTCCTTCCGGCGGCCCGACGGTTCGTTCGCCCACAACCCCGGCGAGGTCGAAACGCAGCCCGACGTTCGGAACTCCTCGTTCTACCTGCAGCACGCCCCGCTGATCCAGGGGGACGTGAACCTGCTGCTGACCGGCGGATGCCCCTACCGGTGCACGTTCTGCCTGTGGTCTGTCAGTCCGACGGAACCCAAGTCGAAGGACGAAATGCTGGCCACGGTCGAAGCCATCGTGACGGCCGGGCGGGTGGGTCGGCTGATCGTGTTCGACTTCGACCTGGTCGCGCTGTACCGGGAAAGTCCCGGGATGCTGGCCCGGATCGGCAGCCTCCTGCGCCAGAATGGCAATCCCGAGGTGTCGTTCTTCACGTCGCCGGGGACCCTGGCGGACCCGACGATCCTGCGGCTGGCGGCCGACGTTCGACTGACGCAGGTCCTGGTGGGCGTCCAGTCGATGAACCCCGACGTGCTGCGGGCTGCGGGGCGGGGATGGTCCGTGAAGCACCTGCCAGGGCTGGCCGACGTGCCGGACGCCGCCAAGAGGCTGGCCCGGATCGAACTGATGCTGCCCTTGCCCGGCGAAACGCCGCAGTCGTACTATGACGGATTGGAGCGCCTGATATCCCTGGGCTACCACCGCTTCCACATCTTCCCGATGATGGTGCTTCGCGGCACCGCCATGCGCAGGCATGCCCAGGAACTGGGTCTCCGGTACTTTTCCGAGCCCCCCTACCTGTGCTGTGAAACGCCGACATTCCCCGCACAGGACTGGTATGACGCCTGTGCGGTTTCCCGAGTGCTGAACGACATCAGCGAGGAAATGGTGTCCAGCCCGGATTCCGCGGAACGGGCGCAGGCGATCTTCCAGTCGCGTCGCGGCCTGATCCCCGAAATCCTGCAGCAGGTCCGGGACGGCACCCCGGTGGCGACCATCCGAAGGGAACTGTTTCGCAGCGTGGGAATCCCGGTCGCCTCCGGCGCGGATGGCGAGGACCCTGCCCATCCGGCCACGACCGGCCAGCCGCTTCCGCGGGTGCCTTCGATCGCGGCCCGGGTCGAATTCCCGGCGGAAGGCGTGCTGCGCGGCGTCGTCGAACGGCACGGGCTGTGCTGGGTCGAAACGCGGACGAACGGCGACGGCCTGGAAATCCACGCGACCGAGGGGGGGCACCCGCTGGTGCTGATGCTGTTCCCGAAGGCGCGGCCCGATTCCTTCTTCCGGGCGGGCGAACGCATGAAGGTGGCCTACTCCGGGCCGCTGCACGACACCGCGGTGCTGGACGAGGTGCTGGCGTTGGCGGACTCCGTGGGCCCCGCTATCGACGAACGCGCCTGAAGGGCCCTCGCTCGCCGACGCGTCCGGTCCGTGGAACCGAACCCCGACACGCGCAGGCGGCCGGTCAGCCCTCGTAGGGGTCCAGTTCGTCGTCGCCCCACCGCGCCAGGTAGTCCTTGCGCAGCCCCTGGCATTCGCGCCGCACGTATCGGCAGGGCTCGCAGCGGGGTGTGTAGGCGCTGGGGCTGATGGCGGATTCCCACAGGGTGAAGCGCGATCCCGGCGTGACGACCAGCACGCGGTCTTCGCGCAGGTCGCGGCAGAAGTCCTCGTACCCCTTCAGCATGCACCGGGGGATGTGGCGCGAGTAGACCGTGACGCCCAGTTGCCGGCCGCGCTGGAAGGCCGCGACGATGCCCTCGCGCATTTCCGATACGCGCGGCAGGGACTCGAGGTTGTCCGCGTTGCGGTCCGACAGGGACACCAGCCACAGGGGGAAGGTCCGGCCGCCCTGGGCCGCCCAGTAGGACACGATGTCCGGGAGGTGTCGCCAGGTGTCGTTCTTGACGATCAGGTCCAGGGTCGGCACGTGGCCCAGGGCCACCAGGTTGCGGACGCCACGGGTCACCAGTTCCAGTCCGTCCGGCTTCCCCAGGATCTTCGCGTACAGTTCCGGCGTGTGGCCCATCGCCGAGACGTGGAACTGCGTGATGCCCGCCTCGACCGAACGGCGCGCGTACTCGAGGTAGGAATACATCAGGCCGTTGCTGGACACCTTCACCGAAACGAAGCCTCGGTCCCGCGCGAAGCGCACCAGCGCCAGCAGATCCTGCCGGATCGTGGGCTCGCCGCCACCGAAGGCCACCTGCGTCATGCCCTGGGCCCGCGCCCGGGTCAGCTCGTCCACCACCTGCGCCGTGGACAGGTTGCAGCGGCGCATCTCGGGCGTGACGCTGCAATAGTCGCACTGCACGTTGCACTGGTAGCCCAGGATGATGTCCGCCAGGACATCCGACAGGTCGCCGCACGGTCCGAAGGCGCCCGGATCAGGCATCGGAGGCCCCCTCCTCGAAGGTGTAGAAGCCGTCGCAGATCGGCACGAAGGGGCAGGCGGCGCAAGGTTCGCGACGAACGCGGCGCGCCGCCAGGTAGTCGTGGAGGTTCACGGTTTCCTCGGTCACGAAGACCATGTTGCGCCCCACCTTGCCCACGTCGCCCGACAGGTAGCGCTCGCGTCCAGGAAACAGGCAGAACTGCGAGTTCACCACGTGCAGGCGCATGGAATCGCCGAACCGGTCCAGCACGCGGGTCACCGCGGCGACGGCCTCCTCCATGGGGGGGACGACACCGGCGCGGGCCGCTCCGAACGGCGTCACCAACTGGAGGTTCACCTTGTCCACGCCCTCGCTCTGCACCCGGGCTACAAGGTCCTCCAGGCACTCCACGTTGCGGCGGCAGACCGTCACGTTGACACCCAGGTCCAGTCGCGCGGGCCGCAGGGCCACCAGGTTCCGCAGGCCGGCCAGCGTTTCGTCGAAGGCCCCGGGCGCGCCGGTGATGGCATCGTGCACCTCCGCGGTGGGCCCGTGGAGGGATACCAGCAGCGAGCCGACACCGGTGGCCAGCAGGTCGATGACGGCCTGCCGCCCGGCCAGGCGGCGCCCGTTGGTCGTCAGGTTGATTTCGCGATAGCCCAGGTCCCGCGCCAGCCGCAGCGCGTCCAGCAGGTGGGGGTGCAGCGTCGGTTCGCCGCCGTCCAGGTCCAGGTGCGTGGTTCCGGCGGCGCGGTGCTCCCTCAGGATTTCCTGCAGGCGCGGCCAGGGAATGGGTCGCCGGACCCGGTTCGCCACCGCGCAGAACTCGCAGGCGTTGATGCACTCGTAGGTAATGTTGATGATGACCTTGCGGGTGGCCGAGGCCTCCATCTTGCGCCTGAAGGCCGCGAAGGCGGTTTCCAGCTAGCCCGCCGGCATCGCCGGGGGCCGGAAGGCCGGGCGGTGCTGGACGAGGGGCCCGTCCCCGGTCGCGCCCGCGTCGGGCCCCACGAGGCCCGCGTCGCGACACAGATCGAAGAGGGGCGTGCCGCGGACCGGCGCCGCAAACGCGATTTCGGGCGTCACGCCATGGGTTTCGTACAGCCGCCACGCCCGGTCCAGGGTGTTCAGCGCCTGCCGCGGCGTTTCCCAGGGGAAGCCGATGGCCAGGCGCACTCGCGTGGGGATGCCCCGGCGGGCGGCCTCGGCCACCGCCCGTTCCAGCGCGTCGGGGGCCTGGCGGCCGCCGCCGACGGGCCCGTCGAGGTCGCAGGCGTCGAGGCCGTCCGCCGAAAGGGCCAGCAGCGAAATCCGGCCGGCCAGGTGCGCGATGGCGTCGTCGGTGAGGTGGTCGGCCCGCAGCCCGTTGGGGAACTCGACCTTCAGGTCCAGGCGCTCGAAGACCCGCAGCACGTCCGCGAAGTCCGGCCGCAGGTTGGCGGTCCGGTCCAGCACGAACAGGCGCCGGGCGCCCAGGTGCCGGGCCAGCAAGGCCCAGTCCTCCAGCACCGGGAGGGGCACCACGCGCTGCGCCTCCGGGCGTGTTGCGCGCGCGCCGGGGGGGGGCCGTCCGAGGACGTCAGGAAGGGCCGGGTCGCGGCGTCCACGCCAAAGGGATTCGCCCAGCGGCCGTCACCGAAACAGCGCCACAGGAAGGTCCCCCAGGCCGGCCGGTCCAGGGCTTCCCACAGCGGGAAGGGCGGCGGGCGCTCCCACGGGGCGGCGGGTTCGTCAACGACCGATCGGGATCCCCGCAGGGCGGCCAGCCGGGCCGGGTCGTCGAAATGGGGTTCCCCGGCATGCCGGAGCACCGCGTCCAGCGCCGGCAGCCGCTCCAGTACCGCCGCGCCGTCATAGTCCACCGCGTGCATCCCGCCGGGATCGGCGTCGGCCAGCACCAGGGCGGCAGAGGGATAGCGAGCCCGGAGGCCGTCCACCAGCAGCGACGTGCGGGCGTCGGGGACCCAGGGGTGCAGGTGGGAAGAGGCGGCGATCACGACCACGTCGGCCCGCAGGTCGGGCAGGGCTTCGAGGAGGTCGGGCACCGGGGCGCCGAGCCACCAGCCGTCCCCGTCGGGGACGCGGTCCGAGGCGGGCAGCGCGAAGGCATCCACCATCCGGACGTCCCACCCCGCCCGGGCAGCCCGTGCCGCCGCGAACAGGAGGCCGTGGTCGGCGAACCAGGGATGGCCGACGAAATCCCGCCGGAGAACGACGGGTGGGTTCACCGCAACCAGCCCCGGCCGTGTCACGTGGGTCCTCCCAGGGGTTGGCCCGCTCCGGTGCCACCCGCGCCGTATGATAGGGAGTGGGTGGGATCCTGTCCACGGACTCGCCGTCGCCCCCAGCCCCGGCCGGAAATGGACGGACCCGGGGACGGGCCGGTTCAGGGGACGCGTGGGGCTGCCGGCCCTCGGCTGCCGGCATCGCGGGACGCCGGGCGGAAGTAGCCCAGGTCGGCCCGGCCTCCGGACTTCCGGGTGCCGTCAAGGCCCAGCCAGGCCACGGTCGCGTCCTGGATGCGCAGGCTCACCGCGAGGGTCCCCGCCCCGGGCGCGCAGGCCAGCAGGATCACCTCGTCCGCCAGCACCGCCGACACTCGCGCAGGATCCACGCTCCCGTCGGGACCGGACGGCACGAACGCCAGGGCGTCCGCACCGTCCGGGACGACGCAGGAACCCGACAGCGTCACGCCGCGATGATCGACGGAGGTTTGCAGCAGCACCGGATCGGTGCCTGCCGCCCGCTCGGCCTGCCCCGCCCGCAGGTCGCCCCCCAGTCGGGTCGCGTGTCGATGCCGGACCCCGGGAGACCGGCGTCGGACGGGAACGGCCGCGAAGCGAAGCCCCGGCAGCAGCGGAAGGAAGTGGCGTCGCCAGCAGCCCAGGATCGTCGGCCACCACGTGGCCGCAGAGTCCGCAGGTGCCGCGGAACCCTCCGGATCGGCGGGAATCTCGTCCAGGAAGCGGAACGGCGACAGGGCCGCGGCGAGGGGGGGCGACAGAAGGCGCGCCGCGTAGAACGTCCACACCGGATCCATGGCCGCTTCCAGCGCTCCCAGGGAAGGGCGCTCGCCGGCATCGTTGGGTCGGGTCACGTTCCACACCGACCCCAGGCTGATCGTCGCGCCGGGAACCGACTCGGCGGCAAGGTCGCGCCGCAGCCGCTCGACCTCGACGGTCGAGGTGGCCCAGACGTCCAGATGCAACCTCGGCGATCGGCTCACGCGACGCACCACGGAACGCCACTGTTCCCGCTCCGCCTCCAGCGTATCGGGCCCGGGCGACGGCACGTGCTCCTCGGGCGGGATCATCGACAACGCGATCGGGCTTCGAATCGCGGTTTCCAGGCGGTCGAGATCGTCGTCGGACGGGGGGGTGCACAGGTAGAAGCCCAGGGTCGAGTCGAAGGCGAAGGGCCCGGCCGCGACCAGCCCGTCCAGCAGCGCGGTCAGCGTCCGGGCGGGAATCTTCCCCAGGACCAGGCGCAGGTTCCGGACGCCCAGGCCCACGGCACGTGCCAGGTTTCCGGCCAGCCCCTCGGGCGACCGAACGAGGACGCCCGGGCCGAACGTGGACGCATACGAGCCGTAGCAGACCGGGCACCGCATCGCGCACCCGCGGGACACCGGGAGGGTCCGCCCCTGTCCGAACGCCGCGGCGTCCCAGTTGGTCACATGCTGGAAGGTCGGGAACCAGTCGGCGGTCAGGCAGTCGGTGCGGTCGAATTCCGCCGCGGTCATCCGGCACCGGGTCGGGGCTGGCATCCCGCGAGCGTGGACGTTGGGGATCGGGCCGGGGGCTCGGCCATCGACCAGCGCGCCGACCAGGCTCGCGAAGGCCACCTCCGAATCGCCTTCGAGCACGAAGTCCAGCGGAAGCGATTCCAGGAGGTCCCTGGCATAGTGGCCCGCCGTGATGCCGCCGGCAACGATCGCGGCCCGCGGGTTCACGGCGTGCACGTGGCGTGCCAGGCGGGCGAAACCGGGCAGCGCCACCGCCCAGTGCAGGTCCATCGCCACGACCCGAGCCGCCCGGATTTCGGCGTCCTCGACCTCGAAGGCATACCGGCCCCGTCGTTCGCCCGCAACCCCGTTGACGCAGGACAGGACACCGGCCGGCACGACCAGGTCGTTGAGGTGCCCGGAGGGGTGGATGTAGAGCAGATCCAAGGCCATCGCAACATCCGCGGCAGCGAGTGATCTTCGGGTCGTGGTCGCGTGCCTGTCAAGGTGCGTCGTGCGCGACGGCAGGCTTCACTCCACGTTGCCGATGGGTTCCAGCAGCCCGGCGGCCAGCCGTTCTTCCAGGATGCCGGCCTGGGCCCGGGCGTCCGCGGCCCACCGAGCCAGCCGCCGCGCGTCCAGCGTCGCCGCCACGTCCCGCAAAGCCCCCGCAGCCTCGACCATCGCCTCCCGGCCCGTCAGGATGCTTTCGTGGTTCAGGTCCCGCTGCGGCAGCAGGTAGCGGACCGCCACGCCGTCCCGGGCGCCCATCTGCTCGAACGCGCGCACCTCGGCCAGGTTCGCCTTCAGCACGACCATGCTGTAGGTCAGTTCACCCAGGAAGCGCCCGTCCCGACGGGCCTCGAGCAGCGCATCGAGGTTCCGGCGCACGCGTTCCCAGGGCACTCCCCGGTTCACGGCGGCGTAGGTTTCGGGCGTCGCGGCGTTCAGGCTGACCGTGATGGCCTGGAACGGGATCCGGGGCAGCGAGGCGAGCCATTCCGGGGTCAGCAGCGACCCGTTGGTGACGAGGTTGATGACCGGGGGCCGGTCCGCCGCCGCCAGGGCTTCGAGGAAGGCCCGGAAGATCGGGGACGCCAGGGGCTCGCCCCCGTTCACGTCCACCTCGGCCCCGGCGCCGATCCAGGGGTCCAGGCCGGCCCAGAAGGACGCCGACCGCTGGTCGTCCAGCGTTCCGCGGCGTCCGCAGTCGCACATGATGCAATCGTGGTTGCAGAACGAGGTGACCGGCACGCACACCGTCGAGGGGGTGTGGTCCAGCCCCAGGTCGCCGTCCAGGATCGCTCCGGCCAGCCGGATCTCGTTGTCGACGGCCTCGGCGCTGCCGCCACGGAGCACCAGCCGTCCGGCGGTTTCGTGGCCGCCGCGGAGTACCGGGCAGGTGGGACGGCACCCTCGCGGGGCGCGGCCGGAAACCATTTCGGAACGGTAGTCGCGCAGCAGGTCGGACCGCCACAGATCGCCCGGACCCGCGTCCGGCGGCACGAAGTGGCGGCCCCGCATGTAGTCCGCGCAGCAGGGGCCGAAGGTGCCGCCGTCGTGCAGTTCCAGGCGTGTCCAGGGCCGCGTGCAGGGAAGGACGGGCAGGCGGTCCGCCGGGACCAGCCGCGCCAGGGCCACCCGGGTCCCGGGTCGATCGACCAGCAGCCACCGGGCCTTCTGCCGCCAGTCGATCGCGAGGCCCGGGGCGGCTTCGAAGGGACGCAGTTCGCCCGTGCCGAAGGTCCGCGCGTAGGTCGGGGACACGCCCGCGCACGCGGGCC
Organism: uncultured Myxococcales bacterium; assembly: GCA_903857665.1. Taxonomy (GTDB): domain Bacteria; phylum Myxococcota_A; class UBA9042; order DTJE01; family DTJE01; genus CAIZWN01. Next base: position 17,940 of record CAIOFV010000006.1, read on the forward strand.
GGGCGGCGCATCGGTCGCAGCCGTCGCCGTAGGTGCCACCCGGGGAGCCGGACGACGCAGATCCACCCAGCAGGGCCTCGGCCGCCACGTCCGGGAACAGGCACGCGGGCCGGCCGGCGCGGCTGCGCACCCGCACGACGCTCCCCTGCAGCCGGCGCAGGGCCCGGGGCATCGCGGCCAGCAGGTCGCCGAAGGACACCGGACGGTCCGGCGGCACCACCTGGGCGGGATCCAGCAGGTCCAGCACCAGCGCGCCGCCCGCCGGGCCCAGCGCCAGGCCCGCCGCCTCGCCCACCAGGCCCGCCAGCGACGCCAGGGAGGCCGCCGAAACGGGCACGACGTGCTCGCCCGCCGGCCGGGGCGCCGATTCGGTCGTGGCGGTTCCGAAGGGCCGCAGGGCCCGCAGCCCGAAACGATGCGCGTAGGCCGCGGGCACCCCCAGGCAGTGGGCGTCCGCCTCGCAGGACCGGCAGGCGGCGGCCTTCACCCAGGGGCGCGACGCATCCTCGTAGCCGGACTCTTCGCGGGACACCACCGGGCGGTTCCGCATGGCGGCCCGCTGGGAGGGCGACACGAAGCAGGGCGGGATGCTGGCGTGGGTGCTGCTGACCAGCGGCGACATCGGCACGCCCGCCGCCGCCGCGGCCTCCACGGCCCGGTCCAGCAGGGGAACCAGGTCCTCGTAGGGGAGCAGCCATTCCTGCGCGCCGGGGCGGTGGGGCGGGCACATCAGTACGGACACGTGCACCGGGGGCGACGCCAGGCCCTGCAGCAGGCCCGGCAGCGCGGACACCAGGTCCGCGAGGTGCGCGGCGTTGGCCACCCCGACCACCGCGTTGACGATGACCCGGTGCCCGGCCCGGACCAGGGCCCGCAACCCCTCCAGCGCCCGCGGCAACTGGCCGGTGGTCCGCGTGATGCGGTCGTACAGGCCCTCGTCCACCGCGTGCAGCGACACGAAGAACAGCAGGCGCGGGTCCGAGGGGAGGCGCTCGACTGCGCCGGGCCGGGCGAAGGTCACCGCGTTGGTCTGCACCTGCACGCCGCCCACGCCGGGCAGGGTCAGCGCGGTGGCCAGCAGCGCGTCGAAGGTGCCGCGCAGCGTGGGTTCGCCACCGGTCAGGGTCAGGAGGCACCCGGGAAACTCCACCGCGGCCGCCCGGACGCACGCATCGATTTCAGCGTCCGACGGTTCGGCGCATTCGGGCGCCGAGCAGAAGGGGCAGTCCTGGTTGCACCGCGGGGTCAGGCGCACCAGCACCTGGGCCTCGTCGGCGCCGTCCGCGCCCCTGGAGCGGTCCACACTGGCGAAGGGGAAGCGATGCGCGAAGGCCCGGGCCGGGTCGCCTGAGCCCGGGCGGGCCCAATCCGCCGGCAGGCGCCCCTCGATGCGGGCCAGCACGCCGATGACCAGGTCGATGCGCGCCTGGAGCGCCGCATCCACCGGGCCCGGCGCCGAGTAGCGGTACCCGTATCGTTCGGTGGCTCGGTAGTGCCTTCCCTCGACGTCCTTCAATACGACGCGGACCACCGCCGCGAGGGCACCGGCGCCGTCGTGCAGTTCGACGGTCAGTTCGCCGTCGCCTGCTGCCACCCCGGTCACCGGGGCGCCCGCCCGCCGCAGCAGGTCCCCCAGACGCTCCGTCCAGGGTGCCCGCCCGCCCGCCGTCGATCCATCATCGCTGGGGGAGCCCATAGACCTCCACGCGGAGCCGGCCCCCGGGCGGCCGGCCCGACCGGAATCCTGTCAGCCCCAGTAGCGCGTGGCCCAGTGGGATACTTCGCCCAGGCGCATCGCGTTGGCCATGCTGTCGATGAACGGCAGGACACCTCGAAAGCCCAGGAAGGGACGGTCGCCCAGGGCATGGTTGTGGAAGGAAGGGAAGCCGAATTCCACCGTCGCCGGTTCGCCCGGGGGCAGCATCCCGAGCCCCGAACTGGTGCTGACCAGCAGCGACACCCGGCGCTCGACCACGCGTGTGCGCAGGAAATCGATCATCTGCTTCATGCGAGGGTAGACCAGCAGTTCGGTGCCGGGTCCAAGCAGCGCGGCCAGGTCCCGCACGTGGTGCTTCGGGTTCGAGATCACGGCGAAGTCCAGGGAGGCCCCCAGCAACTCCGCCGTCTGGGCCAGCCCCCGGGCCAGCACGGGATCGCCCACGTACCCCAGGCGCCGGTTCTGGAAGATCCAGGGAATCACGAACTCCAGCGGCGGCACGATGTCCGCCAGTTCCCGGTCCAGCAGCGCCGCCGCCTGCGATTCCCGCCCCAGCTCGCGCCCCAGCAGGCGCACGAAGGCTTCGGTGGCCGTCAGCCCGAAGGGCAGATCGCATTCCACCAGCCGCGCGCCGGTCCGCCCGGCCAGGCTGCGCGCTGCCTTGCGCCCGTACGGGAAGGAAAGGATGACACCCGCGTCGCGCACGGCCGCCAGTTCCGCGAAGTCCTGCCCCTCCAGCCATATGGACACCGGGTCCAGGTCCAGGGCCTTCAGGATGCGTCGCAGTTCGCGCACGTTGGCGCGGTGGTCCCCTTCGTTGCGGTCGAAGAGGTAGCCCACGATGGCGACCTTCCGGGGGTCCGGCGTGCCGCCCGACAGGTCCAGGTGGCGGGCCAGCGACGTCAGCACCTCGGCGTAGCCGTCCATCCAGTCGCCGCTCAGCGACTTGCCGGGCACGTGGATGACCTCGATGCCCTTTTCCACGGCCACTTCGCGGCACAGGCGGTCGTAGTCCGCCCCGGTGATGTTGGCCATGGGCATGGACGTCAGCAGCACACCGCCGGTGGCGGGATGCTCGGCGATGCGGCTGAGCGTGACGCGGACCGCCGACTCGCGCGACTTCGTCATGTGGACCGGGTGCAGGGCGGTGTTCGCGATGCGGTGGTGTCCGGAAACGCTGGTCAGCGTGGACAGCCAGTCGTGGTTGCCCTGCACGAACTGGGTCTTCATGTGCGTGCAGTCGGGGCCCTCGACCAGCGTGATGGCGTCCCGCAGGGCGTTGGTGGCCAGGTACACGCCCACCATGAAGGTGTTGGTGACGCGCTGGGTGAAGTCCCCGCCGGCCGTCGTGGCGCCCAGTCCGCGGGAGGCGGTGCTACCCAGGATCATCCGCACCTCCAGGCCGGCGCCGCAGGGGCGCGCCGTCGGCGGTCCGGGCCAGCCAGTCCCGGTAGCGTCGGTAGAACGGCGTCCGGCAGATCCCCGCCAGTCGACGTACCGTCCGCACCGCCCCGGGCAGGCCCATTTCGAAGATCTGCATCGAGAACCGGTTCTTGCCGGCCTCGCTGATGCGCCAGTCGAAGAAGTGGTAGGACAGCACGGCTTCCGCGGGCGAATCCCTCAGGCGCCGGCGCATCATGTCGAACGAGTTGAACGCCTGCAGCACGTGCCGCGCAGGATCGGCCCACAGGGCGTGGATGGCCTCGGCCACTTCGCGTGCCTTCTTGCGATCGTCCACCTTGACGAAGACCTCGGTGGCGAAGCCCGCGTCCTCCAGCGTCCGAAGCAGCGGCACGCCCCAGGTCCGGGAGGGGTCGGTCAGCAGGTGGACTTCCTGCGAGCGGATCACCAGGGCGACCCGGTGTCCCGCCGCTTCCGCCCGTGCCGCCTGCCAGTCGGCCTCGTGGCGCGCCGACACCTCCGCCCAGGCCCGTTCCGCCTCGGCTTCGAGCCCCAGCGCGCGGCCCACGCCCAGCAGCCACTGCCGGCTGCCCTCCCATCCATAGGGCGCGGGCAGCGTCACGCAACGCACTCGTGTTTCGTCCGTCAGGTGGACGTAGTGGTTTTCCCACACGTGGTTCGGGTACATCACGCTGACCGGCGCGGCCGCCAGGCTCTGCAGCCGGGCGACGCTGAACTCCGGGATCAACTGGGTGTTGACCCGGATGCCCGCCGCCGACAGCAACTCGCGGACGCCGTCCGTGGTCGCGTCTTCCGCGTACCCGACCAGGTTCACCGAGGCCGGGTCGGGGGGGCCGGCGGTCGCCTCGGCTTCCAGGCGCCGGTTGTGCAGCAGGTCCCGGAACACGTTGTACATGCTGGTCGGCGTGCAGGTCAGGTAGACCAGCGGCGTTTCGCTGGTGCGGGCGTATTGGCGCACCACGGACTCGACGTCCTCGCCGGTCACGATGGGCACGCAGGTGTTGCTGAAGAAGGTGATCTTTCCGTCCGGGTTGGGGGTCGCCATCATGTGGTCCAGCACGTCGCGAACGCGCGCCGGGTTGCCCATGATGACGTCGTGTTCGGTCAACTCGGACGTGGCCATGCTGTCGATGTCCGGCTCCACCCGGTTGCCTTCGGTGGGCAGGTCCAGCGAACGGGTGCGGTTGTCCCACGGATACTCCACGGACTGGATCAGGGGCGCGACGCCGTGGGGGGACACCATCAGGCACTCGTTGTCGCAGTGCTGCACGAACCGGAACGAGCCCGACAGGTCCACGCTGTCGAGCTGGCTGCGCGCAATCTCGCCGACCGCGAAGAACTCCGCGTACGCGTCGCCGCCCGCCCAGGTGCTCAACAGGTTCGAGACCGACTGTCCCATCATCGCGGTATTGGCGGGAAGAGGGGCGCTCTCGGGATCCTCCTCGATCAGGCCCAGGAGGCGGGCGAGGTCGTGGCCCGCCATGCGCTCGGGGGCACGGCGACGCACCCGGCCACCGATGTCCTCGGGGACCGTCACGCCGTTGTAGGAAATCGCCAGTCCGCCCACACGCAGCCAGGCCGGGCCGTCGGGTGCCGCCTGCTGCAGGGTCAGCACGTTCCTGACCACCCCGACGGGACCCAGCAGCACCATCAGGCGATCGTCATACCAGACCACCACGCGCACCCGGCAGTCCTCCGGGGCATCCTCCAGGCCCAGCAGGTGCTCCAGCGCCACGCGGGACGCCTCGCCGCAGCGAAGTCGCTTGCCGGGTTCCTGGGCGGCGGGCAGGGGTGCCGGATCGGTCATCGCTCAGCCCCCGTTGGCGCGCAGGAATTCGAACAACTCCTCGTCCGACATGGGCGTGGGAAGGGGCATCTGTTCGGGGTGGATCGCCTCCAGCGCCGCCCCCAGGACCCGGAAGGCCTGGGCCGCCGGAGACTCGGGCGCGTACTCCACGATCGTGCGCTGCTGACGCTCGGCCGCCATGATACGAAGGTCGCGCTCGACGACGGCCAGCACGGTCGTGTTGATGCGAGCCGCGAAGCGCCGCAGGGGTTCCGTTTCGGCTTCCTTCGACCGCAGGTTGACCACGAGGCCGGCCAGGCAGACCCCGTTGTTCCGGTAGATCTCGATGGCGCGCGCGATATTGTTCGCGGCGAAGATCGCCATGGGTTCCTCGGACACCACGATGATGACCTTCTTCGCGAAGCCGTCGCGCAGAGGAGCGGCGAAGCCGCCGCACACCACGTCGCCCAGCACGTCGAACAGGGCCACGTCGTATCGTCCCGATTGCAGCAACTGCATTTCGTCCATCGTTTCGATCATTCGGGCCACGCCGCGGCCGCCGCAGCCGACGCCCGGCGCCGGCCCGCCCGCCTCGCAGCAATCGATGCCGTACCGTCCCCGGGTCAGGATGTCGGCCGAGCTTGCCGACTCGGGATCGTCCCGCAGGATTTCCATCACGGTACGGATGTTGGTGCTTGTTTCCAGGAGCCGCAGGGCCGAATCGTGCTTCGGGTCGCACCCCACGTGCAGGACCCGCTTGCCCGACATCGCGAAATGGGCGCTCAGGCTGGTGGCGACCACCGACTTGCCGATGCCGCCCTTCCCGTAGACTGCAATCGTTTCCATGTCGCCCCATCGCACCCGGCCAGGGCCCGGGCGGCAAGAATTCTATCGGTTCGACCCGGCGTGTCAAACGACGGCGGCAGCGCCGGGGAACAGCCAGGTCGGATTCGACCATGCCACCCAGCTGAAGCCCGGTCCGGCGAACCGGTGCTGGATCAGCCCTGGACTCCAATCCTCCCGCTCGATCCGCCCGGACAGGATGGACTCCAGCCGGCCGCCGACGGTCGGGTCCGGCACGCGGACGAGCCGCGGCGTGATCCCCATCGAACGCCAATGCGCTGCCAGGCCGAGCAGCCCCGACGCAACGCGCTCCAGGGTGGAGTCGTCCGGGGGCGGGGCGCGCGGGTCCTCGATGTCGGTGACCGCGAGGTTCAGCACGTTCCCCCCGGCTTCCTTCAGCGCGACGAGGATCTCGTCGAGCCCTTCGGAGGTCAGGCCGTGGACGTCTGAAAGAAGGGCCCTTGCCATGAGGAACAGCGACGGCACCGGAAGCGAGTCGGCCCGGAATCCCACGAGGTCGCGCCGGATGTCCGCCAGGTTCCCGGGCATCCGCACGTGCCGATCGGGCAGTCGCAGCGCGGGCGGCGACAGCAAGAGGCAGACTTCGTCGATGCCCGAGGCGCGGCAGGATTCGACGAACCGTTCGGCGGACGTCAGCGCCTGCCCCCCCCACATCACGCGAAGCCGACGGGGCGAGCTTCGGCGCGCACCCGCAAGGACGGCGGCCAGCGCGTCGGGTTGCAGCAGGTCGAGGCAGGACAGGGTGACATCGTCGTTCCCGGCGACCACGCCCCATGCCTCGATGTCCTCCAGGATGGCCCTGGCCAGGACCGCTTGCGGCAGATGTTCCAGCCGCATGCCCGGGCAGGGCCGTGTGCACTCCGCGCACGCCTCGATCCGGACGAACTGCGTGCTGCCTGACGCCGTCTTTCCCCGCACCGAATCCCGGAACTCCTTGAAGGTGCTGGTTTCGTACTCCTGGAGTTCCACCTGCTTCCCGAGGTGGTCCAGGCGGCACGGAGGCAGGTTGAACGCCTTGATCCGTCCGCCGTGCGGCAGCCCGCCGGCCAGGGCCCGTTCGATCCCGGCCACGATCGTGTCCAGGGACAGCAGGAAGCGCGGGGCGTCGCCCAGGTTTTCGCGGGCCAGGATGAACGGCTGGACCACATGCAGGGTCACGCCCAGGGACCCGGCGAGGCACAGCGTTTCGCGAAGCACCGGCAGCGTGAACGGGGTCAGGACCGTGATGGTGCTGAGGTCGGGCCGCACGCGGGCCGCGCCGAACGCGCGGTGGAGTCGAGCGATCCCTCGCACGGCCTGGTCGAACGAGCCCGGGATCCCGGTCACGGCGTCGTGGATTTCCGCCGACGGGCCGTGCAGCGACACGCTGGCGCCCGTCAGGCCGGCCTCGACCAGGCGCTCCGAGAATCCCCGGTACGAAAGCATCCGACCGTTTGTGGTGATGCCGATCCTCTGATACCCGGCCTGGCGGGCCCAGGCGATGAGGTCGGGAAGGTCCCGTCGCAGCGTGGGTTCGCCTCCCGAGAAGGCCACTCCGTCGAAACCCTCGTCGCGGCCCGATGCGATGCGTGCTCGCAGATCGGCGGTTTCCGGCTCCAGCAGGATCCCGCCGGCGCGCAGCATGGGTTGGTTGCAGTGCACACAACGGTTGTTGCAGCGAAGCCCGGATTCGATCGTCAGGGTGCGTCCGGTCATCGCGCGCTGCCCGCGTCCAGGCGGCACCCTTGCCCCGGGCAGGGTTCCAGCCCATCGCCCGGGCGGATCGAAGGCCGGCATGTGGGACTCTCATTCACGGGGCCGATTGTAGCGAACCGGCCTCTGGAGGTCCAACGGCGGGCCTTCGTAAAGGCTCCGGGCATCGCCGTGCCGCTCAGTACAGCCGGCCGCCCGCGGTCAGCGATTCCAGCCAGGCGAGGGCAGGGCGGGGGGCCGGGGCGCCGCGATCGAACACGTCCAGCGCG
>CAIOFV010000007.1 GCA_903857665.1 uncultured Myxococcales bacterium
AGTGGTGCAGCAGCGACGCGCGGCGGATCCCCGCCTGCTCGGCGATCCGATCGAGGGTGGTGCCGTGGTACCCCCTGTCGGCGAAGACCGCGCGCGCCGTTTCGACGAGGTGGGTCCGGGGGACCGCGACCCGGGGGCGTCCCGCCTTCCGACTCGCGAGGGCTTCCCTGGCAGGCATTGATCCTCCTTTCCGCGTTCCCGGACGACGCGGAGTCGCGATTGTACCCCTGCCGGGAATCCGCGGGGGAGGATCGCACAAACCGCTTGAATCGCAATCTACGCATCCGTAGAATTGGCGCCACGGTTCTGCACAGAAGCACGATCCCTCATTTCCGGGAGGCTCGAATGACCACGCTTCCGTCGTCCCTCCAGCTCGCCACGTCGCTCCTGGTCCTGGGCGCCTCCCTTGCTGCCTGCTCCTCGGGGGCCGGTCCGGGATTGGGGGACAACCTCCCGGGCGTCGATGTCCCCGGCGATACGACCGGCAGCGGCGACGTGACCGAACCGCCGGACGCCGACCGGACCGACACCGCATCCTTCGCGGATGGCGGAACCGATCCCGGCGCCCCGCTGGGCTCGTGCACCCGCAGCGCAGACTGTGTCGCCGCCGAGCGCTGCGCCTCCTGCGACACGGCTTCCTGCACGGGATGCCCCGGTTGCGCATCGACCTGCGTTCCGCACCCCTGCTCCTCCGAGGACACGCTGGTGTGCGCCATGCTCCGCCCGGACTGCATCGGGGAGGCGGTATCGGTGATCCGCAACGGGTGCTGGGTCTGCGTCGATCTGACGGCCTGCACCGCTTCGGGCGACGACCCGGGCGGTTCGGACGTGGCGGATCCCGGCGTGGAATCCGTCGAACCGGCCGACGTGCCCTCGGACCCCGGCCAGACGGTCGAAGGCACCTGGGTGGACCCGGCGACCGGCCTGCGGTGGCAGCAGCCCCCCACGGACTCCAAGTTCGTCGAAAGCGCCGCGAAGACCTACTGCAACGACCTCGCCCTCGGGGGGTTCACGGACTGGCGCCTGCCCCGCATCGACGAACTGCGCGGGCTGATCCGCGGGTGCCCGGCAACGGAAACCGGCGGCGCCTGCGGCGTGACGAACTCCTGCACGAAGGCCGCCTGCAAGAGCGCGGCCTGCGACGGCTGCACGGAAGGCCAGGGCCCGAACGGCAGTTGCTACTGGGCCCCGGAACTGACGGGCAACTGCCGCTGGTACTGGTCCGGCGACGACGTCCAGGACGCCACGACGATGACGTGGGCCGTGGTATACGAGGGTGGCTATATCATCCAGGCCGCCAAGATGCCGGTGATCGGCGCGAACAACGTCCGCTGCGTCCGCTGACCCAGGAACCGCACCCGGCTCACACCCCGTTCTGCAACGCCAGGGGCGCAGCAAACTGCATCGGGAAATCCACGGGACGCGGCAGGGCCGCCGGGTCGATGTTGAACAGGGGCGCGACCATTTCCCAGCCGGTCTGCTGGTCGAACATCCCCGTGGACTCCAGCGCGTCCAGCAGGTCCTTGAAGTCCACGCGCGCGGCCAGGTCCAGCGTCTGCGGCACGCCGTCCTTCAGCGTCACCGTGGCCGTCCCCGCCCGCAGGTTCAGCGTGCCCAGGGGGTTCGCCGAATCGCCGATGGCCAGGGGCAGCACCGTGAAGGGGAATGACCAGGCATCCCCGCCCAGGGCCGCCATGCCCGCGACCACCGTCCCCAGGTCCGGCAGGCCGTTGCCGTTCAGGTCCTCGCCCACCGCCAGCGGCTGGCCCTCCGTCACCGGCGCGCCCAGGGCCAGGACCAGCGACGGGATGTAGGCCACCAGCAGGGACTTCATCCCCGCGTCCACGTCGGGCTGGATCATTTCGGTCGCCGCGGGATCGGTGGCGTAGACCGTGTCGAACCCGGCGTCGAACCCCTCGGGCACCTTCCCGGAGGCCACGTCCAGCAGCGACTGCAACTGGTCGTCGCGCCGGGCCCAGAAATGCGCGGTACGCGTTTCGTACAGGTCGCCGTAGGGATAGGCCGTGGGGGATTCGGGCTTTTCCTGGGCGCAAAGTTCCAGGGGGTAGCGGTAGACGCGGGTCTCCATTTCGGCCACCCGCGCCCGAACCCGCAGCGTGATGTCCCGGGCCGACGCCAGTTTCGCGTAGGCACCATCGAAGTCGCCCCCCCGGGCATCCGCCACCGCCCCGTACAGCAGGGTCGCATGCTGGGCCCGCCAGGCCAGGGTTTCCACCGCGCTGCGCAGCTCGAAGAAGCGGTCGGTTGTTCCGGTGTCCACGGCCGGCCCCGGGTCGGCGGCGCTCAGTGGCGCGGCGATCGCGGCGTAGGCATCCCGGATCGCGGTCAACTGGTCAAAGTCGCGGGCCTTCCACTGTGCGAAATCCGTATCGTCATAGTGGAACACGTCCCAGAACGGCACCTTCACCGGGCGGCCCACCAGGCCCGACGGCGCCCCCAGTTCATCGTTCGCGGACTCGCCCGCCAGGTAGTAGAAGATCCGCGGGTTGGCCCCGAAGAAATCGGCGACCTGGCGTTCCGTGATCGCGCGGATCGCGGTCCGGGCGGCGTCGCCCGCCCCGCCGAACAGCGCTCCGACGTCCGACACGTAGCGGTCCCAGCCGTACGCCGTATCCCACGTCGCCCGGGCCAGGAAGTGATCGAACATCCAGTAGTCCCACTCGATGCCCGTCGAGAAGGTGACGTGGCCGTCCAGCGGCGTCCCCTGCATCAGGCCCGGCAGCACCGTGCCGAGGTCGTAGCCCCGGGCCCATCCCGTGATGGGCAGGAACAGCGGTACCGTGTTGTCGAAGCCCAGCCACCACGCCGTTTCCGGGAAGTACACCAGGGCTCGCTGGCCGCGGGCAGCCACGAAAGGCAGTTGCGCGTGGTGGAAATCCTGGTTGCCATAGACGGTCACGGGGTGCTCGAGGTCGTAGAACATCGTGGTGTGCACGAACAGCCCTACGCGGGTGTCCGCCCGCAGGGGCAGGTGGTAGAACAGCGTCGTCCCGTCCTCGGCAAACAGGCGCCCGGGGATGTGCAGGTGAGCGAACAGGCGCGGGGCGTCCGTGCGGGCCTTGGCCCAGTCCACCAGTTCGTCGAACCACCCCAGGACCTCGGCGTCCGCGACGGTGGTCATTTCGGTGGTCGCGAAGAACATGTGCAGGTAGTCCAGGCCCAGGTCCATCGCCCACAGCGCGTCCAGGCCCTGGCGAACCTGCCGGCGCTGCGCCTCGATACGCGCCGGGCCCTCCAGCCCCTCCCCCAGGTCCGTGATCAGGCGCAGGCCGTTCTGCTGCTTGTCCGCGAAGGCGACCGCCATGCCGACCCGGATCCCGTGCCGGTGCGCCTCGTCGGTCACCCACCGCGCGTGGTCCCGCCAGGCCGGCAGGTCCACCGTGGACAGCATCTGCCACTGGAACCCGTTCTGGCGATTGCGCAGCAGCCAGCGGAAATACGAGGTGACATAGGGCCGCCACTCGGCCCGGGGGCGCAGCAGGAAGTCGGAAAACGGGATGGGGTGCTGGGTGTGCTGGTGGTAGCCCCGCAGGTCCATGGCCGGAATGGAAGGCGCCGGCGTCGCCAGGTCCGCGGGCAGCGTCGCCAGGGGATCGACCGGGACGAACGATTCCTGGGGGTGATACCAGGACGCGCCCAGGCGATAGGCGATGTCGTACAGGCCGTATGCGGCCCCCAGCGCCGTGGGCGATTCGACCCGAACGACCAGCCGCCCTCCGCGCGTTTCCTGGGCGATCACGTACCCCTGGTCCGTCCGGGAGTCGGCCGGCCCCGCCGCAAGGGGGAACGGCAGCGCGTCGGCGCCCGCCGGACGCACGTTCGCCATCACGACGATC
>CAIOFV010000008.1 GCA_903857665.1 uncultured Myxococcales bacterium
GGGCTTCAGCCACACGCACCTGGAAGGGCCCGGGGGGGGCAACAACGGCTACAGCCAGATCCTGGTGGTGCCCACGACCGGCGTGCTGAAGACCAGCGTCGATGACTACGCGTCCGCCTATTCCCACGACGACGAGTCCGCGTCGCCGGGCTACTACGCTGTCACGCTGAAGGACTACGCGATCCGCGTCGAGCTGACGGCCACCGCGAAGTGCGGCGTCCACCGCTACACCTTCGCGAACGCCGGCGAGGCCCGCGTGCTGATCGACCTGGCCCGCAGCCGGGGCCAGGCGCTGGGCGGCGAAATCACGCTGGTGAGCGATCGCCGCGCCGAAGGCTTCGGCAAGTACCAGGTGAACCCCCTGGTGGCGGCGCCGCTGGCCGATTCCAACCCGGGGACGGGCGAGGCCACCGTGTATTTCGCGCTGGAACTGGACCACCCGTTCCTGGAAACGTCCGCCACCTACGTGTCGGGCGATTCGACGGCCGCCCACCTGGACCTGGCGCCCGTGGCGGGGGATGTGGTGGAGGCCCGGGTCGGCATCTCGTACATTTCGGCCGCGCAGGCGCGCAAGAACCTCGAATCCGAGTGCCTGGGGCACACCTTCGACGAGGTGCGCCAGGCCGCCGTGGCCGCCTGGAACCGGAAACTGTGGCGGGCCGAGGCCACCGGCGGCACCGCCGCGCAACGACGGATCTTCTATACCGCGATGTACCACGCGTTCCTGGTGCCGGCGGACTACACCGAGGACGGGCAGTTCTTTTCCGGGTGGGACGGCGTGGGCAAGGTCGTCCAGGCCGACGGCTGGCACTATCACGCGGACGACTGGTGCGCCTGGGACACGGGGCGCGCGACCCATCCACTGGACACGATCGTGGACCCCGAATCCTGTTCGGACATGGCGCAGTCCTTCGTCCAGACCTACAAGGACAGCGGCTGGATGGCCAAGCAGACGTGGAACGCGCTGGGCGATTCCCGGTGCATGACGGCGAACTTCCAGTTCTGCATCCTGGCCGATGCCGCGGTGAAGGGACTCAAGGACTTCGACGTCGAGACCGCGTGGGCGGCGATGGTCAAGGGCGCCAACCAAGATTCGGAAAACATCCTGCAGGACGTCCTGTGCGGCTACCTGGACCAGGGCACGCCGCCCGACTACGTCAACCTCGGCTACGTCAGCCACCAGTGCGACAGCGACCAGTCGGCCAGCATGACCATGGAGTACGCGTTCAACGATTTCTGCATCGCGCAGTTCGGCGACGCGATCGGCAAGACGGCCGAGACCGCCACGTACCGTCAGCGGTCCAACAACTGGAAGCACGTGTTCGACGGGACCATCGGCTTCGTGCGTCCGAAGAACCGCGACGGCACGTGGGTCGAGCCCTTCGACCCCACGGCCTACCAGGTGGACTTCACCGAGGCGGACTCGTGGAAGTACACGTGGCACGTGAACCAGGATGTCTGCGGGCTGGTCGATGCGATGGGCGGCGCGGCGAAGTTCGAGGCGAAGCTGGACGAGTTCTTCAGCGGCAACCATTTCGACATGGGGAACGAGCCGGACTTCCACGTGCCGTTCCTGTACACGTACGTCGGCAAGGCGGCGAAGACGCAGACGCTGGTCCGCGACCTGCTGGCGCAGTACTACACGGACCAGCCCGACGGGCTGCCCGGCAACGACGATTCCGGCGCGACGTCCTCCTGGATCGTGTTCGCGATGGCCGGCCTGTACCCCGTGGCTCCCGGCGACCCGTACTACGTGATTGCGTCCCCGGTGTTCGAGAAGGTCGTCCTGCACATGGATCCCGAGCGCCAGGTGGGCATCGATTTCACGATCCAGGCGAACGGCGTGTCGGACACGAACCGCTACATCCAGTCGGCGACGCTGAACGGCGTGCCGCTGGACACGCCGCGGATCGCGCACGCGGACATCGCGAAGGGGGGCACCCTGGTCCTCGCGATGGGCGCGGCGCCATCGACGTGGGGCGCTTCCCTCTGCCCGGCGCAGCCCTAGGCCCCGCCCTGCCCAGCCCCAGCCCCAGCCCCAGCCCCAGGCTCCGCCTGGCCCCGGCCCCCGCACGACGCCCGTCGCCCGGCCTCGAAACGCCACAGGCCATTCCCCCGTCGCCGCTTGCACGGGGCCCCTCCGCGTGGCCGATCCGGCGGGGCTGCGATAGAATTGAACGGGAGGGATGATGAGCCAGGCGGGCGACAGGCCGGAAGACGACGAGGACGGCAAGCGGGACGTCGTGCTGATCTCCGGCATCGACCGGGCGCGCAACGAGGTCCACGTCCTCAAGCCGGCCGAGGACGGCATCGAGGCGGCCGTGCTGCGGCAGGTCGAGGACGGCGTGCCCCTGACCGGCGACCTCGTGCGGTTGCACCCCCACAAGAGCATCCCGTTCCTCGCCGAACTGGAAACCGTGTTGCGCCATCCGGACAACGTGCGGCGGGCCGGTCGCGGGCACAACGGGCCCCCGATGGTGGCCTCGGAGGCCTACCGGCGCGGATGGGACGCGATCTTCGCCACCCGGCCCACCGCCAAGGACGACAAGGAAGCCAACTGACGGCACGCGTCGGGGTTTCGATTCCCCCGGCTTGCGCGGTCCCCCCAGGCGCCCCATGTACAGAGCCGGGTCGATTCGGACAGGGGGGGGCCATGGCCACGGTGTTCGTTCCGAAAGAGGCGGCGGGCGAGACGCGGGTCGCCGCGACGCCCGAAACGGCCCGGCGCATGATCGCGGAAGGGAATTCCCTGTCCGTGGAGTCCGGTGCCGGGACCGGGGCCTGCTTCCCGGACGAGGCGTACACCGCCGCCGGTGCGACCGTCGTCACGGACGGCCCGGACGCCTGGGGCAGCGCGGACCTGGTGCTGAAGGTCAACCCGCCGACCGGGGACGAGGCGTCGAGGCTGAAGGAAGGCGCCGTGCTGGCGTCGTTCCTGTACCCCCTGGCGAACCTGGGCGCGATCCGGGCGCTGGCCGCCCGGAAGGCGGTGGGCTTCGCGCTGGACCGGGTGCCGCGGATCAGCCGCGCCCAGTCCATGGACGCGCTGTCGTCGCAGGCCAGCATCGCGGGGTACAAGGCGGTGCTGCTGGCCGCCGACCACCTCCCCCGCGTGATGCCCCTGATGATGACCGCGGCCGGCACGCTGACCCCCGCGAGGATCGTGGTGCTGGGGGCGGGCGTGGCGGGGTTGCAGGCGATCGCGACGGCCAAGCGCCTGGGAGCGGTCGTCGAGGTGTCGGACGTGCGGGCGGCAGCGAAGGAGCAGGTCGAAAGCCTGGGCGCGCGCTTCATCCAGGTCGAAGGCGCCGAGGACCTGTCGGGGGAGGGCGGGTACGCAAAGGAGGCCTCCGCCGAGTTCCTGCAGCGCCAGCAGGTCGAGGTGCGCAAGCGCATCGTCGCGGCCGACGCGGTGATCACGACGGCGCTGGTCCCGGGGAGGAAGGCGCCGCGCCTGGTGACCTCGGACATGGTGCGGGACATGAGGCCCGGGTCGGTCATCGTCGACATGGCCGTCGAGCAGGGCGGCAACTGCGAGGACAGCGAGGACGGGCAGATCGTCACGAAGCACGGCGTGACGATCATCGGCCTGCGCAACCTGCCGGGACGGGTCCCCGTCCACGCCAGCGAGGTCTACTCGCGAAACCTGCTGGAGGTGGTGCGCCTGCTGTTCCCGAAGGGCGTCCGCACGATCGACCTCGCGGACGAGATCACCGCCGGGGCCGTCGTCACGCTGGAAGGCGCGATCCGGGCGCCGGACGTGGCCGCAGCGATCGCGAAGGGTTGAGGCCCGGTTTCCGGGCGGCCGCGCGCTACCAGATCCCCGGCAGGAACCGTTTCACGCGGGAACGGTACGCGGCGTACTCGGGAAACGCGCCCGTCAGCACCTGCTCCTCCCAGCCCATCCGGGTGATCTGCAGAGCCAGTTGCGCCACGGCCACCACGACGGCGATCCAGGACAGGTGGTTCAGGACCAGCCCGATCGCGGCCAATCCCTCGGCCAGGTACAGGGGGTGGCGTACGATGGCGTAGGGGCCGGTTGTGACCAGGCGTCGCGCCTCCGGGAAGATGCTGAAGGATCGGCCCAGCCAAAGCAGGCTGGCCAGCATCAGGACATGGCCGGCGACTTCCAGGCCCGCGGCGGTCCAGACGAGGGCGGCGCCCGAGGACGACGGCATCAAGCCGAGGACCGTGAGCCCGAAAGCACCGAGAAAGGCCACAAGGCGGGGCAGGAAACCGGGTTGCTTGCGTGACGCGGTGCGTCGGACCAGGAAGAGCACCACCAGGAGGGCCAGGAAGGCCAGGTCGGCAAGGATCGACACGACCTGCCGGAGGGTTTCGGGATCCTCGAGGTTCTCCCGGAGCAGGGGGATCATCCGGATCGTGATCGCGACCCAGGCCAGAAAACCGAACCAGGCGACCCCGGCCAGGCGGGCGAGCACGTCGAGGATGCGCTCCCAGCGCAGGGGACGGGGCAGGCCAGTCAAGGGCACCTCCGGAAGAAGCAGGCCTGCCGACGGCGCCCGCTTTCAGCATGCGCCTATTCTCCGCCAGATCGACAGAGGGCTGCCCCCCTTTTTTTGGGCTCAGTCGCCCAGCGCGGCCGTTGCCATCACCGCGTTTGCGTCGTCAGGGCCGATGCAGCCCTTGAAGTGGAACACGCCGGGCAGCAATTGGGACTCCTGCCCCACGTAGTCGCCCATCGCCAGCAGGCAGCGCCGCACCTCGTCGCCGGTGGTGCCGACCGCCTTGTACGACGAGTCCAGTTGGACGTCCCGAAGGAACTTCCGGACCGGCACGACATCCTGGCCCTGGTACGCGCCGGCCAGCAGCACGCCCATGCCCACCAGCGCGCCGTGCAGGTAGTGGCGCCTCGTCTGGTGCTCCAGGCAGTAGGCGACGTAGTGCTCGCTGCCTTCCTCGGGGCGGGCGTTGCCCACCATTTCGCACAGCACGACCTCGCCGACGTACAGTTCGGACAGCAGGTGCAGGCCGGCCTCGGTGCATCGGCCGATCTCGCCCGCGCCGTCGAACATCCGGTGCAGCAATGCCTCGGAACGGGTTGCGACGCCCTCGTCATGGAACTCGCCGAGTCGCACGCCGGCCTCGCGCCAGTCCCACAGCGCGGTGAAGATCGACAGGATGTCGCCGACGCCGGCCCGGTTCAGCAGCGGATCGGCGGCCTGCAGGATGCCGTAGTCGATCAGGAAGTGGTCGGGGAACATGGCGCCCACGTAACGGACCCGCGAACCCTCGCGGATGCCGATGGCCTTGGTATAGGCCGCGTCCACGGACAGGATCGATGGGACGAGGACCAGCGGCAGCCCGGTCTTCCAGGCCGTGAATTTCGCGTGGTCCAGGGCCGACCCGCCCCCGATGCCGAACACGGCCGAGCCGCCGCCGAAGGAGGCCGTGACCTGCTGGACCACCGCGTGCTCCATCGTCGCGACCGCGTGCACCTGCGTTCGGTCGTTCGGGAACGCGTCCTTCACCAGGTCCCAGGGTTCGGGTTGCGTCAGCACGATGGGGCGTTCGTACAGAGCCTCCGGAAGGCCGCGCAGGAGGTTGCGGCCATACGTCGGGATGGCCACGCGGGGAGCGGGGTTCAGTGCCATGGGCAACCTCTCGTCGTTCGGGTCGGTCCCGGGGCCGTCGATGCCGGCCCGCGGCCGAAGGATGCCGGGTCCGGGTCGAATTGTACAGTGACTGACAAAATCAACTCAAACGGATGGACGGCGGATCCGACTTCATGGCAGAGTGTGCCAGAAATACCGGCGAGGTGAGCCGGATCCGGGCCACTGGCGCCTGGATGCGTTCGATGAAAGGATCCCGAGGCGGTACGGCTGGCGTGGTCGGCCGGGCGCTGACCCGGTTTCCGGAGGCGATCGATGCGTGGCACGGTGTTCCTGTTGCTGGTGGTGGTGGCCCTGCCGGGGTTTGCCGGTTGCGGCGGCGCAGCGTCCTGTCCGTCCTGCGACGCCTGTCTGGCGGACGGCGGCTGCGACTCCTGCGATGTCAGGCCCGACGGGACGGGAGTCGCCGACGCCCCGCCCGAGGTGTCCGGGGATGCCCCCGCGGAGGTTGACCCGGGTGCGCCGTCGCCTACCTACTGGACGGCCGAGGCGACGAAGACGATCGACGACCTGGTCTTCGTTTCCTACAACGGCCAGAAGGTCTTCGGCCTGGGCATCCACCCGGCCCTGGGCGGGGGCTGGGACGGCCTGACCGGGGCGAACGGCTGCAGCCACGCCCAGGGGTCGGATCACTGGGTCGGGACCACCAACGACGGCGTCCAGCAGACCCACGCGGCGGCCGATTCCGGGGCCAACTTTGCGTACACGTGGGACTATCCTCGGGTCGAGGACTCCTCGCTGGCCCCCGAATACCTCCACATCGATCCGCCGTTGCTGGGCATCTGGCACACCGAGTACGGGACGCTGGACGAACTGTACGGGCCCGGCCACGAGGTTGTGCCGGTGATGGCCTGCCCGTATGGCGAAACGGACATGGATGGCTACCAGGCGGCGAACGCCCAGAAGATGAAGGACGACTTCGAGGACTTCAAGGCGCGCCGCGGCAAGTGGTCGAAGGAAACCCTGCCGAACCTGCCGTCGTTCGCCGACATGCCCTGGTTCTGCTGGCACCCGACCTTCCGCATGCGCGGCGGCGGCGACGGCACCGGCGAGGTGTTCACCGACGAGCAGGTCGAGGCCTACGCGAAGTCCACCAACATGGTGATCGGCGATTCCTACAGCTACGTGTGCAACCGGTGGGACGGCATCGACGCGGTGCTGCAGGGACAGAAGGGCCCGATGGGCGAGTGCTACGACGACTGGCTGTCCCGGAACGACCCGGAGCACCGGGACTACTTCGAGGCCGGCTGGTCGCTGGCCCACAGCCTGCGCATGCACGCGAACCCCGACGCGGTCGTCTGGATGTGGATGCAGGGCCACGCGTTCGACGACGACATCGGCGGGAGCACCTGCTGGAACGGTTCGTCGGGGCTGTGGGCCCGGGGGCCGTTCCCGACTCTTCGCTACCTGCGCAAGGAAATCATGTCGACGGTGGCCGCGGGCGGCACCGGCTTCATCTACTTCGGGTACGGCTACGGGCGCGACGCGACGTCGTCGAGGGCCCGGTCGCTGATAGCCGCGCTGCATTGGGACGAGGTCTACCGTCCCGCGCTGCTGTCCCCGCGCCTGGATGTCGGCCAGGACCTGGCGTTCGCGGGCGAGGGCGGACGGGCGCACCTGGTGGCGAAGTGGGATGCGGAATCGCAGACCGCGTACCTCCTGGGCGCGAACCCCGGCGCGCTGGTGACGCCGTTCGAGGTCACGTTCCCCTGGACCGTGGCGAAGGTGGAACTGCTGGACTGGTGGACGCCCGGGTGGATCGAGGATCCCGCGGTGCACGGGATCCGGATCTCCGACCGCACGGTGGGCTGGACGGCCCCGCAGGACGACGGGTTCATCCTCCGCGTGACGCCGATGTTCGCCGGCGGCGCTGCGAATGAGGGAGTGCGCTGAACGGCCCGCCGATGGAGACAGGACGATGAACGCGACGGCACGATGGTCCTGGGTGATCGCGCTGGCGACGGTGGCGGGGTGCGGCGCGGGCGACTTGCCGCGTGCGACGGCGGCGCTGACGCGTCCAGTCATCGACCGCAACTTCCTGCGGGACGAACACGGCCGGTACCTGTCCTTCCACGGGATCAACGTGGCGGGTTCGACCAAGGTCCCCTCCTTCGTGAAGGAACAGGGGGGGGCGTGGCGTCCGTTCGTGAAGGACGACCTGGACCTGCGTCCCACGGCCTACGACGCGTCGTTCACGGGCCGGCCGTTCGCGCTGGACGGCGGCTGGAGGCCGGGCGACGGCACCGCGGCGATGGGCTTCGCCAACGTCCGGTCGGAAATCCGCAAGCTGCACGACAACGGCTTCGATTCGTTCCGGTTGCTGGTGATCTGGGAGGCGGTCGAGCCCCGGATGAAGGGCGTGTACGACACCGAGTACCTGTACTACCTGCGAAAGGTCGTGGAAATCGCCGCCGAGGAGGGCATCTACGTCCTGATCGACTTCCACCAGGACATGGTCAGCCGCTTCCTGACCGCGCGGTACAACGACCGGCCGACGTTCAAGAAGCAGGACGGCACCGTCGTCACGGCCGAGCCGGAGAGCATCGAGGCCATCGTGCTGGCGCTGTTCGGGCCCTACACGGACCAGGTCCGCGGGGACGGCATGCCGAAGTGGGCGGTCCAGACGGCCCTGCCGGAAAAGGACATGCGGCCCGAGAACCTGTTCTGGGGCACGCCGCGCATCGTCAGCCAATTCTCGCCGTCGCTGCTGTGCAAGGCCTACCAGGTCTATACCTTTGTGTCGAACGAGGACCCGGACGCGATGATCGCGTTCGCCTGCAGCACCCTGGACCCGACCAGCCCGAACTACGACCCGCTGGACGGCCGGTCCTCGGTCTGCAAGGCGGTGCTGGACGTGTCGGACGACGACCTGGACCCGTGGATCAAGCAGATCGCGCGGTACGCCTGCAACGTCGAGAACCCGGTCGGCGTGCCCGGCACGGACCCGGTGTTCCCGCCCGAGGCGTCGGTCGACATGCTGCCGTTCACCGATTGGAGCCAGGGGGAGATCGTCAGCCTGGACGCCGAGCGCACCAACGCGGCGTTCTTCGGGTCGGATGCGGCGTTCCCCGGCCTGTACGCCCGCGAGTGCCGGGACGGTCGGCCGAACCCGCACGACCTGTACGGATGCCCGAAGGACAAGGTCGTGCTGCCGACGCACACGGTCTGCCGCGACGAGGACAAGGGGACCTGGCAGGTCGAGGGCTGCACGCTGTTGCAGGAGGAGTACTGGACCGTCAAGGACTACCTGCAGGACGGGTACGTGAACTCCTGGTTGCAGGTCGTGGGCCAGGTGAAGGACCTGCCGAACGTGATCGGGTACGACATCATGAACGAGCCGGTGGGCTACAACATCATGCTGGCGGTGCAGGCCCTGGTCCAGATGGGGGGCGTCAACGACGACATGATCCTGGACCTGGTGAAGGGCCTGGTGAAGGACCCCGCGGTCGCCGAGAACATCGCGAAGGTGGTGCCGGCGCTGGGCCTGATCCCGTCGGTGCCCGCCATCCCGGCCGAACCCACGGCGCCGGTCGCGCCCACGCCGCCCGTGGATCCGGGCGCCTCGGCGGACGCGGACGCGATCGAGCGCTACAAGGTGCAGAAGGCGCTGTACCAGGCCGCGAAGCAGGCCTACGACACCGACAAGGCGAAGTACGACGCCGACACGGCCACCTATCCCCAGCGCAAGAAGGACGCCGAGGACGAAAAGGCCCGGGTGCTGAAGTCCTGGGGGCTGACCTGGGAGGGGCCCGACAACGCCGAGCCGTCCAAGGCGGGGAAGGAGGCGGACGGGTCGCTGACGGTCGCGTCGAACTCGATCAGCCTGTTCAGCCTGGTCGATCTGAACACCTCGTTCGACTGGGCCTACCTGCGGCCGTTCTACAGCCGCGTCGGCGGCGCGATCCTGAAGGCCGATCCGCGGGCCCTGTTCTTCATCGAGGGCTCGATGGGACTGGGCAGCGTCGGCTACGACCTGGGCATGCCCACCCCCGACGGCCTGGAAGGGCACGTGGTGTTCGCGCCGCACCACTACGAGGACATCTACCCGTTCCTGGGGTTCAACATGAACCCGCGATACTTCAAGGTGGAAGAGGTCCGCTACCGCGACTACACGGAAGGGATGAAGAACGCGGCGCTGCTGGCCACCGAGTCGCTGGGCAACGCGCCCGTCGTGTTCGGCGAGTTCGGGGCGTACTTCAATTTCAACACCATCGAGCAGTCGATCGCCGACGACTACGTGATCACGAAGAACATCTACGACAACTACTTCGAGGGCTTCGAGTCGCTGTTCGCCAGCCGGATGCTGTGGTGCTACAGCCCCGACAACGACATGCGCTACGGGGACCTGTGGAACAAGGAGGACTTCAGCATCCAGGGGTTCGAGCAGCCCGGGCCGAACGGGACGACCGTTCGACCCTGGCGGGCGCAGGAGGTCTGGGCGAGGCCCCACGCGCGGTCGCTGGCCGGGCGGCCCATCTCGACCCACTTCTACAGCCCGTATCACTTCTTCGACCCTCAGAAGGGCGTGCCGGACCCGCTCGGCGAGTTCGAGGTGCGGTACGAGAGCAAGGAAACGACCCAGCCCACGGAAATCCAGATCCCGTACGACGTGCAGTACCCGTCGGGCTTCCACGTGTGGCTTTCCGACGGCGTCGCGTACTACGACCACGGGCGGCGCACGCTGTACCACCTGCCCTCGACGGACGACCCGGGCGCGGTGCACTGGGTGCGGATCCTCCCGCCGGCCGACGGGCGTCCCGCGATCGGGTGGCAGTACTTCTTCCGGGGGGACGAGGTCGTCGTGGGCGATTGACGTCGGGGAGCAGCATGAAAGCGGTGGCGAGTTCCGGACTGGCATGGATGGCCTGCGTCGCGGCGACGGCGCTGGCGACCCTGGTGATCGGGTGCGGCAGCGGTTCGCAGTCGGCGTCGGATCCCGGTTCCGTCGCGGATCCGGGGCCGGACCGGGACGTCCCCGGCGAGGTGGGAACCGACGTGCCCGCCGCTGCGCCCGTGCAGGCCGGGGTGGGGCAGGCGCGCATCGACCCCACGTTCGAGACCTACACCGACACCAACGGCAACCACGTCTGGGACGAAGGCGAGCCGTTCGATGACGCGAACGGCAACCACGTGCTGGACACGCTGTGGATGGGCGGGTTCGGGTTGCGACAGCCGACCGGCACGCACGACCCCCTGACGGCCCGGACGATGGCCCTGCGCCTGTACGGCGACCTCTACGTGTTCACGGCGCTCGACACCGTGGGCTTCGGCATGTCGCGCGTCCACGCGGTGAAGGACCGGGTAGCGGCCGCCCTCGGGGCCGGCGTCATCGACCCCGACCGGATGTTCATCGCCAGCGTCCACACACACCAGGCGCCGGACACTGTGGGGGTGTTCGCCGGCAGCGTGAATCCCGGCTGGGACGAAACCTACCTGCAGCACGTGATCGACGGGGCCGTCGCCAGCATCGTGGAGGCCGTGGGCGATCTGAAGCCGGCCCACCTCCTGGTGGCGAACGCGGCGGGGGACGGGCTGGTGCGCGACATCGACCCGCCTGTGATCATGGATCCCTACGTGGGGATCCTCCAGGCGATCGGCGCCGGGGATGGCCTGCCGATCGCGACGCTGGCGACCATCTCGAACCACCCCGAGGCGGCCTGGGCGGACAACACGCTGATATCCGCGGACTTTCCCAACTACCTGCGGAACAAGCTGGAGGCCGACCTGGGCGGGATGGCGCTGTACTTCAGCGCGGACCAGGGGCTGATGCAGACGTGCGCGGAAATCGCCCCACCGGGGTTCGAGCGGGCGCAGAAGATCGGCGAATCGTACGCGGAACGGATCGCGGCCGCCGTGAAGGCCGCGACGGTGCTGGCGGACGCGGATGTCGTCCCGACATTCGGGTACGCGATCGTGCCTGTGACGCTGGAGAATTTCGGCCTGGCGATGCTGGTCCAGGCCGAGGTCGCGGACGGGTACAAGGACTATGTGTACGTCGTGGACGGCGACGGGCCGTGCTCGGGATTCGGATGCATGGACCTGCCGCTGCCGGTGCTGCGGCTGGGATCGCGCACGACGATCTTCTGCGCGCCGGCCGAGCTGACGCCCGAGCTGGTCGTGGGTGGCATCGTGGCGCCCGACACGTACGCGAGCCAGTATCCGGACGCGCTGCCCGAGCCGATCCTGCGGACGCACATCCAGACGCCCGACCGCTTCTTCATGGGCCTGTGCGGGTCGGATGTGGGCTACCTGTACCCGAAGATCACGACCAACCTGGACGCCGTCTTCGACCAGCAGAACGGGCCCGGGCCGGGATGCGCGGGCGAGTTCCTGACGGCGCTGGAAACGGTGCTGGACGAGGTCAACACGCGGGCGTCGCAGCCGGGAGGCACCCGATGAACGGGAACGGTCGCGCGAGGATGGCGATACTGCTGCTGGCGACCGCGTGGGGGTGCTCGACGGGGAAGCCCGCCAGCGACGTCGCGGACGCGGCAGACGCCGTGGGACCCGGGGACGTGCCGGGCGAAGCGGTCGATGTGACGCTCGACGCGCCCCAGGCCGGCATTCCCAGGCTGCACGCCGACGGGACCCGGATCGTGGACCCCGCGGGCCGGGAGGTGCTGCTGCGAGGCGTCAACCTGGGCGGCTGGCTGTTCCACGAGACCTGGATCACGCTGGTCGGCCAGACGGCCCACGGCGCGCTGTACGAAGCGGCGAAGGCGATGGGCCTGGGCGACCCGGTGCTGGCCGCGATGCGGGCCGTGGGGCCGAAGGACGGGGGCGAGGCCTCCGGCATCGCGGTCTGCCCGGGTACCGGCGGCGGCTGGCTGGCGCTGGTCAAGCCCGAACTGGAATCCCGGCTCGGCGCGGCCCCGGCCCAGGCGCTGCTGGACGGGCTGGCCGCGCACCCGCCCCTGTGCGACGACGCCGATCTTTCGCTGCGGAAGGTGCTGGCGGATCGCTTCGGCACGGACGGCCGCGACCAGTTGCTGGACGCCTTCGAGGGCGCCTGGATCACCGAGGCGGACATCGAGTGGATCGCGGCGCAGGGATTCAACGTGGTCCGCGTCCCGATCGGGTACCGATCCCTCGTTCGCGGCGCCGACGTCGATGCCCCCGAGGCGCTGGACTGGAACCCGCTGGCGGAAAAGCGCCTGACCGACCTGCTGGACTGGTGCGCCCGGCACGGCGTGTACGCGGTGGTCGACATCCAGGAGGCCCCGGGCGGCCAGAACACCTACTCGGGCACCTCGGGCCTGTATTCGAACCCGCACATGCAGGACCTGACCGTGCAGATGTGGGAGCACCTCTCCGACCTGATGAAGGACCGCGACGAGGTGGCTGCGTACAGCCTGCTCGCCGAGCCCTACGGGGCGCCCGACGCGGACACGCGCGACGTGATGTACGACCGGCTGGTCAAGGCCGTGCGCGCCCGGGGCGACACCCACCTGTGCGTGATCCACGACGGGTTCATGGGGATGGACACGCTGCCGGCGCCCTCGAAGTACGGCTGGTCCGACGTGATCTACTCGACGCACCTGTTCGAGTGGACGACGACCGATCTGGACGGCTTCAAGTTCCTGTTCGACGGCGTCTACGATGCGAAGTTCAGGGACGCGCAGGCGGTGCAGAACGTCCCCTACTACATCGGCAGCTTCTCGACGTTCCTGGACGCCGACTGGGCCTACGACGCCGCCGGCTACGAGGCGTGGTGGCACCAGCAGAGGGGCTATTCGTGGTCGGTGTGGACCTACAAGCGCCTGGACGATCCGCTGACCCTGCAGATCTTCGGCCTGTCTACGTCGTGGGGAGTGCGCGGGCGGTTGACGGGCGATTTCGTGCGGCCGGACCCCTACGTCGATGACTTCGATACGCTGAAGGCGAGGTTTACGGCGTACCGGGACCTCGCGGTGGGCCCGAACGAAAAGCTGCTGTCGAAGCTGAAGGACCCGCAACCGGGGACATCCGGCCCGTGACCGGGGGGAGTGCATGAGACGTGCGCTGGTGCCGCTGTTCGCGATGGCCCTCGCCGCCTGTCAGGGGGTGCCGCCGCCTGCCGGGACCGGGCTGCAGGCCTCGCCGGGCATCGATCGGAACTACCTGCGCGACGATCGCGGCCGCTACCTGAGCCTGCACGGCGTCAACACGTCGGGTGAATCGAAGGTGCCGGCCTGGCGGACCGTGGACGGTGTGCCCCGGCCCTTCCGGCAGGCGGACCTGCTGGAATCGCCGCTGATCGGCGTGCCGAGTTTCGTGGGACGGCCGTTCCCGCTGGACGCCGGGTTCAAGCCCGGCGACGGGATCGCCGCGATGGACGCCAGCCTCGGGCGGGTTCGGGACGCGATCCGGGACCTGCGGGACGCCGGGTTCGACTCGTTCCGGCTGGTGGTACTGTGGGAGGGCATCGAGCCCGTCCGGCGAGGGACCTACGACGCCGAGTACCTGCACTACCTGCACAAGGTCGTCGAGATCGCCAACGAGTTCGGGATCTACGTGCTGCTGGACTTCCACCAGGACATGGTCAGCCGCTACCTGACCGTCCGGTACAACGACCGGCCGACATTCCTGGTGGGGGGTGCTGAGGTCGCCGCGGATCCGTACAGCATCGAAAACCAGGTGCTGTCGCTGTTCCCGCCCTACACCGACGCGGTGCGGGGCGACGGCATGCCGAAGTGGGCCGTGCAGACGGCGCTGCCCGAAAAGGACATGCGGCCGTCGAACCCCTGGTGGGGCGTGCCGCGGACGGTGTCGCAGTTCGACCCGCTGATGCTGTGCAAGGCGTACTCCGTGTACCAGATGGTGTCCGGGGACACGCCCGACGCGCTGGTGCAGGTCGCCTGCAAGACCCTGGACCCGGCCGATCCCACCTACGACCCCATCGACGGCCAGACGGTGGTCTGCAACGCGGTCCAGCAGATGTCCGACGACGACGTGGCGCCCTGGCTGAAGAAGATCGCCGCGTTCGCCTGCCAGGAACCTGCCGCGAAGTTCGCCCCGAACCAGAGCACGGACCAGTTGCCCTTCTCCCAGTGGAGCGTGGTGGCCATCGTGTCGCTGGACGTGGACCGCACCGCCGCGGCCTTCTTCGGCTCGGACAAGGTGCTCCCCGGCCTGTACGCGAAGGAATGCAGCGACCCCGGCGCGAATCCCCACGACCTGTTCGGCTGCACGGACGTCGTGCTGCCCACGCATCGCGTCTGCCGGGACGCCGGCCGCGACACGTGGGACCTGGACGGGGAGGGGGCGGGCGGCGCTCGGTGCGCCGACGTGCGCGAGGAGTACTACTCGGTCAAGGACTACCTGCAGGAGGCGTACGCGGGGGCGTGGCTGGCGTTGATCGACGCCCTGAAGGTCGGGGAGCGGCCCGCGGGCGGCAGCGACACCCGGACGGTCCTCCCGAACGTGCTGGGATACGACATCGCCAACGAGCCGGTGGGCCACGTGACGGGCCTGCTGCTGGCCAACGTACCGCTGGTGGCCGGGGTCGATCGGCAGGTGCTGACCGACCTGGCGAAGGGCATCGTCAGCGATCCTGTGACGTCCCAGGCCATCGTGGACCTCGTGCCCGCCCTGTCGCTGATCCCGGACCTGCCCGCGGTGCCCGCGGAACCGGCGGCCCCGGTGGAGCCGGTCGCGCCGGACTGCACGGGCATCGACGCCGACAGTTGCGACGTGCTGAACACGATGTACCGCATGAAGGCGGACCAGTACGCCACGGACAAGGCGGCCTATGACCAGGCCCTGGCCGACTATCCCGACCGGAAGAAGGCGGCCGAGGCGGTCCGGGCCGACCTGCTGCGCCTGTGGGGCCTGGAGTGGGATTCGCCCACCGACCCGGAACCATCGAAGGCGGCCAGCGGCGAAACGACCGCGAACCGGACGGATCTGTACGGGCTGGTGGATTTCGCGACCCTGTTCGACTACGGGTACCTGCGGCCGTTCCACAGCCGGATCGGGCGCGCCATCCTGAAGGCCGATCCGCGCGCGATCCTGTTCCTGGGCGGGTCCCTCAGCCTGGGCGAGCCGCTGGGCGGGATCGCTGGACCGGTCCGCGGCATCCCCACGCCGGACGGCCTGGAGGGCCACGTCGTCTGGGCGCCGCACTACTACGCCGACATCTACCCGTTCATCGGGTTCAACCAGCCCCCGCGGGACTTCAAACTGGAAGAGATCCGGTTCCGGGACTACGGGGACGACATCGCGTCCGGGGCCCAGCCCGCGGCCGACTGGATGGGGAACGCGCCCGTCGTGTATGGCGAGTTCGGGTCGTACTTCAACTTCGGTGGCATCGCGAAGGCGGTCGCGGAAGACTACGCGTTGACGGCGAACATCCTGGACAACTACTACGAGGCGTTCGAGGCCCGGTTCCTGAGCCGGATGGTGTGGTGCCTGGCGTCCGGCAACGACGCCCAGTTCGGCGACGGGTGGAACAAGGAGGACTTCAGCATCCGCGGGCCCGCGGTCCGGGACGCCGACGGGAACGTGACCGACCCGGGGCCCTGGCGGGCGGCCGAGGCCTGGGCCCGTCCCCACGCGCGCTCCATCGCGGGCGAGCCGGTGTCGACCCACTACAATTCGCCGCTGCACTACTACGACCGCCACAAGGGCGTGCCGGACCCGGTGGGCGAGTTCGAGGTGCGATACAAGAGCAAGGAGGTGGGGGCCCCCACCGAGATCATGATTCCGGAAGTGAGCGTGCCGGCGACCGACGCCACCGGCGCCGCGAAGACGGCCGTGCTGCCGTATCCCGACGGCTTCTACGTGTGGCTGTCCGACGGGGTCGCGTATTTCGATGCGGGCCGGCACGTGCTGCACCACTACCCCTCGAACGACGCGCCCGGGGCCGAGCACTTCGTCCGGATCCTCCCGCCGCTGGACGGCAACCCGGCGGAAGGATGGCAGTACTTCTTCCATGGCGACCAGGTCCGACTGGGCACCGCGCTGCGCTGACCTCCTGCCGCCCGCTGCCCCCGCCACGAAGGATTCGTGCTGTGCGTCACGTCACGGTATCCTCCCCGGAAGCAGGTCCCTTCGAAATCGAGGTGGCGAGATGCGGCGATTCCCGGTGACGGGCCTGGTGGTGTCGGCGACGCTGGCGGTGATGGCGTGCAGCCCGCGGAGCGGGGCGTACCCGGAAGACGAGGGGTACGTGTTCGATGCCACCGGCGACGTGGGCGCCGACCTGGATGCGGTGGATGCCGTCGAGCCCGACGCGGACGTCCTTCCAGCGGACGATGCCGACCTTCCGGTTCCTGCCGACGTCCCGGACGCCGAGACGCACGTCCCGGTGCCGCACCGGGGCCTGTGCATGCAGAACGATGCCCCCTTCCCGGTGCGGCCCGCCGTCACCGAAGCCGCGACGCTGCCCGCGATCCACGTCCAGGGCCGCGATATCGTGACCGCCGACGGCACGGCCGTGGCGCTGCGCGGGACCAATTTCGGGGCCTGGCTCCAGGCGGAAACGTGGATTTCCGGCCTGGGGCTCGTATACGAGGACGAACTGTTCAACCAGATGCCCGCGAAGGCGGACGAGTACGGGGTCCGCGACCTGTTCGACGCAGGCTGGAACGCCTACGCGGGCGAATGGGCGCTGGGGTTGCGGTCCGAGGGCCCCCTCGTCGATGACATCCGGAAGTCCATGTACGTCGGCGTGACCGAGGAGCGGGTGGACGCGGTCGATGCGTTCTGGGCGTGGTTCGACGGCGTGCCCTGGACCTTCGACGAGCAGTCCCTGTGGGAGGGCTTCGGGCACCGCTTCGGCTGGGACAAGTCCATGCAACTGCGCGAGGCGTTCGCCAACGTGTGGATCACCGAGATGGACGTGCAGTTGGTGGCGGCGATGGGCCTGAACCTGATCCGCGTGCCCGTCTGGTACGACGCGCTGGAAACCGACCTCGCCGACGGGCCCAACGGGTTCCGGCCGGAAGGCTGGAAGCACCTGGACGACGTGGCCCGCTGGGCCCGCAAGCACGCCGTATACCTGATGATCGACCTGCACGGGGCCCCCGGAGGCCAGAGCGTGGCGTCGCACCAGGGCACCCGGGACGGCGGCCACCTGTGGGCCGAACCCGCGTGCAAGGCCAAGGCGGCGCGGCTGTGGAAGGCCATCGCGACCCATTTCGACGGCGACCCGCACGTGGCGGTGCTGGACCTTCTGAACGAGCCGATGACGGCGGGATCGGCGGACCAGTATCGCGACGTGCACGACACGATCTACAAGGCCATCCGCGAGGCCGACACCGACGACTCGTTCATCGTGATGGCCGAGGACGGCTACCTGGCGGGCTCGATCCTCGCGTCGCCGAAGGAGATGGGCTGGGCCAACGCGATGTTCAGCATCCACCTGTACCCGAAGGGCCCGACGTCCGCGACCGGGTTTGCCGACCAGATGGAAACCGAGCTGCGCATGGCCGACAGCCGCCTGGGCGACGCCTCGGGCAGGTTCATGACGCGCTTCGACTGCCCTCTGTTCGTGGGCGAGTTCAGCGCGTCCGCGGGCAACGGGTCGTGGGGCGCCGACGCGACCGACAGGACGCTCGCGCTGTTCAATCGTCGGGGCGTGCACTGGGCGCCCTGGACGTGGAAGTACCGGGCCACCGACAACCTGTGGGGCGTCCTGCACCCGCCGGTCGTGACCGAGCAGCGCCTGGATATCCGCGGAACGTTCGATGAGGTCTTCGCGGATTTCGTGAAGCTGGACACGACGTCCTGGGTCGAGTTCAAGGCGCTGGGCGACGGCCTGCGGGCGCGGTCGAAGGAAGCGGTCGCGCCGCTGAACCTGTCGGATCCGCTGCCCTGATTCCCGTGTTCACCAGCACGGATGCCCGCAGACGAGTTCGGCCTCGGCCCACGCCCAGCCCGGGGGGACGCCGACGCGGGACGCGGTCACGACGGCCGTGAAGCGCCCGCCGTGCGTCGCGGTCCAGCGGATCGTGCCGGTCTCGTCGACGGTCGCGCCGGGGAGGCCGAAGACATCCACCGCCGTCGCGTCGGCGAAGGGTTTCCACGCCAGCGGCCGGTCCACGATGCACTCCGGCGGGGTCGTCTGGGCGGGCGTGATCGGCACCACCCCGCCGGCCGTGGCGCCCGCGGCCTTCACCGCCGTCACCACGTCCGCCACCGCGTCGGGGCTGAACAGGAACCGGCTGGATGCCGACAGTTGCGACTCGTCGTCGACCTTTGCCAGGGCGCTTCCCGGGTCCACCCCGGACAACTTGTCCGCCAGCGCCGTCAGCGCCCACAGTCCCCTGCGCCCCTCGTGCACGGCCTTGACCAGCGGGAAGGCCAGCTCATCGACGAGGTCCGCGTCCAGCCCAGAATGTTCCAGGTCCGATGGCAGGGCCACCATTCTCCCCAGCAGGGGGATCAGCGTCGCCACCTGCTGCGAGGCATCGAACGGCTGCGGGGACTTCAGGGCCGCCACGAGGGCCTGGGCGGCCTCGTCCAGCGCGACGAACTCCGGCGGGTCCGCCTGGGAGCTGCCGTCGAACAGGGCCTGCACGCGTTGCAGCACCGTGGCGTCGAACGAGGCGTCGCGGCGCCGGCCGTAGCCGTAGAACAGCTCGTGCTCGACCCCGCGCTCGGCCAGCACCGTCCGGTCGGTCAGCGCCGGGTCTTCGCGCCAGCGCCCGAAGGAGGCCAGCGAGATGCGGGACACCGCGCCCTGGATCGACAGGTTCTGGGCGATTCCCGCGATGGCGGGCGGGTCCTGGACCAGGTCTGGTGCACGCCCCGAGAAGGGCGCCAGGAAGATCCGCCCGAACAGCCCGTCGCCGCCGTCGTTCGCGTAGAAGTTGTCCCAGATCATTGGCTTGCGGTCGATCGACGCGGTCACCGCGGACATGTCCGAGGCCTGCATCGTCACGTTGCCGGTGTTCCGGCCGGTCCAAAGGACGCGCACCGACGGGTCGAGGCCCTTCATTGCGTCCAGGTAGGCCTGCCCGCCCGGCCAGTCCTTCGCCCGGTTGTCGCTGTACACGGTGGGCGTGAACCAGATCGCGACGTCGCTTGCGGCGAAGTCGGTCACCAGCCGGTTGACGACCTCGACGTGCAGGGCGCCCAGGTCCGCGTCCACGGTGACGCCCGCCGCGAACTCGATGTCGTCGGCCAGGATGGCGATGCCGTCCGCGTGCGCCAGCAGGAACTGGTGGCACTTGTCCTTCAGCGTCGCGTAGTCGGTCTCGCCGACCTTGTAGTCGATGAAGGGGCTGATGCCGAAGATGAACCGCACGCCGACCTCGGTCGCCTTCGCGGCCAGGTCCTGGAACCGGGCCATGTCCTCGTCGGGGTAGGGCGTTCGCCACTGCGACCGGTGCAACGGGTCGTTCTTGGGCGCGTACAGGTAGGTGTCCATGCCGTTGCGGGCCAGTTCCAGCATCAGGTTCCCGCGTTCCCGCCACGACCACGGCACGCCGTAGAAGCCCTCGATGAGGCCCGTGTCCGCGAAGCGTCCCGCCGGAGGCGCGATGTCGGCCGAGCCGCGGTCGGGAACCTGCAACCGCGGATCCCCGGACATCAGCTGGACGTCGGTCACGGTCAGCGCGTCGGGGGCGGTCAGGTGCACGCGTACGCAGCCGGCGTCGTCGTCGCCGAGGTCCAGCGTCGTCGCGGGATCCGCCCAGGGCAGGGTCCGGGCGGGGGCAGTTCCGCAGGCCGGCAGCAGATCGACGGTGACATCGGTGGGCGCGGCGCCGACCAGCGTCATGGACAGACTGTGGACCGCCGCCGGGGCCGCGTTCCACGGCTGGAGGTCCATTTCGAACCAGGAGGGCTCGCCGATCTGGGCCTTCCAGCCCGTCGCGGCCAGGGAGTCCCGGACGGTGGCGATGGCGTCCGAAGCCTCGATGGGCCAGAAGCCGCTGGGCTGCGTCCCGCTGGCGCGAAGGCGCACCCAGGGGATCACGTTGCGGGGCGCGACCAGGGTCGGCCGCACCTCGGCCGCGCACTGGAGGTCATCGACGTCCGGGGCAACGTCCGGGGAAACGTCCGCGACGATGTCCGGTGCGTCGAGCGGGCCCGGGTCGGCGCCGTTGCCGGTCGAGCCGCAGGCGACCAGGAAGCCCGTCAGGAGGGACAGGAAGACGACCCGTCGGGCTCGCATGGCGCCTCCGCGAGGGATTCCGGCGAAAGTGTATCCGACCTGCGCGAAAATGGCAGCGACCCGCACTACGCCAACGGGGCCCACCGGGGAGTGCCGTATCGCGAGCGCAGGTCTTCCGGGACGTCGCGCGGATCGGACGCCACCGGCACCCGGCCGAGCGCGGACGCGATCGCATCCGCCACAGCATCGCCCATCGTCGCCCGGGAGGGGGGCGGCGTGGCCACGGCCCCCAGCGCATCGAGGATCCGCGCCGGGGTGGTCCCGTACACCGCCGCATGAAGCCCCGCGTCCACGCCGCGGAGGATCATCCCGTGGACCAGCACGCCGGTTCGACGCCGGGCCTGCGCGCACCCGACGGACTTGCGGTCGCCGGTCCGCAAGGTTTCGCCCCGGTCGTCCTCGAAACAGATGGGGGATCGCGGCCCCCGGGGGCCCGTCGCGGGCGCGGGGCGTTCCAGCGACACGCCCAGGCCGGACATCGCCCGCACGATGGCGTCCAGGAAGTGCCCGTACAGGCCCGGGATCGACTGCGCCCACGGGTGGTCCGGCGGCAGGGCCAGCGTCGCGGCCAGATCCTCCCCGTGCAGCACGCCGGTCCCCCCGGTGATGCGCCGCAGCACCTTCACGCTACGGGCAGCGCATGCCTCGCGGTCGATCGTGGCCGGATCCTGCCCGTACCCCAGGACCAGCACGGGCCGGTCCCAGCCGTACAGGAGCAGCGCGGCCCCGTCCGAGGCCGCCCGGCGGACGAGGTCCTCCTCCCGGGCGAGGTCCGCCGCGGGATCGCCGTCAAACGATCGCAGGACGGACAGGCTGGTGCGGTCGGGTTGCATCGGGATCAGCCTAGCCGAAGTGCCGGCGCGGTTCCAGCGTTCCCCGTCGCGACCGCTGCGCGTGACAGACGCTTCGTGTTGCGGACGCTTCGCGTCGCGCTCCGCGTCGCGCTCCGCGTGATTGACGCTCCGGGACCCCGTGGCTATCCTCTGCACATGATGACGCCGCCCGCCTCCGGTGCGCCCCTGGATTCCGAAGCGCGACGGCTCCACGAGCGCCTCGGGCACGTCGGCTGGTCGCTGCGGGAGTGCGCGATGCTCGCGCCGTTGACCCTGCGCATCCGCGAACTGGCGTGCGCGAAGAACGCGGTGATCCTGGGGCATTCGTACATGACGCCGGACGTCCTGTTCGGCGTGTCCGATCACCGGGGCGATTCGCTGGGCCTGTCGAAGATCGCGCGGGACACCGACGCGGACGTGATCGTGTTCTGCGGCGTGCGGTTCATGGGCGAAACCGCGAAGATCCTGTCGCCGGGGAAGACGGTGCTGCTGCCCGACCCCGACGCGGGCTGCAGCCTGTCCGAGGCCATCACCGGCGCGGACGTGCGGCGCCTGCGCGTCGAGCATCCCGATGCCGCCTTCGTCTGCTACGTGAACACGTCGGCCGAGGTGAAGGCCGAGTGCGACGTCGTGTGCACGTCTGCGAACGCCCTGGCCATCGTGCAGGCGGTGCCCCAGCAGAAGGTCGTGTTCCTGCCCGATCGGTACATGGCCGCGAACCTGCGTGCGCTGACCACCAAGGAGATCATCGGGTACGACGGTCGCTGCATCGTCCACGAGACGTTTTCGAAGGACACCCTGATGGCCTGGCGCCGGGCGCATCCGGGTGCGCGGATCCTGGTGCACACGGAATCCCCCGAGGAGGTGGTCGCGCTGGCGGATCTGGCGGGCGGCACCGGGGACATGGTGGACTACGTCCGCCGGTCCGATGCCCGGGAGTTCATGCTGGTCACCGAATGCGGGCTGTCCGAGCGCCTGAAGGTCGAGTTCCCGGACCGGCAGTTCATCGGGACCTGCACGATGTGTCCCCACATGAAGCGCGTCGAGCTGCGCAAGGTTCTGCAGGTGCTGGAAGCGCCGCGTCCCGACCAGGTCGTGACGCTGCCCGAGGACGTGCGGGTGCGGGCGCACAAGGCGATCGAACGCATGTTCGAACTGACGGCGAAAGCCGCGGACGCGACCCGCCCCCACTCGAACGCAGGCGAATCAACGCCCCGGTGCGACTAGGCGCTGTCCAACCCTTCCGGTCTTGCTGTGGGCAGGGCTTGCAGGGCGGATCCCGGGAACCCGGTCAGGCCCGGAGGATCGGCGGGAACTGCCGGTGCAGTTGATCCTCGAGCTTGCTGCGGATCGCCTTTTCGAGGAACCAGTTGAGGTCCACGGAAACGACGACGTCCTTGTCGCCCACCGACACGTTCGCCTCGACGCCGGTGCGGTGCAGGCGGTACTTGCCATCGACGGGCGCGTCCAGGCTCAACTGGTAGGTCCGGGTCAGCTCGTCGATGACCGGCCGGACGCGGGCCCCGGCCTCCGTGGCGCCCAGTCCGTGCGGAAAACGGTATTCCTTCGTCGCCATGGAGTCCTCCCGTGGAGCGCGTGAAGGATTGCACCCGGGCCCGCATCCTGTCAAGCGCTGCCAGGATTTGAGCCCGCCTGGCGCGGCTCCGGCTCCGGTGGGAGTCCCGCGCCGGAACGCGTCGCTTCCGCCCGCCGGAGGGATCCGACGAATTCGTGGTGCGGTGCGGCATCGAACGCTGTCCCCGGGATCGGATCCGGGTATAATCCCCGGCGCGCGCCGGAAAGGTCTTCCTTTGGCGCCGGGAGCGATGCGATGGCGAACCAGGCGAATGTGAACCCTGTCCCCGACACCCTCCTGGATCGGTTCCGTCCGGCCCCGCGGGGACCCTGGGCGGACCTTCCCGATGCCCAGTGGAACGATTGGCGCTGGCACCTGGGTCACAGTCTGACCACCGTGGAGTCGTTGCGACAGGTCATCGACGTCAGCGAGGACGAGGCCGCCGGCGCCGAGGAGGGGCGCGACGCCTTCAAGATCGGCATCACGCCCTACTATGCCGCGTTGATGGACCGCAAGGACCCGGGCTGCCCGGTGCGCCTGCAGGCCACGCCGCGCACCGCGGAAATGCACGTGGACCGCTGGGACCTCGCCGACCCGCTGGCCGAAGAACGCGACATGCCCGTCCCCGGCGTGACCCACCGGTACCCCGATCGCGTGCTGTTCTACGTGACCCACGACTGCGCCATGTTCTGCCGCCATTGCACGCGCAAGCGGAAGGTGGCGAACCCGGGCACGGCGGCCAACGCGCAGCAGATCCAGGCGGGCATCGAGTACATCCGGCGGACCCCGGCCATCCGCGACGTGATCGTGTCCGGCGGCGACCCGCTGACCTGGAGCGACGACCGGCTGGCGCGGCTGCTGGAGCAGTTGCGCGCCATCCCCCACGTGGAAATCATCCGGATCGGGACCCGGACGCCGGTGACGCTGCCCCAGCGCATCACGCCCGACCTGGTCGCCATGCTGCGGCAGTTCCACCCGCTGTTCGTGAACACGCACTTCAACCATCCCAAGGAAACCACCCGGGAGGCCTTCGAGGCGTGTCGCTTGATGGCCGACGCGGGCATCCCGATCGGCAACCAGACGGTGCTGCTGCGCGGCGTCAACGATGACGCGGCGGTGCTGATGGACCTGAACCGGCGCCTGCTGATGATGCGCGTCAAGCCGTACTACCTGTTCCAGTGCGACCCGACCCGCGGCAACAGCCATCTGCGCACCACGGTCGCCAAGGGCATGGAAATCATGGACGCCCTGCGGGGCTGGACCAGCGGCATGGCGGTGCCGTACTACGTCATCGACGCGCCCGGGGGCGGAGGCAAGGTGCCGCTGCTGCCGTCCTACGTGGTGTACCGCGACGACACGAAGATCGTCGTTCGCAACTACCGGGGAACCGAGCATACTTACTGGGAACCCGAGACCTGAAACCGATTGTGGGAGGGAATCCATGTCGTACCGAAAGGGCGTTGTGCTGGCCGTGGCCCTGGCCGTCGTCGTCGCCGTGGCCGTGTCGCCGGCCTGCCGCAAGCCGGCGAAGGTGCTGCTGACCAAGGACCAGCAGGCCCGCATCGGCGAGAACCTCGTCAAGGAGGCCCCGACGCCGAAGTTCAAGTCGGGCGCCAATTTCGGGGACAACATCCGACTGGTGGGGATCGACGTGGCGCCGGACCAGGTCCGCGTCGGCCAGGAAATGACGATCACCTACTTCTGGGAATGCCTGCGGCCGACCGCGGGCGACTGGAAGGTATTCGGCCACCTGGAGCTGCCCGGCGGCAAGCGCATGATCCTCGACCATGTCCCCGTGGGCGAACTGTACCCCGTCAGCCAGTGGAAGCAGGGCGAAATCATCCGGGACGTCCAGAAGGTCACCGTGGACCCGGAATCGAAGCCGGGCTCGGCCGTGCTGTGGGCCGGCCTGTTCAGCGAGGAAATCTACCGCGAGCGCGGCACCGGCGACCGCATGCTGCTGGTCAACAAGGACCAGGTGCAGAACGACGGCGAGAACCGCGTTCGCATCGCCACCTTCGGGGTCCAGGGCAAGGACGCCCCCGCACGCGGTCCCGCCGTGATCAAGGCGTTGCGGACCCACGCGGCGCCGGTGATCGACGGGAAGATCGACGAGGCGGACTGGGGCTTCGCGACGTTCACGATGCTGACCGACGCCTCGGGCCGCGCGGCGGATGCCAAGGCCGCCACGAAGGTCCGGACGCTGTGGGACGACACGAACCTGTACATCGCCTTCGAGAGCCTGGACGACAGCATCGAAAGCAAGTACACGAGCCGCGACGACGAGTTGTGGAACAGCGACGTGGTCGAGGTGTACCTGGACGCCAACGCGGACGGGAAGGACTACCTGGAACTGCAGGTGTCGCCGGCCAACGTGGTGTTCGACGCGAAGTTCGACACGCGTCGCCAGCCGGAATGGCAGAAGGCGAAGGCGTTCAACCTGGAAGGCCTGCGGACGGCGGTCGCGGTCAACGGGACATTGAACCAGGCCGGGGACGAGGACACGGGCTACAACGTCGAAATCGCGATCCCGTGGGCGTCGATTCCCGGGTGGACCAAGGCCACGCCGGCGGCGGGCGACGAGATTCGCGTGAACTTCTTCCGGATCGAGGCGAAGGACGGGAAGGTCACCGGCGCGCAGGCGTTTTCGCCCGCGGGCGGGGATTTCCACGACCTCGACAAGGCCGGGACGTTGCGGCTGTTGCCGACGTCCGAGGAGGTCGTTCGGCAGGCGACGCCGACGGCACCGACCCCCGCGGCCCCGGCCCCCGAGGGGGCCGCCGCGCCGAAGCCCGTCCAGATGCAGGTGAATCCCGGCATGATCAAGGCCGGCATGGCGCCGCGGGCCATCGACTCGGCGACCTCGAGGGCCGTGCCCAAGCCG
Organism: uncultured Myxococcales bacterium; assembly: GCA_903857665.1. Lineage (GTDB taxonomy): Bacteria > Myxococcota_A > UBA9042 > DTJE01 > DTJE01 > CAIZWN01. The sequence continues at coordinate 26,027 of CAIOFV010000008.1, forward strand.
GCGTCCAGGTAGGACGCCCGATGATCGCCCGACCCGGAATCCCCGTTCCACTCCCCCGCTCGAGGCAGACATGAGTGACGACCGTCGCGTTGAGATCGGCGAGGCCTTCGTGGAGTTCGTGGACGTGATGCGCCGGCTGCGCGCCCCCGACGGGTGTCCGTGGGACCGCGCCCAGACCCTGGAAACCTTGAAGACCTACGTGATCGAGGAAGCCTACGAGGTGCTGGAGGCCATCGACACCGGACGGCCCGAGTTGCTGAAGGAGGAACTGGGCGACCTGCTGTTGCAGGTGCTGTTCCAGGCCCAGATCCTGGCGGAGCAGGGATCCTTCGACATCGCCGACGTGTGCCGCGGGACCGTGCGCAAACTGGTGTCCCGCCATCCGCACGTGTTCGGGGCGGAGGCGAAGGCTGTTGACGCGGACGAGGTGCTGAACCGCTGGGAAGGCTACAAGCGCAAGGAGGGCCGCGGCGTGCTGGCCGGCGTGCCGAACACGCTGCCCGCGTTGCTGATGGCGCTGCGGGTCAGCGAAAAGGTGCGCAGCGTGGGGTTCGACTGGCCCGACATCCAGGGCGCGATCGACAAGCTGGACGAGGAGGTGGCCGAACTGAAGGCCGCCATCGCCGGGGGGGACAAGGCCGAAATCCGGTCCGAGCTGGGCGACGTGCTGTTCACCGTGGCGAACCTGGCCCGCATCCAGTCGATCGACCCCGAGGAGGCGCTGCGCGGCATGCTGGCGCGGTTCAAGGCGCGCTTCGAGCACATCGAGCGGCGCCTGGCCGAGCAGGGGCTGCAGGTCGCGGGCACGCCGCTGTCCACCCTGGACATGTTGTGGGAAGAGGCCAAGCGCGGCGGGGTGCCGGAGCTGTGACCCGCCCGGGCGCGCAGGCAGCGGCGAGGGGCCGTCCGACGCGAACTGGCCTCCCCGGACCGCGCGACGGATAATCGACGCGGTCTGGCCGAGGAGCCACGGTGCCCGATTCCCCGGACGTACCCGCCACGAAGCCCGTGCCCGGCGCGGACGCCGCGGCCCGCCATTCGTTCCTGAAATCCACCGTGGTGCTGAGCGGCCTGACCGTGCTGTCGCGCATCGTGGGCCTGCTGCGCGAGCAGGTCCGCGGCTACTACCTGGGGACCGGCTGGGAATCGGACGCCTTCGGCATCGCATCGACCATCCCGAACATGCTGCGCCGACTGTTTGCCGAGGGCGCCATGACGGCCGCCTTCGTGCCGGTCTTTTCAGGCCTGCGCGCCGACGCGGACCGCGAGCGCATGGGGAAGTTCTTCGCGGGCTTCATGACGCTGTTCACGCTGCTGATGCTGGGCGTGACGATCCTGGGCATCCTGATGGCGCGGCCGCTGGTCGAGGCGCTGTTCGCGGGGCAGTTCGGCGACATGCCCGGCAAGACCGAACTGACCGTCGGCCTGACCCAGGTGATGTTCCCGTTCCTGTTCCTGGTGTCCATCGCGGCCATCGTGCAGGCCACGCTGAACTCGTTCCACGTGTTCGGGCCGTCGGCGTTCACGCCGGTGCTGCTGAACGGCGCGAACATCCTGGCCGTGGTGCTGTTCCACGACTACTTCCCCAGCCCCGCGTGGGCGCTGGCCGTCGGGTTCCTGGCGGGCGGCGTGCTGCAGACGGCGTTCCAGATCCCGTACCTGCGCCACAAGGGGCTGAAGTTCAAGCCGACGTTCGCGGGGTTGCGCGACCCGGCCGTCTGGCAGGTGGCGCGCATCTTCCTGCCGGGGATCTTCTCGGCGGGCATCTACCAGATCAACGTGACCATCGCGCAGGTGATCGCGGCGGGGCTGGACGAGGGCGCGGTGGCGTCGCTGCAGTACTCGCTGCGCCTGCAGGAACTGGTGCTGGGCGTGTTCGCGGTGTCCGTGGCGACGGTGATGCTGCCGACGCTGTCCGAGCAGGTGCACAAGGCGAACTGGCCCGCGGTGAAGGAAACGCTGCGCTTTTCGATCGGGCTGCTGGCGTTCATCACGATCCCGGCGACAGTGGGCCTGATGCTGCTGGCGACGCCGATCGTGCGGGTGCTGTACCAGTACGGCCGGTTCGACGCGCGGTCCACCGACCTGACGGTATGGGCGCTGTACTTCCACACGGCGGGCATCTTCTTCATCGCGATGCAGCGCAACGTGGTGCAGGTGTTCTACGCGATGAAGGACCTGAAGACGCCGACGATCATCGCGGCCATCGTGATGGTGGCGCACGCGGCCATGTGCTACGGGCTGTCGGAGCCGCTGGGCATGCTGCAGGGCGGCATCGCGCTGGCGGGGTCGATATCGGCGGTGCTGAACGTGGCGCTGTTGTATTTCGTGCTGCGGCGGCGCATCGGCCTGCTGGGGACCCGGGCGCTGGTGCGGTCGTTGTCGCGTACAACGGGCGCCACGGTGGCGATGGCGGCGGTGGTGATCGTGCCGCTGTTGATGGGCGCGTTCGAGGGCGTGCGCGGGATGACGCTGGCGTTGCGGTTGATCCCGACCATCGTGGCGGCGATCGTCGCGTTCTTCGTGGCCGCGCACGCGTTGAGGTGCGAGGAGATGGGCGAGTTCATCGGGATCATCCGCCGCCGGTTCAAGCGGTCGTAACCGGGCAGGCCGCGGGGCAGGGCGGCCCAGGTCAGCCGCAAGAAGCAGCCACATCGAGAATGCGTGAGTCCGTGGAGGGCCGGGTCCCGGGGGTGCCTGTCGGGGGCCGGTGTCCGGCCGGGTGCCCCGCCCCC
>CAIOFV010000009.1 GCA_903857665.1 uncultured Myxococcales bacterium
AGCCGACCGGGCGTTCTGCGAATCGGCCCGCGGCATCGGCGACGCAGACTTGCGCGCCCGCGCCGCCGGGGGACTGCGGGCGCCGTTGCGGGAGGGGTTCGGGGACGCCGTGGCCGTCGCACCTTCGCTGGATGATCTGGATGCGGTCCGCACGCGCCTGGGCGTCCCGATCGACGACCTGCCCCCGTGCCTGGGCGGCCCGATCGTGGATGCGCGCCCGCCCGAGCCCCCCCCCGACGAACTGGCGGCGTTCGTGTCGTTCTTCATCCGCAACCGGTACCGCGTGAAGAGCCTGCGCTGCCGGACGTGCCGGCATGACGGGACCTGCCCCGGCCTGCAGGTCAACCTGGCGCGACACTGGGGATTGCGCGCGCTGAGGCCGGAGGCCTGATGGCAAACCTCGGATACATCCAGGTTACCCGCCTGTGCAACCAGAAGTGCCGCATCTGCAGCAACCCGGAGCGCGAGGCCACGCTGTCGATCGGGGACGCGAAGGGCATGGTCGATGACTTCGTCGCGCGGGGTTATGACGGCATCATCCTGACGGGCGGCGAGCCCACGATGGTGCCCTACCTGCCCGACCTCATCGCGTACGCGAAGGCGAAGGGGATCCACGCCCGGCTGATCACCAACGGCCAGCGGTTGGCCGACCTGGGGCTGATGCGCGAATACGCCGCCAGCGGCCTGGACCACCTGCACGTGTCGCTGCTGTCGCCGGACCCGGCCGTGCAGGACTTCCTGACGTGCACCGAAGGGTCCCTGGGGCGCGGCCTGAAGACGCTGGAAAACGCAGGGATCGCGGGCGTCAACGTCGATGTCAACACGCCGATCAACCACTACAACGCCGCGCACCTCGAGGCCCTGGTGCGGATGGTGGTGCAGCGGTTCCCGTTCGTGGCCCACTTCGTCTGGAACAACCTGGACCCCAGCATGAACCGGGCCTCCCAGAACCCCGACGTCATCCACCACCTGTGGGAGTTCGAAGTCCCCCTGTTCCGGGCCATGCGGTTCCTGGATTCGACCGGGCGGTCGTTCCGGGCGGAAAAGGTGCCGCTGTGCTACATGGCCGAGTTCGCCTGGGCGTCCACGGAAACCCGCAAGATCGTGAAGGGCGAAGAACGCATCGTGCGCTTCCTGGACGAAAAGGGCATGGTGCGCGAAACCCTGTTCCAGCATGGCAAGGCCGACGCCTGCCGCATCTGCCGGTTCGACCCGATCTGCGCGGGGCTGTTCGACATGGACGTCCACTACGCTTCCCGCGAGCTGTTCCCCGTGTTCCTGGACCCCGAGCCGATCCGGCAACGCATCCTGGACGAGTAGCGCCCGCGTTGGGCACCGACGCCGGAAGATACTAGAATGCCGGCGGGCCGGCAGGTGAAGGCGGACCGTGACCATCGAGTGGATCCCCGAAACGGCCGCGATCCTGCTGGCGGGCACGTGCGCGCTGACCGACCTCGTGCGGAACAAGATCTACAACCGGGCCCTGCAGGCCGGGCTGGCCGTGGCGGCGGTCTGGCTGGTGGCATTCTGCGCCTGGCGCTCGTTCGGGCTGGAAACCTCCCTGGACGTCTTCCCGGAACTGGGGACGTGGTGGTGGGACAGCCCCTACGCCGACCCGGTCCTGGGGGCCTGCCTGGCCCGGGTCGCGGGAAACGCCTTCGTTTCGTTCCTGGCAGGATTCGGCCTGTGGTGGTTCGGGCTGTGGGCCGCGGGGGATGCGAAGCTGTTCGCGACGCTGTCCCTGATGCTGCCACTGTCGTCCTACGCGGGGGCCTTCTGGCCTCCGTTCCCGTCGTATGTGCTGCTGTTCAACACGTTCCTGGCCGTGCTGGCGCTGCTGATCCTGGAACTTGCGATCCGCGGCGTGCGGCAGGCGGTGCGGCCCACGGCCGACGAAGCCGAGGCCTGGCGAACCGCGCTGGACTGGGTCAAGAGCCACACGAAGGAGCTCGCCGTCGGCTTCCTGGGCGTCCTGTTCCTGTTCCTGGTCATCAAGACGCTGCGGATGCTTCTTCGGGGTGTCATCACCGACACGACGCCGATCGTCAGCCCGACGGGCGTCTACTTCGCGCTGTTCCTGGTCTTCTTCCCTCTTTCACGCCTGATGCGGCGCAAGTGGGTCTCCATCCCCATCGCGGGCGCGACCGTCGCCTGGATCGCCTACGCCGTGGCCTTTCCGACACCCGAGTACAACCTCGGCACGATCCTCCACGTCGGCGTGCTGTCCATCAGCGTGCTGCTGTTCCTGGTGGTCTACGAACTGTACCTGAACGTGTTCGACTTCCACGCGATCGGCATCTGGCAACTGCGCCCGCGCATGATCCTCGCCAAGAAGACCCGCGAAGCCCTCAAGGAGGACATGGACCTAGTGACGACGAAGCTGGGCGACATCGGCCCCGACGGCATGAGCATCGAACAGGCCGAAACGCTGCGCCGGTGGTGGATGGACAAGGGCAAGGGCCCGCGCATCCACGTGTCGCGAACGATACCCTTCGCGCCGGCGCTGTTCATCGGGACGCTGCTGACGGTGATCCTCGGCGGCTACCTGGTGCGGACCAACTGACCCGGGCCGCCCCGGCTACCCGCCTTCCGTGATGTCCTCGCCGGCCTGCGTGAACAGTTCGTCCAGGTCGCCGAACCGCACGCGACGATACGCTTCCGCGAAATGCCCCTCGGGGAAGCCGGCCGCCTGCGCGACGGCATGGGCCGTCCCTCCCACGAACATTTCGACCAGGGGCTGAAGGTTCCCGCCCGCCACGCCCGCATCAACGAGCCCCACGCGACGGCCCGCCGTCCGCAACTGCAGCCGGTACTGGTTCAGCACGTTGCGCATCATCGTTTCGTGGGCCAGCACCGCGCCGATCTTCTGCGGCAGGTACCCGGTGATGTCCAGCACGTAGTCGGCACCCGGGGACCCGCGGGCGAAGAACCAGCGCTCGGCCGGCGTGAACGGCTCCAGCCCCTCCGCGAAGTGCACGGGATGGTGCTTGTCGAAGCACGACACCCAGAACGCCTCGGCCACCGCCTGGGCAACCCGAACGTGGTCCTGGTTGTCTTCGTGGATGTCGGTCGGGTCGAACGAAAAGACCGTGTGGGGCTTGTACTTGCGGAACAGGAACACGATGCGTTCCCGGATCGCGGATTCCGGCGTGTCCGCAAGGCGATCGGTTTCGAACCCGAGGTCGACCACTTCCGACACGCCCAGCACGGCGGCGGCCTTCCGAAGTTCCTCGGAATTGCGCTTCACCGTTTCCTCGACGGAAAGCCCGACCGAATCGAACCGGTCGTCCGTGACCCGCACCACGATCACCCGCCAGCCCTCGGCCGCGAATCGCGCCATCGCGCCGCCGCAGAAGATCGCCGCATCATCGGCATGCGGGCTGATGACCATCGCTGTCCGCATCGCGCCTCCACGTCGCGGGGTGGGCCCCTGGGTTCGGCTCAGGATCGGGGAAACGTCGCAGGGACGCAAGCAGAATATGGCAGTTTGTGCCTTTTCACCGTTGCCGGATGCCCATCAGTCCTCCCGGAACCGCCCGACCCCGGGGGACGAAACGCTTCCCCGGGCCTTCAGGAGCCGGCCGAACGCGTCCCGGTAGCTGGCGTCGGAGGTCAGCACGCGGATTCTGCTCTTCGGCAGGCGCCCCAGGAACGAGTCCAGGCGATCGCCGCCGTTCAGGAGGTAGGCCGTGGTCGCGGCGCGATACTCCCTCCGCGGGTCCAGGGGGCTGCCGTCCGGGGTGCTCACATCGACCGAACCGTCGCCGTGACGCGTGATCCGGATGCCCGACACCGCGGGGATCTTGTGCACCGCGCCCAGCCAGAACTTCGCCAGGCGCTGCACCTCGGCGCCCGTCAGGCGAACCACCACGATGGGGTCCTCGAACGGCCAGACCCGGTGGAGATCGCACCGGGTGATGGTCCCCTTCCGAAGGCTGTCGCGGACGCTGCCGCGGTTGGTGAAGGCCAGGTCGGCCCAGTGCGCCTGGCCGTCGGCACCGGTTTCGGCGGCGGCCTCGCGCAGCAGGTCCGCGGTCAGGTTGCCCAGCGGCGTTTCATCCGTGCGACGGGTCAGGATGTCCTCCGTCGCCTCGGCCACGACCTCGGCGCAGATCGGCGCCACCAGCGCCCGCGCCTCCGCGACGATCGACTCCACGGCGGGAAGGGGTGTGGCCACCCCGGCGAACCCCGGATACCGGGGCCCGCAGACCTGCGACCCGGCGTCCTCGACCCGGCAGACCGGGATTAGCGGATCGACGCTGACCCCGCCCGGAATCGGCCTGCCGCCGACCGGATCCAGCCGGATGCGGGCCCGGCCCACGAACGTCCCCTGCCCCGGGGTTTCGACCAGCGGCACGGCCAGGCGCTCCCCCTGCAGCCAGGCGTGGGAGTGCCCCGCGACCACGAGGTCGATGTCCCCGGGACGCAGGGAGCCGATCAGCCTCCCCAATTCGCCTCCCACCTCGCACCCCGCATCCCCGGCGGCGGGCGGGGAACTGCCGCGGTCGCACTGGCCCAGCGCATGCGCCAGAAGGATGACGACCGAGGCGCCCCGGCCGCGCAGCGCCCGGACGGCCTCGTGGACCTCGCGGGGGAGCGCCGTGAAGCGGAGGCCTGCGCTGCCCGCCCGGTTGGACACCCGGGGCGTGCTGGGCGTGACCACGCCGACGATGCCGACCTGGATACCGCCCACGTCCTTCAGGACCCACGGCACGACGTTCGGCCAGTCTACGCGCCGGCCGGACGTCGCCTCGCGGACGTTGGCCACCACCACGGGGTGACCCGATGCGGCCAGCACCTTCTTGAGGGCGCATTGCGGGTCGTCGGGCGCCTTGCCGGGGACCTCGGGCCCGCAGCCGGCGTAATCGAATTCGTGGTTGCCGACGGTCCGCGCATCGTAGCCGACCGCATTGAAGAACCGGACGCAGGGCATGCCCTCCTGGAGGTTCACCGCCAGCTCGCCCTGGAAGCAGTCCCCGGCATCGACGATCAGGGTCCGGGCGGGGTCCTCCGCCTTCAGGCGCGCCAGCAGGCCCGCCACCCGGGCGAAGCCCCCCAGCCGTTCGCCCTTCCCGGCCAGTTCGGGCAGCACGATGCCGTCCAGGGCGCCGTGGAGGTCGTTGGTGGACAGGACCGTCAGGGTCACCGGCGGCGCGGCGGGATCCGCCGTTCGCGGCGCCGGGTCGGCGATCGCCGTGGACGCCAGCACGCACGCGACCACGCACGCCGCGACGACGCGCAGCGCCACGACCGCCACCCGATGGCCCCCGCGAGACAATCCTCCCGGATTCACTTCGCCCCTCCCTTCCGACCGGCCCGGGCGGCCCGCAGGTCGTCCCACGCCTTCTTCTGCACGTCCGAGTACACGAAGCCCTTGCGCGACGCCGCCTTCGCCCCCTTCTCGAGGATCGGTTCCAGCAGGACGGCACGGGACCAGGCCGCCAGCGCGCCCTCCACGTCGCCCTTGCGCAGCAGCACCATCGCAAGGCCCAGGTGATTGTCGGCCGCCGTGGAATCCCGTTCCAGCGCACGCCGGAAGGTCGCCTCCGCATCGTCGAACCGCGACTGGTCGAACTGCGCGTAGCCCAGCGCGCCCATGACCTGGGACCCCATGCTCCCGTCGTCCACGCAGCCCGAAAAATCCGATTCGGCGCCTTCCGGATCACCCACCAGCAGCAGTGCCAGCCCCCGGAAGAACCGGGGCTGGCACTCGGTCGGCCGCTTTTCCATCGCCTTGGAGTACGCCACGACGGCGTCACGGTGCAGGCCGCGAGCCGACGCGATGCGCCCCTGGACCATCCACGCGTCGCCGCCCCAGGTCGCCTCGGGGCCGGCCCGTCGCAGGTCCTTCGTGGCAACCGCCGTATCCTCGATGCGGGCCGACGCGTCGGCCAGGGCCACCCATTCCTCGGGTTCCGACGGCTTGAGGCCCCTGGCCATCGCCACGAACCGCCGGGCACGGTCCCGCTGGCCCACCTCGCCCACGATGCCGGCCAGGTCCGCCAGCAGCGCCGGCGTCAACAGGTGGGCCGCACCCGCGCGCGGCAGCAGGTCGTCCAGCAAGGCGTACTTCGCGTCCACGGCGGCCCATCGCAGCAGCGCGACCACGCCGGTGCGGGCGGATTCCATGTCCGGCTTCAGGCCGCCGAACGCCCGATCGAACGCCTTGCGAGCCTCGATCGGCTCGTTGGCCGTGACGTGGTGCCGCCCCGCCACCAGCGCCCAGGTCACCCTGCCCTGCGGGTCCTCCGGGAATCCGGCCGCATCGACCGCCACCCTGGCGGCCCCCGCCTCCGGCGTGCCCGGCGCGTCATCCACGACCTTCAGAAGGGCCTCCAGCACCGGCTGGCGCCCCGGGGAGCCCTTGGCCATCACCACCGCTGCCAGCGCCTTCACCGCGGCGGAACGCCTTTCGGCATCCGGCGGCTCCAGCAACCGCTCCAGGATTTCCCGCGGCGCCGGGTCCCGCGTCAGCCAGGCCACCGCGGCCTCGCCGAATGCGGGGGACTGCGTCCTGCGCCCCAGGATCAGCGCCCGGAACCGCCCTTCGACCACGCACCCCTTCGCACCCTCGTCCTGCGCCTCGTCGGCCGCCGCCTGGAAGGTGCCCAGCGCGCCATCGACATCCGCCCCGTCCAGGCGCGCCTGGCCCAACTGGCACATGCGCTCGATCCGCTCGCCCTCCTTCAGCAGGCCCACCGCGTCCGCCAGGATGGCTGCCCGGGTCGCCGGCGACCCGTGCACCGGGATCACCGCCGGGGCCGCCGCGACCAGGTGGACCACGCGGTCCCCCTTGCCCTGCTTGAAGGCGGCGTCCACCACCTCCGCGGTCAGCGACGACAGGGCCAGCGACGAAACCAGCGCCTGCACCGCGCAGGGCTTGCCTTTGAACTTCAGGGACACGCGGTCGCTGAGTGTCGCCACCACGTCCAGCGGCGCCCGGGCCACCATCGCCCGCAGGATCATCGGAAGCGCCGCCTGCCGGGGGAGGTCCACCGCCTGCAGGAAGCCCAGGGCCGCCAGGAACATCGACGAGCACGCGGCCGACTCGCCGCCGAACGCCGCCAGCAGGCGCTCCATGCTGCCCGACGCCACGGCTGCACCCGCGGCCAGCACCCGGACGGCGAACACCGGGTCCGGGGCCTCCCGATCGGCCGTGCCGGCGTCCTTGGCCTCGGGGGCCGGGGACTGACCTTCCGCGGCCGCCCCGTCGCCCGGCGCGGCCTGCGCGTCGCCCTGCGCGGGCACGTCCGCGGCGACTCCCGAGTCGATCCCGACCCGTACCGCCGCCGCGGCATGCTCGGCCTTCGACCAGCGCACCGACCCGTCCTCGGCCACGATGCCGGCGGCCTGCATCCGCGACAGCCAGCGCTCGGCCTCCTCCAGCACGTCGCCCGGAGGCTGGAACGACGCGACCAGGTGCACCCGGCGGCGCACCTCCTCGGCCCACACCCGCGCCGCCCCCTCGCTGCCGTCCGCGGGCCGCTCGCCCGGCTCGGGACAGGACGCCAGGGATTCCCGCGCCAGGTCGGGGTCCACGCGCCCCTCGGACTCGAACACCACCAGGGTCACGAAGCACGGGATCTGCCGCAACGCCTGCAGGCGCGTTTCGAACATCCCCGACCGCTCCAGCGCACCCTGCATCGACCAGCATTTCAGGTACGCGTTCACCAGCCGGACGGCCTGGCGGAACCTGCCCTGCCGCAGCCCGTCCATCACGGCCTTCCCGGCCACCTGGTCCAGCCTCACCAGGGTTTCGACGTTCGCCGTGGTCGGGCACGAGCGCTCGATCCACGTCACCATGTCGGCTTCGTCCCCCCCCGATCCGGAGGCCCGGGCCACGCTCGCCGCGAACACGATCCCCACGGCGAAGGTCCACGCTACGGCACGAGCAGGCATCGGGCGCTCCATCCAGTCCTGACCTGCATTGTAGCACCCGTGCGCCAACTCCCACCCGGGCGCGGGTGGGGTGCTATACTCGGTGCCGTGCCGCTCCGGGGGGTTGCGGTTGTCCGGTGGCTGTCCAGTGTGGCTGGCTGCGGTGGTACTATCTGCCTGCCTCCTCGCGACCGGATCCCCGGCCGTCGCAGCCACACCCGAGGCCGAGTTCCAGACCGCGGAGAACACCTTCCGTTTCCAGGATTACGCCAAGGCTGTCGAGCAGTTGCGGCCGTTGCTGTACCCCGATGTGCGCCTGGCGTCGCCGGACCTGGTGGTCCGGGCGCACGAGTTCCTGGCGGCCTGCTACCACTGGCTGGGAGACGAGCGGGCCATGGAGGACGAGTTCACGGCGCTGCTGACCCTGGCCCCGCAGCACCGGCTGGATTCCTTCTTCTACCCCCCCTCGCTGATCGAGCGCTTCGAAGGCATCCGCGCGAAGCTCATCGGCCTGCATGTCATCGAGGCCGAGCCGGCGCCGAAGCCGCCGGTCGATACCGTCAAGTGCGAGCGCACCGAGGAAACGATCGTGCGGCGCTCCTGGGTCCCGAACCTGGTCCCTTTCGGCGTCGGCCAGTTCCTGAACGGCAGGAACACCAAGGGCGCACTGTTCCTGACCGGGCAGACCCTGTCGCTGACGCTGAACATCGCCGCCTGGGTGTCGATCGAATCGCTTCGCGGCAGCGACGGCTACTTTTCGGCGCGGAATGCCGGCGTCGCACGCGACCTGCGAATCGTACAATACGTCGGCCTGGGGACCTTCGTGGGGCTGGCGGTCTGGGGGATCGTGGACGCGTTCCTGGACTTCACTCCCGAGGTGAAGTCGGTCAGGATGGTCCCCTGTCCGACCGTTCCGCCCGCGGGGGCCGGCCTCGTGCCCGGCATTGCCGTCTGCGCACGGTTCTAGTTTTCCGGGAGGGCTTCGTGGCCAGGATCCTGTTGTTCCAGGGGATGCAGCCGCCGAGGCGGTTCCCCCTGTTCCGCGCCGTCACCACCCTGGGCCGCGACCCCGCCTGCGACGTGCCGCTGCCGCCCGCCGGGGTCAAGGAACTGCACGCCGAGATCGTGCTGGAGGGATCGGTCCACCACGTCCGCCCCCTGGATCGCGACGCCGACGTGCTGGTCAACGGCCGCAAGGTCAAGACCGCCCGCCTGGAACCCTGGGATGTGCTGCGCCTGGGCGACTGCACGCTGGTGTACGCCCCCGGCGAGGTCCCGCTGGAGGACAAGGCGCCGGACGAGACCTCCGCGCTCAAGCAACTGGAATCGCTGGGCGCCTTCAGCCGGCGCCTGATGGAGTCCCGTGACCTGGACCGCGCGCTGGGCACCCTGCTGGACGAAACCCTCGCCCTGACGCGGGCCAGCAAGGGGTTCATCCTGTTCGTCGAAAACGGCCTGCCGGTGGTCAAGGTCGCCCGGAACGTGGACCGGAAGGCCATGCCGCCCGACGAGGCACTGTTCAGCGAAAGCATCGTCCAGAAGGCCCTGAAGGACGGCGAGCCGCAACTGGTCGCCGACGCGCTGAACAACCGCGAGTTCTCGGGCTGCACGTCGGTCATCAACCTGAAACTTGCGTCCGTGGCGTGCATCCCGCTGAAGATCGGCGGCGAGACGCGCGGCGTGCTGTACCTGGGCACCGAAAAGCTGCTGAACCTGCTGGACGAGGTGCGCCTGCGGACCCTGATGGTGTACGCCGGCGAGGCCGCGGTGATCGTGCAGAACCTGCTGCTGATCGAAAGCCTGGAACGCGACAACAAGTCCCTGAAGGAGGAGGTCAAGGCCTCCCGGTTCGGCGCGCTGATCGGCAGCTGCCAGGGCATGCAGGACGTGTTCAGCCGCGTCCAGCGCGTCGCCCCGACCGACGTCCCGGTGCTGGTGCTGGGCGAAACGGGCACCGGCAAGGAACTGGTCGCCCGCGAGTTGCACGGCCGCAGCACGCGCTCCGGCGGGCCGTTCGTCGCGGTCAACTGCGGCGCCATCCCGGAAAACCTGATCGAAAGCGAACTGTTCGGACACTGCCGCGGGGCCTTCACCGGCGCGGTCGCGGCTACCATCGGCAAGTTCCAGGCGGCCCACAACGGCACGCTGTTCCTGGACGAGGTGGGCGAACTGCCCCTGGGTCTCCAGGTCAAGCTGCTGCGCGTGCTGCAGGACGGCATGGTCACGCGGGTCGGCGGCTCGCGCCCCGAAAAGGTCAACGTCCGGCTGATCACCGCGACGAACCGCAACCTCCAGGACGACATCCGCAACAACCGGTTCCGCGAGGATCTGTACTACCGGATCGCGGTGGTCACGGTGACGCTGCCCCCGCTGCGCGAACGCGGCGCGGACATCGAAACGCTGGCGCAGTACTTCCTGCAGCGCTTCGCGTCCGAGGCGTCCGCGCCGGTGCGCTCGTTCTCGCCGGAAGCGCTGAAGGCGCTGCGCAAGTTCCGCTGGCCCGGCAACATCCGCGAGCTGGAAAACCGGGTCCGGAAGGCAGTTCTGTTCGCCGACGGCCCCCAGTTGACGCTGGCGGACGTCGAAATCCCCGAGGAGGACGAGCGGCCCGCGGTGCCCCTGTCGGAGGCCCGGGACCGCTTCGAGCGGGAGTACGTGCTGGAGGTGCTGCGGAAGAACAAGGGCAACCGGACCCAGACGGCCCGTGACCTGGGGGTCGAGCCCCGGACGATCTTCCGGTACATTGAACGCGAACGCGAGGCGGGACGCGACGTGTAGGCCTCTGCGCGGCAGGGACGTCAGCCCGCGCCGGCTGATCCGTTTGTCGCACTGTCCCGGCGGCCCGGGCCGCAACGGCGGTCCGGCGGACCGCAAGTGGTATCGTTCCAAGGGGTTGCGCGAGTGTCGAGGATGGCACATCCATTGCTTCACCTTTCCAGGGCGGCCGTCGTGCTGACGACGGTCCTGGCCGGGGGATGCGTATGGTGGCCGGACATCGAGGATCGACCGGACGTGGCGTTCGGACCGACGCTGGACAGGACGCTGGTGGTACCCGCCGCGGACCACATCGTGGACCTGACCACGATCAGCACCCAGTTTTCGGTCGCGGGTGCGGTGACGGACCCGGACACGTCGGCCGAAGCGCTGGACTACCAGTGGTACGTCGGGTACCTGGAATCATCGACGCCCCGGAGCCCTGCATTCACCGGCCGGCCCAGCATCATCTTCAACCCGTGCTTTTTCCAGGCCGACCTGATCCCGTTCCAGGCGCCGCACGTGCTGGAGCTGTTCGTGTCGGACCACAAGATCGAATTCGACCCCGAACTGGGGCGGATCATCACGGGGGGCTACGCCTACGTTTCGTGGACCTTCGTGCCCCAGGTGGCCTGCGACACTGCGGGGAGCGGGCTATGAGGCACGCGGCCGTCCTCGTGCTGGGATCCCTGCTGGCGCTCGCCGCATGCGGCGGCAGCGCCGGCGACGGGGCCGAAAGCTCGGATCTGCCGGGGACCCAGGACTCCGCAGGGAGCGTACCGACGGGCACCGGCGGCCAGGCCTGCCAGTCCGACTCCGATTGCCCGGCCGGAACCGGCTGCTCCAGTTCGGTCGGCGTGTGCGTCGCCTTCCCACCCTGGTCCACGGTCTTTTCGGTCCAGGTCGACCCCGATCCCGCGGGCGCCCTGGTCGGCGACCAGTTCGCGGACCTGACGATCGATACCACCGGCGCCCTGGACCTGTCGCTGGCAGCGCCCGTCACCGTCCAGGGACGGGTGTTCCACGCCCCCACCGGCGGTTCCTGGACGGGCAGCAACGGCGCGGTCCCGACCTCGCCGGCCTCCGATGCCGACGTCGCCGAAGGCCGACTGGTCGCCGTGGCGACCGGCCGGGTCCCGGGCACCCAGTTCCGCAGCGACGCGCAGGTGCTGGGATTCGACGCGTCCGGCACCAACGCGCCGCGCTTCTCGCTGCGGCTGCTGCCGAACCTGGCCTACCAGGTCACGTTCATCCCGGGCGCCGGGGCCGTCGAGGCGCTCCCGCCGTTCTCGTTCCCGATGCAGGTCGGGGCCGACCTCACATCGGACGTGGTACTGCCGCCGGATGCCGCCTACCTGCGCCTGCAGGGCGTCGTCCGGCAGCGAGGGGACCAGGGCCAGCCAATCCCCATCGCCGGTGCCCAGGTGGCGGGCAAGGTCGGCGCCGATGCGATCGGCACCAGCACGCTGACGGACGCCCAGGGCGTGTTCGCCGTGATCCTGCCGCCGGGTTCGGGCACGGTCGATATCACGGTGTCCGCCGGCCGCTCCCCTTCCCTCTTCCCGACACGCCACTTCCTGTGGGACGGCGGCCTGGACGCCCTCAAGGTCGAGTATGCTGCGGCCCCGTTCCTGACGCTGGACGTGGACCCGGTGCCCGCCATCCGCACGGTGTCCGTGCAGATCTTTGGCAAAGTCGGGAGCGTCGTGAAGGCGGTGCCGATGGCCCAGGTGACCGCGGTGGGCACGGCCGGAAACGGCGACTTCACCGCATCGACGTCCACGGACGCCTCGGGCGTCGGCACGATGGATCTGCTGGAAGGGACCTACACGCTGGCCGTGACCCCGCCGTCGGAATCCCCGTGGGCGGCCTCCGAAACCGCGCTGAACCTGCTGACCCAGGACAGCCAGGCGTTCCTGATCCCCCTGGGCGCGCGCGTGCCGGTCACCGGCCACGTGATCCGCGCATCGACGGGCCTGCCCGTGGCCGGGGCAGTCGTGTCGCTGATGACCAACCGCCAGGCCGCGATGGCCGCCGTGGCGCAGGCCGGGGCGACCGAAGCGGTGTTCGAGGCGACCACGGCCCTGGATGGGTCATTCGCGCTGAGCATCGACCCCGGTTCGTATGCCCTTGCCGTGACCCCGCCGGCGCACACCGGGTTCCCGCGGGTCGCGTACCCGTCGATCGACCTCACCACCGCGCACACACTGGGCGTGTCGCTGCCCGAAGGCGCCCTGATCCGGGGGCGGATCCGCGCCGCGGCCGACGGGGCGCCGCTTGCATCGACCACGATCCGGCTGTTCTTCCCGATTTCGCTGACCACCGCCAAGAACACGTGGTCGCTGGGGGACACGTCGTTCGCATCGACCCTGCAGACCGCGGCCGAGGGCTGCACCGACGCGGAGGGCCTGTTCGACATGGTCGTTCCCGTGGTGGCGAAGGACGGCCAGGGCTTGAACCCGGACGGTACCTCGACCAACGACAAGGGGCTGGCGGACTTCGGCCTGCCCGCGATCGACCTGCAGTAGACTGGAAAACCCCGGGGCCTAGAACCAATGCTGATCGGTTAAGCCGCAAGTGATCTTGCCGCCAGGGTTTTTCACTTACTGATTGTCAAGGGAGATCAAGGAGATCAGTATCGAGGTGCCTCGGCAGGGGGTACCTGTGTCTCTTGGCGCCGATCTTCCCGTCA
>CAIOFV010000010.1 GCA_903857665.1 uncultured Myxococcales bacterium
CCCGAGGCGGCTTCGTCTACGGCGAGAGTTTCCTTCGGAAACCCATCGCCTTCGCCTGCGCGCTCGGGAAAGGTCGTCCGTTCGGGGGTGGTCGCCGTCCCGATCGCGGTCGGCGGCGTGCCCCGGTCGGCGACGAACTGTCGCGCGGCATCGCAGAAGGGGCGCAGGAAGCACCACGGGCAGCGCTCGCCCAGGCACTCGGGGTCCGTTCCGTCGGCGAACAGTTCACGGAACGCCTTCCGTTCGCCCAGCACCTCGTCGTACAGTTTGTGCGGGTCCTGGAACAGTTCCTCGTGCCCTTCCAGCAGTTCGATCGGCAGCCGGTTGGTCCACAGGAACAGCCCCGGCACCTCGTCCACCAGCGTCAGCGCCCGCGCCAACTCGCGCGCGACCACCTCCGGGTCCTCGAAAAGTTCGTCCCGGTGCTCGTCGAAGCCGCGCCCGAACGGCACCAGGTGCAGCAGGTCGAATTCCCCCACGCCCAGGTCGATGTAGAACTGCAGCAGTTCGCGAAGGTGCGGCAGGTTCTGGCGGTTCAGGACCACGTCCACCGACACCACCGCGCCCATGCGCAGCAGGTTCTTCAGGCCCTGCAGGGACTGCCGGAACGACCCCGGGATGCCCACCAGCCGCTCGAACAGTTCGGGCGTGTGCCCGTGCATCGACAGCGTCGCTTCGCGCAGGCCGTTGTTCATGGCCCGCGCCGTGAACGCGTCGTACGCGAACATCCGACCGTTGCTGACGCACTGCACCCAGGTGTAGCCCATGTCGCGCGCGGCCTTCACGAGGTCCAGGAACCGCGGGTGGATCGTGGGCTCGCCGCCGGACAGGATCGCCCGGGTCGCCCCGCCCTCGCGACCCGCGCGCAGCCGCGCCAGCACTTCGTCGTCGGGCACCAGCAGCCCGTCGTGGGCACCCACGTCGTGGCAGAAGATGCAGTGGTTGTTGCAGGCCCGGGTCAGGCGCACCCACTGGCGGCGTTCGTTGACCGCGGCCTGCCGTGCATCGACGTCTTCCATGCCTATCGAAGTCCTTCCAGGGTCCGCGGGTGCGCCTTCGAGAAGTCCGGGCGCGGCACGAACTCGTCCCATCCGTAGTGGTCGGGGTACTCGTGCCACGGGCCTTCGCACATCCCGTTGAACGCGCATTCGCCGCACCGCGGCCCCTTCGCCTTGCCTTCGGTCAGCCGGTGCTCGGTGTAGTCCGCGATGGTCACGTGCCCCTCGAAGATCTTCGTGTGGGGCATGATGCGTTCCGCCACGTACGGCTCGTAGCCTTCCATGAAGCAGTAGGGGATCGCCTCCACCATCACGCGCCGGCCGGCCGCAAGGCCCACGTCCAGCGCCTGCTTCACGTACGGCTCGCAGAGGCTCAGGCGGGCCACGACCTCGACGAACTTTTCGCCCGCGGAGCCGAGGGGGTGCACGAACGCCAACTGGAACTGATCGACGCCCAGGCCCACCAGCAGCGCCGCCAGTTCCGGCAGGGTCCTGTAGTTCGACCGCGTGATCACGCTGTTGGTCAGCACGTGCTGGCCCAGTTCCTTCAGGTTGCGGATCGACCGCGCGGTCTGCTTGAAGGACCCCGGGCTGCACGTCAGGTAGTCGTGCAATTCCGCCGTGTGGCCGTGCAGCGCGGGCGAAAACTCGTTCGCACCGGCCGCGACCAGGTCTTCGCAGACCTTCTTGTAGGCCAGCATGCGCCCGTTCGTCTGGATCTGGATGATCGAGTACCCCAGGTCCTTCGCGTACCGCACGATTTCCAGGAGGTCCGGCCGGATCGTCACCTCGCCGCCGGTGAACACGATGCTGTCCGAGTCCTTGCGGGCTTCTTCCAGCAACCGCTTCACTTCGTCGGTCGTCTTGTTGCCGTACTGGTCGCGCTTGTTTCCCTGGACGCAGAACACGCACCGGTTGTTGCAGTTCCAGCCCGTCTTGATGTCCACGCGCTCGGTCTTGTGGAGGGGCTCGGCCATTTCACGCTCCTTTGGATCGTCCCGAGGCGGCTTCGTCTACGGCGAGAGTTTCCTTTGGAAACCCATCGCCTTCGCCTGCGCGCTCGGGCGGATTGGATCGTCCCGAGGCGGCTTCGTCTACGGCGAGAGTTTCCTTCGGAAACCCATCGCCTTCGCCTGCGCGCTCGGGCGGGGGGGGACTGCCGAAGCCGGGGCGCACCGGGACGAACTCGTCCCAGCCCCATCGTTCGACGTACTGCCGGAACACGCCCCGGCAGAGGCCGTCGAAGCCGCACGAGGCGCACTCGGGGCGCTTCACCCGCATGGCGGCGTCGTGGGCGCCCTTCGCCACCTTCGAATACCGGACGTTTTCGCCGTCCAGCGCCGACGCCTGCAGCAGATCGGCCGACACCTCGTCGCCCGCCGCAGCCCCGCCCGCCGGTCCGTGAGGCTCGAAACCCGTCTCGCCGTCGGGTTCGTAATGGAAGTATCGCTCGACATATCCGCGCACGGGGTCGGGAAGGGCCGTCGTGGTGCAGTAGGGAATGTCCAGCAGGAACACCCGGGCCACCCCCTCGGGAGGCAGGCCCGCGACAAACGCCTGGAAGGCCCCCGCCACGTCCCGGTAGCGTGCCATCAGGTGGCCCATGTCGGTGCCGCCACGCCCGTCGGGCATCATCACGTTGAACACGTGCTGATCGACGCCCAGCGGCCGCATCGCGTCGTAGAACTCGCGGAAGTACCGGACGTTGAGCGCATTGACCACGTAGGACGTGTGGACCTTCAGGCCCGGGAACTCGCCGCGCAGGGCGGCCAGGTTCGCCAGTCCCGCCACGGCCTGCACGAAGGCGCCTTTCGACCGCGTCAGCATGTCGTGGACCTTGCCGTTCGGGCCATGGATGCTGACCAGCACGTGGTTCAGGCCGGCTTCCAGCAGTTCGCGGGCGTAAGGCTTGTACGCGAGGCGCCTGCCGTTGGTGATCAGGCCGACGGTGGGAAAGCCCAGATCGCGCGCCATCCGGATGTATTCGCCCAGTCGCGGGTGCAGCGTGGGTTCCCCGGAGGTGAACATCACCTCGCGGGCGTCCGGGTCCAGCGTCATCATCCTGCGGACGTCCTCGGGCGTCTGCGCCTTCAGGCGCGCGGCCCGAGCCACGCGGTCGTCCTCCATGCAGAACATGCAGTTGTTGTTGCAGGAGTATCCGACACAGACGTGCAGGCGGTTGCCGACGGCGGACGAACCCTGTGCCGGCATGCCGCGGTCGCGGGTCCCGGCCTGCGAATCGTGCGAGCGGTCGTTCACCGTGGCCTCTCGATGCCCGGAGGTATTGTAGGGGCTTTGGCGCCGGGTACAACCGCGTGTCTCGCACAGGCGCGAGGAAAGCCCGATCCGGGCGCGATCCTGCTTGTCGCGGCCTCGTCGCTGGGCTAGCATCCGCCCGGATCTTGCGGAGCATCCCGGATGGAACTGTCGCAGCGCGGGCGCTTGATGCCGGCTTCCCCGATCCGTCGACTGACGCCCCTGGCGGACGCGGCGAAGGCTCGCGGAACCCAGGTGTACCACCTGAACATCGGGCAGCCGGACATCCCGACCCCCCCCGAGATGCTGGACGCGCTGCGGAATTTCCGGGAACCCGTCCTGGCCTATGGCCCCTCCAGCGGCCTCGCCGAGACGCGCGCCGCGATGGCGGGGTACCTTCAGGACCTGGGATGGCCGATCGCGCCCAGCGAGGTGCTGGTCACCGAGGGCGGCTCGGAAGCCATCCTGTTCGCGATGAACGCGATCTGCGACACCGGGGACGAAATCCTCGTCTTCGAGCCGTTCTACACGAACTACTCGGGCTTCGCCTGCATGGCCGGCGTGACGCTGAAGGCGGTCGAGACGCGGGTGGAGGACGGATACCACCTGCCGGCCCGCGAGGTCATCGAGGCGGCGATCGGGCCGAAGACCCGCGCGATCCTGTACTCGTCGCCCGGCAACCCGACCGGCACCGTGTTCACCCCGGCCGAGGTCGCCATGCTGGTGGACCTGGCCGTGAAGCACGACCTGTACGTGATCGGCGACGAGGCATACCGCGAGTTCGCCTACGACGGCCGGACCGCGACGGGCGTGCTGGGAGTGGCGTCCGAGGCCGGCGCGATGGACCGCGCGATCCTGATTGACAGCATCAGCAAGCGCTTTTCGGCATGCGGCGCCCGCATCGGCTTCCTGGTGACGCAGAACGCGGGCGTGCTGGACGCGGCCCTGCGGTTCGGCCAGGCCCGCCTGTGCCCTCCGACCCTCGAACAGTACGCGGCGGTGGCCGGATACGGCCTGCTGCAGAAGTACGTGCCCCCGATGATCGAGGAGTACCGCCGCCGTCGCGACACGGTGATGGCCGGCCTGCGGCGCATCCCCGGCGCGGTCTGCGCGGTGCCCGAAGGCGCCTTCTACGTCCAGCCCCGCCTGCCCGTCGGGGATGCGGACGCGTTCGCCCAGTTCCTGCTGAACGACTTCAGCGTGGACGGCCGCACCGTGATGGTCGCCCCCGGGAACGGCTTCTACGCCACGCCGGGAAAGGGCCGGGAGGAAATCCGCATCGCGTACGTGCTGAAGGAGGCCGACCTCGACGTGGCGATGGGCCTGCTGGTCCGTGCCGTCGAAACCTGGAACGCCCGGCGCGCCGACGCGACGTAGGCCCGGCGGCCGCCCCCGGGCACCCCTGATCGCCGTGTCAGGGTCGCGCCCTTGACGGACCCTTCCTTCCCGGGCGATCCTCGTCGTCAGAACACCGAAGATGCTTTGAAAGAACTGAGGTTCTACCGGATCGGCGGGAGGGGGCGCTGCGATGGCCCGGCCCTTGCTTCCGGAAGGCGTGCGGGTCCTGTCGGGCCGGGCCAGCGGGACCCGTCCACCGGGACGGGTCCCGCCGGACCCGCCCTGCGGGGAGGCGGGTGGACAGGACCATGAAGGAGGGGACGATGCGAACGTTGATGCTGGTTCCGGTGATGGTGCTGCTGGCGACCACCGGTTGCCTGACGTGGCCCGCCGATTCGAAGACCAACAGCGAACTGTGCCCGGCGTCCATGCCGACACAAGGGGATTTCTGCGCCGGCGACCTGGGCTGCAACTACGGGCCCCAGGCGTGCCAGTGCGGGTCCTGCCACCCGGCCTTCGGCTGCCAGTGCGTCAACGGATCCTGGGCATGCTGGCACACGGACCCGCTGGACTGTCCGGAGGTCTACCAGGACCTGCCCGACGCCACGTCTGACGTCAGCCCCGAGGCGGTGTTCGACGTGAACACCGACGTCAACCCGAACTGCCCTGTCGATGCGCCGATCGGCGTCGCGTCGGCCTGCGGCGTGCCGTCGTCCTGCGAGTACGGCACCGAATGCTGCTGCGGCCAGTGCTACCCATCGACGGTCTGCACGTGCGACGGCGCGCAGTGGTCCTGCTACGCGACCGACGCGTGCATGATCCAGTCGTGCCCCGACGTGTACGAGGACGTGTACGAGGAGGTGTACCAGGACGTGTCGTACGACGTGGACCAAGATGCCCGGCAGGACGTTGACTTCGACGCGTGGCGGGACGTGAACCCGGCCTGCCCGATCGATCCGCCGTTCGGCCAGGGCGGCGGGTGCGACGTTCACGGGTCCTGCGAATACGGCACCGAGTGCTGCTGCGGCATGTGCTACGCCTCGACGATCTGCACGTGCGACGGAATGCAGTGGACCTGCTACGCCACCGACGCTTGCATGATCCCCTCGTGCGCCGACGTCCACACGGAACTGCCCTACGAGGTGTCGCAGGACCTGCCCCTGTGGGACGTGTCCTACGACGGCCCGCCGCCCGAGGTGTACGAGGTCTACGCCACCGACGTCAGCCTTCCCGCCTGCTGCGCCAAGAACGCGGACTGCGGCCCTGGCTGGTCGTGCGGCACCGAGGGCGGCGACATGGGCACCTGCAAGCCCGCGCTGCCCTATGGCGAGTGCTGGTCCCAGGAGGACTGCGCCACGGGCTTCACCTGCCAGGGCGCCTCGGTCTGCCCCTGCAACGCCGACTGCTTCGTCGCGGACCAGCCGGGCAAGTGCATCCCGATGCCCAACGGCTGCTGCTGGGTCGATTCCGATTGCGGCGCCGGGAAGGTCTGCCGTGCCCAGGGGGGCGGGTTCGGCCTGCCGGGTTCCTGCGTGGACGATCCCAACGGCCCCGCCTGCACGGGCGATTCGGCCTGCTGCTGGAACGACGCCGACTGCCCGAAGAACACCACGTGCAGCGGCGCGGCCGCGTGCGGCTGCATCGAACTGTGCCCGGTCTGCGGCGCGTGCATGCCCGACCAGATGGGGACGTGCGGCTGATCCCGACCGCTCCTAGTCCGCCTCGCTGAACGTCAGCCCCTCCGGACCGGCGCCCACCACCACCACGGCGCCCTCCTTCAGGCGACCCTTCAGGATTTCCTGCGCCAGCGGGTTCAGCAGTTCCTTTTCGATGGCCCGCTTGAGGGGCCGCGCGCCGTACACGGGGTCCCACCCGGCCTCGGCCAGGTGGCGCCGGGCGGCGTCCGACAGGCGCACGATCAGCCGGCGCTCGGCCAGCCGCCGATCGACCCGCACCATCTGGATGTCGACGATGCGCTCCATGTCCGACCGGTCCAGCCGGTTGAACATCACGACCTCGTCCAGACGGTTGAGGAATTCGGGGCGGAAGGACGCCTTCACGACTTCCATGATCTGCGCCCGCACCCGCGCCTTCTCCTCCACTGGGTCGTCGAGGTGTTCCGCCGATTCGTCGAAGAACTGGCCGCCCAGGTTCGACGTCATGATCAGCAGGCTGTTGCGGAAGTCCACGGTGCGCCCCAGCCCGTCCGTCAGCCGGCCGTCGTCCATCACCTGCAGCAGCACGTTGAACACGTCGGGGTGCGCCTTTTCGACCTCGTCCAGCAGGATCACCGCGTAGGGGCGGCGCCGCACGGCCTCGGTCAACTGCCCGCCCTCCTCGTGCCCCACGTACCCCGGGGGCGCCCCGATCAGGCGCGCCACCGAGTGCTTTTCCATGTACTCGCTCATGTCCAGGCGGACCATCGCCGCCTCGTCGTCGAACAGGAATTCGGCCAGCGCCTTCACCAGTTCGGTCTTGCCGACGCCCGTGGGCCCCAGGAACAGGAACGCGCCGACCGGCCGAGCCGCGTCGGACAGGCCCGCGCGGGACCGTCGCACCGCGTTGGCGATGGACTCGATGGCCTCGTCCTGGTGCACCACGCGCTCGCGCAGGCGCTCCTCCATCGTCAGCAGCTTGCGCTGTTCGCCTTCCAGCATCTTGGACACCGGGATGCCGGTCCACGCGGACACGACCTTGGCCACGTCCTCCTCATCGACCTCCTCCTTCAGCATCCGGCGGTCCTTCTGCACCTCGGCCAGCCGCGCGGCCAGCGCCTCCAGCCGGGCGGTCAGTTCGGGGATGCGGCCATACTTCAGCCGCGAAGCCGCGTCCCAGTCGCCGCCCCGCTCCTTTGCTTCCAGCTCCAGTCGCGCGGTTTCCAGGTCGCCCTTCACCTGCCGGATCTCGCCCACCGCGCTCTTTTCGTCCTTCCAGTGCGACCGCAGCGCAAACGCCTTCTCCTTCAGGTCGGCCATCTCCTTCTCGACGGCCTTCCGCCGGTCCTCGGCGGCGCGCCCCTCCTCGCGGGACAGCCCCTGGCGCTCGATTTCCAGTTGCACGATTCGCCGTTCGACGTCGTCCACCTCGACCGGGACGCTGTCGATCTCCATGCGCAGCCGGCTGGCGGCCTCGTCGATCAGGTCGATCGCCTTGTCGGGCAGGTGCCGGTCGGGAAGGTACCGCTTGGACAGCGTCACCGCGGCCACCAGCGCCGCATCGCGGATCCGGACGCCGTGGTGGATTTCGTACCGTTCCCGCAGGCCGCGCAGGATGCTGATGGCGTCCTCGACGGACGGCTCGCCCACCTGCACAGGCTGGAAGCGCCGCTCCAGCGCCGCGTCCTTCTCGATGTGCTTGCGGTACTCCTTCAGCGTGGTGGCGCCGACGCAATGCAGCGTGCCGCGGGCCAGCGCCGGCTTCAGCATGTTGGACGCGTCCATCGCCCCTTCGGCCGCGCCCGCGCCGACCAGGGTGTGCATCTCGTCGATGAACAGGATGATGTCGCCTTCCGACCGCTCGATTTCCTTCAGGATGGCCTTCAGCCGGTCCTCGAACTCGCCGCGGAACTTGGTGCCCGCGATCAGCGAACCCATGTCCAGCGCCATCAGCCGCTTGTCCTTCAGCGTTTCAGGCACGTCGCCCTTCACGATGCGCTGGGCCAGCCCCTCGACGATGGCGGTCTTGCCGACGCCCGCCTCGCCCACCAGCACCGGGTTGTTCTTGCGACGGCGCGACAGCACCTGCACCACGCGCCGGATCTCGTCGTCGCGCCCGATGACCGGGTCCAGCTTGCCCTGGCGCGCCCGGGCCGTCAGGTCGACCGTGTACTTTTCCAGCACGCGGTACCGGTCCTCGGCCTCGGGGTCCGTCACGCGCTGGCCCCCGCGGACGTCCTTCAACGCCCCCAGGAACCGGTCGCGGGTCACGCCCGACGTCCTCAGCAGGTCGATCGCCGGCCCGTCCCCCTTTCCCAGCATGGCCAGGAGCAGGTGCTCGGTGCCCACGTAGTCGTCCTTGAACGACTTCGCCTCCTTTTCGGCCTCGGGGATCAGCGCGTTCAAGCGGCGTCCTATCGACGTCTGCCCCCCCTGCGCCTGCGGCAGCCGGCCCAGCAGCGCGTCGGCGGAGCGCTTCAGCCCGCGCGGGTCCGCCTCGATCCGCTGCAGCACGCTGACGACGGCGCCCTCGGGGTCGGCCAGCAGCGCCGACAGAAGGTGCTCGACCTCCAGTTCGGGGTTGCCGCGCCGGGTCGCTTCCTGGGCGGCCGCGTCCATGGCCTCCTTGGCCTTGGTGGTGAAGTTGTCGAAACGCATCGTGAACTCCGTTCCTGTACCCGGGAAAATGTGTGTACTCGCGCGCCGGGGTGCAAGGTCCCGCGGCGGGGGGCAGGGAAGCGACGGCGTTGCCGGATCACGGGGGCAGGGAAGCGACGGCACGCCGGATCACGGGGGGGCAGGGGTGGGCAGGCGGGGGATCACAATCCCTTGAGGCGGGTCAGTTCCTTGCGGGCGGCGTCCTGGAAGGCGCGCTCGGCGGGATCGCCGCGCGTGGCGTCGATGTACGCGTCCCACGCGGTGATCGCGTCGTCCTTCTGGCCCCGGGCCGACAGCGCCGCCGCGAGGTTGTACAGCGACAGCGCGTGGTCCGCCTTCAGCCCCAACGCCTTGCGATAGGCCGCGATTTCGGTGGTCGGGTTGCCCAGCCGATGCTGGATCACGCCCTGGTTGTAGGCGGCGCGGTAGCTGGACGGGTCCAGGCGAAGCACGTCGTCGAACATCTTCGACGCGCTGTTCAGGACCGGCTCGCGCTTGTCGGTGGCCGATTCCTTTTCCGCCAGCCGCATCAGCGTTACGCCCAGGTTGAAGCGCGGATCCGGCGACTCGGGCATCACCTCGGCCGCCTTCTGGAACGCGTTCCGCGCCCCCTCCAGGTCGCCCTTTTCCAGTTGCGCGACACCCAGGTTGTTCCAGCCGTCACCGGCCTGCGGCTGGGCCTTCACCAGTTTCTGCAGCGCCTCGACGGCCTTGTCCTTCTGGCCCAGGTCCAGGAACGCCAGCCCGAGGTTGTGCTGGGCGTTGGCGTAGTCGGGGTCCAGTTCCAGCGCCTTCTGGTACGCCTGCACTTCCTTGGCGAACATCCGGCGCCGGCCGTACACGATGCCCAGGTTGTACCAGCCCTCGCGTGCGTCCGGCTTGGCGGCCACGCCTTTTTCGTAGGCTTCCGTGGCCTTTTCGACGGACCCGGCCGCCAGTTCCTGCGCGCCCAGGCGGAACCAGTCGACCGACTCGGTCTGCGCCTGTGCCGAACCCGGAACCACGACACCCAGGACCGCCAGGAGCGCAAACCAACGCTTCATCCGCCGCCTCCCGTCCATGTTGCCGAATGGTCGCACGGAATTACGAGCGGAACCAACCCGAGACGCCCGGCGTGTAGGGTACCTTGCGCGCGTTCGGGGGGAGGTCCTTGATCGGCGCCCCCTTTCGTCCCGCCAGGTGCCGGCCGCGGCCGAACTCGAGCATCATGACTTCCAGGAACTCTTCGCCCTTGTCGCCTGCCACGCGAGCGCCCGTTTCCGGGTCCGACAGGCCCTGCGTCAGGGAGTCCCGGACCTCGGGGGGCACGTCGCCCTTGCCGCTCCAGTAGTATTCGGGCGGGGTTCCCGGGACCAGGATGAGCATCCCGATCCGTCCATGGGGAGTCGCGAACTCGAATGTCCTCATCAGTCACCTCGGCGGAGTATGCCCGAAAACCCGGTCCAAGCGGCTGGGAGCGGGAGAGCCGGGAGCGGAGGGCGCCCCGGGGGCAGGGGGATTGTAGGGAAAAGGATCGATCTGCGCCAATAAAAATAGCGCGTTGACACGGATGGTGGGCTTCAATAAGGTCGGCTGTCTCCGTCTGGATGGCGGTCATGTGCCGGTCGCGCCTGCTGATCGGCGCCCTCCTGGGCGTTTCGGCTGCGGCATGCAACATCACGACGCCGAGGCCTGATCTGGACGGACAGGACGTTCGCGTCACGTTCGTCCACACCACCGACATCCACTCCCGGCTGATTCCCTACGCCATGAAGGTGTCGCAGACCGACAAGAACCTGGGGCTGGCGGACGAGAACGGCCCGTTCGGCGGCATCGCGCGCATCGCCCACATCGCCCGGGGCATCCGCAGCCAGGTCCAGCGCTCCCTGCACGTGGACACCGGCGATTCCTTCCAGGGAGCGCCGATCTTCAACGTGTTCCAGGGCGAGGTTGAAATGAAGGCCCTGTCCCTGATGGGCGTGGACGTGATGTCGATCGGAAACCACGAGTTCGACTCGGGCGAGGCCAACGTCGCGGACAAGATCTCGCGGTTTACGACGTTCCCGGTGCTGGCCGCGAACTACTTCGTGTACCCGGCCATCACGCCGACCCCGCCCCCGCTGGCGGACCTCCTGAAGCCCTACGAGATCTTCAACCTCGAAGGGCTGCGCGTCGGGGTCATCGGGCTGGGCAACACGGCCAGCATGTCGTCGCTGGCCGAGGGACCGAACGCCCTGGGCATCACGCCCATCGACTCCGCCGAGGTCACGCAGTTCTTCATCGACGTGCTGCGCCCGCAGGTGGACGTCATCGTGATCGCGTCGCACCTGGGCCTCACCGAGGACCAGCAGTTGATCCAGTGCACCTCGGGTGCGGACCTGGTGCTGGGCGGCCATCACCACATCGTGCTGGACCCGCCCAAGGTGCTTCAGGACGGCGGCGAGTGCTACTACGAGGTCGCGACCCGCTATTTCCGGACCGTCTGCGCGAAGGCGGCGAAGTCGATGTGGCAGGGCGTGAACGGCGTCCGCCCGGGGGCGGAGGCGACGGCGGTCTGCTCGGGGCTTGTCAACGACGCGCTGCGCCTGCTGAAGTCGGTGCCCGAGACCGCCGGCCGCGTGCTTCCGTCGCTGGATGAATCGAAGATCCTGGACGCCTGCGTGAACCTGTTGGACACCGAAATCGCCGTGCCCGCCGACGTGCTGGCGCTGCCGAGTGCCGAGCGGGACGCCCGGATCCAGGCGCTGATTTCCGACGGGGCCGACGCGGCGTGCTACCCGATGCCGCTGGCGATGGGCTTCCTGGCCCCGCCGCCGCGCAAGGTGCCCCTGGCGCATTCGGGCGCGTTCGCCAAGTACGTGGGCCGCTTCGACGCGGTGTTCCGCCAGGCGGGGCCCTGCGCCGACGGCGTGGACAACGATGGCGACGGGCTGACCGACCTGGACGATCCGAAGTGCACCGACGCCCTCGACGGGTCCGAGGCGATCGCCGGCCGGCAGGCCAACAACGACTTCGAACTGGCGTCCTTCCAGTACCAGGTCATCCCGGTGGACAAGCAGGTCCCGGACGATCGGCTGATGGCCGAGATGATGGAACCCTACATCGACCAGTTGCAGCAGATCTTGCCGCTGGACCAGATCCTGGGGTACGCGCCGGTGGACGCCGCCCGCTACGGGTCGTCGGGGGGGGACTCGCCGCTGGGCAACCTGGTGGCGTCCGCGATGCAGCGCCGCCCGGGCGTCGAAACCGACTTCGCGCTGACCAACTCGTTGGGCATTCGATCGGACCTGTACGCCGGGCCGGTGACGGTGTCGGACCTGTACAACGTGTTCCCGTTCGAGAACACCATCACGACGATGTACCTGTCCGGCCGCGAGGTGGTGGAACTGTTCGACTACGTCGCGCGCCGCTCCGCCAGCCGCGGGTGCCAGTCCCAGGCGCAGGTGGCGGGCGTCACGGCCGACCTGCAGTGCGGCCGGTGCGACCTCGCCCGCCGCCCGACGGCGTGGGAGACCCAGGCGGCCGATGCCGAGGGGTGCGCGGTGAGCATCCTGATCAACGGCTCGCCCGTCGTGCTGGACGACCAGTACTCCGTCGCGGTGAACAACTACATCGCCAAGGGCGGCTCGGGGTTCATGGTGCTCAAGCGCAACACCACGCAGGTCGATACCGGGATCTCTCAGCGCGACGCCCTGATGGACCAGTTGCGCCAGGGGAAGCCCTGCGGCCAGTTGAAGGACTGCACCCACGACGGCTCGGGGGCCGACGGGTGCGACGAAGGCTACACCTGCGCCTGCCAGGAGCGCGTGGACTGGGTCGGCGGCACGTGCGCCGAGGCCGCCGGCTGCCCGGGCGGCGGAAGGTGCGTGCTGGCCTCGTGCGTGACCGACGTGTCGGCCCGGTTCGAAGCGGACTGCAGCGCGCTGCGGGCCGAGGGCGCGGCCGGCCAGCAGTGCCGTTGCCAGCAGCGGGCCCGCGCGTGGGAAACCTGCGGAGTGGTCGCCTGCGTGGACCGGACGAACGGGATCGCCGAGGACGGTCGGCTTCGGCTGCTGCCGCCATGAGGATGGCCATGGGATGCGGGTCGCCAAATCGCCTTGTTGCTGGACTGGCTGCGGCCGTCGCTGCGCTGTCGGTGGCGGGCTGCGACGCGAGCCGATCGCGCGACTGGTCGGCCGAGCCGGGCGGGCTGGCGGTCGCCGTGAAACGGGTGGACGGTCAGGGACTGGGCAGCCCGACCGCGCTGCTGGACCTGCCGGACCCGTCCGTGGTGTCGAAGGGGCTGCGCCTGTCGGTGGACGTCCGGGCGCTGGCGGCCGACGGGTCGGGCAGGCTGCCCGGCGATCGGTGGGTCCGCCTGTCCGTGCGCCCCGGAAGACTGACGCTGGACGCGGCCGACGGTGTCGCCAACACGGACGTCCTCCTGGCGGACGGCGTGCGGCAGGACCTCCTCGTGACGCTGATCGGCGCGTTCGGCGAGACGCGCATCTGGGCCGAGGACGCCGGCTACCTGCCGCGACTGACCCTCGGCACCGTTTCGGCCTGTTCGGACGGGATCGACAACGACGGCGACGGGCTGACCGACATGGACGACCCGGGCTGCGTGGACGGCAACGACGACAGCGAGGAGGCCGGAACGGGCGCGGCCGGCGTGTCCCCCCCGATGTTCTTCCGCAACCCGTCGCTGGCCGAGGTCCAGGGCTTTTCGGACCTTACGCCCTTCGCCGGCGAGAACGTCACCGTGGACCAGGGGGACCTGGTCGTCACCCGCATCACCTCCGACGGCATGTTCGTGACCGACGTCGGCGACACGTCGGGCCGCGGCTTCAACCATCTGTTCATCTTCAATTTCAGCACCCCCATGAGCGTCCCGGTATGCGAGTCCGACGAGGGCGAAAGCCTGTCGTGCTCGGGCGAAGTCCCCGTGGCGCTGCGCGTCTGCGATCGGCTGAGGTCCGTGTCGGGCATCCTGAGCGAGTTCTACAAGTTCACCGAAATGAACTTCCCGTCGTGGGAATTGACGCTGTGGGACGAGGCGATCGATGGCCCGTGCGCGGTGCCCGAGCCCGTCCCGCTGACGGTGGACGTGCTGAAGAACAAGGGCGCGATCCCCATCGAGGGCCTGGAAGCCGCGCTGGTACGCGTCACGGACGTGCAACTGCCCGACCCGGCGACGGACGTGAAGGACTGCGACCTCAACGGCGACGGGGCCGTCGATTTCCGGGACTATGGCACCAACACGTGCAGCCCCGAATGCCTGTGCCGCGAGGCGTGCGACGCCGATCCGCTGTGCCTGGAAACCACGCAATACGCCCTGTACGGCCAGTGGCCCGTGCGCCTCGGCGGCGCGGGCGGCATCAAGTTGTGGGTATCGACCCAGGCCGGCATGTCGTCGTTCGATCCGCTGGATCCGTCCGTGCCGCGCACGCTGCCCGCGATCACCGGCGTGCTGCGCAACCTGTCGTTCCTGAAGCCGACGCCCTGGATCCTCGAACCGCGGTGCGCGGACGACCTGGTGATCGTCGGCGCGCCGAAACCGTCCACCGAGGCCTGTGTCCGTCCACGCGCTGGGGAGGGAAACTGATGTACCGGAATACCCTGACTTTCGGACGGATGATCCGGCTGGCCCTGGCGGTCGCGGGCCTCGCGGTCGTGGCGGCCCTCCCGTCGCCGGCGCGCGCCGGGGACTTCATGGACACGCGCCTGACGTGGACCTTCGGCGACGACGACCTGTCGCGTCGCGCGGGCGAAAAGGTCCCCGACAGCCCGCTGCCCGGCATCGGCGATCGGAAGGGCTACGAACTGTTCATGGACAACCTGAACACCAAGACGAAGGGCCGCGAGAACCTGACCCACATCGCCCTGTACAAGAAGATGCCGGGCTTCCTGAAGGGGTTGACCACCGAGGCGGGCCTGGTCATCAAGATGGACCTGGGCGCGCTGATGGGGACCTCGAACCCGAAGGTCACGGACGTGCTGGGCGACGACGGCACGTACCTGCGTGCGGCGTGGTCCTGGCACGATTCGAAGCCCGACAGCAACTACGTCGCGCTGACGTTCTTCCCCTTCGACACCGAGCGCTTCCGGCTGGGCTACCTGTGGGACATCAGCTGGGGCGGCGGCAACATCTTTTCCACGCGCCGTGTCGGTCCCGCGCCGGGCGCCAAACTGGACTTCCGCGCCGACGCGGGCAGCCACGTGGCCCTGTCGGGCTTCGTCGGCCTGAAGACCACCCGCGTCAGCGAGGTCGTGCAGCTGGGCTCGGCCGACGCCGAGGAGATCACCGTCCAGGAAACGAACTACGGCGTGCTGGCGGGCCTGGGCATCGACTTCTGGGAGTGGGTGCGCCTGGACCTGGGCATGGGCTACTTCCAGCAGGGCACGTTCAGTCGCACCAAGGAATTGATCGGCGACCACGTCTACACGATCGGCGGCTCGGGGCGCCTGACGATCCGCCAGGGACTGCCCATCCAGACGTCCGTGGACTACATGTTGTACCGCAACGACCCGGACGTGAACGTCGTGGACTGGTGGCGCGAAAAGTACGAGGACGGCAAGTTCAGCTGGAGCGTGTCCGGGGAGTTCAACTACCTGGTGCAGCGGCTGGAAAACATCGAGCAGTACGGTTCGACCAGGCTGCAACCCGCCTGGGCGGGGGCGGTGCAGGCCAAGTTCAAGTACGACCACGGCCGACTGCAACTGGTCGGCCTGATGCGCAACCTGGAATACATCCTGCAGAACGTGCCCAGCCTGACGCCGTTCGTGGCGCTGCCCTCCACCGGCACGAAGACGACGCCCGAGACCTTCATCGCGGGGACGTTCGACTGGTACTTCCCGAAGTTGCACCTGATGCCGTTCGTGACCGGCGGCGTCCAGTTCCCGGCGACGTTCCAGACCACGGACCCCAAGACCGTGCAGGTCGTCCGGGATTCGATCCGGCGCGACCGGCTGCCCGCGGGCTTCGATGCGGTCCCCATCTACCAGCTTCGCGTGGGCCTGCAGTGGGACCTGTCCGAGTTCTTCGCGATCCTGGCGAACTTCCAGTACGTCCGGGACGAAAACCTCACCCGCCTGGTGATCGACACGACCGGGGATCGCCAGACGCTGCGGGCGTTCGAGGACCCGAACGCGTACGGCTTCACGCTGATGGCGCGCGCCCGGTTCTGAACCCTCGTCGATGCCTTCTGCACCGCGCCCC
This sequence comes from uncultured Myxococcales bacterium, assembly GCA_903857665.1. GTDB lineage: Bacteria > Myxococcota_A > UBA9042 > DTJE01 > DTJE01 > CAIZWN01. Next base: position 16,083 of record CAIOFV010000010.1, read on the forward strand.
GCCTGCATCCTCCACCCCGGACGTTTGACGCGCGGACCCGGAACCGGCATGCTTTCCTCATGGCCCCGTTGCGGGGCCCGGATGGTGCCCATGACACGCCCGACCCAGACCCGCTCCTCGGAGGTTGCTGCCCGGATTGGCCTGAGGCCGTCCGGGTGCACCTGGGCCTGACCGCCGCTTCGATTTCCCAGGATTCATCGAAACCCGATCGTGAGTTCGCCGAGGAGGATCCCATGAAGAAGTTCCTGCTGAACGAAACCCGCATGCCCCGTTCCTGGTACAACGTCGTCGCCGACCTGCCCGGCGCGATGTCGCCGGTGCTTCATCCCGGGACCCTGAAGCCGATCGGGCCCGCCGACCTGGCGCCGCTGTTTCCCATGTCGATCATCGAGCAGGAGGTCAGCACGGACCGGTTCATTTCGATCCCCGACGAGGTGATCGACGCCTACCGCCTGTTCCGCCCGACCCCGCTGGTGCGCGCCGAGCGGCTGGAAAAGTACCTGGGCACGCCCGCGCACATCTACTTCAAGAACGAAAGCGTGTCGCCGGCGGGCAGCCACAAACCCAACACCGCCATCCCCCAGGCGTTCTACAACCGCCGGGAAGGCATCCGGAAGCTGGTCACCGAGACCGGGGCGGGGCAGTGGGGCAGCGCCCTGTCGTTCGCAGGCCAGTTGTTCGGGCTGGAAGTCGAGATCTACATGGTCGCGGTCAGCTACCAGCAGAAGCCCTACCGGCGCTCGCTGATGCGCGCGTGGGGCGGTTCTGTGTTTTCCAGCCCCTCGAACCGCACCGCATCGGGTCGCGCGGTGCTGGCCGAGCACCCGGACAGCCCGGGCAGCCTGGGCATCGCGATCAGCGAGGCCGTGGAACGTGCGGCGTCGGACCCGCAGGCGCACTACGCGCTCGGCAGCGTGCTGAACCACGTGTGCCTGCACCAGACCGTCATCGGGATCGAGGCGCGGGAGCAGATGGCCGAGGCTGGCGAGTACCCGGACGTGGTCATCGGGTGCGTGGGTGGCGGGTCGAACTTCGCCGGGCTGGCGTTCCCGTTCGTGCCCGACAAGCTGGACGGGAAGCCCGTGCGCCTGATGGCCGTGGAGCCGGCGTCCTGCCCCACGCTGACGAAGGGCGTGTTCGCGTACGACTACGGCGACATCGCGCGCCTGACGCCGGTCGTGGAAATGTACACGCTGGGCCACGACTACGTGCCGCCGGCCATCCACGCGGGCGGCTTGCGGTACCACGGGGACTCGCCGCTGGTCAGCCGCCTGGTCCACGACGGGATCGCGGAGGCCCGCGCCTATCCCCAGAACGCGTGCTTCGAGGCCGCGATCCTGTTCGCCCGGACGGAAGGGATCCTGCCCGCGCCGGAATCCTCCCACGCGATCCGCGCCGCGATCGACGAGGCGCTGATAGCGAAGGCGGAAGGCAAGCCTCGGACGATCCTGTTCAACCTGTCGGGGCACGGCCACTTCGACCTGTCGGCCTACGACGACTATCTGGACGGCAAGCTGCACGACGTCGAGTACCCGGCCGAGGCCGTTGCGGCGGCGATGCTGCGGCTGCCGCGCATCGAGGGCGCCCCGGCTTCCGAATCGCCTGCCGGAGGCTGACCGCGCCGGCCGCACGCCGGTCCCACGGCATCCCCGCGCTGGTGTAGACTCGCTGCGCCCTTCTGCGGAGATCGGCCCGTGCGGACACTGCGAATCACCCCACTCCCGGCCTTGCTCTTCGTGGCCCTCACGGCCGTCGCTTCGGTCGCCGTCGGCAAGGCGAAGGCGCCTCCCGCGCCCGCCCCGGCAGCGCCGGGACCCGCGCCGGTTGCCCAGCACGACCCGACCATCGACGACGTGATGAGGATGCGCGTCATCGTCGGCGTGGAGGTCGCGCCGAACGGCCAGGACGCGGTGGTGCAGATCCAGGAGTACGCCGACGGGCCGAAGTGGCAGAAGGACCTGTGGCGCGTGGCGCCGGGGAAGGAACCTCGGCGGCTGACCACCGGGGGCCGGACCGGCGGGTCGTACGCGTACTCGCCGGACGGCACGCGCATCGCCTTCGCGGGCGAGCGTGGCGGCAGGCAGGGGATCCAGGTGCTGCCGCTGGACGGTGGCGAGGCGCGCACCGCGCTGGAAACGCCGTTCCCGGTCGAGAACCTGCGGTGGGTCGGAAGGAGGCTCTACTTCACGGCGGCCGTGCTGCCGTCGTGCGGC
>CAIOFV010000011.1 GCA_903857665.1 uncultured Myxococcales bacterium
GCCCTCGAAGTCGCCCGACGCCAGGATCTGGCGGACCGCCAGTTCGCCCCGGCTCTCGCCTTCCGCCTCCTCCGGCGTGAAGACCACCATCCCCTTCGTGAAGTGGCCGCAGTAGACGACCGCGGCGATGAAGACGTTGCGCAGGACCGTCGCGAGGACGTTGCCCAGCAGGATTTTCGGGGCCATGACGCCCCCCAGCGCCGGGAACAGCACGAAGTCCTTCAGCGCGAGCCGCGCCGCCTTGGCCAGGAACAGGCGCTCGTCCTGCCGCGCCTCCTCGGGGGTCCGCTCGCCGGTCACCAGGTGCTTTCCGCCCGCCAGGCGCCGGTCGAGGGCCCCCGAGACGTACATCCCGATGGAGTAGTCGAAGATCAGGTAGCTCACGGCGATGGTCAGCGGCTGGGTGCCATGGCCTGGCTGCCAGGGCTCCCGGTCGTGCATCCGGATGGACGAGAACGAGAGGTCCGGGTCCTTCCCGACGATGTTGGTGTACACGTGGTGCTGCCCGTTGTGCTCGCGTCGCCACTGGCCCTCGTCGACGGCGAAGTCCCACCGGTACGTGTTCGAGCGGAAGCGGGGGTCCTCCAGGAAGTTGTACTGGGCGTGCAGGATGTTGTGGCCCAGTTCCGCCGTGTTGATGGCCTTCTGCGCGGCCAGGCTGGCGACGCCGACGCCCCACGAGACGGGGTCGAGGCTGCTGTGGATGAGCAGTCGGCCCGCGACCTCGAGCCCCAGGCACAGGCGTTCCAGCGCCAGCACGTGGTCCCGGTCGTCCTCGCCCAGCTGGCCCTTGATGTCCTGCTCGAGCCGGTCCAGGTCCGCCGCGAACGCGGCCGCCTGCTTCTTCGAGAGCCGGACCATCGAGATCCCCCGCGCCCGTCCCGTCTCGATCCAAGACCATGCCGCGTCGGGCGTCAAGATTCGGCGCGCCCGCGCGCGCGCTGGTCGCGGGCTCTTCCGGGCAGCGCCGGTTCGCACCGCCGGGGGGCCGGACCGACCCGCGACAAATTCCCGACCCTTTCCGGAAATCTGCCCATTGAGCGCTTTCTTCCCCGGGATACTCTGAAGCAGACGCAAAGGCAGTTTTCGTCCCGGGCCGGATGCCCGGGGAGGGTTTCGGACCCGGAGGAGGGATCCATGTCGGCCATCGGTTTCCTGGCAGGCTTCGACGAACCGCCCCGTTCCGCGAACACGGACTCCGCTCGACTGGTCGGGATGCTCCGGAAGGCGGTCTCGCGGGCCCGCCGGGGCACGGAAAGCCTGGCGCTCGCGCTGACGGTCGAGGAAACCGGCCTCCACGGGGAGCTCTGGAGGTCGGCGGACACGGCGTCGTGGATTGTCCTGCTGGCCGACCATCTCCGCGCCCTGGTGCGCCCCGAGGACGAACTGGTCCAGGTGGACCGCCGGGAGTTCGTGCTGCTCCTGGAGGGGACGCAGGTCGAAAACGCCCCCGCGGTCCTGCGCCGGCTTCGCGACGGGGCCCGGCGCTTCGCGGGGTCCGCGCGGGTGAACGGTCGCTTCCTGTCCCTCCGGTTTGCCGTCGTCCCCGTGAACGGGACCCAGGCGCCCGGCGAGATCCTGGCATCGCTGGAGGCGTCCCGCGTCGGGGCCGGTGCCGATAGCGAAGGGGTCGCGGACAGCTGGGTCTGCGATCCCAAGGCCTGCCGGTGGGACCATCGTGGCCACCTCGTGCACGCGTCGGCGAGGCC
>CAIOFV010000012.1 GCA_903857665.1 uncultured Myxococcales bacterium
ACCAATACGTGCTCGGGGTCCCGCCGTCGCACCGGCCGATCGCGCTGTCGTTCGGCAGTTCCGTGCACGCGGCCCTGGAGATGTTCTACCAGCGCCTGCGGGACACGGGGGAGAAGCCGCCCCTGGCCGAGATCCAGTCCGCCTTCGTGGACCGGCTGGACGTGGAACTCGCCGATACGTCGATCCCCCTCCGGTTCGACGAGGGCCAGGACGCCGGGGCCATCAAGGACCTGGGCGTCGCGGTGCTGGGTGCCTTCTGGGACCAGGGCTTCGTGCCTGACCAGGTGCTGGCCGTCGAGCAGCCGTTCGCGGTGGACTTGGCCGACCCGGAGACCGGCGAGGTCCTGGACATCCCCCTGATCGGGGCCATCGACCTGGTGGCCGTTCACCAGGGCCAGACCGTGCTGGTCGAGCACAAGACGGCGGCGCGGCGATTCGATCAAAGCCGCCTCGCCCATGATTTCCAGCCAACCGCCTACCAGTATGCCTCCCGCCAGATCCACCTCCCCAACCCCCGGCTCGTGTTCCAGATCCTGCTGAAGTCCGTGAAGAAGCCCACCGTCGAAACCATCCCCGTCACCCGGTCCCGGTCCAGCGAGGTCGAGATGCTGTCCACATTCGTGCAGGTCCTGCGGGGCGTCGAGGCCGGCGTGTTCTACAGGAACCGGGGATGGGCGTGCGGCGACTGCCAGTTCAGGTACCGGTGCGGTGGGTGAGAGGGCCACCATCGATTCACGTTGACGCCTTGACCGACGCCCGGGTGTTAGGGATATTCGGGCGCGGAGGCATCCACAATGACCAAGGACCGCAGAGCCATCCGGACGACGAGACTTGACAACCCCACGGGCCAGCCTGAGGTCAAGGCGTTTCTCGCCGCCGAGGAGCCCAACCGGGTTTGGATCTATCGAAAGACATGGCTGTGCGACTGGAACGCTGCCTTCCGAGCCGCGGAATCAGCGTTCGAAACCGCGCGGGCTGGCACGGCGGAATGGTACACGGCTGGGGCTGCCTCCCTCCAGTTGATCGCGGCCCGAGTCGAGTTGGAGGCGCTTGAGATCAAGCAAGGCACCAAGATGCCGGCGTTGAGCCGAATCCCAGGGACTCGGACGAAGCAGCACAAGGGCGAAGTAGGCATCGCTCAACTCGCGTGGTGGTATCTGCACGAGGGTGAGTATCACCAATGGACGGACGTCACGCTTCCTGATCCCCAGCCCGCCTGGTCTCTCGGCGAATTCAGGGCCCTTGCGAAGGTGATGAGTTGGGGTGACGCGGCAAAGGACTGCACGGGCAAGCAAGGGAAAGACTCCCTTGCACGATTGCAGACTTACGAGGCAGATCTGGACCTCGCCACCATCAGCGATTTTCGGCGGATCATCGCACTGCTTTTCTCAACCAGGTACGAGTATCCGGAATACCCGACTGAAACTGTTGGCCGGCATGCCGATCTTGTGGCTGCAGCGGTCTGGCTTGACATCGAACACTTGGCGGCTGTGCTGGAGGAGGCATTGGCGGACAACGACGTCAAGGGTCGTCTCTTCTTGCCTGCCTGCAAGGAACCACGTCGCCGGAAGCGGGGGGTTCGCCATTCGCCTACCCTCGCGGAGCCGGCCGTCTGGTTCGGGCGCAACGCCCTTCGCCGCATACTGTCTCACCTGATCCAGGTCTGGAAGGCCGTGGACCCGGCCGCGGCCGATTATCCCGACGTGTCAGTGCCCGACGACTCTGATGACCTCCCGCCACAGCGATGGGACGAAGGGGTTACGGAGGCGGACCGGGAGGGGTAGGCCGCGCCCGGCCAATTGTCTTTGCCACACCCGGTGGGAGACAAGGGCCAGGATTTTCCACCGGTGGACAATCCAATCCTGAAATTCCCCTAATTTCACTAGTGTTTCCGAGGTGTTACTCTGCAATCTGGAGGTGAAATCGGGGCGAGCCCGACAGCCCCCTCGACTGATTAGAGGTCTGGGCCACGTGAGTGTGCATGAGCATGAGGAAGAGCGCAACCCCGTTGGCGCAACGAGCGATGGCGCGGAGATTCATTCCCCTGCCGCGTTGTGCCACGATGACCGCAAACTCGTCGATGACCGCTTCGCCAATGCGGGCCATGACCCCAATGACGTCCTCACCCCAGAGGAGGCGGCCGTCCTCCTGAAGGTTCCGGAAAAGACCATCCAGCAACTCTGCCGCCAGGGTCGCATCCCCGGGGCAGCGAAGGTCGGACGGCTCTGGCGCATGCGCCGGTGGGGCATCGAGTCCCTGCTTCCGACCAATCTCAAGACTACGGAGATGAAGAATGGCGATCTACCCGCAGCGCAAGCTGAAGGGGAAGTGGCGGGTACGGATCTTCGTCAGGGGAAAGGCGTACAACTGGGTAGTCGACGGCACGAAGAAGGAGGCCGAGGCGTTCGAGGCACACAAGCGCGTCGAGATGGAGCAGCAGGATCCCGGGGATCGCCGAGCCGTGCCGACGTTCTCAAACTTCTGCGCGAATGAGTACAAGGCCCACGCCAAGGTGCACTTGAAACCCACCACATGGAGCAAGAAGCAGATCTTCCTCGTGGCCTTGCTGGTGGAGTTCTTCGGAAACCTGAAGTTGAACGAGTTCGACCTCAAGCATGTCGAGGCCTACATGCGTGCGCGCCTGGCAGCCAATTTGAATCCGACGACGATCAACGGCGAACTCCAGGCGCTGCACCGCATCCTGACGTACGCACAGGAACTCGGCTACGACGCCACGGTCCCGAAATGGAAGCGCCTGAAGCAGCGCGGACAGCGCTCCGTCACGTTCTGGACGGAGAAGGAAGTCGGTCAACTGCTCGCGAAGGTCGCGGAGAAGTCTCCCGACATCCTCCCGCTCGTCATCTTCCTGGCGAACACAGGAACCAGGCGCGGCGAAGCAATCAACCTTGTTTGGGGCGACGTGGACATCAAGCGACGCGAGATCCGGGTGCAGGCCAAGCCCGACGGCGACTGGTCCCCCAAGACCGAAAAGTGGCGGACCGTGCCGATCAACGATGCGCTGCTGCCGTTCCTCGGGAAGCCGGGCAAGGCCAGCGATCCCTTGTTCCCGTCGGTCCACACGGGCGAGCAGTACGCCTACTGGCCGCAACGGGCGTTCGACAGGGCCCGCAGGGCGGCCGGGCTGAAGGGTGGACCCCACACGCTCCGGCACACCTACGCCTCGCACTTCCTAAAACACAACCCCGACCTGTACCTGCTCGGGCGGGTCCTGGGGCACTCCCATGGTCGGGTGACGGAACTGTACGCCCACCTGTTGCCGGACGCCCTGGCAGCCGCCCGCAAGGCCGTCAAGTTCACCTCGCCGGTGGGTGCAGCGACGCTGAAGCCGAAGAAGCTCTGGCGGAGGAAGGGCAACCTGCTGACGCTGGTCCTGAAAACGGCCTGAAGAACCCGTTTCGTGACGAAACCGTCCCCAGGACCGTCCCCACGAGGGTCGGCCCTGGGGACGGAAATCACACAACTCTTTGATTTACTTGAGTGGGCGATACTGGATTTGAACCAGTGACTTCCACCGTGTGAAGGTGGCACTCTCCCGCTGAGTTAATCGCCCGGGAGTCAAAGCAGCGCGATTCTAGCAAGGGACGGCGGGCTGTCAAGCGAAAGGAAGGGCGCGGGTCCTGCGGGGGAGCAGCAAGGCTGGATCGCGAGCGCCCTTTTCAATGGGAAGGCCCGCAGCCCCGCAGGACCGATGTCCGGTCCGAAACGCACCCGGCTTGCGCCGCCACGCCATGAATTCCACACGAGGGACCGTTCGAGGCTAGAATACGCGCCGTGGCGGACGGGAAGGAATCGGCGGACCGGAAGGGCCGCCTGCGGGCGTTGCTGGCGTGGGGGGGGACCGTCGCGCTGCTGGCCTACCTCGGGTTCACCACGGACTTCGCCGCAGCCTGGGCGGCTTTCCGCAACGCCGACCTGGCCCTGGTGATCGCGACGATCGGGGTCGCCACCTTCGTCACCTACCTGATCGACGTGGTGACGGTCCGCATGCTGCTGCGCCGGCTGGGCATCCGGGTCGGCTTCAAGGAGTTCCTGCGGGTCAAGGGCGCGTCCTACCTGCTGAACATCGTCAACTACAACCTCGCCCTGGTGCTGATGGCGGCGATGATCAAGAAGCGCAACGACCGGGGCTGGGGCGCGGCCGGAAGCCCGTTCGTGCTGCTGAATTTCGTGGACCTTTCGGTGTTCGGCACGCTGGTGCTGGCGGCCATCGCCGCCGGCCAGTCGCCGTTCGAGGGGGTCATAACGATCGGCGTCGGGCTGTTCGCGGCCGGCGCCGTGGCGGGCCCGCCCATCCTGTGCGGCATCGCGCGGCTGCACCACCTGCCCGGGTTCCTGGGCCGCGTGTTCGGGCACGACCTGCTGGAGGCCTTCCGGCACCTCTCGTTCGGCGCGATCCCGATCGTGATGGCCCAGCGCTCGGTGCTGATCCTCGCGTACGCCGTGATGCAGTGGGCCTTCCTGCACGCCTTCAGCACCGACATCCCGATCCTGCAGTTGCTGGTGTTCATGCCCATCCTGTCGCTGATCGCCTTCATCCCGGTGTCCGTGTCGGGGCTGGGATCGACGCAGGTGGTGATGCGCGAGTTCTTCGGGCCGTACGTGCCGGCCGCCATCGCGACCACCGTAGCCGCCCGCGCCTCGGTCATCGACGCCTACAGCACCGCGTCGATCCTGGGGATGATGCTGCTGCGCATCGGCATCGGGCTGGTGTGCCTGCCCTGGGTGTCGCGCGAACTGACCGAAGCCCGCGCCCGCGAGGAAATCCCGTGAGTCGTCCCAGCCCCCGGCGCACCCCGATCACCGGCGATCCCCGTGTCGACGCGCCCCGGGCCCTGGTCGAAATCCTGTCGGGCCGGCGTCGTAGCACCGACATCGTCAACGAGGCCCGCGCGTCCTGGCCGGGCGATCCCCGGGACGCCGCGCTGTTTCAGGCCCTGGTGATGGGAGTGCTGCGGCGGCGCCTGGCCCTCGCGGCCGTGCTGGCGCCCTTCCTGCACCGCAAACTGGAAAACTCGCCACCGCTGGTCCGCGAAACCCTGCTGTGCATGGCGCTGCAGACGCTGTACCTGGACCGGGTCCCGGCCCATGCGCGAGTGTCGGCGTCGGTGGACGCGATCCGGCGGCTGGCGGGCGAGTCGGCGGCAAAGTTCGTCAACGCGGTGGGCCGCAACCTGGAGCGACGTCTGGCCCAGGGCGACCCGCGGCTCGGCCTGCCGCCCGAGGTGCTGGCGTCGCTGCCCGCGCCGCTGCTGGCCCGGGTGAAGGCGGCCGACCCGGGGCCGTGGGACGACGCCCTGCTGGACGCCCTGACCGCCGACGCGCCTTCGACGTTGCGCGTGAACCGCATCGCATCGACCCGGGACGCGGCCCTGGCGGACCTGGCGGCCCGGGGGATGACCGCGCGGCCGACCCCCTGGGCCGTGGACGGCATCCTGATCGACGACGGCACGCCGCTGGCCAACCACAAGCTGGTTCCCCGGGTGATGGTGCCCCAGGACGAAGCCTCGCAACTGGTCGTCGAGGCGCTGGCGCCGCGGGACGGGGAGTCGATCCTGGACCTGTGCGCCGGCACCGGCATCAAGACGTCCCACCTCTACTCGCGGGCCCCGAAGGCGCGCGTGCGGGCCGTGGACCTGGACGGCGGCAAGCTGGTTCGCTGCGTCGCGCTGTGCAAGGCGATGGGGCTGCCGCAACCCGAAACCACGACGTCCGACGCGCGGGCCCTGGCCGCGGGTGGCCTGGCCGGCACCGCCGACGCGGTGCTGCTGGACGCGCCGTGCACGGGCCTGGGCACGCTGGTCCGGCGGCCCGAGGTGCGGTACGTGCGTTCCGACGGCGACGTGGCGCCCGCCGCCGTTCAGCAGGCCGAACTGCTGAAGGCCGCGGTGTGCCTGCTGAAGCCCGGCGGCCGCCTGGTCTACGCGGTCTGCTCGTTCACCGACGAGGAGGGACCGGCGGTGGTGCAGGCCGTCCTGGCCGGCACCACCGGGCTGCGCGTGGACCCCATCCCGCTGGACGCACCGTTCCGCGCGGCCGATGGCACGCTGCGGATCCTGCCGTGGCGACACGGGATGGACGGGTTCTACGTGGCCTGCCTTCGCAAGGAGGGGTGACGCCAGCCGGCGGGCCCGGTCGGGCCTGCGCTGTCGGGAAGGCATCGTCGGGATGGGTCCACGGGCCGGCGCCGTCAGACGGGCGCCGCCGCATCGTCAGACGTTCCCGGTCGCCATCAGCAGCATCCGCGACACGAAGTCGATCGGCCACGCCATCAGGCGCCCGGCGAACCCGATCAGCATGGCGAAGGCCAGGATCACGAACATGGGGTTGCGTTCCAGCACGGCGTACTGGCGCCCCAGCGCGTCCGGGAGCAGGCCGACCAGCACGCGGCTGCCGTCCAGCGGCGGGATCGGGATCAGGTTGAACACGGCCAGCACGACGTTGATCTTGAACGTCATCACCATCAGCGTCAGCACCGATTCCGGCAGGCCCGCGCCGCCCACGAACCGGAAGGCCAGCCCGATCACGAACGCGAACAGGAGGTTCGATGCCGGGCCGGCCGCCGCGGTCAGCAGGATGCCGGTCTTCATGCGCACGCGCCGGGTGAACTGCACCGGGTTGATCGGGACGGGCTTGGCCCACCCGAAGAAGAACCCCGACTGCGACACGATCGCGATCAGGGGCAGCAGGATCGTCCCGAACAGGTCCAGGTGCGACATTGGGTTCAGGTTCATGCGGCCCATCCGGGAGGCGGTGTCGTCGCCCAGCGCATAGGCCGCGCGGGCATGGGCGTACTCGTGCACCGTCAGGGACAGGATCATGGGCACCAGGACCATCACGGCCTGCTGCAGGATCTCCACGGTTCGCTCCTCCACGCCCTGGGGCCGGGGCCCGTCCCCGCGCCTTGCGGCCAGCCTATCATGGGCACGCCGGGCCCCGAGGTCCAGCCCGCCGTCGAGATCGCACCAGGCAGCACAGCGCCGCCAGCATCAGGACCCCCGCGATCGGTCGGTTCGCACGCGGCATCGCCGCACAGCCGCCGCCCGATCGCCCGACGGGGTCTGCCCCCGGATCCGCAGACGCGGTGCCATCGTCCGCCCGTGCCGCACCGTCGCCGACGTCCTTCATCGGCACGACGTCCACCAGCACGACGTCCACCGGCACGACGTCCACCGGCGTCCCCTCGTCGGCAAGCCCGACGTCACCGGATGCCTCGCCGGGCGCGTCGGGAGCCGCCTCCACGACATCGGGGACCGCCGTGTCGTCACCGGCCGCGACATCGAACCACCCGGTGTCGCCCGCAATGTCACCCACTGCCTCCACCGGCGCGTCGGCGGGCGCGTCGGTGGGCACGTCCGCGGGCACGTCCGCGGCGGAATCGGGCGTCGTTTCGTCCGGCACCGGCTCCACCGGGGGCGGGTACGACCGATCCAGCGCGACCCACGGCTCGTCCGAATCCTCCTCGTATCCCAGGGCCCAGTACGCAACGCCCCCCAGATGCCGGCCGGCCGCCAGCGCGACCTTGGCCGTCAGGGAGTCCAGGTTTTCGCACCACAGCTGCCGCGGGGAACCCCCGTCGAGGTACCCGAGCCAGGGCGTCGCGGACACGGCATCCCACCGCCAGCCGCCCGCGGCCGCCGCCCGCCGACCGCATTCGGCATAGGTCCGCGCCGACGCATCGCCGGTGGATGCGCCGGGCACCACGTCGGCCGCCACCGGCCAGTCGTAGCCGTACAGCGGCAGCGCCAGCACGAAGCGGTCCCGGTTCGCGATCCCGCCCCAGGTGTCGTAGTCGTCCAGCGTCCACGTCAGCGACAGCCGCGACGTCGCATCGGCCGCCGCGAGGGGCGCCACCGGCCCCGGGTCGCCGCCGCTCCAGTAGTAGTCGTAGCCCATCACGATCAGGCCGTCCCCTGCCAGCGCCAGCCCGTCGTAGTCGTAGGTCCCGGACCAGTCGATCGCCGGGGTGTCCACCGTCACGTACGAGGTTGCCAGCGCCGCGTCCAGGGCCGCCTTCAACTGGCCCACGAACGTGACGAAGTCGGCCTTCGCCGCCGACGGAAGCCCTTCGAAGTCCACGTTGACGCCGTCGCCTCCCGCGGCCGTCACGGCGTCCACCAGTCCCGACACGGCCTTCGCCCGGGCCGTCGGGCTGGCCAGCAGCGCACCCAGCGTCGCGCCGTCGAAGCAGGACACCGTCAGCACCACCCGCACGCCCGCCGCGTGCGCCGCGTCCAGCACGGGCGCCAGCGTCGGCGTGCCCCAGTACCCCGCGCCGCCCAGGGTCCCGTCGGCGTCCACCGGGACCGAGAAATACGCGATCGTGGTCAGCCGCTCCAGGTGGAACGTCGTCTTTCCCACGTTCCAGGACGGCAGGAACCCGAGGGCCTCGGGGGTCCGCGGGACCGGCGCGGCGGCCGGGGGCATCACGAACGACCAGATCGGGTGCGGGTCGATGGGCTGCCCCCGGCGGGCCTCCCACTCCACGGCCGCCCGGGACCGCCAGGAACCGGCCAACGCAGGTGCGGCGGCCGACGTCCCCTTCAAGAGCACCGCGGTCGCCGGTGCGGCGGCCGACGCCCCCCGCAGGAGCACCGCGGTCGCCGGTGCCACGGCCGACGTCCCCTTCAAGAGCACCGCGGGCGCCGCCGCAGCGCGATCACGGCCCAGGGAGGGCCCGGCCGCGCACAGCACGACCGCCGCCACCAACGCCACCGCCACCGCCACCGCTGCCCCCGCCCGCCCGTGCATCCCGTTCCCTCCGCGCGGCGCATTCTACCATCCGCACCGGACCACCGCTCGCGCCATGGGCCTCCGGACCGGCGGGAATGCCTTGCAGCCCCCGTGTGATATGCTCTGGCCGACACGTTGGAGGCCATCGTGGACCGCGAATCGCCGCTTCCGCCCCCCCTTCGCCTGCCGGATCCCCGGCGGTCGGGCGGCTTGTCCCTGCTGGACGCGATCAACTCCCGGCATTCCAGCCGGACCTTCCAGGGCGTGCCCGTGTCGCTCGCCGACCTCGGCCAGTTGCTGTGGTGCGCGCAGGGCCTCGTGGCCGAAGGCCGTCACCGCACGACCCCGTCCGCCGGCCAGACGTACCCGCTGGAGGTGCTGGTGGTCGCGGGCGCCGTCAACGGGTTGGCGCCGGCCGTGTACCGCTACGTCGTCTGCGAGCATTCGCTGGCCCTCGTTTCGGAAGGCGACCAGCGGGCCGACCTGTACGCCGCAACGATGGCCCAGGCCGAGGCCGCGGACGCACCGGCGACGATCGTCCTGACGGCCGTGTACGACCGGGCGACCGGGCGATACGGTACGCGGGGCATCACCTACACGCTGATGGAAGCCGGCCACGCAGGCCAGAACCTGTACCTCCAGGCCACGGCGCTGGGCCTCGGGACGGTCGCCGTCGGCGCCTTCCGCGAGGAGGTCGTCCGGAGCGTGCTGAACCTGAACGCCGACGAGCACCCGCTGTACCTGTTCCCGGTGGGCCGGCCCCTGCCCTCCCCCGGGTGACCACGGAGAAGCACCCATGCCATCGGACCTCCGCCAGGAACGCGACCACGCCCGCACCGAGCGCCGGCGCCAGGCGGTGCTGGACGCGGCCGGCCGGGTGTTCGTGCGCCAGGGCTATCACCGGACCCTCATTTCGGATATCGCCGCCGAGGCCGGTGTCGGCCAGGGGACGTTCTACCGGCATTTCCCCGACAAGCGCGCCGCGTTCGAGGCGGTGTTCGACCGCTTCGTCGAATCACTGTTCGCTGAGTTCGCCGGCATGAGCGCGAACCTCCCCCACGACGCCCGCGAATACCGCGATTCATCGGTGGAGGCCCTGGTGCGCATGGCGCAGGCCCTGGAGCGCAACCAGGACCTGGCCAAGATGCTGATGCGCGAGGCGCCGGCGGTGGACCGGGTGCTGGAAGAAAAGGTGGCGTCCTTCCAGGACGGCTTCATCCTGCTGGCGAAGACCTTCCTGGATCACGCGACCGCCGAAGGATTCGCACGGCCTTGCGACACCACCCTCGTCGCCCAGGCGATCGTCGGCATGGGCACCTCGGTGGCCCACATGTGGTGGAGCGGCCGCGCACCCGACGTCACGCTGGATCACCTGATCAACGAGGTGGTCGACTTCGCGTTCTTCGGGATTTCCACCCGCTGAAGATCCCCGCCCATCCCGCAACCACACGCAAGGCAAGCCAGCCAACGCGCCGCGTCAACCGGGATTGACTAGTCCGTCCGTTTCGTTGATTCTTCACATGTCGAATGGTTGGAGGCTTCCATGAAGTTCCCCTGGACCCGGGCGTCGGACGTCCATGCCGGTGCATCAGTGCTGATCACGGGTGCCGCCCATGGCATCGGTCGCTGTGCCGCCACGGAGTTCGCCGCCGCCGGATGCACGATGTTCCTGACCGATCGGGACGACACGGCGCTGCAGGTTGCCGCGGAAGAACTGCGGGCCACCGGCGCCACGGTCCACGCACGCCGCACGGACGTGTCGGATCGCGCCGACGTCGAGGCCTGCGCCAGGTGGGTTCTCGACACAACCGGCTCCCTCGACGTGCTGGTGAACAACGCAGGCATCGGCTTCTCGGGCCCCCTGGTGTCCACCACGATGGAGACCTGGCGCCGCCTGATCGACGTCGATCTGATGGGTCCGCTGTACCACGTCGGCGCGTTCCTGCCGTCGATGCTGAAGAAGGGCCGCGGCACCATCGTGAACGTGTCCTCGGGCCAGGCGTTCTTCCGCCTGCCGACCTGGGGCGCCTATGCCGCGATCAAGGCCGCCATGGGGGTCTGGTCCGAACTGCTGTCGTTCGAGGTCGCCGCCTCGGGCATCCGCGTGGTGACGGTCTACCCGTTCCTGGTGGACACCGGCTTCTACCAGGACATCGACGCAGGCTCGACCTGGATGAGCCGGCAGTCCATCAAGCTGATGCCGTGGTACTCGATGAAGCCCGGGAAGGTCGGACGGGTACTGTTCGAGGCGGCCCGGGATGGGCGCCGCGTGGAAATGGTCCACCCGGCGAACCTGTTGGGCTTCTACTCGCGGCTGATCCCGCCGGTGTCGAACCTGGTGACTTCGATCTCGACTCGCCTCCTGGCGGGCGAAGGTGACATCCATTCAACAGGAGGTGCCGCATGAACGTCGCCGAACTGTTCCGTCGCCTGCGCACGGGCGACATCGGTTTCCGGATGACCGAGGACATGACGGGCTGGCACGAGTACCTGCCCGGGCGTGGCCCCGAGGGCCTCCAGCCGTTTTCGTTCCGCGTCGACTGGGGCATCGACAGGTTGAAGGACGGCGCAGGCACGTTGAAGGGTTCCATCGCCCATGACGGCGGGCTGCACTTCATCCAGGCCCTGGCCGGCACCGTGACGGTCGGCGGGCTCTGCGATGCGGCGCCCTGCCAGGGCACCCTGGACCTGCGCTACCTGGTGGACCAGCGACTGGTGTACGACTTCACCTTCACCGTGGACGACGTGAAGTACCGGTGGGTCGGCCAGAAGGTGAACCTGCGCCCGTGGAACCTCCCCGTGTCGCACACGACGTGCTTCGGGACCCTGACGGAAGTGAAGACGGGCCGCCTGGTGTCGCGCGGCGTGGTGCACTTCCGGCTGTCCACGATCCCGGCCTTCCTGCTGTCGCTGCGGCCGGTGGTCTAGCGCCTTGCGGCAGGCGGGCGCCTGGCGGGACGGGCGGGCGCGGCCGGACCGGAAGCGGCCGCCGGGACCCCGTGCGGGTCCACCCAGCGAACAGCGGCGTGCTTCACCCGGGACATCAGCGCGATCGCCCTGGGCACTTCGCCGTATCGGTCCGGGCCCCAACTGCCGCGGCGCAGGGACAGCGACCGGCTCGCTCGCACCGTCCCGTCCTCGGCGCCCAGCCGGCATTCCGCGGTGGCCACCTCGCCGTCCACGCGGCCCTCGATGGGGTCCACCCGAACCTCCCATCCCTTCGGGCCGCGAACCTCTACGGTCTCCTGGAACTCCTCGGGGTCGCGGATGACCAGGTTCTGTGTGCGCTGGTCGGGCCAGGACTGGCGCTCCCGGCCGGACGACAGGAAGCCCAGGGGCAGCCACACCTCGCCCGGCGCACTCGACGTCGCCCGCTCCGTCTCGAACCGCAGGACGTACCGCACGGGTCGCGACGGCCCGCCGCCCAGGTCCTCCTCGAACGACAGCATCTTCCCCCCGGGGAACCGGTGGGCCAGGTACCCTTCGAAGCGCCTCCGCTGCGCCCCGGGAGCCTCGTCCCTGGCGGACCGCGCGTGCTGCTCGCCCTCGTCACCGGCCATCTCGACGGCCAGGGTCCCGGTCGTCCTTCCGGCCGCATCGACGTCCAGCACGAAGGAACGCCGGAACCCGTCGGCGTTGGCGGGAGTGCCTGCGGGCCGGACCATTTCCCAGTCGGGCAGTTCCTGCATCACGCCGCCCTGCATCTTCATCACCACCGCATCGACCCCCTGGTCGTAGAACGGCAGCGTGCCCGCGGCGCAATACCGGCACGAGGGGTCCAGCCAGAGCGCCTCGGGGATCCCGGCCTGGGCGGGCACCCGAACCAGCATGTGATTCAGCCAGAACGTCGCGGGGACCGTCGCGTCGAACGCCCCGCTCTGCCACCTTCGCAGGAAGGCCACGTCGGCCCGGATGCCCAGGTCGGCAAGGATCTGTTGCAGCAGGCGCGGGCCCTCGAAACTCCCGGCGCGGCCCGTCTTCAACGTCTTCGCCAGCGGCCTCAGGTCGCTGAAGTCCTGGAACCCCTGGAACACCGGCGTGTCGCGGACCCACTCGAAGGCCCGTTGCACCGCCCGGGCGGGCGCCTCCCCATCGACCTTCGCCAGCGGGCACTTGTACCCCTTCAGGTCGTCGCCGGCATCCGTCACCAGGCGCTTGAAATACCAGCGCAGGGCGTGCTCCCAGCGGGTCGACAGGTGGATGACGCGCTGCCCGCGCGTGAACTGGACCATCGACGCAACCCACCACGGCGCCCGCAACTGCTTCGCGGGAGCGTTCGTTTCATCCGGCGGGGGGCGGAGGTCCTTCAGCGTCCACTTCAAGGTCACCAGGCCGTCTTCCGTGGTTGTGACGATCTTCTGGCGCGTGTTGTAGATCTTCAGCAGCAGGACCGTTTCGGGCGTGGTCTGCACCGTCAGGTCGTAGCGGATCACGGGGAGGTCGTCCACGCAATACTCCCAGTACTGCGGGCGCGCGTAGGGCAGCACCAGCAGGTACCGGTACTCGAGGACGACCCCGGGCTCGACCCGGGGAAAGGCGAACACCTTGATGCTCCAGCCCTCGTCGTCGCCCGCCTTGGCGGTCACCTTTTCGTCGTAGACGTTTTCGGGGGAAACCTCCTGGATCGTCCCGTCGCCCGCGACGGTCCGCGCCTGGAAGTCCCGGACCTTCCAGTCCCCCCGGTACCACACGCGCACGTTCGCATGCCCCTGTCCGGACGGGTCCAGGATCGCGATCGCGGCGTGGTCCAGGATCATCGTCGTCCCATCGGCCCCCCACTCGTTCAGCATCCGGATGCGCCGCTCCCGGTATACGACCACCGCGCCGTACTCGTGGTAGCGCTGGGGCTCGGCCACGACGAGGTCCGACGGGGCCAGCCACGACGTGACGAGGTCCGACGGGGCGGAGCGGGCCGGTGCGGCCGCCAGGAGCACACCCGTCGCCAGCAACGCACATGCGAGTCGCCGCCTTTTCATGGCTTCACCTCGCCACCGAACTCGACGCGCAGGGGAGCATCCGACGCCGATACCGCCCGGAACACCGGGGCGATCACGGTGCCGAAGTCCGCGGCGCCCACCTGGGCGGGATGGAACGTCGCCGAACGCTCGACCACGAGGGCGCCATCGACGACGCTCCCGGACCAGCGGTACGTCCCCGTCACACCCTCCCGCGTGCCGCCCCAGTCCCTGGAAACGGCGCGGGCGGGATGCGGGAAATGGACCGTCGCCCGGACCGTTTCCGTCGAGCTCCATTCCCGCTGGAACGCCGCCCTCCGTGCGTCGCCGGACGGGGACGCTTCGGAGTACCCGACCAGCGAGCGCGCCTGGACCAGCGCCGTGCCGCCCGACCAGGCCACCGGGGCCAGCCCGCGCAGGCGTCCCGTCAGTTCGAAGGTGTCGTCCCGCGCGGTGCCGACCGGCGGTTCGCAGGACTCGATTTCCAGGCCGTCCAGCGTCAGTTCCAGGTTCTCCTTGACGTAGTCCTTCCGGGACTTCGGCGTGCGAACCCGGTAGGAGGCGCGCGCGGCATGGGCCTTCGCGCCCACGAAACGGATCGCGAACGTCCCGGCCAGGGACCCGTCCGGAAGGACCTGCAGGTCGGTCCGCTCCTCCTTCCGCGACGACTCCGCCGGATCCCGCGGCGTGTGTTCCATGCGCGGACGGGCCGGATCCGCGACCATGATGTCGGCATCCTGATCGCCTGCCGGCAATTGCCCGAACGGCACGGTGGTCGATGTCGGGTCCGCCAGCACGAGGGCGTCCCCGAGGCGAACGCCCAGGATCGCGTGGTTGAAACGCCCCCGGCTGGGCATCACCACCCGCCGGACCGGCCCCTCGCGCGTCAGCACCATCACCGGCACGCTTTCGATCCCGACCACGCGCAGCATCGCCGCCAGCAGGTTCGCCTTGTCCTTGCAGTCCCCGTACCGGGTGGCCAGCACGCTGCCCGCTGCGTGCGGGATCCACCCGCCGTCCCCCAGTTCGACCGCCACGTAGCGGATGTGGTCCTGTACCCATTCGTACAGCGCGCGAGCCTTGTCCCGCGCCTCGACGGGCTGCCCGGCCTCGGCCAGGATCTGCCGGGCCTGCGCTTCCAGGCCCTTGTCCGGCCTGGACTGTTCCCGGTACCGCGCGTCCACCCAGGCCACCAGCGCGGGCAGGTCCGGCATGCCCGTGAACGTCCGTCCGTCCACCGGCATGGATTTCAGCGCGACCATCACCAGGATCTGGCTGTACGACCGGGCGGGGGCGAACGGCTCGGCGATGTCGCCCGGCACGTCGCTCAGTTCCCATACCCGATCGCGGGCCCCGTCCGGCAGGTCGGATTCGACGGGAGGCAGGTCGGCGGGATCGTTCCCCCGCATCACGACATGTTCGACCACGGCGCCTTGCGGCACCACCACCCGGAACCGAACCCGGTCGGTCGGCGCGGCGTTCCCCATCCGTTCCAGGAAGGCCCCGACCAGTTCGTAGTCCCGCTGGACGTAGCGGTAGTCCAGCACCGCGCCTTTCGTCGCCAGCGGGAGCGTGAAGCGCTTCACGCGCGTGTCGCTGAACAGTTCGTCCTCGGGTATCGCCAGGCTGTCGGTGACGTCCTTGGGGTCCAGGCGCTCGACCCGGCCGTCGGGCAGCGTCGTCGAACCCTCGATCCTCAGGACGTCCGAGCGCCCCTTCCGGTAGGACACGCTGCGGCTGGCCGCGGAGTCGCCATCCTCGCGAAGGATCCGGATCCGCTGGTGCATGTCGAGGTCGGCGTACGGCTTGCCGGTCTTGCGGTCCACGCCGAACGACAGCGTGACGTCCTCCAGCAGGACCCGGGTGTCGGCATCGGCGTCGTCCGGCGGCGGCGCCGGGGCGTCGGCCGCACGTGCACCGACCGACGCCAGCATCGCCAGCAGGATCGTCAGGCCCCGGATCCGGCAGGACAGGCGCATTCCCCCCCCCAACGTCGATGAGCACGGCGACGCGGCGAGGATAGCATGCGGGGAGACGGCGGGGGGGAAGGATGGCGCGGCGCTAGACGCCGATGCTTTCGGCCAGCAGTTCCGCGATGTCCTTGGTCTTCAGCGACTCGGTCAGGTCCAGTTCCGCGATGCCGTCCTTGTTCATCTGCAGGCAGAACGGGCATGCGCTGGCGATCATCTCGGGGTTCGCTTCCTGGAGCTGCTTGACGCGGACGCGGTTGATGCGCTCGCCCTCGTGCTCCTCCTTCCACATCATGCCGCCGCCAGCGCCGCAGCACATGCCGTTCTGGCGGCTCTTTTCGATCTCGCCCAGCGTCACGCCCGGCAGCGCCTTCAGCACGTCGCGCGGCGCGTCGTAGATCTCGTTGTAGCGCCCCAGGTAGCACGAATCGTGGAACACGACGCGCATCGGGTCGCCGTGGGCCGGCAGCGCCAGTTTCCCATCGCGGATCAACTGGGCCAGCAGTTCCGTGTGGTGCACCACCTCGTAGTTGCCGCCGAACTGCGGGTACTCGTTCTTGATCGTGTTGTAGCCGTGCGGGCAGGTCGTCAGGATCTTCTTGAACTTGTACTGCTTGAAGACCTCGATGTTCTGGGCGGCCTGCATCTGGAAGAGGTATTCGTTGCCCAGTCGCCTCGCGGAATCGCCGCAGCACGCTTCTTCCGGCCCGAGGATCGCGAAGGACACGCCGGCCTTCTGCATCAGCTTGACCAGCGCCGTCGCGACGCGCTTGTTGCGGTCGTCGAACGCACCCGAGCAGCCCAGGTAGTACAGGTAATCGACCTCGCCGGCGTCGCTCATCAGCTTGACGCCCAGTTCCTCGACCATCCACATGCCGCGCTCGCCCATGGGCATGCCCCACGGGTTGGACTTGTTTTCCAGGTTCTTCAGCGTGGTGGTGACCTCGGGCGCCGTGTCACCCTCCATCAGCGTCAGGTAGCGGCGGTAGTCCACGATCTTGTCGGTATGCGTGATGGCGACGGGGCAGTTCTCTTCGCAGGAACGGCACGTGGTGCACGCCCAGATCGCTTCCTTCTTCACGGCGTCGATCAGCGTGCTGCCCGACTCGGCCGTGTTCTTGTCGGCCAGGATCTCGGCCTCGTGGGCCTTGATGTAGTCGCGGGTGTCGATGATCAACTGCTTCGGGGACAGCGTCTTGCCGGTGGTGACGGTCGGGCACGAAACCGTGCAGCGTCCGCATTCCGTGCAGGAGTATCCGTCGAAGATCTGTTTCCAGGTCAGGTCGCGCGGCTCGTTGACGCCGAAGGACTCCTGGTTTTCGATGTCCTTGATCGGGGCCAGCGCGCCGGGGGCGTCCAGCTTGGCGAAGAACGTGTTGGGGATCGACGTGATGACGTGGAAGTGCTTGGACCGGGGCAGCTCGTTCAGGAAGAACAGCAGGATGGCGAGGTGCAGCCAGAACATCGACACGGCAATGACGGTCAGGACGGTCGGCGACAGGGACACGAACCAGGTGCCGACGAAGGCCGACACGGGGGCGATCGACGCCTCGTGCGTCAGCGTGTCGATCACCACCTGGGGCATCACGAAGCCGTCCTGGCCCACGTATACCAACTGCGCGAACCGCGCGCCGTCGGACAGGAAGTCCGTGATCATGAGGCCGCCGATCAGCGACAGGACCAGGTACCCGGAGAACGTGATGGTCAGGCGCTTGGGCCTGGTCACCGCGCGGCGGAACCACGCGTAGCAGACCATCGCCAGCACGACCAGCTCCGTCCAGTCCTTGCACCACGTGTAGACGTCTTCCAGCGCGGGCCAGAACCAGAACAGCGTCCAGTTGGATTCCGGGCCCACGTAGGCGCGGCCCATGATCGAAATGGAGCGGACCAGCAGCATCAGGAAACCCCAGAAGATCAGCGCATGCATCAGGCCCGGGGCCGGCTCCTTGAACAGCTTGGACTGGAAGATGGCGACCTTGAACATGGACTGGATGCGTTCCGGGATGCGGTCCCAGCGCACGTCGGGCTTCGCCTTCAGCAGCACCCGGATCTTGGTGCGCATGATCGTGACGAAGAAGTACAAAGCGACAATCAGCATCAGGGTCATCACGATCGGGTACACGACGTTCGCCATGGGGCACCTCCTCCCAGGGGCGCGTTTCTTGGACGCGCTGCGTCAGAATCCGGCGGACGCGGGGGCGAATCCGGAACGCCGGAACAATCGGGGCTGCCGAATCCTACCGGCGAATCAAAGCGGCTGTAAAGGCTTTTGTTCCGGTACGATGAAGTCGGAGTTCCCGGTCGGTGAGGGGGAGTTCAGAGGGGGGCGTCCCTGCGTCATAGCGGCCTGTCTCGGCGAACGACTCGACCATCGCGGCGAGGTAGGGCTCGACGTCGCTCTTCAGCACCAGGAGGCCGCCGGGGGCGAGGGCATCGGCCAGCACGGTCGCCATCACCGGACCATGGCGGCGGCGGGCGTGCTTGCGCTTCCACCAGGGGTCCGGGTACAGCAGGTACGCTTCCGCGGCGGTGCCGGGCGGGACGATCGCCGGGATCGTCACCCGGGCGTCGCCCCAGGCCATCCACAGGTTGGTGGCGCCGTGGCGGTCGGCCTTGCGCAGGCCCTTGATGCAGAACCCCAGGCGCGTTTCGCAGCCCAGCAGGCGGGCGTCGGGGCGCAAGACGGCCAGGCCGTTCAGGAAGCGCCCGAAGCCCGAGCCGACCTCGAGGATCAGGGGACCCTCGGCAAGGGATGCGCGGGCGGCTTCGATCGTCGCGGGTTCGCCGGGGATGACCAGGCGCGGGTGCCGTTCGATGCGCGACGGCAAGGCCAGCGTGGCGCGGACGTGGCCGCCGATGATCACCTCGCCGGTGTCGCCCCCGCGGTACTTGCGGAAATCCTTGAGGAACCGCTCGGCGTAGTTTTCCGGCCCCCGGGGGCCGATCGGGGAACCGGGAGCCGCGTCGTCGCGTTCGTCCGCCATGCCCAACTCATCCGGCGCGCCCGAGGCGGCTTCGCACCCGGGCGGAACAGCGGAGCGAAGAAGGGGCCGGTCCCCTGTCGCCGCGCCGCGCGCGTGTTTTACCACATCCGCGCATCGCTTGTGCGAGCGGGATTCATCCGTTACACTGTCGCGCGGTTCCGCATCAGGGGGTACCCATGAAGCGTTTCACGAACTTGCCATCCATCGGGACCCTGGTGGCCCTGCTGGGTTTCGCGGGACTGATCGCGTGCGGCGGCAGCAAGGCCACGTCGCCGGACGTCCAGGCGGACGGGTGTTCGGGCGCGTCGTGCGACGTGGTTGACGTGGGCGACCCGGGGATCGCGGACGAAGGCGTCCAGGACCGGGGGACCGACGACGGCGTCGCGGAAGACGAAGGCGTTTCGACCGACTCCGGGCAGTGCGGCAGCAATTGTTCCACCACCCGGCCCTTCGAGTTCGGATGCCCGTGCAGCCTCAACGGCGACTGCGTCGGGAACTGGTGCGTTGCGCTTCCGGGCGGAGGAAGCGCCTGTTCGCAGACCTGCATCGAGAACTGCCCCTGCGGCTGGGACTGCAAGAACGTCGCGGTCGGGGAACCCATCTACGTGTGCGAGCCCCACGCCGACCTCACGTGTTCGGAATGCCTGACCGATGGCACCTGCAACCTGGGCGGCCTGTGCGTGCCGATGGGCAGCGGGGTGAAGAGCTACTGCATCGACGCCTGCGACGTCGACACGGGCGCGTGCCCCACGGGCTACGAGTGCAAGGATGTCCTGCACAAGGACGGCACGACCACGACGAAGCAGTGCATGCCGACCAGCGGTCACTGCCTGTGCGGGCCGGACGTCGACTACCAGGTCGGCGTGGAACCCAATCCGAATCCCGACAACAAGATCCTGCATTGCGGCGACTGCGAAACGACCTGCGCCTTCGACCACGGCGTGGCCTTCTGCGACGCCGGCCATTGCACGCTCAGCGGATGCCTCGAAGGCTACATGAACCTGGACAACGACGACACCAACGGCTGCGAGTACAAGTGCACGTACAGGACGGCGGACGACCGGCCCGACCCGGACAGCGTGGGCCTGGCCTGCCCCGGCGAAAACTGCTTCGACGCCAACTGCGACGGGATCGACGGGGTCGTGGCGAAGGGCGTGTTCGTGGACGTCGATACCGGCGACGACGTGGACAACTTCAAGGGCGACATGGGCCACCCGTTCGCGACCATCAACGCTGCGCTCGCGTTCGCGCAGACCACGACAGACCGGAAGGACGTGTACGTTTCCACCGGGGCATACGCGGAGCAGGTCAACCTGGTCAGCGGCATCAACCTGTTCGGCGGGTACAACGCCAAGCTGCGCTGGTCGCGAAGCCTCGCCGTCAACTCGACCACGATCCGCTGGACCGGCCGCGAGCAGGACGCCGTGCGCTCGGTGGTCGCGGTGAACGTCGTCGATGACACGACCTTCGACGGGTTCTCGATCCGGACGGGCCCGGCGGCCGACTTCGGCGCCAGTTCGTACGGCATGACGATCTTCCACTGCACGAACCAACTGAAGATCATCAACAACACGATCGAGCCGGACCGCGGCGCGGACGGCAAGGCGGGCAAGTCCGGCGCCGACGGGACGAGCGGCAAGGACGGCGTGAAGGGCACCGACGCGCTGGTCTATGACGGATGCGGCATCTGCTTCACCTGCCAGTCGCGCGACTTCAACACGTTCGTGGTCGGGGGGCCCGGCGGCACCAGTCCCTGCGGGATGGTGGGCGGCCAGGGCGGACAGGGCGGACACATCGGCGACCCGGGCTACCCGGGCAACCCGGGGCCGAACGGCGGCGGAACGGCAGGCGCTCCCGGCGCGAACACCCAGGATGCCGGGGCCCCCGGCGCGGGCGGGGCCGGGTCGAAGGGCGCCGTCGGGCAGCCCGGTTCAGGCGGCGGCGCAGCCGGCGGCTTCAACCTGATCAACCTCTACCTGCCCGAGGGGGGCGGCAACGGGGTCGATGGCGAGCCCGGCAAGGGCGGCGGCGGCGGCGGCGGTGGCGGCGGCGACTCGGACGGCTTCCTGGGCATCGCGTGCTACTCGGCGGGCGGCGGCGGCGGCGGTGGCGGCGGTGGCGGCTGCGGCGGGATCGGCGGCACCGGCGGCTCGGGTGGCGGCGGATCGATCGGCATCTACGTGGTCGAATCGAACCCGGTCATCCGAAACAACACGTTGTTTTCCAACAACGGCGGCAACGGCGGCAACGGCGGCAGCGGCGGCAGCATGGGCACGGGCGGCAACGGCGGCGAGGGTGGCGCCCGGGCCAGCGATCATGCGGGCG
>CAIOFV010000013.1 GCA_903857665.1 uncultured Myxococcales bacterium
GCCCTCCCTCCGGGGCCCCCGGCCCAATACTCCGGTCCTTGCTTCGCTCGTCCCTTTCCACAGCTCCCATCTCCCTGGTCCTCCTCCGGGGCAATTACCCCAGTTTCGTGTCCAAGGAAACCGGGGGCGGGATAGTCGTCGGTCCACCCGTCGCAGTAGGTCGAATCACCCATGTACAGGTCGCACAGGGTCAGCGGCTGGCCGTTCCAGACCGTCACCAGGCCGCCGGCGACGTACTGGATGTTGAAGTGGAACATCGACAACGCGAACTTCGTGCGGGTCGGGTCCGGCGTCTCCACGGGCGGGACGATCGGGCAGGCCCCGGCCGCATCCACCGTGAAGGCCCGCGAGGGAACGTCCAGCACGGCCGAGGCGCCGGAGGCGTCGGCCGCAGGTCCCGCGAAACGCAGCCGGTACGTCCCGGCACCGATCGGCGCCCGGGGCGCGACCGCGCGGGTCAGCGGCATCGAGGCCACCCAGACGAATCGCCGCGTGGAGGCCGCCGGGTCCTCCTCGTAGGACGGCTCGGGCCGAAGGTCCAGCGTGATCTCGTACCCCGCGGAGGTGATCGGCGTGCCGTCGGGGCGCACCACCGGCGCGAACGACCCGTCGCCGGACTGGCGTTCCAGCGCGACCGTCGGCGTGGCCAGCCACGGATCGCCGCCGGCGACCTCGAACGCCACGGTGCCGTCGAAGGCGTACGACGCAGCGACGTCGGCGACCACGGTGCCGGGATCGACCGACGCGCCGGCCGCGCGCCGCACGTAGTCGAAATGCTGGCCCGGCTCGGGCGCCAGCGGCACGAACGACAGCGGCGCGTCCGCGTTCGCGAACCGGCCCGCCACCTCGGCCAGCCGGGCCCGCAGCCAGTCGCCCTGCTTCGGGCCCCACAGCGAGAACGACGACTCGTAGCCGCCCTGCCACCAGTCCCACTCGGGCAGCGAGTAGAAGAAATGGTCCTGCGAGTACCCGAGGAACAGCCCCATCCGGGCCCCGGTGGCCTTCAGCAGGTCGTCGCGCACCGCCAGGCCCAGCACCGTGGTCGATTCGCCCGGGAACGTCGCCATCGCCACGTCGCCGATCCGCGCCACGGTCAGCGGCGTCTTGCGGGCCAGCGCCGGCACCGGGTCCAGCGCGATGCACCCCTGGTCCAGGTCCTTCACGGGATTGCCCGGGGCGACCCAGCAGTTGCCGGGCATGCCCAGGTTGCACATCGCCCCGTCCGGGTAGGGGAACTCGCCGTCCTTGTAGCCCATCATGTCGCGGCCGATCGGCGCCCACAGCGTCAGGCCGCGGACGTCGGCGGCGTCGACGGTGGTGATGCCCTGCAGCGCCGCGGTCACGGTCGCGGCCGCCCGGGTGCCGATGCGTTCCACCGTGTCCATTGACATCCCGACCTGGTATCCCGGCAGGCCGTAGTCCGGCATCGACGGGACGTCGTCGGGGCTCATGTCGGCCGCCCAGGCGTTGAACATCAGCACGGGAACCGGGTGGTCGAAGGTCTCCTGGACCTTGCGCTCGATGCCGCCGGCCACGTCGGGGCTGAGGCGCTGGAGCGCCGCGTGCAGCACGGTGCCGTGGATGGCGTAGTTCAGCACCAGGGCCTTGGCCGTCCCGTCGGCCCGGTCGAATCGCAGCACGCCCAGGTCCGGCGACTGGAAGTCCGGGTCGTTGCACCGGCGGTCGATGTGCAGCGTCGCGTCCTGCGTCATCGCGTACCCGAACCGCGCCGGTTCCAGGTCCGCGAACGCGGCGATCACGGTGTCCGCGAGGGCGTCCACGAGGCGGTCGAACACCTCCGGCATGAAGTCGTCGGTGAGCCAGGCGAGCGCGCCGTTGTAGATGCGTGCCGGGCCCGAATGCGTGTGGGTGCCGCCGATGATCAACTCGTTCTCGAAATCGAGGCCCGTGCGGTCCTTCAGGCGCTGGAGCACCGCCTGCCGCTCCCCCTGGAAGGTGCCCACCAGGTCGGCCCGGACCAGGATCAGGCGCCCCGTGCCGCCCTCGACCACGAGCGCCTTGAAGTCCGGCACCATGTAGGTCCCGTGCGTGGGGACCAGCGAGGCCGCGAAGGGGTTGCTCTCGTTGGGCCCGGGCCAGAAGAAGCCCGCGGTGCTGATCCCGACGGGCGCCGGGATGGGCCGGGACGCGACGCCCACGCGCAGGGGAACGAGGCCGGTGATGGGGCCGATGTCGGGGCCGGCGTCGGGCAGGTCGCCGGGCACCGGGACGTCCGGAAGGTCCGACGGCAGGATGTCCCCGGGCAGGTCGGGAGAGATCGCCGTGTCCGCCGGACCGCCGGCCGAGGAACAGGCGACCAACCCCAGGGCCAGGACGGGAAGAACAGGAGCGAATCGCATGGCCGCCTCCTGGTTGCGCCCGAATATTACATGAACTGCCAAAATGTGTGATCGCGAGATCCGGCGCCGTTCGCGGGTCGCCGGAACCGGCTCGGCGCCGTCAGTGATACAGTTCCAGAGCAAGGCGCCCGACCGGTTCCTCCGCGATGCGGAGACCTGGTTCAATGACAGCGGCAACGGGCGGACAAGGATGGAACAGGAGACACCTCGTGAGCAGGAGCATCTTCCTGGCCGGCGCTTCCGGCGCCATCGGCCGACGCCTCGCGCCGCTGCTGATCGCCGACGGATGGCGGGTATACGGATCGACTCGTTCCAGCGACAAGGCGATCCGGCTTCGCGAGTCGGGGGTCGAGCCGGTCGTGGTCGATGTCTACGATGCCGCTACCCTGCGGCACGTCCTGTCCGGGATCAGGCCGGAGGTCGTGATCCATCAGTTGACCGATCTGCCGTACGCGCTGGAGGCCGGCCAGATGACCGCAGCCCTGGTGCGCAATGCGCGCCTGCGGGACGAAGGCACCCGGAACCTGGTCGCCGCCGCCGTCGATGCCGGCGCCCGGCGGTTGATCGCCCAGAGCATCTCCTTCGTCTATGCCGACGGGCCCGGACCGCACCTGGAGGCCGATCCTCTGCTGCCGATCACGCATCCGGTCTACGGCGAAACCGTGCAGGCCGTCTGCAGCCTGGAGCGCCAGGTGCTCGAGGCGCCGCTGGACGGGATCGTGCTGCGGTACGGCCTGTTCTACGGTCCCGGCACGGGCTTCGATGCCCCCATCGCCCCGGGATCCGTGCACGTCGATGCCGCCGCCAAGGCGGCGGAACTGGCGGTCACGAAGGGGGCTCGCGGCATCTACAACGTCGCCGAGACCGATGGCGCGGTATCCAGCGAACTGGCGATCCGGACCCTCGGGTGGGACGCAGGGTGGCGGATCGACGCTTGATCGGTGCCGTCCAGGGCAAGGCGAACCGGAATCCGGTTCAGGGCCGACGGGGTCTGACCGGAAGCTTCTTGACCTCCTCGGCGTCCTCTTCAACAATCCGTCTCACTGGCGATCTGGCTGAGGCTGGTACTTGTCGACCCACGGGCGGGCAGATGGCTGCGCGCCCGCATCTCCAGCCGGGAGAGAGGATTCATGAAGGGTTTCTTGACCGTGATCCTGCTGGCAGGGCTTGTCGCGTGTAACGGCTCGGGTACGGGCGCCGAGGCCCCCGGGGGCGGGGTCTACTACGGAACCTGCGACCACCGTCCTCCCGCCTCCGAGCCCTGCGTCGATTTCTACTGCGACAGCGCAAGCACCTGCACCGATCCGGCCACCAATGGACAGACGACGTGCGAGACGGGCGGTACCTATGGGAACCCCGGTTCCTGGTCGATGACCCGGTGTCCGACCAGCGGCCTGTTCGGCACCTGCACGATCCTGACCACCGGCGACGGCAGGCTGGTCAATTCGTACTACACGCAGTCCGACAACGTCGGAAAGTCCGTCTGCGAAACCGCCGGCGGGATCTGGACGCCGGGTTCGTGACCCGCGCGCCCTCGTTCGGTCGTGCAGTCCTGCCCCCGAGGGATCGGCCTCGGAAAGGAGTCTTGCCCGATGCGTGAACCCACGCTGTTCGTGATCGCTGGGCTGCTGGTGGCGGTCGCCGCCTGCTCGTCGGGCGCAGGCGCATCCGACACGGCGCCTGTCGATGTCCCCGGCCTGGACGTTCCCGGGCCTGACGCTCTGGCCGACGTCCTCGCCGGGCCGGCCTGCGGCAACGGTGCCTGCGAGACCAGCGAGGACTGCCTGAACTGCCCCGCCGACTGCGCCTGCCGGTGCGGGGACGGCGTGTGCACGCTGGGAGAGGCCTGCCGCAGTTGCCCGGCCGATTGCGACTGCACCACGCTGGCCGCGACGCCGCCCATGGGCTGGAATTCGTGGAACGGCTACGGATGCTTCATCTTCGATTCCGCGATCCGCGACGCGGCCGACGCCCTGGTCGCCTCGGGCATGCGGGACGCCGGGTACGAGTACGTCAACATCGACGACTGCTGGCAGATCGACCGGGCCGAGGACGGCACCATCCTGGCGCAGGACGGGACCTTTCCGGGGGGCCTGAAGGAACTGGCCGGCTATGTGCATTCCCTGGGAGTGAAGATCGGGAATTACACCTGCGCGGGGACGATGACCTGCGCGAAGCGCCCGGGCAGCCTCGACCACGAGGCCCAGGACATGGCGACCTACGCGTCGTGGGGCATCGACTACGTCAAGGTGGACTGGTGCTTCAGCGAGGGCCAGGAGCGGGCGTCGTCCTACGCGAAGTTCCGGGACGCCATCGCGTCGGCCGGGCGCCCCATGGTCCTGAGCATCTGCGAGTGGGGCTCCGGCGAACCCTGGGTCTGGGGCCCGCGGACCGGCCAACTGTGGCGGACCACCGGCGACATCGGCAACAACTACGCGAGCATGGTGGCGAACATCGAGGCCCAGGAACGATACGCCGCGGCGGCGCGTCCCGGCCGCTGGAACGACCCGGACATGCTGGAGATCGGCAACGGCAACCTGACCGCCGCCGAGAACCGCACCCACATGGCCCTGTGGGCGGTTTCCGCGGCGCCCCTCATCGCGGGCAACATGCTGACGGACATGGACGAACCCACGAGGGCCCTGCTGGTGAGCCCCGAGGCCATCGCCGTGGACCAGGACCCGGCCGGCGTGCAGGGCGTGAAGGTCGTCGATCGGGAATACCAGGTCTGGGCGCGGCCGGTGACGCTGGCCGGCGGTCGGGCGGTCGTCCTGTTCAACCCGGGCGAGGCCCCGGTGGACGCCACCGTGCGCTGGTCCGACCTGGGCCTGGCGGCCGGGCAGGCCCGGGTGCGGGACCTCTTCGCGCGCCAGGACCTGGGGATGCCGCAGGACGCGTTCACGGCAACGGTCGCGTCCCACGACTCCCTCTTCCTGCTGATCCAGGGGACCGAACCGCTGCCGCCCGCGGGCGACTCGTACGTCAGCGACCTTCCCTGGGCCCACTCGGCGGGCTTCCTGGGCCCCGTCGAGCGGGACGCGGCCAACGGCGGCGCCGCAGCCGGGGACGGCCCGGGGCTGTCGATGCGCGGCCACGCCTATGCCAGGGGCCTGGGCACCCACGCGTCGGCCGTGGTGCTGGTGCACCTGGGCGGCCGGTGCACGCGGTTCCAGGCCGAGGTGGGACTGGACGACACCGCCGACACGGCCGCGGAGGTCGCCTTCAGCGTTCGGGCCGACGGGAAGCCGATCTTCGACAGTGGCCGGATGACGACCGCGGATCCCGCCCGGGCCGTGGACGTGGCCCTGGACGGCGCCCGCGAACTGAGGCTCTTCGCCGAGCCCATGGGCCTGCACTCGGCGGGGCACCTCGTGGATTGGGGGAACGCCCGGATCACCTGCCGGTGACGGGCCCCGGACCGGATCCCCCGCCTCCCCCGCAGCGGCCCTGGACGCCTACTGCGGACACGCGGTGATGTCGTACTTGCCCAGATCGTCCGGCATCTGCCGAAGCTCGATACGGTAGACATCACCGTCCCGGACGAGCGCCGACTGCATCACCTCGATCCATCCTCCGAGGCACGTCGGGGTGTCGCCTTCAAAGTGCACCGGGATCTCCCCCCCCTTCGGCAGGACCAGGAAGCCGTCATGACCGTCGAACGACGCGAGGCCGATCTGGCTGTCCGAGAAGCATCGGCTCTCGTACGGCTCGCCGAAATCCGCCTGCGCCAGGCTGCTCAGCGACAGTTCGCCGCGTGTTCCCGCCTGGCCGGTCACCTCCAGGTCCGCGCTGCCCAGCACCTGCGCCTGCCGGTTCGTCGCACCGAGCATCGTGACGGTCAGCGACACCACGTCATAGGCCTTCGGTTTCGCATACGGCCACGTCGCGCCGACCCGGATCTCCATCCCGCGCGTGGTGCTGCCGTCAAAGACGAAGAACCCTTCGGGAGTCACGTACGTCACCGTCAGCCCGGTCAGCGTTCCCGTCACGGGTCCTGGCGGGCACTGGAGCAGGGATGCGACGGTCGAGCCTGCGGCGCACGGTGGTTCGGCAAACTCCTCGACCTGGGCACCGGGATCGAGGATGGAATCGGACGAAGAAAGGGTGTCGTCAGCGTCAACCACGCCACCGGTGGTGTTGCTGGTGCAACCGAGGAGAAGCGCCAGGGAGAGGGCTGAACGCCACCCGCACGGTGACATGAGTGCCTCCCGGGGACAACCGTAATCAAATCATCAGGGATCGGGCACTTGAATACAAGACACGAGGAGTCCTGGTTGACTGCGAACGGATGCGTTGCCTTCACGACGAACGGTGTAGTCTTGGCAGGTCTTCCCAGGGGTTTCCGATGAGGCGGTCGCTGTCCCTCCTTGCCGCCGTGGGCATCGCGGTCGTATCTGGGTGTGGCGGATCCACCCGCCACCCGTTGCCGTTCGTGCCCCCCCTGCACACCGAGGGCCGACACATCAAGGACGCGGCGGGCGCCGAGGTGGTGCTGACCGGCTTCAACTGGAGCGGGGCCGAGGGGCCGGACTTCGTGCCGTCGGGCCTGGACCGGATGGACGTCGGCGACATCGCCCGCCTGCTATCGACGAACGGCTTCAACTCGGTGCGGCTGGTGTGGTCCAGCGCGCTGGTCGAAACGAACCCGGTCGTGGCCGCGGAGCGGCTGGCCGCGAACCCGCGGCTGGTCGGCATGCACGCGCTGGAGGTGCTGGACGCGGTCGTCGAGGCCCTGGGCGACGCCGGCGTGCTGGTCATCCTGAACAACCACATCGGCGACGCCATGTGGTGCTGCCAGGTGACCGACGACAACGTGCTCTGGTACAACGATCGGTACCCCGAAACCGCGTGGATCGACGACTGGCGGGCGATCGTCGCGCGGTATCGCGACAACCCGGCGGTCATCGGCGCGGACCTGCGCAACGAGCCCCGCTTGTTCGCCGGCTGGGGCGACAGCGCGGGCATCGAACTGGACTGGGCGTCGGCGGCCGAGCGTGGCGGCGAGGCGGTCCTGTCGGTGGATCCCGACCTGCTGATCGTCGTCGAGGGCCTGAACTTCGGCCGCGACCTGCAGGGCGTGGCGGCGCGCCCGATCGTGCTGAGCGTGGCCGGCCGCCTGGTGTATTCGGCCCACGACTACCCCTGGTCCCAGCGGAAGGGCTTCGATGCGACGGTCGACAGCTACGAGGAGTTGCGCGACAACTGCGACACGCTGTGGGGGTACATCCTGGAGGAAGGCAAGCCGTACACCGCGCCTGTCTGGCTGGGCGAGATGGCGACCGGCAACGAGACATGGAACAACGGCAGCAACGAGCAGTTGTGGTTCGACAGCATCCGGCGGTACGTCGGCGAGCGCGGGATCGGGTGGTCCTGGTGGACCCTGACGCCCAGCAACGGGTTCGGGGTGTTCGACCCGGAAACCGGCCGGCCGTTTTCGCCCGGACTGGTGCAGGCGCTGCAGGGGATCGGAAGGGCAGGGGAGTGAGGCCCGGATCGCCACGATCCGCGGCGGATCGCGGGGTCAGAGGAGGCAGGGCGCCCCGTTGCAGGACACCAGCGTCAACTCGACGGTCGCGGTCTCCGTCGTCGCCCCCCCCCCATCAGAGCAATTGACATACCCGCTGAGGGACAGGACCTTCGCGCCGGTCGGGGTCTGGGCCCAGGGATCGATCTCGGCGGGCGTCACGCGAGGCGGCTGCTGGCAGCCCTCGGCGACGCCGTCGGTCATCTCCATGCTTTCCCCGAGGAACGGCAGTTGGTTCTGCCCCGAGGGGCACCGGATGTTGCCGGCGCGGGTGAGGGCCAGGCGATAGCGGTAACTGCCCGTCATCGACCCGGGCTCGACGAACACGTAGACCCCGATCCACTCGCAGATGACGTCCCGGGGATCGTCGGTGGTGGAGTCGAGCTTCCACTCCCCGGTGCCGGTGTCCCGGTGGTAGCGGTCCTCGTGATTGGTGGTCACGTGGATGGGCAGCCAGTCGCCGTCGATCGTCCCCGCGTAGGTCTGGCCCCGGATCAGATCGCACCCGCCGTAACTGGTGCAGTTGTCGAAGTCCCACGGGAAGTCCGTGCTCTTCAGGGCTGCGGGCAGGTCCGGGTTGATCGTGTACTTGAAGTACGTGGTCAGCTCGACCGATGTGTCGATCCGGGAATCGCCGGTGATCTCGGTGCGGCTGTACTTCAGGCCCAGGAGGTTATCGGGCCGCGGGGACTCCCCCCAGGTCAGTTTGAGCCAGTCGTCGCTGGGGACGTCCCCCCGGGTGTTCGGGACCTGGGCCTTCGCCCCGCCCACCACCAGCCCGCGGGTCCGGAACAGGACGATGTTCTCGCCCGCCTTCAACTTCAGCGGGAACGTGAAGTCCTTCTGCCCGGGCGCCAGCGCGAGCGTCTGGGGGTCCGACAGCGTGCTGTCCGGGTACCGGGCCGTGACCTCGACCGCGCCGATCTCGACCACGCCGCTGTGGACCTTGCCCTCCAGGGACACGTCCTGGGAATCGACCTTGGTGCCCGCCGGCGACGTGATCTCGATCAGCGTCCGGTTCTCGCCATGGAACCCGGCCTCGGCATCGTCGGTGATGCGGGCGAAGTCGTCCCCGACGGGCGGGATCTCCCCGTTGCCCCACAGCCCGAAGTAGTCGTACGACGGGTACGAGATCGTCGCGCCCTCCTTGTCGCTGGTGAACGCGTAGGTGACCTCCTTGGTCTTTCCCGGGGAGTTCGGATCGTACACGCCGATCTTGCCGTCGTTCGCGCCGACGGCTACGACCACGTGCCCGATGTCGTACTTCACGTTGGACAGCCCCATCAGCACGCCCCCCGGCTGGTTCTGCAGGGCGTGCAGCAGCGTGACGAGGTTGTCCCCCAGGGTCAGCCCGTCCTGGTGCATCGCGTTGACCGCGTCCGGCGGCGGGGACTTGAGGTTCGTGGCGATCTGCGCCCGGATGGAAACGACCTCCTGGGCCGGCATGGGCGAGTTCAGGACTTCGGTGATCACGTCCTTCAGGGTCTTGGTGGGCACGTCGGCCTCGTACTTCCTGGCCAGGCCCCCGCCGCGATCGGTCTTGTACCAGCGCGCGAAGGTCGCCATGCCCTGGCACCGTCCGGCCGGCGTGTACTCCTCGTCGGCGTTGTTGCGGATGGCGAACCCGTCGATGGCCGGCAGGAAGCCGCTGAAGGCCGTGTACTTCTGGCGGTGGGCGTCCTCGCTGCGGGGATCCGCGGGATCGAAGATCGCGTACTTCGACAGGTGGAAGGTCAGGAAGCCGCCGCGGCCGGCAACGCGGTCCATGGGCAGCGGGGTCATCACCTCCAGCGTGCCGGCGTCGTCGAGGACGTGGTACGCCACCGGGAAGCGCGTCGCGTCCGCGAAGGGGAAGGTCACCGAGATCGGCAGCGTGAACACGCGCTGGCCGTCGGAGGTGATCGACATCACCACCGGGTGCTCGTCGGGGTCCGTGTTGGCGAAGCTGCCGCCCGCGTCGGCGGCCAGCGTGAAGGTGGTGGGCGCGGTCACGGTGCCGGCCGGGAAGGTCACGACCACCCCGGCCAGCGCGGATCCGTCCGGCGCCGCCAGCGTGCCGCCGGCCGCGTCGATGGTCGCGTGCGCTGCTTCGACCGGTGTCCCGGGCATGTACGTGACGAGCGGGTTCGTCGGGTATGCGCTCCAGTCGATTGCGTCGCTGCCGCCGCCGCAGCCGGGCGATGCGGCGGTCGCCACTGCCACGAGAAGCGCGAACCGGAGGCATGCAGGGGCCGGCGATACCGCGTGCACCCCGGTGCCTGCCCCGCATGCGCGCACATCAACGTCACGTGAAGTGCTCATCGTCGTCCCCCGCCTCGCACGGGTTCGTCCCCCGCGCCACCTTGCGCCATCGAGTGCAGACGCGACAATCGCCTGGCTGTCTTCGTCGAGTATCGCGGGGAGCGAACGGCGATGCAACGGACCCTGGCTCCCGGCCAGGGACCGCCCCGGGTTCCATCATGGTTACCGCTTTCAAGCGTTTCTGCGCGACACTTCCAATTGCGATGGCGCCATCCTGACGGACCGGCGCGAACCGGAAAGGACATCACCCTGGAGGAACGAGCCATGTACCAGACGAAGGCATATTCGGCAGCCACTTCGACGTCGCCCCTGGCCCGCACGGCGATCCCGCGGCGCGACCCGACCGATCACGACGTGGTGATCGACATCCTCTTCTGCGGCGTCTGCCACTCCGACATCCACATGGTCCGCAACGAGTGGGGCGTGTCGGCCTATCCCATCGTGCCGGGCCACGAGATCGTCGGACGCGTCACCCGGGTCGGCCCTGCCGTCACGAAGTACCGTCCCGGCGACCTCGCCGCGGTCGGCTGCCTGGTGGACTCGGACGGCACCTGCGTGCACTGCAAGGATGGCCACGAGCAGTTCTGCGCGAACCAGGTCCTGACGTACAGCGCGCCGGACAGGCACCTCGGCGGCTTCACGTACGGCGGGTATTCCGACAGCGTCGTGGTCGACGAGCGGTTCGTGCTGCGCGTGCCGACCAACCTGGATCTCGCCGGCGCCGCCCCGCTGCTGTGCGCCGGGATCACGACCTGGTCGCCCATCCGCCAGCACGGCGTCGGGCCCGGGAAGAAGGTCGGTGTGGTCGGCATCGGCGGGCTGGGGCACATGGGGGTCAAGTTCGCCCATGCGCTGGGGGCCCATGTCGTCGCCTTCACCACGTCGCCCGGCAAACTGGACGACGCGCTGCGCCTGGGCGCGAAGGAGGCCGTCGTGTCGCGCAACATCGACGAGATGCGGAAGCACGCCGGCACGTTCGACTTCATCCTCGACACGGTGTCCGCGGACCACGACGTCAACGCCTACCTGCACCTGCTGGCCCCCGGTGGCGACCTGACCCTGGTCGGCGCCCCCCCGACGCCGCTGGCCGTGTCGTCCTTCGCCCTGATCCTGGGGCGGCGCAGCCTTTCCGGTTCCAACATCGGGGGCATCCCCGAAACGCAGCAGATGCTGGACTTCTGTGGACAGCACGGCATCACCGCCGACGTCGAGGTCATCCCGATCCAGAAGGTCAACGAGGCCTACGAGCGGATGCTGAAGTCCGACGTGAAGTACCGGTTCAGCATCGACATGGCGTCGCTGAAGTCGGAGTGAAGGGAGGACGAGATGAAGAAACGCACCTTGGGAAAGGGCGGCCTGGAGGTTTCGGCCCTGGGCCTGGGCTGCATGGGGATGAGCTTCGGGTACGGGCCGGCGGCGGACCGGGGGGAGATGGCCTCCCTGCTCCGGGCAGCCGTGGAACGCGGCGTCACGTTCTTCGACACGGCGGAGGTCTACGGGCCCTTCGTCAACGAGGAACTGGTGGGGGAGGCCCTTTCGCCCTTCCGCGGCCAGGTGGTGATCGCCACGAAGTTCGGGTTCGCGCTGGACCCGGCCGGCGGGCCGCAGTGGGTCGGACTGGACAGCCGGCCAGCGCACATCCGGGAGGTCGCGGAGGCATCGCTGAAGCGCCTGAAGGTGGACGCGCTGGACCTGTTCTACCAGCACCGCGTTGATCCGGATGTGCCCATCGAGGAGGTCGCGGGCGCGGTGGCTGACCTGATCCGCGAGGGCAAGGTCAGGCACTTCGGCCTGTCGGAGGCCGGCGCGCAGACGATCCGTCGCGCCCACGCCGTCCAGCCCGTCGCGGCCGTCCAGAGCGAGTACTCGCTGTGGACCCGGGGCCCGGAGGAGGAGGTGCTGCCGACGCTGGAGGAACTGGGCATCGGCTTCGTGCCCTACAGCCCCCTGGGCAGGGGCTTCCTGACCGGGAAGATCGACGCGAACACGACGTTCGACAAGAACGACTTCCGGAACGTCGTTCCGCGCTTCACGCCGGAGGCCCGGACCGCGAACCAGGCCCTGGTCGATCTGCTGGGCGCGATCGGGCACAAGAAGAACGCGACGCCGGCCCAGATCGCGCTGGCCTGGCTGCTGGCGCAGAAGCCGTGGATCGTCCCGATCCCGGGCACCACGAAGCCCGCGCGGCTGGAGGAGAACCTCGGGGCCGCCGCGATCGAACTGACACCCGAAGACCTGCGCGAAATCGAGGACGCTGCGTCGAGGATCACCGTCCAGGGGTCTCGCTACCCCGAGAGGATGGAGAAGATGACCGGCCGGTGACCGCCGGACGTCACAGGTCGCGCTGGTTCGTGCCGGCGATGACGATCGAATAGTCGCCCGGGCCGAAGCTCTGGACCGGTTCGCTGGCGCCGCTCGAGTCGGAGTCGAAGACGCCGGTCGCGTAGCCCGAGGTCGATTGGTCCATCCAGCGGAAGCAGTCCTTCGTCTTCATCGTGACCGTGGCCACGTAACTCATGGAGATGCTGGGCGTGATCGTCAGGTGCTGGGACAGTTCCATCTGCAGCCACTTGCGGCCGCCCTCCTTGATCATGGTGCCGGTCGCCGAATTGGGGAAGGGGGGCAGCGTGCCGGTCCGGACGAACGGGAAGCCGCCGGCGCTGAAAGAGTACTGCACCCAATCCTGCGACCGTGGCGTCGAGCCGATGACCGTGTCGCTGAGCGCCGCGACGACCGACACCGGGCCCTGCAGCGACGGTACCGGGAACGGCGGGTGGACCGTCGCCTGCACCGTGAAGCGGGCGGTGGCCAGCAGGACGCGCGCATGGGTGAAGGTGCCGCTGAGGACCTGGAACAGGTCGATCGTGGCCAGTGTCGTGCTGTTCTGCATGTCGATCTCGGTGTAGTTGCCGTCGCCCGCGTCGAAGACCGTGACGGGCGAGGGATCGTCCGCGCTGGTCATCAGTTCGACCTTCTGGACGCCGACGAAGAAGGCCCCGGGAGTCTGCGACGCATACGAGTCCTGGAACGTGACAGCGGAGACGGGGTCCCCGACGATCACGAACTCGAGCGTCGGGCCGCCGACGCCCTCGTCTGCCATCGCAACGTCGGTCGCGACCGGGGTTTCGGGCGTGGTGTCGGCGACCGTCGTATCGTCGAGGGCGGTGTCGGCCGCGAGCGCATCGACGTCGGCCGGCGGTGTGTCGGTCGCGACATCGACGGGGGCCACTTCTTCCACGACGTCCATTTCGACCCCGTCCACGTCGCCCAAGGTCTCCGCGGTCGAGGGGTCTTCGGCCGCGTCGGGCCCTGCGATATCCGCGGGGGCGAGGTCGGGGGCGAGGTCGGGGGCGTCAAGCGCATCGGTCGTGTCGCCGGCGTTCCCCGTGCCGCTGCCGGAGCAGGCCGCGAGCACAAGGACGACGGCGATGGCGGGGATCCTGGCGAAGCGGAGCCTGGTATCCATCGAAACACCTCCTGTCGTGGCGTGCGCCCGATCGCCGGTGATCGCGTGCGCCGCCCTCGCATCGTCACCATTCCGGGGAGGGCTGCAATCGACCTTTCTCTACACGTGGTGTGGCCGTGTAGACGAATGTCTACAAACCGGGTGGCCAACAGGAAACAGCCTGGAAGTTCTGGGCCGCGCGTTTCCCTCGGGCAGCCTTGGGACGGGATCTTGATCCGCCGCACCGTCGGCTGTCGCGCCCGCATCGCGCTCACGAAAACGGGCGTCCTGCGCCAACTTTTACAAGCGTATTGCATCTCGCCACCAGAGCGCAGATCCCTTGGTTGGCCTTCGCCGACGCAAAGGGAACCAACCAGAATTGCGAACCTCTTCCCGCAGGCGGATCGGCGCGCCTCGCTCGGGCGCACGAACGCGGCGTACAAGCCCTGAATCTCTTGAGAATTCCCGAACGGAGTCCCGCGGACGCCACGGCTGGTCTGTCAACCACGGGCGGCCTCGAAAGCGACCGGGGTGCTCCTGGGGGGGCAGGGCAGTCAACGGGTTTCGAGGGCGTCTGTTGCGATTCTTCGGGTTGGAGGGGTGACGCTGTGGCTCAAGGATGCATTCGGGAAGGAGCAACCCGCAGCGGGGGCAGGCCCGGCGGGGTCCGGCAGCAGCGGATGCCCAGCGTGCCGCCGCCGTCGGGATACGCATCGAACCTCGCGGACGCCCGCATGCTATCCGCGTAGTAGGTGTAGGCGCCGCCACGCGTGACGCGCGTGGAACCGCCGTAGGTCGTGCACGATTCCCGCGCCGATCCGTCGGCAGGCGCACCATCGTACGTGCCCTGGTAGCAGTCCTCCACCCACTCCGACACGTTCCCCGCCAGGTCGCACAGGCCCCACGAGTCGTTCCCCGCCGGCTTCGAGCAGGCCGGCGACGGCCCGGTCGGGGTGCCGCAGGCAGCGTCCAGGAACACCGCGTCTTCGCACGTTGGGGCCGCATCCCCCCAGGGATACAGGGTCCCCACGCTGCCATTCCTCGCGGCGTACTCCCACTCCGCCTCGGTGCACAGTCGCCCGCCAGTCCATGCGCAGTAGGCCTTCGACTGGCCCCAGCTGACGCTCACCAGCGGACCGAGCTCGCCGGCCGGGGTCTGCCCTGCAGCGTCGCACGAGCCCGCAGCCACGCACAGCGCATACTGGCACGCCAGCGTCTCCGTGCGGTCCATGTCGAACGCGGGTACGGTCACCGAGTGGATCGGCACGGCGCACGCGTTGCTCCCCGAGCAGCTCATCACGTCGGTGGTTCCCATCAAGTACGTCCCGGCGGGGATCGACGCCCATTCCACAGAGGGGCACACGACCGGCCCGGTATCGACCAGGTCTTCCTCATCTGCGGCCAGGTCGGACGCGTCGTCATCCGTGGCGCCGGGGTCGGAAGGCTCGCCGGGGTCGGAAGGCTGGCCGAGGTCCGAAGGCTGGCCGGGGTCGGAAGGCTCGCCGGGGTCGGAAGGCTGGCCGAGGTCCGAAGGCTGGCCGGGGTCCGAGGGCTGGCCGGGGTCGTCCGGTCCGGGATCCGTGACGACAGGATCCGCGGACGGGTCGCCGCCAACAACGTCGTTCCCCGGTGGGTCCGCCGCCGGAACGTCCGCCGCGTCGGCCCCCGGGTCGCCTGGGACTTCCGAAACCAGGCCCGGGTCGACAGCACCCTCGGCACCGCCGCCGCAGCCCCCCACGAAGGACATCACGGCGACCAACAGAAGAACGGCAAGCAGGCCCTGGCGCATGGATACACCTCCCGACGACCGGCACGTGCCAGCGGCTGGGATCCGGTCCCCCGCCCAGGTCATCGTGACGTTCCACTTCGCGGACTTTCCGGGGACCCGGCGGTCCCTGGGCGCCTTCTGGCGCCTTCCCGGATCTCTCCGCTTCCGTCCGGATCATCCCGGGGCAAGGGAAGGCGAGGAATCGATGTTTGTCGACAGCGACGGCCCAGTTGTGGACAAAACGCGACAGCGCCCTAGGATTGCGGGTGCTGGAATCGAAGGCGCAGGGTTCGGGAGGATTCGATGATACGCGTCTTCATCGCCGACGATCACGAGATCGTCCGGACCGGCCTTCACCGGATCCTCGGCGGAATGCCCGACATCACGGTCTGCGGGGAATCCGCGGAGGCGCTGGACCTGCTGCCGTTGCTGCAGGCGGCGCGTCCCGACGTCGTCGTGCTGGACATCCACATGCCCGGCGGTCGCAACCCGGGGCTTGTCAAGCAGATCCGGGAGCTGGTCCCGGCGCCCGCCGTCGTGGTGTTCACGATGTTCAACGAGGACAGCCACGCGATCGCATACCTGCGGGCGGGCGCCGCCGCCTTCATCAGCAAGAGCCGCTCGTCGAAGGACCTGATCGCCGCCATCCGCAAGGTCGCCACCGGGGGGCGCTACATCGCGCCGGACCTCGCCGAGTTCCTGTTCCAGAACCAGGTCGATCTGAACCGTCCGCCCTGCGACACGCTGAGCGCCAGCGAGCTGGAGGTCATCCGCGGGCTGGCGGGTGGCAAGCGATCGGTCGAGATCGCCCAGGAGACGGGCCGCAGCGTCAGCACCATCAACACCTTCGTGCAGCGGATCAAGACGAAACTGGGCCTGCGGACCGTCGTCGAAATCGTCCACTACGCCGACGACAACGGGCTGCTGGGCTGACCCGGCCGCCCGCTCGATGCCCCGGGTCGCAGGGGAATGCACGTCACGCGGCGGGGGCTTCGGACAGGTACGGGAACCGGATCCGGATGCAGGTCCCGCGGTCCGGGCCGCTGTCGATCGTGCAGCTTCCGCCGACCAGCCGGGCGCGCTCGCGGATGCCGACCATTCCGAATCGGTCCTGCGCCGCCGCGGCCTCGGGGTCGAAACCGATGCCGTCGTCGCGGATCTCGACGCTGGCGTCGGGCCCGTCGATGTCCAGGGAGACCGATACGTGACGGGCATGGGCATGCCTCGCGACGTTGGTCATGGCCTCCTGGACCACCCGGTACAGCGCGATGGACTGCTCCTGGGACAGCGCTTCCTCGTCGAGCCCGCACGACACCGTGCAGGACACGCCTGCCTTGCGTGCGAGGTCCCGGGCAAGAGCCTCCACGGCGGCGATCAGGCCGCGCGAGTCCAGCAGCCGCGGGCGCAGCGCGTTGAGCACGGCGCCGACGGAATCGTGCAGCGCGGTGAGCAGCGTGCCGGCCCGCGCGAACCCGTCGGCGAGCCGGGACCGATCGACGGCGTCCTGCTCGCAGGCACCCTCGAGGTCCTCAAGCTCCATCCGAAGCCCGGTCAGTGTCTGGCCCAGTTCGTCGTGGATTTCGCGGGCGATCCGGATGCGCTCCTCCTCCTGGACCGAGGCCAGGTTCCGCGCGAGGTTTCGAAGCTGCTCGGTCTGCTCTGCGACGCGTTGCTCCAGCCCGCGTCGCATGCTGTCGAGCGTGCTGTGTTGCAGGAAGTTGGCGCGTAGCAGCAGGTACACCACGTGGCCCACCGCGATGGCCGCGACGGACGATCCGACCGCCCAGACGATCGGGGTGGCCGCGGCGGGCCGGGCAAGGTACGCG
Organism: uncultured Myxococcales bacterium; assembly: GCA_903857665.1. GTDB lineage: Bacteria > Myxococcota_A > UBA9042 > DTJE01 > DTJE01 > CAIZWN01. The sequence continues at coordinate 17,225 of CAIOFV010000013.1, forward strand.
GGTTCCGTGGCGAAGAAACTGGCGAAGTAGGCGACCACCATCAGCACCGTCGCGAGCGTGCGACGCGGCAGGTCGACGATCAGCAACACGGTCATCAGTGGGACCGTGTAGACGCCGTATGTCAGCGGCGATTCGAGGCCGCCCAGCCGGGCCATCAGGAAGCCGGTCCCGCCCATCGAGAGCGCGAAGGCCACGAGGACCAGCGGGAAGGGACGTTCAGCGAGGTAGTGGCTGGCCTTGAGCGCGGCGAGCGCGCCGACGCAGAGGCCGAGGGTCCACAGGCGCCAGGCCGCCAGAAGATCGAGGCCGTCCGAACCGTCCGGGAAGACGAGCAGGTCGGTGGGCCAGGCCAGCAGGGTCAGCAGTAGCAGCAGGATCGCGGTCACGCGGACCCCGGTCCGGGTCAGGCGCGTCGCGTGATCGTGGAACGCCCGGAGCGCGTCCGGAGCGGCCTCGTCGGCCAGGTCCAGATCCATGTCCAGTTGGCGGACCCAATCCCCAGCCCGGCGTCGAACCCGGTCCATCGTGTCACCCGTCATCCGGTTCCCCCCGCACATTCGTGCCTCGGCGCCGCATTCTACTCCGGGGCGATGGCGTGCCCGTTCTTTCCTGGTCGTCCCCGGGGGGCCATTTTCCGGGAGATCGTCGGCATGTCAGGGGCATCGGCAGAATCGGCATGACGCGTCGGCCGGTCGGGGAATCACCGGCCCGGCGCGCGCTGCCCGTCCTTCCCGTCTGAAGGCACCGGGGCGCCGCACGCGCCCCCGCCGTGATACGGCGTTGCCGGGTGCGAGCATGCGTATACCGTCCGGCCGTCGCACGCGCAGAAGGGGTACGCGACGGCGCATGGCGGTTCCGGGGCGATGCACGAGCCGCGCGGCGCCGGATCGCATCCGGCGGTGTCGAAGCGGCAGGTCAGGCCCGGTCCGCAGTCACCCGCGACCGCGCAGGAGGAGGCCTGCGTGGGAGCGGTAGCCGGTTCGGGGGCCCGGGCCGCCGACGCGGGCGTCGATGCGGGTGCGGGGGAAGGGCGTGCGCACGCCACGCTGGCCCCGGCGGAGGCCAGGGCGACGAGGGCGATCCCGGCGGTGAGGAAGGCCTTCCGCTGCATTCCGCGAGTGTAGGCCGGCGCGACCGCGTTGCAAAGGCGCCTGCCGCACGCGATTTGACCCCGCCCCCGGGCGAATCGATACTTGCCGAGGGAAACCGGAGTACCGGATCGAACCGTGCGCGTTCGCGCCACACACGCGGGGGGCAAGGATGAGTCGCCTCGGCAGGGGCCTGATGTTGCTCGGCTCGTTGGCCGGGCTGATCCTGGTGTTCGTCGCATGCATGATCCCGAAGGACTACCTGTGGCCCGTGCTGCTGCTGGGCGTCGGCATGATGCTGATGACGACGTTCACGGGCCTCGGGGTCGCGTTCGGCGGGCAGTGGCTGGAACGCCGGCGCATCCGCGGCCTGACGGCGAACGGACGGTCGGCCGACGCCCGGATCCTCCACTCGCGGCGAGGCGGCATCGGGCTGGAGCAGGGCACGGACCTCAAGAAGTACCAGGTCGATCTCGATCTTGAGGTCCGGCCGTCCGACGGGCCGCAGTTCCAGACGCACCTGCGCGCGTTCGTCTACCCGTACGAGTTCCCGCGCCTGGCGCCGGGGAACGTGGTGCGCGTGCTCTACGCCCCGTCGGACCCGCACCGGGTTTCGCTGGGCGGCTTCGGCGGCATGGCGGGCGGCGCGGACGACGACGCGGGTGACGCGGGCCAGCCGGCGGCGACGGGGTTCCCGCCGGGCTTCGAGGCGCTGGCCGCGCTGGTCGCCGCGGGCCCGCAACTCCGGGTGGCGCAGCAGGGGGCCGGGACGTCGTTCGACGCGCTGGGAATGGTCGATGGCCTGGCACAACGGATGCGCGTGTTCCTGGAGACCCGCGACCCTGCCCGGGCGGCGGCCTGCGGCGGGGCGACCACCGGCGAGCGGCTGCGCGCGCTGATCGCGGCCATCGCCGCCTGGAACGCCGAGGCCGCCCAGGGGGCGACCGTCACCGCGCCCGCCCGGGTATTGCGGGCCGATACCGTCGCGCAGGTCGCGTCGCGGCAGGCGGCTCTGGTCGAGCTGGCGATGGCAGTCCGGCCCGCGTCCGGGGCGGAGTTCGAGCAGACCGTGATGTGCGAGGTCCCGCAGGAGCAGGCAGGTCGCTTCCAGCCCGGCCAGTGGACCGCGGTGATGTACGACCCGGCCGACGTGCGCCGGATGGTGCTGGCCCCCACTTCGGCCTGACAGGCCGGCTCCCGTTTCCCGCCGACCGTGGGCAGGGACTCAGCGCGCGAGGGTCCGCACCAGCCGGAAGCCGATCTGCGGCGACCGCTGGTCCGGCGGCGCCCATGCACGCGCGCCGGGTCGCAGGTGCGCCGGGCCCGACGCGAATGAACCGCCGTGGACGATGCGGTACGAGCCCGAAGGCGGGCCGGCCGGGTCGGTCGCGTCGCGCAGCGGCTGGGGGTCGTGCCAGTCCCCGCACCATTCCCCGACGTTGCCGGCCAGATCGTGCAGTCCCGCCGCGTTCGGCCTCTTCCGGCCGACCTCGTGCGTCCTGGCGTCGGAGTTGGCCTCATACCAGGCCGCGCCGTCGAGCGATCCGGGGGCCAGGCCGGCGGCATGCTCCCACTCGGCCTCGGTCGGCAGCCGGTACCCGGTGCAGGCAGGCCCACGCGACTGGACGAACACGCACTTCCAGTCCGGGGTCCCCGGCGCCCCGTCGCACGAACCCAGGTCGTAGCATTCCGGCAACCGATCTCGCCGCGACGCCGCGTTCGCATAGGCCACCGCATCGAACCAGGTCACGTTTTCCACCGGGCAGTCGCCGCCGCACTCCGCGAAGGCCGACGGCGCATTGCCCATCAGTTCCTGCCACTGGTGCTGGGTGACTTCTGTCGCCCGCATCAGGAACGCCCGCGACACGCGGACGCGATGCGGCGCCTCGTCGTCGAGGCGTCCCGGCTCGCGCTCCGTCGAGCCCATCCGGAAGGTCCCCGCCCCGATCCGCACGAAACCTTCGGCCTGGGCCGTCCTCCCCGACGCCGGCGACGCGACGCAGAACGGCACGATCAGCGCGAGGGCGAACCCGATCCGGCGTACCACTCGTCCCCCCCAGGTCAAGGGATGCGGCGCTAGCGTAGCACATCCGGCCCAGGCGCCGATCCTGGGGACGGGCAGCCTGCACCCGGCTTGACCACCCGGCAGCACGATTCGATACTGGTCCCCTGGCAGGGGGAATCCATGGGCCTGATCGAAGCCGAACAAGCGGCCCGGGACCTGGCGACGTCGATCCTGAGGGACGCGAGGTTTTTCGGGGGGACCCAGGGGACCGTGGAGGAGGCCCGGATCCTGTTCCAGTCGCGGGTGGCCCCCCGGCTGCACCCGGTCTTCGAATCCGTGGCGGCCGAGCGCCAGGCGATGCCGTTCAACCGTGGTTCGTCGGGCAGCCCCTGGGCGGGCGGGGCCCGGCGCGGGCGGTGGCGGTGGCTGCTGGCGGGCGAGGCGGCCCTGCTGGCGGTGGTCGGCTACACGATATTCCGGGACGGGTGGGTCGCGGGCGACGAGGTCACGACCGTGACGATCCCGGGGATGGTGGAGTTGGAGGCCGGGGCCGGGGACCGGTTGGCATTCACGGTGGATTCGGACGTCCTGTTCCCCGGGGCCAACGAGGACGATCGGCCGGGGGGTTGCCGGATCGAACTGACCCTGGCCCAGGGCGGGCGGGACGTGGAAAAGAGCACCTGCGACCCCTTCAGTTCCGGGCGGGGCGTGTCCATCGCACGGAGCACCGAGGAGGGACCGGACGAGGCGACGGGTCTGCGCCACCTGCGCATCCTGGGCCAGCGCGTGGAATGCTCCCTGGCCATCCGCGGCCCGGGGCCGGCCACCCTGCGGGCGTTGGGCAACCTGGACACGTGCGTACCCCGGGCGGACGCGGTCGTCGTCCACGTGTTCCGGGAGAAGGCGGCCGTCGGCCCGGCGGAGGGACCGTCCCCGTCCCGGTGAGGGCGCAAGGTCAGGAGCGCGTTTCCGACGCGGCCAGCGCCAGGTCCAGCGCGGCGTCCAGCGTCGCGGCATCGGCGTGCCATCCGGGCCAGCGCACGCACAGCCGTCCCTGGTCGTCGGTGGCGATCCCGCCGAAGCGACGCAGCGCGGTCCGGACCGCCGCGTCGCGCAACGCAAACGCGGCCAGTCGCGCCGGGTCGCGATCGGGGGCGCTGGCCCAGACCGTGAATTCGGCGTCGAACGCCGCGTCGCCGGTAGGCGCAAGACGCTGCTCGCGAATCCGCCCGGCGAGTGCATCGACCGATCCGGCCAGGATCCCCCATCGCACAGGGGCGGTGGAATCAGGGACGACATACATCGCGATTCCCCGCGGGCCTTCGTCGATCAGCGTGCCGCCCTCCAGCGCGACGCCGACACCGTGGCCACGAAACGTCCCCTCGACGGTCGGCGACCACCGGCCGGGCCGCGGCGTGCCGTACGCGGCAGGCAGTACCCCCCCGGGGGACGATCGGGAGATCCCTCGCCCGCGTGCCCATCGGTCCAGTGCACCCGCCGCCGACCGTTCCCGGCGCCGGGCGGACACGATCAGCAGCGCGAGCAGAGCCGCGACGCCGACGGCCGTGGCGACGAACGCGACCAGGGACCCGGGTTCGTCCATCGGGCTTCCTCCACGCGGGTCAATGCCGGGCGGAGGCCTGGAGGGCGACGATGGCGACTGCGACACCGATCCAGGCTCGTGCCCGCAGATGCCCCCCCATGGTCGCCTCCTCCGTCTTCTCTTCCGGCAGTCACGGTCCCGGATCACCCGGGCGGGCAGTCCAGGATCACCGTGACCTGGTCCGTGATCGGCTCCAGGATCACGGCGCCGACGGCCTGGGCCTGGATGATCAACGGCATGCTGGTGGTCTGGCAGGTGATCCCTGCATCGGCAGGCGACCAGGTGAAGGCGGATGGGTCCTTCGCCTTCATCGTCGTCGAGTTCTTTCCCCACCTGGCGGTCCAGGTGATCGTCGGGCTGTCCAGGTTCTCGACCGTGACGGCACACGGGATCGTCGCCTTGACGTCCCCGAAGTGCTGCTGGTCTGCGGGCGAGGTGATGTGGATCGTGGGCGGCAGCGTCACCGGCGGATCGACCACCTGGACGTCGATGGACGCCTTTCCCCATTGTCCGAAGTCGTCCTGGACGGATGCGGCGACGTGGTGCGCCCCGTTGACGCCGAACGTCACGCCGACCTCGCATCCGGTCGCCGGCAGACCGGAACCCAGCGCGACGGCGGGGTCTTCCAGCCACGAGATGCGCGAGCAGTCGAAGTCCACGTGGTGCACCGGGTCCGTGGCGTGGGCCCGGAACCAGGCCACCTGGCCCCGGTAGATCTGGGCGCCGGGCGGCGGTTCGTCGATGGTGACCGTGGGCCGGGGCGCGGCAGTCACGGTCACGTGCACGGACGCGCTGGTCGATCGGCCCTGGGAATCCGTGGCGGTCGCCTGGATCCGGCGGGCCCCGGCCGTCGTGAACACGTGGCTGGCGTTGGCCCCCCACTCCATCGCGCCGTCCAGGTCGGACGACCAGGCGACGTTGCAACAGGTCGCGCCGTCCTCCGGGTCGGTCGGCCGGGACGTCAGCATCACGGTGTCGCCGACCTGCATGGTGGCGCCATTGGCCGGCTGGTCGATCACGATCGCGGGCGGTTCGTTCGGGGTCGAACCCAGGGCGGCCGCCACCGCCGCGTCGGCGTTCACCGAGCGGGGCACGTTGGTGCCCGGGGACGGGTGGGCGGTCCGCAGCAGGATGTCTTCCACCTGGGCGCTGGACAGCGACGGGTTCGCGGCCCAGATCAGGGCGGCCACGCCGGCGACGAACGGCGTAGCGCTGCTGGTGCCGGCGAACCAGACGGCCGTGTTCTCGTGGATGTGGTCCAGGTCGTACTGGCCCGTGAAGGTCTGCCACGGCCCGAAGATCCGCACGGAACCCTCGCCGCCGTCACTGCCGTACGCCGAACGGTCGAAGCGGTTCAGGTCGTCCCAGTTCGTCCCGCCGACGCACACGACGCCGTTGTTCTCGCACGGCATGACCCACACGCTTTCCCAGCAGATCCCCAGGAAGCAGTCCTCGCGATCGACGTCCAGGCCGTCGTTCCCCGCGGCCGCGAACAGGATGGCCCCCCCGTTGCGGTAGGCGACCGTCGCCCACTCGCTGGGTCCGTTCGCGAACGCCAGCGTCGCCGGGACCGGCACGCCGAAGCTCATGCTGATCACCTTGGCGTCGGCCAGGCGGGCCTGGCCGATGGCCCAGATGATCGAGAACATGTCCCCGGCTACGACCGTGCGGACCGGGAAGCCGATCGGGCCGGCGGGGCCGGCGCCGCCGAACGAGTTGTCGGGGACGCCCATCGCGGCCAGCGTGCAGCCGGTTCCGTGCCAGGGGCAGGGGCCGTCGGCGCAACTCATGTCGCTGGGCCGGTCCCAGGGCTCCTGGACGTCGCCCGTGGAATCGACGAACGTCCCGCCGGGAGGGTAGTCCTGGTGCGTCGACACGAAGCCGCCGTCCATGATCCCGATGCCCACCTTGTTGCCCAGCATGTCCGCCAGGTCCAGTTGGCGCCAGGCCTCGCCAACGCCGATGTCCAGCGGCCCGCCGGCCTTCATGTTGTTCCACTCGTTCGAGTTGGTCGAATAGCCGCCCGGCCCGGTCGGCGCCTCCGTGGTGACGCGGTCCACGAACGCCTGCCCGTCCACGACCCAGTTCACGGCGACCTTCGCGCCGCCGACCGCCTCGCGGGCGGCCGCGGCCAGCAGGTCCAGGCCGGGCTGGGACGACACCCTGTGGGTCCCGTGGCACACAGGGTCCAGGGTTCGCAGATCGGCGGTGAAGGCGGTCGCGTCGGCAGCCGGGGGCGCGACCTGCACCAGGTGCATGCGCGCGAGGTTCGCGGGGATCCCCTCCTTCTCGAAATCGACGATGCGTACGACCTTGCCGTTCCAGCGCGCCGCGAACGCCGCGACCTCGGCGTCGTCGTTCGAGTACAGGATCAGTTCCTGCTCGACGAACTTCGCGATGTTGCCGTTCTGGTCTGCCACCGCGGCCAGGGGGCGGGAGGATCCGCCCGGACCGGGGATCGCCTTGACGCTGACCGGGACGGATGGATCGACGGCGAACGTCGGCACGGGCACCTGGCTGGCGTCGAAGCCCGCCAGGTCCGGTTTGCTGTTGTCGGGCTGGCCGGCAACGTCCGAGCCGCCCGGGTCGGAGGGGGCCTGGACGTCCTTGTCCGGAGGTCCGGCGACATCACTGTCCGGGACGCCCTCCGCGTCCGACGACGGCCCGGCGCCGCCCCCCCCGCAGCCCAACGCAGTCGCGAAAACGAACCCGATCGACAACGCGGTGAGGCTGGCGCGCAGCATGGCGGCACCCGCAGTAGAGGATGTACCATCCAGTTATCACAGGCGCTTCGCGCCAGGCAAGAAAACGGTCGCGGCCGGAAGCCGCGGCCGGTAGCCCTGGCCGGGGCCTCGACCTGCCTAACCGTCCGTCGCCCGGAACCGGGGAGGACTGCAACGGGAAAGGGTGTCCGGTCAACCCTTTCAGAACCTTCCACCCAGGCCCACCGCGTCCGTGGCCTTCCCCTCACGCGCTGGTTCTTGATAAGGTGCGCGCTACTGACACTGGGAGGACGCCATGGCGGGCCGAAGCGGGACGTTCGATACGAGGACGCTCCCCCGCACGGGGATCCTTGTCGCGGTGCTGGCCCTCGCCGGGATGGCCGCCTGCGGGACGAGCAGCGGCGGTTCGGATGCCATCGACCCCGACGCCGCACCGGACTCCGCCGACGTCGCGCCGGGCCCGGACACCCTGGCGGACGCCGTCCCCGACGCGGCGGACCTCCCCGCGGACCTCGCCTCCGATCCCGCCCCCGACGCCCCCTGCTTGGCCGACGCCTGGACCTGCTCGGACGACGCCGCCCTGCTGCGCACCTGCAAGGACGGCGCGTGGGTGGAAACCGACTGCGCCCGTACCCGGGGCCAACTGTGCGAGAACGGCGCCTGCGTGGACCCCTGGCGCTACGGTTCGCCGCAGTGGGACACCTGCCCCGACGAGCCCCGCGCCACGACCCAGACGATGGCCGAAAAGGCCGCGTACTTCAGCGACGTGGCGTGGCGGCTGCACTTCGCCCCGAAGCAGCGCTTCATCCTGTCGGCCAGGCTGAAGCGCCACGAAGTGGACTGCACTGCCGGTGCGACCCCGCCCTGTTACGCCCCCGACGTCCCCGAGGATACCGCGACATGGGCCGACGTCGATGCCTGGGACGGCTACGAGAACGAGGGCGGCGACGCCAGCCACTACGCCACGGCGCTGGCCCTGGAGTGGTCCGTGACCCGGGCGCCCGAAACGCTCGCGCGCCTGAAGACGGTGCTGGCCGGCGTGGTCGATCGCATGAGGGTCACCGGCGTGCCCGGGCTGTTCACGCGGCAGATGGTGCCGCCGGGCGTGGCCGGGAACGCCTGCCCGGCCGACGACGCGGCCTACCAGGTGGACCCGACGAAGACGACCAACAAGTGGGTCAAGGTCGGCGACGACGGCTGCATCCACGTGGTGGACGCCGGGACCCACGCCTGGACGGCCACCACCCATTGCGGGCTGGACGCCTACAAGGGGTGGTGCTGGCTGGACAACATCTCGCAGGACGAATACACGACGCACATGAACGCGCTGGGGGTGGTGGCGAAGGTCGCCGACGACCCCGAGGTGCAGGCGACGATCCGGGACCTGATCGTGTCGATCGCCGACCACCTGGTGGCCCACGACCTGACCGTCGTGGACTGGGACGGGAAGGTCACCCGCTACGGCCGGTTCTATGCCACCTCGCTGAACGACTCGCCCGGCTTCCTGGCGGCCATCGCGCTGGACTTCATCCGGATGGGCGCCACGCTGTCCGGCCGCGCCGACCTCGAGGCCTTCTACCAGGACTGCCTGCTGCAGCGCTCGGGCCCGAACACGTGCCTGCCGTGGCCGATGGAGCAGGAGCCGATCCCGTATACCGACTGGCTGGCCCAGCAGGCGCTCTACGTCGGCGGACAGGGGTGTGGCACCAACTACGACAACGTGTCGATGCTGATCGCCACGCTGTACACCTACATCTGGTTCGAAACCGACCCGGCGATCCGGCTGATCGCCCAGCAGGTGCTGGACACCCAGGTGATGCGCCCGCCGGACCAGCCCCGCGCCGTCCTCGGCGACCTGAACGCCTGGTACGACTTCATGTGGGCGTCGCAGAAGCGCCTGGGGCCCGGCAGCGACGGCCCGGCCTACCAGGCGGTCCACGACGCGGTGTGTTCGCTGAAGCAGTTCCCGGCGCGCAAGCACCCCCAGGCCCGCGACAACTTGGCCGTGCCCGAGTTCTGCCAGGGGGACCACGGCCAGTCGATGGCCGAGGCGCCGATCCCGGTCGCCGACCGCTGCCTCCAGCCCCTGATGTGGTGGTACGACCCCCACGAACGGAAGGCCTGCACCGACCAGCCCTGGGTCGTGTACCAGCCGGTGGACTACCTGATGGCCTACTGGATGGGCCGCTATTACGGGTTCATTCCGGCCGGGCTGTAGGGGGCGGTGACGATCGGGCCCGCCGCCCCTCCGGCCCGCGCACTACCACTTCTGAGTGTCCATCAGCGCCTTGCAGTCCACGAAGGGCGAGGACACGGGGTCCTTGTAGGGGCTTTCGCAGTACTCCAGCACCGCCGCGATCTCCGCGGGCTGGAAGACGGCGGCCTGGCCATCGACCACCTCCGACGACACGCGGTCCCCGGGCAGGTAGTCGTACTCGCCGTCCGGCACCGATTCGGCCCACAGGTCCCACAAGGTGAACGTGCTGTAGTGGACCGCGGCCCGCTGCAGTTCGCCGGAAACCAGCCGGGCCTCCCGGGCGGTCAGGGGAAAGCCGTAACTGGCGGCGGTGATCAGGAACGTGGCGGCGTCGCCATCCCAGGTGGCGACGGTCGCTCGCGTGACCGTGTCGTTCATGTACGCGTCGGCCCGCCGCTCGAGCCCTGCGGCCAGCGCGCGGGCCGCGTCGTTGTACCCCTCGGCCAGGGCCTCGGCCAGGGCCGAGATGTGGAAGTAGTAGATGATGGGTGTGCCCCAGTACTTGCCCGAGATGGCCACCTCCTCGTAGACGCCGCCATAGCCGTCCAGACAGTCGTTGCCCAGCGGCTCCTGGTAGCCGATCAGGGCCGTGGCCAGCTTGGCGTTGCACTCGGCGTTCGGGTCCATCCAGTCGTAGGAGGTGTAGCTGGCGAAGTCATCCGGCGCGCCGCCGTAGAACGGCTCGTAGGGCACGCCGTCCGGCCCCTTCGTTCGGATGTCGTACTGGTGATCCACGATGTCGCGGCAGAACCCGCGGACGTAGGCCAGGGCCTTCGCGGCCTCCGCGGCCATCTCGGGGTCGGGATCGTTCTTCTGCACCCGCATCAGCACCGGCACCAGTCGATACAGGAACGGCAGGTCGTCATTGCTGCGCTTGCTGCGCACCCAGATGTCCCCGAAGGTGGGATTGCCCGGGTTGTGCAGCACGTCGTGGCGCCGGTCGAGTTCCTCGACCTTGGACGGTTCGTAATCCACCGCCGCCTTGCGTCCGCCCGAAACCAGGAACGGGTGGCTGTGGTTGTAGATCGCCCGGGCCATGATGGTGTCGATGGGCGGGTCCTCGTTCGCCCACACCATCGCGGTGTACATGGCCTGGATGCCCCGCAGGTACTGCAGGCTGATCTCCTTCAACCGCGGGTCGGCGGTCAGCATATGGCCCGCCAGGGAGTACAGCAGCACCCGCGCGTGGCGCATCAGGTTGTTGTCGCCGCCGCTGACATGCCGGAAGGTCACGGTGTCGCCGACCTTCACCGCCGTCGTGTCCTGCCACCACAGTTTGTAGTCGGGGAATCCCCACTCGTTGCCCGTCGCCATGCCGTGGCCGGTGTCCAGGATCCACTGGAAGTAGCCGGTGCCGTGCCACAGGGCCAGCAGGGCCTCGGTGGTCTGGGCGATCTCGACCCCGGTCAGGGCTTCGCCCTCTGCGTCCCGCTCCAGGTGGAAGGGCAGCAGGGTGTCGCCGTCCGTCGATGCGTCCGCGTCGGGCTGCGATGCCTCCTCGGCGGCCGAGCCCGGGTCGCCGACGGAATCCGGGACGTCATTCTGGCCATCGACCGCGGTCGCGTCGTCCAGGAGGTCGGAGGTCTGCTTGGCAGTGCTCGCGCAGGCAGCCGGCATGACGAACGCGACAACGGCCAGCATCGGAACATGCAAGCGAGACAAAGCGACAACCTCCAACGCAATCCGGAGAGGAGCGGCGTGCCACGAATTTATCTACCGAACTGGAGATAGGGTGTCAATGCATTGGAACGGGACCCGTCGATCAGGACCCGGCTCCAGGTATAATCGTCACACCGTCAGCGAGGGGGATGATCCGCCTCGCCCCGGTGCCGACCGCCAGGCCGCCGCGCTCGTCGGCGCGGACCGTTCGTTCGTCGATTCGGCCCCCCGGGGCGTTCGAGGATGGCTACAGTCCCGGCTGAGAGCGGTGGTCGCTCGACGGAGGGAAGAATGGACACTCGACGGGAATCCAGGGACGAGGCGGGTCGGTCGTGCCGGCGCCACCGGCACGAGGGCGGGTTCGGGTTCGGCCTGACCGTCATCACTTTCGGCGCGTTGCTGCTGCTGAGCTCGCTGGGGATGCTGCCCGAGGGCGTGGGCGTCTGGGACTTCTGGCCGCTGATCCTGGTCGCGGCGGGCCTGGGCCACCTGGGCCGGGGCCGGGGCGTGCCGGGAGCCCTGTTCGGCCTGTGCCTGGCCGCCACGGGCGGGGTGCTGCTGCTGTCGAACATCGGGGTCCTCGGGTCCGAGGTCACCCGGTACTGGCCGGTGCTGATCATCGCCGGGGGCGTGGCGATCCTCTTCGGGGGCCCGCGACGCAGGCACCATCCGCCGGTTTCTTCCGACGTGTCCTCGGCGGACTACGTTCGGCGGTCGGTCACCTTCAGCGGCGCGAAGATCCGGGTGGATTCCCGCCGCTTCAGGGGCGGTGACCTGTCCTCGATGATGGGCGGCTTCGAACTGGACCTTCGGGACGCCGACATCGACGGCGACGAGGCGGTGCTGGACATCCACGTGGTGATGGGTGGGATCGACCTGAAGATCCCCGAGAGTTGGCGCGTGGTCAACGAGGTGCGGCCCACGCTGGGCGGCATGGACGACAGGACGTCGGGCGTGGCCGTGGAGCCCCGCAAGCGCCTCGTGCTTCGTGGGACCGCCGTGCTGGGCGGAATCACCATCCGTAACTAGGGAGCGCCGTGCACCCCTTCCTGCACCATCCTCGCTGGCTCCTCCCGTACCTCGGCGCATGGCTCCTGCTGTCGATGTTCCCGGCCGCCATCCTCGGCCCCATGGACGTCGGGCACAGGCTCCAGGCCGTGGCGATCACGGTGTTGCCGACCCTCGGGTTCGCGGTGGCGACGCTGCCGTCGTGGTACCTGTGCCGGGTCCTTCCGCTGGACCGTTCGGGCGCGCTGCGGCTGGCCACCGTCCACGGGATCGGGGCGCTTTGCGGCGGGCTGCTGTGGCTGGGACTGGCCGAGGTGGCCGCCCGGGGCGCGGGCCTCGTTCCGGGGTGGGCCGACGCCGCCTCGCGCCTGGCGGGCCATCGACCGGAGCTGGTGGCCACGGGCGCGGTCTTCTGGTGCCTGGTGGCCGCCTTCCACTACCTGCTGGCCGCGATCGAGGCGGTGCACGAGGCCGAGGCCCGGGCCGCCGTGCTGGCAGTGCGGGCCCGGGAGGCCGCCCTGGCGGGGCTGAAGGCCCAGGTCCACCCCCACTTCCTGTTCAACAGCCTCAACACCATCAGCGCGCTGGTCACCCGGGATCCTGCGGGGGCGCGCCAGGCCTGCATCCAGTTGGCCGACTTCCTGCGCCAGAGCCTGCGGACGCCGGACGCCCGGCCCATTCCCCTCGCCGACGAACTGGCCCTGGCCCGGTCGTACCTGGGCGTCGAGGCGGTCCGCCTGGGTTCCCGCCTGGTGGTGCGCGAGGTCATCGAGCCCGGTTGCGAGTCGGTCCCGATCCTGCCGCTGGTCCTGCAACCCCTGGTCGAGAACGCGGTCCGCCATGGCGTCGCCCGGATTCCGGAGGGGGGGACGCTGGGCCTGGAGGCCTGGCGCGCGGACGGGTTCCTGTGGCTGCGGGTGACGAACCCCGTCGATCCCGGGTCGCCGGGAGCCGGGGGCGGGGGCATGGGCCTCAGGACGCTGCGGGATCGCCTGGGGGCCATGTACACCCAGGGGGCCATACTGGACGCGCGCCGCGACGGCGATACCTTCCGGGTGGTGGTGCGGGTGCCACTGGAGGACGGCGGGGAGGCCACATGACGGACCCCGGAGGGACGCTGTCGATCCTGATCGTGGACGACGAGGAACCCGCACGCCTGCTCCTGCGCGAGCTGCTGGAGTCGGTGCCGGGGGTGCGGATCGCGGGCGAGGCGGCCAACGGCCTCGAGGCCTTGGGTCTGGCGGCCCGGGAGCGTCCGGACGTGGTCCTCCTGGATGTCCAGATGCCCCGGATGGACGGCTTCGAGACCCTCGACCTCCTGGACCCCCGGATCGCGGTCGTGTTCGTGACGGCCTTCGACGAACACGCGCTGCGGGCCTTCGAGGTGAACGCCGTCGACTACCTGCTGAAGCCCTTCCCGGCGGCCCGCCTGGCCGAGGCGATTTCGCGCGCCCGGGCCCGCGCGGGCCGGCTCCGGGACGTGGACGGAGGGGCCCTTTCGGCGGCCGCGCGCCCCGCGGGCACGTACGCCACGCGGATCGTCGTGCGCGACGGCCCCCGGGTGGACGTGCTGCCGGCGGCCGAGGTGGAGTACGCCCGGGGCCAGGCGGACTACGTGGAACTGGTCGCCGGCGGGCGGTCGTGCCTGAAGCAGCAGACGCTCCAGTCCCTCGAGGCGTCCCTGGACCCGGGCCAGTTCGTGCGGATCCACCGGTCGTACCTGGTCAACCTCGCGTTCCTGAAGCGCATCGAGCCCTGGGGGTCCGACAGCCGCCAGGCGGTGCTGGCCGATGGCACAGAATTGCCCGTCAGCCGGGCGGGCCTGGCGCGCTTGAACGAGATCTTCGACGGGAAGGGCTGACCGTCGGATCGTGGCCGGGAGCGGCCACGGGCAGCAGGGAGGTCGTTCCGATGGCCGACATCGATTTCCTGGAAGCGATCCGCCGCGAGTCCGCCCTGTTCGTGGACGCGGCGGCGTCCGTCCCGCTGGAGACGCCCGTTCCGACCTGCCCGGGATGGAAGGTCGAGGACCTGGTGTCCCACCTGGCCTCGGTCCAGTCCTGGGCAGCGGCGATGGTGGAGGTGCGGGCCGCGGAACGACTGGACCGCAAGACCCTCGCAAGCCCGCCTGCCGGACCGGCGGTGCTCGCGTGGATGCGCGAGGCGACGGCACGGCTGCTCCGCGCCCTGGAGCAGGCGGGCCCGTCCGATCCGATGTGGTTCTGGACCGGCCACGGGACGGTCGCGGACTGGAGGCGGCGGCAGGCGCAGGAGGCCGCGGTGCACCGGTGGGACGCCCAGGACGCGGCGGGGCCCTGCCGGCCGCTCGACGCGGCGCTGGCCGCGGATGGTGTGGACGAGCTGCTGACCCTCCACCTGGCGCGGGGACCGGAGCGGTTCGTGGGCGAACCCGGGACGCTGCACCTTCGCGCCACCGACGCCGCGGCCGAGTGGCTGCTGACCGTCGGGCCGGTTGGGCTGCGGGTGGAGCACCGGGGCGGGGAGGCCGACGTGACCGCCCGTGCCACCGCGTCCGACCTGGACCTCTTCCTGTGGGGCCGCCTGTCCGTTTTCGCGCTGCGGGTGGACGGTTCGATGGGCCTGCTGGAACGTTTCCAGCGGCTGACCGCGCTGTAGGCGAGTCCAGCCCGATGGGATGACCGGGCGTTGGCGCGATCGTCGGAAGCCAGAACGGATGGAGGAACGGCCCCATGGAGATCCGGACGCGCTTTCCGGTGGTTGATGCCGTGATGGAGCGGTTCTCGGACGCGCTCGGCCGCGACCGGACCGGGTACTTCCACCACGTCGTCCGGCTGCTGAACTTCTACCGGGCGTTGTCGCCGGACGGCGATTGTCCTGACGAGGTCGTGGTCGCAGGCGCGTTCCACGACCTGGGCATCTGGACGGCCGGGACGTTCGACTACCTGGCCCCATCGGTGCAACAGGCGCGCGCCTGCCTGGAATCCGAGGGGCACGACGCGTGGCTGCCCGAGGTCCAGGCCATCATCGAGCAGCACCACAAACTGACCCGCTACCGGGGCCCGCTCGAGCGCACGGTCGAGACGTTCCGCCGGGCCGACCTGGTGGACGTGTCGCTGGGCCTGGTCCGGTTCGGGCTTTCCTCCGCGCAGGTGCGCGAGGTGAGGAGGGCGTTTCCGAACGCCGGGTTCCACCGGCGACTGCTGGCCTTGACGGTCCGCCAGTTCCTTCGGGACCCGCTGCATCCGCTGCCGATGATGCGCTGGTAGGCCCACCGTTGCGCCGGCCGGCCGGGTGGAACGGGACGCCGTGGCCCGCGTCAGGCGGCGACCTCCTTCCGCCCGACCAGGAGCCACGTCCGCATCGTCCCCTTTCCCTTGATGGGGATCTCTCCGCGGGCCTCGAAATCGAAGCGATCGGCCAGCCGGGCGTGGGTTTCCTCGCTGACCTGGATGCGGCCGGCGACGCCGGCGGATTCCATCCGGGCGGCCACGTTGACGCTGTCGCCCCACAGGTCGTACAGGAACTTCCGCTGGCCGATCACGCCCGCGACCACCGGGCCCGAGTTGATCCCGACCCGCATCCTAAGCGGGATCCCGAGGCGGTCGCCGGTTTCCCGGGCGATCGTGACGATTTCCAGCGCCAGGTCCGCCACGGCCTCCGCGTGGTCCGCGCGCGGTTCCGGGATTCCCGCCGCGACCATGTAGGCGTCGCCGATGGTCTTGATCTTTTCCAGGCCGCTCCGCTCGACCGCTGCGTCCAGCGCGCTGAAGACCTCGTTCAGGATCGCGACGACGCGGGCGGGTTCCATCCGGGCCGACAGGTCGGTGAAACCGACGATGTCGGCGAACAGCACCGACGCGTCGGCGAAGCCGTCGGCGATCAGGTTCCCGGAGCGCTTCAGACGGTCGGCGATCGACACCGGCAGGATGTTGTGCAGCAGGCTTTCGGCGCGGGCGAACTCCTGCTGCAGCCGCGCCTCGGCGACCTCGGCGGCGCCAGCGTAGTGGTAGACGAACAGCCCCAGCAGCCCGAAGACCGACGCGACGTTGATGGCGCCCAGCACCAGCAGCACCGTCAGGTCGACCGCGTGGGCCGGCACGATGTCCGAGTTCGCCAGCAGGAACAGGAACGTCGCCAGCGCCGGCAGCGTGATCCACACCTTCACCGCCAGGCGTCGACCGGGCAGCGTCGCCGCACAGGCGGGGGCCACCAGCAGGTAGTACTGCAGGCCCGCGGCCCAGCCGATCGAGTACACCGCGCACACCTGGTGCACGCACAGTTCGATCACGGCGATCGCGAGGGCAGCCGCGTGCCGGCCCCGGCGATTGAGCAGGAAGGCCAGCAGGTAGGTCGGGATGCTGACCAGGTTCAACTGGGCCATCCCGGTCGCGCCCAGTCCCAGGAAGATGAAGACGTAGGCCAGGTGCAGCACGGTGGCGGCGAGGGTCCCGACGGTCAGCAGCACGAACGTCCGCACCGCCTCAGGGCGGACCCCCGGCGGCGGCTCGAACAGGAAACGCACCACGCGCGCGGTTCGGGAAGAGGCGGCTGCGGGTTCGGTGTGGCGCGTTTCCACCCGGTCATCCGGTCGGGATTTCCTGATTCTAGGTGCGGAATCGGCGCACGCGCAATGCCTGTGGAGGAACAGGTGCACTTCCTGCGGGGTTCGGGGGCGATTCCTCCAAAAGGGTGGAGGAGGCAGGGCAGGGCTGGATCGTCGTCATGAGATCGGTTGTGGAACCGGGAAGTTGAAACGGATTGACGCCTCCGTCCGGGGACTCTACGCTACCGGCCTTCGGGGTCGGGTGCTGCCATCGCGGGGAAGGAGGAGTCGGACATGGCCAGGTCCCAGGCAACATGGCTCGTGGTGCTGCTGCTGGCGTGCGCGCGGCCGCCCATCGACCGGGGCGGCGGGCCCGGCGCCCAGGACATTCCGGACATCCCGGGCACCGACCTGGCGCAGACCGACACGGTCGTCAGCGAGGCCGTCCAGGTCTGCGGCGACAAGCCGACCCTGGATCGCCGGACGCTGGCGACGGACCCCCGGGTGGACCAGTTGGCGCTGACCCTGTCCGAGAAGGTCGGGCAGATGAACGGCGCCATGATCCAGTTCGACATGTTCAAGACGCCGGACAACGAGGACCAGAAACTACGCGGCCTGTACTTCCTGGACGGCCCCCGGGGGGTGCGGTCCCAGACCGGCCCGGCGACGGCCTTCCCGGTGGCCGTGGCCCGTGCGGCCTCCTGGGACACGGACGTGGAACACCGCATCGGCGAGGCCATGGGCAAGGAGATGCGGGGCTTCGGCAGCAACGTCATCCTGGCCCCGACCGTCAACGTTCTGCGGCACCCCGCCTGGGGCCGCGGGCAGGAAACCTACGGCGAGGACCCCTGGCTGCTGGGCACGATGGGCGTCGCGTACACCCGGGGGGTCCAGACCCAGATCGCCGCCTGCGCCAAGCACTTCGCCGGCAACAACGTCGAAGACACCCGCATGACCAACAACGCGATCATGGACGAGCAGACGTTGCGCGAGGTGTACACCCGGCAGTTCGAGATGATCGTGAAGGAGGCCGACGTGGCCTGCGTGATGGCCGCCTACAACAAGCTGAACGGCCACTACTGCTGCGAGAACCGGGACCTGCTGCGGGGCATCCTGAAGGACGACTGGGGCTTCGACGGGTTCGTCGTCAGCGACTGGTACGCCGCCCAGAGCACCGTCGATTCGGCGCTGGCCGGCATGGACGTCGAGATGCCGATGCCCGTCTACTACCAGTTGCTGGAGCAGGCGGTCACGCAGCAGCAGGTGCCCGAAGAACTGATCAACGACGCCGTCCGGCGCATCCTGCGCATCAAGTTCAAGTTCGGGTTCGCGATGCTGGACGAACCCTTCGTCGGCGACGCGGCCGACATCGAAAGCACCGCCCACCGGGACCTGGCCCGGGAGGCCGGCTGGAAGGGCATGGTGCTGCTGAAGAACGAGGGCGGCGTTCTGCCCATCGACCCGGCCGTGGCGCACCGCATCGCGGTGGTCGGGACCTTCGCGGACCAGGCGCGCCTGGGCGATGCCGGCAGCAGCAACGTCGTGCCGTCCACCGCCGTCACGCCGCTGGCGGGGATCCAGGCCCGCGCGCAGACGGCATCGCCCGCCATCGAGGTCGTCACCAGCGCCGACGCCAGCGCCGCCACCGGGGCCGACCTGGCCATCGTGGTGGTGGCCCTGACCACCCAGGACGAGGGCGAGGCCGTCTTCGGGGGCGGCGACCGGGACACGCTGGACCTGTCCTCGGACCAGGAGGCGCTGATCCAGGCGGTGGCAGCGAAAACGAAGACGATCGTCGTGATGGAGGCCGGCGGGCCCATAACGATGGAGCGCTGGCGCGGCTCGGCCGACGTCATCGTGATGGCCTGGTACCCGGGCATGGAAGGGGGGCACGCGTTGGCGGACGTCCTGTTCGGCGACCACAACTTCCAGGGGCGGGTCCCCCAGACCTGGCCGAAGGCGTGGGAGGACCTGCCGACCTTCGGCAACAAGCAGAACGAAACCACGATGGATTTCTTCCACGGATACAGGCACTTCGACCACAACCCGAGCCTCGTGCCCCTGTACCCCTTCGGGTACGGCCTGTCGTACACGACCTTCGAGTACAGCAACCTGACCCTCCCCTGCGACACCGTGACCGAGTCCGGGCTGCTGACCGTGACGGTGGACGTGAAGAACAGCGGCAGCCGGCCGGGCGTGGCGGTGCCCCAACTGTACGTGGGCCGGCCGAATTCCACGGCCCGGAAGTTCGTGCGCGAACTGAAGGGATTCGTGCAGGTGTCGCTGGACGCGGGCCAGACGAAGACCGTGGAAATCCCTTTGCGCATCCCGGACCTGAAGGTCTGGAACACGGACCAGGCCCGGTGGGAGGTCGAGCGGACCCAGTACAAGGTGGAGGTCGGGCCGGACGAGGGCCACCTGCCCCTGTCCGCCACCTTCGACATCGGGAGCGAGCCGCGGCTGCACAGCGACGGGGGTGCGGAATGAAACGCCTTGCCTGGATCGCCCTGATCCCGTTCCTGGGTGCCGGGTTGGACGCACGGGCCGAGGAACCCGCGCCGCCTGCCGCCCCCGCCGTTCAGGCCGCCGACGCGCCCGCTGCGACCGTGGCGCCCGCTGCGCCGATCGCGCCCGTCGTTCCCGCCGCGGAACCCGCCCCCCGGAAGCGGCAGGCGGTCAGCCTGTTCGCCGAGCCGGTGCTGGCCCAGGGCCTCCAGGGGCTCTTCACGGGGGGGGGCGAGGACGAGGCACCCGGTCCCCGCCGATGGGGCCGGGACATCGCGTCCCCCTACTACCCTCTGGACGGCATCCAGTCGCCCATCCGCGGGGACGGCATCCACCTCGGCGGGGACTTCTGGTTCGACGCCGGGTACGAAAAGAGCCAGCGGGGACTGGCCACCGAGGCGAACCTCCAGTACTGGATCGGCCGGGGCCGCTTCATGCTGGACGTCACGGCCACCAAGTCCTGGAAGCGGTTCTTCATCCAGGCCAAGGGCCAGATGCTGGCCACCATCGAGCAGATCCCCGGCGTCCCCGCCATCTTCGTGGACGACGCCTGGGTCCGCTTCGGGATGTGGGATCTGTTCGACCTCCAGGTGGGGCGCTACGAGGCCTGGGAGGTGTACCACAAGGGCGAGGGCCTCGAGCGGGACACCCTGGAGGACCAGGGGGCCTACGGCGGCCCGGACATCTACGAGGTCAACTATGCCTTCTACCGCCAGAACGGCTTCGGCGCGGCCGCGCTGCACCTGTACCCGCTGAAGTGGCTGCGGTTCGAGGCCAGCGGCGTGTTCGGCAACGCCCTCGGGTACAACTCGCTGGGCATCCGGCCCGCGGGCATCCTGGACTTCGGCTGGGTCAAGCTGAAGGTGGCCACGGAGTGGCGCCGCCGAACGCACCAGGAGGCGGGCAAGAAGGAGTGGGAGCGCGACTGGGGCGTGGGCGGCGGGATCCAGTTCAACTTCGACGAACCCCACAAGATCGTGCGGTTCCAGTTCGGGGGCAACGCGGCCTACGGCGTGGTCGACAAGATCGATGCCTTCGACAAGGTGGACGAAAAGGGCAGCCCGGACACCCTGTCCGCGGGCGGCTTCTTCAACTTCGGCTTCTGGTCCGCGGTGCTGGGGATGGGGTACAACTACACCCGCCAGGGCGACCGCCAGTTGAACGATCAGACCGGGCGCAACGGCCTCTTCACGCACCAGCAGGCCTTTGTGTCGTTCCGCCATCCCATCGTGCTGGACAACCTGGTGGCCAAGGTGGTGTTTTCCTACGCCCGTGCCGACCTGCGGCCGGCCTTCGAAAACAGCCGCGTCAACGACATGTTCAGCGTCCGTCTGCGCCTGTACATGGTGTTCTGAACCGCCCGTCGCCCGCATCGTCGCAATAGCGGTAGCCGGTGCAGGGAGGAAGATCGGTCCGGATCCCGAGCTGGCGAAGGCGGGCCAGGGTTCGATCGATGAATCGCGCGATGCTGCCGTCCATTCGCGGGAAGCCCGCGGAGGTGTCGTTGACGATGGTCAGCGTGCCGGGCGGGTTCCGGATCTTGATGAACCCGAAGGGGTCGAAGGGACGCTCCTCGACGTCCAACGGGACGCCTTCCAGGGTTCGAAGGCTGCCGAAACGGTGGTAGGAGAGGACGACCTCCCCGCTCGGGTCGGGGACGAGGTCCGACAGCCGGATCCGGTTCAGGCCGGCCTCGACGCTGCCGCTTCCCCTCAGGAAGAACGACGGGATCCGGGTCGCTTCAAAGACCGCGAACGCCCCGACCTGGCCTTTCGGGCGCGCGATCGACGGGGACCGCCGGAAGCGCTCGATGGTCCGGGGGTCGAAGGCGACCACCCAGCGGATGTTGTAGGCCTTCAGGTACTCCGCAAGGTCGTCGTCCGAGTACGACCCGATGGGCAGCCAGGACAGTGCACCCTCCTGCAGGAACGCGGAGTAGTAGACCCCCGGCGACTCGGCCTCGGGAAGCGAGAGGTACTCCCGCTCGGGGACGAACAGAGCCAGCAGTCCGACGTAGTCGAAGCCCAGGCTACGGACCTCGCTGTTCGGCGAGGTCTCGATCAGGATCCGCCCGCTGGCATCGGTCCGGTTCCGGGCCCAATCCACGAGTTCCATGAACGGTTCGCTTTCCTCGGCCCCGTAGGATCGATAGCTCCCCGTCTGCAGCGACAGGGCGACCTGGGCGACGATGACCAGCAGCACGCCCAGGCCCGCGATCCTTCCGGGAACGCGCTTCCACGCCTCCCGCGACCCCAGGTGCCGCACCAGGAAGGCCGCCGCGGGCAGCGTGCACACCGCCAGGATCCACTGGAGGTAGCGGACCGGGAACGTGAACCCGCGGCCCGTGGCGAGGATGGTGACGACGACCGCGAGGGCCACCCCGGCCACGAAAAGGAGGTAGAGGCCGACCGGGTCCCGTGCCCGCACCCTGCGGACGATCTCGTACACGCCGGTGCCGCAGATCAGCAGGGCCAGCGGCTGCAGCAGGACGACGAAGATCCCCCACGACGTCCAGAAGAGCCACTCGCATCGGAGGATGGAGATCAGCGGGAAGCCGCTGGGGATTTCGTCGAGGTAGTGCAATCCCGGCACCACCCAGGGAAGGAGGAAGGCCGTGACCGCGCCGACGACCACGACCGCCCCCGCGGCACCGGCCGGCGCCCATAACGGTCGGCGATGCCAGATGCCCACGCCGCCGACGGCCACCGCCAGGACCGCGAGCGACTGGGGGTTCAGGCCTGCCACGACCGCTCCCGCGACGACCAGGAAGACCGTGGACGCCTGGATCCGGGGGGCCTTCCTGTTCAGGTGGTGGAAGACGGCCGCGATCGGAAGGACCAGCGTCAGGCCGAGCGTCGAGCTGATCATGCCCCTCATCGTGAAATTCAGGTTCAGGCTGAACTGATCGAGGAGCAGCGTCAGGAGGCCGGCGACGGTCGCCTCCGCGACGCCCAGGCCGAACAGCCGCGCCGAGGCGAAGCCCAGCAGCGGCGAACACAGGAAGAGAGCCAGGAACAGGCCCTTGATCACCGCCGAGCCCGAGACCGCGCCGGTGGAAACGAGGAGCGACGGCAGGTAGTCGGTCGTGCCCCAGGCGAAGCCGCCGGACAGGTACCCGGCGGCGAACGTGGGGTCGTACCCCCACAGCGCGCCGGCCTCTCGAAGGGTCCTCCCGTGAAGCTCGGAGAAGAAGACGTACTTCGTGTTGTTGAACAGCGCGAGCGTGTTGCTGGAAAGCAGTTCCGAGAGATCGACCCGGATGGCCGTGCAGGCCAGCGTCGCCGCGAGGAGGACGAGCAGCGCCAGGCGCCGGTTCATCGGCAGACTCTCATCGCTTGAGGACGAAGTGCTTGACGAAGTACGCGCCGTCCGCGAACAGCGTGCCCCTCCGGATGCCCTTGACGACCCTCTTCGCCAGGTAGGAGGGCCTCAGGTACACGTCGCGATAGAACTTTTGGTAGTAGTGGTTGATGGTGGCGCGATCGAGGTCGGGGTGCCGGTAGACCTCGCCCCCGGTGTCGTGGAACGTGTACCGGTCCCACTCCCGGCTCAGGATCAGCCCCTTTTCGTTCCACTCGTCCCACAGTTCGGTCCCCGGCAGGGGGACGACCACGGCCACCCGCGCGAAATCGGGGTCCAGTTCCTTCGCGAGGTCGATGGTCTGCTGCATCGTCCGGGGCGTCTCTCCCGGGAGCCCCAGCATGAAGTAGGCCATCGTGTCGATGCCGGCCTCCTTCGCCAGGCGGAACGCCCTCCGGACCTGCTCGAGGGTGATGCCCTTCCTGGCCCGTTCCAGGATCGCATCGTCGGCGGCTTCGATGCCGAAATGCACGCGGTGGCATCCGGCCCTCTTCGCCAACCGGAGGAACTCGAGGTCCACGCGATCGACCCGGATGCCGTTGCCCAGGTTCCACGGCAGCCCGACCTCCTCCCGGATCAGTCGCTCGCAGATCTCCTTCGCCCGATCGAGGTCGGTCGTGAAACCGTCGTCGCTGATGTAGGCCTCGCGGAAACCCAGCCGCTTCAGGTACTGGAATTCCTCGACGACCCTCGCGGGCGACTTCGACCGGTACCGGTCCCCGAAGATGTTCTTGTTGCAGAAGACACAGTGGAACGGGCACCCCCTCGAGGTCTCGATGGCGCCCAGCGGGGACAGGCCGAACGACCGGGGGTTCACGTATCGCTTGAGGTCGAAGAGGTGCCATGCGGGCATCGGAAGCCGGTCGAGATCCCCGACCCTTTCCGGCGTTCCCGTGTGCGCGAACCCGTCGCCGTCCCGGATCACGACGCCCGGGACGTCGCGGGCATCGTCGGCCCGAACCAGTCGTGGAAGCGCCAGGTCCCCTTCGGAAAGAACGACGGCGTCGGCGCAGGATTCGGCGAGCACCATGTGCGGGGCCGCGGTGGCGTGCGGGCCTCCCGCGACCACCAGGACGTCCGGGTCGTGCGCCTTGACCCGGGCGCAAAGCCGCTTGAACTCGTCGTAGCTGGCGGTCACGAACGTGATCCCGACGACGTGGGGGCGGAAGGACGCAAGCTCTCGCGACAGGCCCGCGGACGGGTCCGGCTCGACGGTGAGGTCCAGGACCCGGACCGGGTGTCCCTCCGAAGCCAGAGGCGCGGCCAGCGTCGCGAGGGTCAGGGAGGGATGGACCTGGCCCTGGACCCTGGACCGGTCATAGACGCGAGCCATCGAGGCCGGGTTGAGCAGCAGCACCCTCTTGCCGGCCGACGGCCGTTCCCCGCTCATGTCGCCTCCGCCCAACCGCTTTCGACGCCGGGCGCTGGCCCCGCGACGTCCCCGGTCCCGCCGGGCCCGCGGGTCATCGCCCGCGGTTCTGTATGCGATGTCGCACGGCTTCCCGGATCGTCGCCACGATGAATCGCAGGTTCGTCCCGGAGGACCTCCCGGCCGTGCGGGCGAAGTGTCGCACGCCGACCTCGTCGATGCGGAAGCCCGCATCGCGCATTCGCAGAAGCAGTTCGGCGTCGATGAAGAAACTGTCGCTCCTGAGGTCGATCGCGTCCAGCGCACGCCGGGGGATCAGCTTCATCGAGCAGTTGACGTCCCGGACCTGCATTCCGAACACCGTCCCCACCAGCGTGCGGTAGACCCACGACTGGACCTTCCTGTGGAGGCCATCGCGGCGTCGAAGGCGGTAGCCCACGACGACGTTGGTCCCGTCCGCGACGCGCAGCAGTTCGCCCAGGTCGGATCCGTTGAACTGGCCGTCCCCGTCCGTGTAGAATACGTGCCCGTAACGCGTTGCATGCGCAAAGCCGCTCCGGAGCGCGGCACCGTAGCCCCGGCTGGCAGGATGGTGGACGACCTTGACGAGGTCGTTCCGCTCGGCCAGTCGATCCGCGATCCTTCCCGTTGCGTCCGAGGAGCCGTCGTCGATGATCACGATCTCGAACGCCCCGGCATATCGCTGCAACGCCTCCGCGAAGTTCGCGACCGTGCGCTCGAGGTTCCCTTCCTCGTTGTGCACCGGGCAGAAGAAGGAGATGTCCGGCCTCACGAGCATCGGGAACCACTCCGCCAGCGGGCGACGCGATGAAGTCTCGCATGGCGCCAAGGCGTGGGTCAAGGCGGGCAGGCCGCCGGGCGAACCGCGCCAGGCCGCGCCGGGAAGGGCGGCGCCCGTGCCCTCCTGGAATCGGACGACGGGGGGGTAGGGTTGGGGATCGCCAAGACGTACCCGGTCGGCCGTGTCGTGTTCGCGGCGTTCGTGTTCTCGACGCCGGCGTATGTCCTGGGGGTCTACCCGGACGTGAACGGGTTCGGCCCGATCCTCGAATGGCTGGCGTCCTGGTGGCTGGTGCTGGTGCTCGCCGTGCTCGCGCAGCGGCCGCTGAACGCGGCGTGGGCCCGCCTGGTGCCCGTCCTCCGCCGCCCTTCCTCGGCCGGGCGATTCCGGTGGCTCCGTCGTGCCGCCAGCGTCGTTCCGGTCCTGGTCGGCCTGGCGGTGCTGGCTCCAGGCGCGATCTACGCGGGGCTGGTCTACCTGCTCTCGCCGTGGGCGTTGCCCGTCATCGGCGCGATCGCCGTCCTGCCCGGCCTGTGGGTGCGGCCGCGAAGCGCGATCCCGGTCCACGCGGCCTGCGCGTTCGTCTGGCTCTGCCTGGTGTTCGCGTGCCTGTGGGTGCGCATCCCGTCCAGCCGGGCGACCTGCGAGTCGCTGGACCTCCCTGAAGGGGTGCGCCCGCTGCTGACGCGGATGGAGATCGACTCCCACCCGGAGCTGGAAGGGGCCTTTCCCTACGAGGCGCGCCTGGCCGACGGCTCGCTGCTGGTCACGTTCAAGAACCTGTGGGGCCCCGGGGCCGTGGCCAGGTTCTACCTCGATGGACGGGCGCCGTTGATCCTCAAGACGTTCAACCCGGGGTCTCCCGGGGAGACCTGCTATCCCGAAAGGTTCTGCCTCGACGAGGACCGGAAGGTCCTCTTCGCCACCCTCAAGACCCGGGGCCACGAGGGGATCGTCGTCGCCGACTACTCGAACGGCGGCCTCGTCGCGCTGCCGACGATCGAAACCCCGGGCATCGAACCCACGAACTGTCTGTGGGAGCGCGACACGGCGACGCTCTTCGTGCTGTCGATGACGCCGCAGATCGGGGTGCGCGCGTACCGCTTCCCCCGCGGCCCCGGCGGGGGGGCCGAGGCCAGGCCGCTGGGCCTCGATGCCATCGGCGGGCTCTTCGGCGACTACCTCTACCGCGACCCGGGACGCAACCGGGTCCTGTTCGCATCCTGGGTGGCCCCCCGGACGCACCTGATCGAAATCGATCCGAAATCCCTCGCCGTCGAGGACCGCCCGGTGTGCACCGGCTGGACCGGGTGCCCGCATCCGCTGGGGATCGGCGGCGACCCGGCCTCGTCCCACCTCTACCTGTCCGATCTCATCACCAGCGAGATCGTGGAACTCGATGCATCGACGCTGGAGGTCACGGCCGTTTCCCCGGTCTCGCGGTTCCCGCGGAAGATCGCGATCGACGACCCGAGGCACCGGCTGTTCGTCAACTGCTACGGGGCCGGGACCGTCGAGGAACTCGCGATTCCCGGGCTGGCCCCGGTGAGGAGCGTGCCCCTCGGTCGCCTGGTGCGGTCCGTGGCGTTCGATCGGGCGTCGGGGGTCGTGGTGGCAACGTCGAGCTGCGGGGTGTTCGCGATCGAGTGAGGCCGCGGTCGCTGCCGCTGGACGGCGGCGGATCGAGGCTGTAGCATTGCCCTGCGGACTGCTCCGTTTGCCGGCCCGATCTGCCCGGGGTCGCCAGGTGAATCGAGGCGTCGGGGCAGGGTGCCCGGTCCGGCAGCGGTGTTCCCACGGAGGGGTCCCAGGTTCATGAAGCCGCGCACGCTCCTCGTCTTCCCGCGCTCGAAGCGGATCAGGCTGAACATTTCCGGGTTCTTCCCGATGGCGCCCGTCGGGATCGCGACGCTGGCCTCGTGCCTGCGCAACGAGGGCTACCCGGTCGATCTGCTGGACGTCGAGGGGCTCGGGATGACCGACGCCCAGGTGGACGAGCACCTTCAGCGGCTCCCGTACGACCACGTGGGATTCTCGACGACGCTGTTCTCGCTGAGCGCGGCGCTTCGCCTGGCGACGGTGGTCAAGCGGCATCACCCGGGCACCGTGACCTCGATCGGGGGCTCGGGGACGGTGTTCCAGTCAGATCAACTGTTCGCGTCCTGCGGCAGCCTGGACATCGTCGCACGCGGCGAGGGCGAGCGGACGGTCGTCGCGATCGCGAAGGCCATCGAGGAAGGCCGGCCCCCGCGCGGGATCCCCGGAACCGCCTTCGCCGTCGGCGGCCTGCCCGAGGAGACCCCGGCCGACGGCTACATCGACATGGACCGGGTCCCCCGCCCGGCGCTGGACCTGCTGCCGCTGCACCGGTACCGCCTGCACCCGCCGTTCGGCGTCTACCCGCCGGGCCAGTACATCGAGAGCGCCCGGGGATGCCCCTACGGGTGCTCGTTCTGCATGCTGTCCCGGAAGCTCCGCGAGCGGTCCGCCGACCTCGTCGTGGACGACGTGATCGACTTGCGGGACCGGTACGGCGCCCGCGAGGTTCACTTCGTCGATCCGACGTTCACCGCCACCCGCGACCGGGTGCTGGCGATCTGCGAGGGGCTGATCCGGCGCAAGGCCCGGGTTCACTGGACCTGCAAGACCCGGTGCGACGTCGTCGACCGGGAGATGCTGACGGCGATGGCCGCCTCGGGCTGCTACTCGATCAGCTACGGCGTGGAAAGCGCGGAACCGGCGATCCTCGAAGGGTTCAACAAGGGGATCACGGTCGAGCAGATCGAGACGTGCCTCCGCGAAACGAAGCGCGCGGGGATCCGGGCGCTGGCCTACCTGATGATCGGCGCGCCCGGGGAGACGGACGAAACCGTCCGTCGCACGATGGCGCTGATGCGTCGCTGCCAGCCGGACTTCGCGCTGTACGCCCAGATCCAGCCGGAGCCGCAGGGCCAGTTCGGGGCGGAGGTCGGCGGGCGGGGCATCTTCAGCGAGGAGGACCTGATCGCCTACTACCTCCGGGACGATCACAGCGTGCTCAAGCGCAGTTCGACGGCCGGGTTCCCGGCCGCCCAGGTCGATCGCTGGGTGTCGCGCGCCTTCGCGGATTTCTACCTCCGTCCGCGGTACGTGCTGGGGCGCCTGCGGGACCTGCGCTCGACCGCCGAGTTCGTCAACCTCTTCCGCGCGGCAGGTGTCCTGGTAGCCGACGCCATCGGCCTCAACAAGACGGTGGGGTGACCGCCACGGTCCCGCCCCGGGGTTCGGCGGGCATCGCGGTCCCTTTTCGGCGACGGCGTTGGACAATGCCGGGCCTTGGTGCTAGGTAAACCCGATGACGTCGAACCCTACAACCAGCAAGCAACGTCGTCTGCGCGGGGTGCTCGTCAACCCGTTCCCCGTTCCTCACCTGTGGCCGCACTTCGGGTTCGTGCACTCCAGTTTTCCGGCCCGGATGCCGGACGCGGGCCTGGTCAGCCTGGCCGCCGCCGCCGCGCCCCACGACGTGGAGGTCTGCGACGGCATCGTGTCGCACACGACCTTTCGCGAGTTCGTGGCCGCGGCCGGCGACTACGACTTCATCGGGATCCGGGCGGTGTCGGCGTACACGGCGCTGTCGGCGCACATGCTCGCGGCCGCGGTGAAGGCACGCGCACCGGGGGTGACCGTGATCCTGGGCGGTCACCACGCCACGCTGTACCACCCGCAGTGGTTCGACTTCGCGGGATCGGACATCGACGTCATCGTCCTCCACGAGGGCGAGCGGACCTTCGCGGAACTGGTCGATGCGCTGGCCGCGGGCAGCACGCCCGCGGGCATTGCAGGCCTCGCCTGGCGCGATGCGGACGGCACGGTGCACGTCGAGCGGGATCGCCCGCTGGTCGCGAACCTCGATGACCTGCCGTTCCCCCGGTTCGACCTCTGGCAGAAGGACGGCTACGACTCCGCGCTTGCGGGCCCTCCCGGCATCGCGGTGATCGAGGCGACGCGCGGGTGCGGCAACGGTTGCGGGTACTGCGTCACCGGGCCGATGTGGCAGTTCCACCAGCGCCGGAAGTCGGTCGCCCGCGTGATCCGGGAACTGGACGAGGTGTACCGGCTGGGCTACCGCCGCCTCTCGTTCGCCGACGACAACCTGAACGACGCCCCCGATTGGCTGAACGAACTGTGTCATGCGATGGCGGGGCGCTACCCGGACATGCCCTGGTTCGCGATGATGTCGGCCCGGCCGTTCGTACAGAACCCGGGCCTTGCCGAGGCCCTCGCGCGGGCCGGATGCAAGGCCGTGATGATCGGCTTCGAGAATGCCAGTCCCGTCGCAGCGCTGAAGCTGCACAAGGGATCTCGCGCCCGCCTCGCGGAGGGCGACGGCGAGGCGGTCTTTGGCGCCCTGGATCGCGCCGGGGTCGAGGTCCACGGCCTGTTCATGACGTCGTTCCCGGGCGAGACCGCCGAGGAGCACGCCGCGGTCAGCCGGGTGGCCGACACGCTGTGCCACATGAGCACCCGCCAGCCCTACATGCGCATCCACGGCACGCCCGACCTGGCCGGGGCCGGGTCGCCCGGACGCGAGGACTTCTACCAGGTGCTGCTGCTGTCCAGGCCTCCCACGCGCCATTCGTTCCGCGGGGTGCTGTCCGCGCGACTGCCGGAACTGGCGAGGGTCGCGAAGCAACTGCTGGTGGGGCGCCGGGGGTCGTATTCCCGCGGGTACATGGAGTACCGCCTCCGCAACGTCCCGGCCGTCCTGGCGCCGCCGCCGAGGGAGTGGTGGCGCCTGGCCGCGCTGGCGCTGGACCCGCGTCGCTCGCCGAAGGAGCGCATCGAGGCCGTCGTGGACGCTGCGATTGACCAGGCGCGCCGGATGGGCGGCGACCTGCGACGCGCGGGCTGACGCCGCGGTCGAATGGAGGGCAGGCGTTGGCGAAGGTGGTCCTCATCTATCCGCGCGAGACGGACCCGCCCGTCGAGGTCACCAGCTTCAAGTCGCGGATGGCGCGGTACGGGGTGATCGCCGTCGCGTCGCACCTGAAGGCGAAGGGCCACGACGTGACGGTGTTCGACGAGTTGTCCGGCGGGCGCGTCCGCCTGGCGCCGGTCGCCGCCGCGGACTACGTCTGCTTTTCGTTCCTGTCGTTCTGCGCGCGGCGCGCCTACGCGATGGCCGACCGCTTCCGGCGCGACCTGGGCAGCACCGTCATCCTGGGCGGATCCCATGTCTCCGTGATGCCGGAGGAGGCCGTCGATCACTGCGCGTACGTGGTTCGCAACGAAGGGGAGCACACCGCCGCCGAGCTGATCGAGGCCCTGCAGGCCGGCGGCGACCCGGCCGGCGTCCGCGGCATCAGTTATCGTGAGTCCGGCGGCCGCATCGTGCACACGCCGGACCGGCCGTTCACCGACGCGATCG
This sequence comes from uncultured Myxococcales bacterium, assembly GCA_903857665.1. Taxonomy (GTDB): domain Bacteria; phylum Myxococcota_A; class UBA9042; order DTJE01; family DTJE01; genus CAIZWN01. Next base: position 47,539 of record CAIOFV010000013.1, read on the forward strand.
ACATCTGCCTCGACCTCGACCTGCTGCCGGAGTACCGGTCGATGGGGCCGCTGTGGAACCTGCGGGACGCCGTCCAGAACGGGATGTTCCGGGTCCCGATGCCGGCGGTCCAGGCCTCGCGCGGCTGCCCGGCCGGCTGCACGTTCTGCGTGGTCCGGTACCAGCTCGGCACGCGCTACCGGAAGCGCGGGATCGCCAGCGTGCTGGAGGAGGTCGATGCCTACCTGGGACGGATCCGGACGCCGTACCTGCTGTTCACCGACAACGACCTGTCCTGCGACCCGGACTTCTCGACGGAACTGTTCACCCAGATCCACCGCCGCCACGGGCGCCACCTCCGGCCGTACATCTTCGCCCGCACGGACCTCGCGCGGCATCCGCGCCTGATCGAGGCGCTGTCGCGGTTCGAGCACACGACGGTCGGGATCGGCTTCGAGTCCCTCGACGACGAGGTGTTGCGGGCGATCTCGAAGGGACAGAGCCACTCGGACATCGTCGGGGCCATCGAGGTCCTGCGGCGCTCCCCGCTGCACATCCACGGCCTGTTCATGTTCGGGGCCGAGCAGGACGGGCCCGACGTCGTGGACCACGCGGTGGACATGGCCCTGCGGCACGGCTTCTTCAACGTCGGCCTGTGCGCCCACTACGACTTTCCGACACGCGCCAAGGTCCTTCACCAGCCGCAGATCATCGAGGACCACCGCTTCATCCACCGGGACTGGCGGTTCTTCAGCGGCAACTTCGTCGTCCATTTCCCCCGGCAGATGCGCCCCAGCCACCTGCAGCGAGCCATCCTCGACGGGCACGAGCGCTTCAACCGGCGCACGTCGTCGGGCATGTACGGATACCTTCCTACGCGGCCCACCATCGAGCGGTACATCGAGTACCTGCGCGGGGTCGAGGCGCCCTACTACGACGGCTCGACACGCCTGGACGACCGCCTGGCCTCGCGCCGGGTCGAGGACCTCGCGACCGACACCGGCGTCCGGATTGGTAGGGCCGACCTGTACCGGGAGTCGGCGCGGTTCTTCGCCCGCAACCTGTTCCGCCGGACGTCGTGGAAACTGCTGCTCGGGATGTTCGCGAACCTGCGCCGGGGAGCCTGATCGCGGCGCCCGGCAAGCGTTGCGGGGGCAGGGCGGTTCTGCTATCCTGAATCTCCCTTTCCGCCCTGCTGCAGCGGCGGCGGGGCCCGGCGGACCCGGGTGCCCCCGGGGACGGCCGAGGAGTTCATGGCCGAAACGGATCCACGCAAACCGTGCCGGCGTTCCCGGCACCCCGTCCTCTTCGTGACCGGCGGCAGCGGCGTGATCGGCCACAACCTTCTGCGCCACCTGGTCGGCGCCGGCTTCGATGTCGTGGCCCTGCAACGGCGCGCGGGCCTCGACGCGACGGCCTGCCGCGTCGTGCACGGCGACGTCCGGGACTTCTCGCCCTCCTGGCTCGACGGCATCGACACGGTGGTCCACCTGGCCGCCGTCACGGTCCCGGTGGGTGGCGAGCGTCACATGCGATCGGTCAACGTGGACGGAACGCGAGCGCTGGTGAACGCGGTCAAGGCGTGCGGCCGGCCCGTCCACGTCATCTGCACGTCCAGCGTCGCCGCCTTCGGGCCCTCGGGCCCGGCGAACGCGATCTGCAGCGACGGGGTGCCGCACCCGATCACGCACTACGGACGCACCAAGCTGGAAGCCGAGCAGGCGCTCGCTTCGCTGGACGCGGCGAGTGTCGTGCGATTGCCGATGGTGACCGGCGGCGGCGATCGCGTCGCGGCACGGCTCGAGCGGATGGCTGCGGCCAGGGTGTTCCCGGTCTCGCCGGCGCGATTCTCGGCGATCGATGTACGCGACGTGTGCGCGCTGGTGGCGCACCTGGCCGACCGCGGCCCGGCCCGGGCGCTGCACACGGTGTCGGACGGCGCGGTCTACGACTGGCGGTTCCTGGCGGACGCAATTGAACGGAGGCTCGGTCGGCGCCTGTTGAAGCCGCCGATCCCGCGTGTCCTCCTGCAGCCGTTGCTGTTCCGGCTGCTCGGGAACGCCGATGCCGCCTACTACCTGGGGCACGATTGGGTCGTGCGGCCGGACTTCCCGGATTCCTTCCATCCCTTGCACGGGGCGTTCCCATCATGAGCCGACCGAAGAGGGTCCTGCTGCTGAACCCGACGTACCACCGGCCGCTGATGCGGGACACGTTCCATCCGACGTCGAAGTCCGCCCTGTATATCTGGCATCCCCTCGACCTGCTGATCCAGTCCGGGTACCTGTCGGGGTTCGACGTCCGGATCCACGACGGCGTCGTCGACAACTCGCGCGCGTCGCTGGAACGCACCCTCGCGGAGTTCGCGCCCGACGCGGTGCTGTCGCTGGTCGCCTTCCCGTCGCTGACGTCCGATCTCGAGATCCTCGAGGGCATCAAGAAGCGATACGGTTCCACGATCTTCGCGGTCGGCGACGTGACGTACGGCGAGCGCGAGGCGTTCCTGGCGCGGCACGAGTTCCTTGACGGGATCCTCGCGGACTACACGTCCCGGGGGTTCGCCCAGTACCTTCGCGGGGAACCCATCCGCAACGCGATATGGCGCGACGGGGACCGGATCTGCACCGAATCCACCCACGAGCCGATGGACTACGCGACGCCACGCCACGACCTGCTCGACCTGTCGGCGTACTACCTGCCCTACTGGAAGCCGCCGTTCGGGTCGGTGTACAGTTCGCACGGCTGCCCGGCCAAGTGCCGGTTCTGCGTTGCCCCCGGCTGGGGCCGGCCCCGTTTCCGCGACACCGAGGCCGTGCTGGACGAGGTCGGCTTCCTGTACCACCGCGGGGTCCGCAAGGTCTTCTTCCGCGACGGCTCGTTCAACCAGTCCCCGCCGCGCATGGCCCGGCTGTTGGAGGGGATCGCCGCGCGCTACCCGGGCATGAGGCTGACCACGTGGTTCAAGCCGAAGCCGCTGGACGCGCCGATGGCGAAGCTGATGCAGGCCGCAGGGTTCGAGTTCGTGCACATCGGCGTCGAGACCGGATCGCCGCGCTTCCTGCGCGAACTGGGCAAGGACTTCGCCCTGGAAGAGGTCGAACCCGGGATCGACCTGCTGCACCGCAACGGCGTCAAGGTGGTCGGCCATTTCATGGTCGGGTTGCCCGGCGAGCGGGACGAGGACTACCGGCTGACCTTGCGCTACCTGTCCCGGACCCGGCTCGACATCGTGTCGTTCAGCGCCTTCGAGTACTCCTACGGGATCAAGATGCGCAACGAGGGCGGCCCGGCGCGACCCGACCATCCCGACACGGTCACGCGTCGGCGCCTCTACCACCTGATGGCGCGCTTCTACGCGCGGCCGGACCGGTGGCCCAGGATCTGGTTCTTCGAGGACCTGGCGCACGTGGCCGCCTCGGTCCCGCGGATCGCGCGGTACGCCGCGGACCTGCGGCTGTACCCGCGCTTTGGGGAAATAGCCTAGAGGCAGAATGAAGTCGTCCGTCGTCTTCGTGAACCCCGGCGTCAACGCCGATCGCAACCTCGGCCTCGCGAAGCGCTTCGCGGTCAAGGTGCCCCCGCTCGGCATCGCGTACCTGGCGGCCACCCTCCGTGACCGCGGCGACCACGTCCACGTGTACGATCAGTTCGCGCAGGAACTTTCGGACGACGAACTGATCCGTCGCGTGACGTCCCACCGGCCGGACGTGGTGGCGTTCAACGTGCTGACCGCCTCGGCCAGCCGCACGCGCCGCGTCTGCGAGAGGCTCCGCCAGGCGAACCCGCGGCTGAAGGTCGTGCTGGGCAACATCCACGCGTCGATCTTCCACGATCGGATCCTGCAGGCGGGATGGGCGGACGTGGTCGTGCATGGCGAGGGCGAGCCGGTCCTTCCGGCGGTCGTCGATGCGCTTGGCGGTCGGGGGGACCTGGCGTCCGTCCCGGGGGTCAGCTTCCTGGACGGTGGCCAGGTGTGCGCGACGCCGCGGTCACCCCAGATCCGGGACCTGGACGCGATCCCGCTGCCCGCGTGGGAGCGGTTCAACCTCGAGGCCTACCGGACGCACACGATCCTCTCCTACGGCAAGAGGATCCTTCCGGTGATCACGTCGCGCGGGTGCCCGTGGAAGTGCGAGTTCTGCAGCCAGAACCACTTCTGGCCGCAGGTGTACATGCGCGACCCCGACCGTGTCGCCGACGAAATCCGGATCGACCACGAACGCTTCGGCGCCGAGCACATCACGTTCCACGACGCGAACTTCCCGGTCACGAAGCGCTACGGCCTGGAGGTGTGCGCGGCGTTGCGGCGGCTGGGGCTGCATCGCAAGGTGACCTTCGTGACCGAGGCCCGGATGGAGATCTTCGACGAGGAGTTGATCGCGGAACTGGCCCGGACGGGATTCGTCGCGCTGATGTTCGGCATCGAGAGCGGGTCCGAGGGGATCCGAGGCACCGTTCACAAGACGTTCACCAACCGGCGGATCCACGAGATCGTCGGCTACTGCCGCAAGTACGGGCTGCACACGATGGGCCTGTTCCTGGTGGGGCTGCCCGGGGAGACGCGGGAGTCCATCCAGGAGACCATCGACCTGGCGTGCTCGCTGCCGCTGGACCTGGCGAAGTTCAACGTGGTCGTGCCATACCCCGGGTCCGCGCTGTTCGATCGGCTGCCCAACCGGGACACCATGGACGACGCGGATTTCGACCGGATCGCCACCTTCTATTCGAACGGGTTCGACGCGGTCACGGTCAACGAGAACCTGACCCACGCGGAAATCGACCGCCTCCAGAAGAAGGCCCTGCTGTCGTTCTACCTGCGTCCGGCCGCCAGCCTGCGCCTGGCGTTTCGCGGGCCCCTGTCGCCGGGCGACATCGCGGTCGGCGGGGCGGCGCTGGTGACGTCGCTGGCCCGGGATCTGACGGAGCGGCTGACGGCGAGGCTGGGCATCCGGTAGGCGCGGCCCGGAATCAGGTGTCGTACCAGGCGGGCTTCCACAGTTTTTCGATCGCGCCGAATCCCTCGAACTTCTTCTTGCCGCGAATCGACAGCCAGAGGTCGCGCAGCACGACCCGAACCATCTTGACGGTCAGGTACCATCGCAGCCGGCGCCGCAGCGGGACCAGCGAGAAGAAGCCCGCCAGGTAGCGCAGCGGCTGCTTCGACACGAACTCGAGCTGCGCCTTCAGCGTCGCGGCGCTGATCTCCTCGCGCGTCATGTGCTCGCTGGGCATGACGGGCTTGAACATGTCGAACTTCGAAAAGTCGGTCTCCTCGATCCAGCCCTTCTTCGAGGCCTCGTCGTACAGCGGGGTGCCCGGGAACGGGGTCAGCGGGTGGAACGGGGCGAAGTCGAGCTTCGCATCGACCGCGTACTGGACCAGGCGCTGCATGGACTGGGGAGTTTCGCTGCGGATGCCGGTCAGGAACGTCGAGAACCGCACGACTTTCGGGTACTTCCTGGCCAGCAGGTGGCTGCACCGCAACAGGGCGTCGCCCTTCAGGCCGTCCTTGCCGACCTCGCGCAGTTCGGCGTCGTCGGGGCGCTCGCCACCGATCAGCGCGTGCCGGAACCCCGCCTTCACCATCTTGGGCAGGATCCCAAGTTCCTCCTGCTCGAGGATCTTGTCGGCCCGGACGAACGCCCACCATCCCAGTCCCTTGTAGTCGCGCTTCAGGATTTCGGTGCACAGTTCGTCGACCCAGGCGTGGTTGTGGTTCCAGGTCCCCTCGGCCCAGAAGAGGTAGCGGATCCCCTTTTCGCGGTAGAGGTAGTCGATGTCCTCGATGACCCTCCCGACGCTGCGCATCCGAAGCCTCGGCACCATCGACATCGCGTGCGGGTCGTCGCCCCGGTGCTCGCCCTCCATGGCCGTCCACGCGCAGTAACTGCAGTTGTGCGGACACCCGCGTGCGCCCTGGATCGTGATGGCCTTCGGGAACATGACGCCGTACGGCGCGTACTTTTCGGTGTGAACGAGGTCGTAGGCCGGCATCGGCAGGGAGTCAAGATCGGCGATCAGCGGGCGCGGGCCCGTCAGGACGACCTCGCGGCCATCGCGGTAGGCGATGGACCTCACGTTCGCGACGTCGCCCCCCTCGCGCAGGGTCTTCAGCAGATCGACCGTCGTCGCTTCCCCCTCGTACCGGACCACGTAGTCCAGGCCGGGCTGGTTCTTGAGGACGTACTCGGGAAGGTGGCTGTGCGCGTGGCCACCGGCCAGCGTGACGCAATCCGGGTTCAGCCGCTTCGCGATCGACACCGCGCGCAGGCCTTCGAACATGTAGATCAGCAGGTCGCCGACGCCGAAGACGTCCGGCTGGTAGTCGCTGATGGCCTTCTCGAGGGACCGCCAGCCGACCTTTTCCGCCAGGCAATCCAGGATCTTGATTTCGACGCCTTCCATCTCGCGACGGATGTAGGCGGCAAGGGCGGGAAGGCCCAGGGGGAGCAGCCAGTTGTCCGACTCGTTGATCAAGGGCCAGAGATGGCCCGGGGGACGCACCAGGAGGATCTTGATCCGATCCTTGCCCTGGAGCGCGGTCTTCGGGATCATGACGTTCTCCGCCAAGAGAAGGGCCCGATGGGCCGACGTGACGCCGAATCGTAAGGGCTGCATCGACTGGAAGTCAAACTGCCAGTCCGCAAGGCTGCGCCTCGTTTCCTGTACCCGAATCTAGAGCAGGTACTCCGGGATCGGGAGGTTCCTTTCGCGCAGTTCGTCCTGGATGGAAACCCATCCGGCCGTTCCGTAGGGAGGCTTCCCGGACTTCTTGATTTCCCAGCCTTCCTGCAGCGCGATCTTCTCGAGTTCCGGGTGCGGATGGACCGCCCAGACCACGTCGCGCGCCAGGCGCATCATCGCCTCGTCCAGCACGGCGTTCCCTGCCGCGAACTGGATCGGGCCGTTCCACAGGCTCAGGACCTTTTCGGCCTTGCCCGGGCCGGCACAACTGATCCCCCCGTGCAAACCCGTCAGGATCCCGTTCGAATCGACGCCGAAATCCATCCCGACGATCCTGTCGACCGGAAGCTTCTTCAACAAGGGAAACAGGAACTCCGTCGGGGATCCCGTGACGACCCAGATCTTGAATCCCTTGGCCGCCAGATCCTCGAGCACCTGGACGGGCTCCGGGATGTAGTCCAGCTTCATGAACTCGTCCCAATAGCTGTTCACGTGACGGGTGAGATCCGCCAGCGACATGCCCCGGTAGAAGCTCAGCAGATAGCGGCATCCTTCCGGGGCATCCTCTGCATAGATCTTCTTGTAGGTCGGCCAGTTCGCGCCGGTCTGGATGCGCCCGGTCCCGATCATCCAGATCGTGCAGTCGTCGGCGATGTCGTTCTCCCAGAGCGTCCCGTCCGCATCGAACAGCGCGAGCCTCGGTTCCTCCAGGATCTGGATGCGGTTCATGAATTCCGGCAACTGGATCGGGCTCGCCTCAGACATCAAACACTCCCGTGCGGTTCCGCACCACCTCTACACCCGTGCTGGCGGCGGCACAGGCCGTCCTGTCCGCCCTCCCACTCGACGGAATGGTAGTGGAACACGCCTGATCGCACAACGGCATCGAAGGGGGAGGGGCACTCCATCGACGATACCCGTTTACAGGAGGCATCGAGCCGTGGAACATCAGGCTTCAACCAGCCGCCGGCCTCGTCCGGTCGGCCCGATGAAAGGAGCCTGCATGTCTGTCGCGTTCGAGGAACTCAAGCGGTCGGTCGAGGCCTCTCTGGAGACCTGCTCCAACGTGCACCGCGGCAGCGGCCACCACTCCATGGCGTCCACCCGGCTCTACGAGCGGGCCCGCGCCGTGGTCCTGGAGCACCTGGGGCTGGAGGGCAGCCACGAGGTCGTCTTCTGTTCCCCGGCCGCCTGCGAAGGCTTCCTGGCCCAGCTGGAGCCCGGCGACAGCGAGTGCCTTTCCAGCGCCGACCTCGGCCTGCCCCTGGGCGTGCGGGCCCTGGCCATCCGGCGGCGGGCCCTGACGCGCCTCCGCGATTTCCAGGCCGGCGGCGGGACGGCCCGCCTGGTGGGCCCGGACTGGGTGGTCTGGGCCAGGGCGCCGGGGCGCTTCGAGGCCGGCACCCCGGCCATCGTGAACGTGATCGCGTTTGCCCGCGCCCTGCAACTGGCCCGACGCCACGGCAAGGACTGCTTCCGGCAGGCCGGGGCCGAGCCGACGCCCGGCGACATCCTTTACGACGGCCCGCTGGAAAACCTCGGCGGCCGCGAGTTGCTGGCCGTGCTGAGGGCCAGCCGGATCGGCCTGGGCCTGCGCGTGCCCACGGCGGAAGGCCTGAGCCCGCTGGTCAACCTCGACAACGCGGCGAGCACGCCCACCTTCACCCCCGTCTGGGAGGCCGTATGGCGCGCCTGGCAGCTCCCGCCCGAGGCCCGGCCGGCCCTCGTGAAGGAGGCGGCCGCGGTGGTGGCCGGCTTCCTCAACGCGCCGCCCTCGGGCTACGAGGTGCTGTTCACCGCCAACACGACGGAGGCCATCCACCTGGGGGCCCGGAACCTGTGCCTCCAGGCCACGGAAGGATCGGCACCCGTGGTCATCAACACCCTCCTCGAACACAATTCCAACGAGCTGCCCTGGCGCGGCCTGGCCGGGGTCACGCAGGTTCGTCTGGACGTGGACGCCGAGGGCTTCCTCGATCCGGCCCGGCTGGAGGCCGAGCTTGTCGCCTACAACCAGGAGGCCCGGCACGGGAACCAGCGGGTCCGCCTGGTGGCCGTCAGCGGCGCCTCGAACGTGCTCGGCTCCTTCAGCGACCTTGCGGCCATCTGCCAGGCCGCGCACCGCCACGGCGCCCAGGTGCTGGTGGACGCGGCCCAGCTGGTGGCCCACCGTCGGATCGACATGGACGCCTGCGGAATCGACATCCTGGCCTTTTCCGCCCACAAGGCCTATGCGCCGTTCGGCTGCGGTGCGCTGGTGATACGGAAGAGCCTGTTGGCCTTCGACCCGGGCCGACTGCAGCGGATCCGGGCGTCCGGCGAGGAGAACGTGGGCGGCCTGGCCGGGCTGGCCAAGGCGCTGGGCCTGCTGCAGCGCATCGGCCTGGACGTGATCGAGGAGGAGGAGCGGGACCTCACGGCCCGGGCCCTGGCGGCGCTGGCCCAGGTCCCGGGACTGAAGGTGCACGGCATCGCCGACCCGGGTTCCCCGCGCTTCAGCCAACGGGGAGGGGTGATCGCCTTCGCGCTGAAGGGGTCGATTTCCTACAAGGTGGCGGGCGAGTTGGCCGAGCGGGCCGGCATCGGGACGCGGTGGGGCTGCCACTGCGCGCACATGCTGATCAAGCACCAACTCGGCGTCCCCCCCGGCGCTGCAGCAGTTCCAGCGCTTCCTCGTGACCCTCTTCCCGAAGCTCGAACTGCCCGGCATGGCCCGCGTGAGTTTCGGGCTTGGCAACGATCCGGCGGACATCGACGTGCTGGCCCAGGCGCTCGGCCGGGTCGCCCGGGAAGGCCCCGCCCGCCGGAAGGCGCTGAAGAAGAGGATGGAGGGCTTCGTCGAGGGGGTGGAGCAGAGGGTGTACGGGGAGGGGACGCCGCAATCCGCGCAGGGAGGCCGGACGTGAAGGGAACGGGGCCGCAGGCGAGGGACACGATCCGGCTGGACGTGCCCTACTACGCGCAGACCGCGGAGTTCAGTTGCGGGCCCGCGTCGCTGCTGATGGCGATGCGGTTCCTGGACCCGGTATTCCCGCTGACCCGGGCCAGCGAGTTCGAGGTCTGGCGCGACTGCAACATGGTGGGCGTCCGGGGCGCCGACGCGTTCGGGCTGGCCGTGCCGTTGCTGAAGGCAGGCTACGAGGCCCGCCTGGTCGCCGCCAGCCGGGTCGCCGTCGATGCCGAAACGTGGAGGCGCCGGCTGGCCGGGAGTCCCTTCTCGCCCGAGGACGCGGAACTGGCGGTGTTCGCGGCCGGGCAGAACCGCCGACGGGCGTTGGCGCTGGGGCTGGGGTTCCGTCGGGCCGCCCCGACCGTCGCGCGCATCGAGGCGGCGATGCGCGAGGGCTTCCTGGTGCTGGCCTTGGTCCACATGGGCGTGGTGCACCAGTACGACATCCCGCACTGGGTGGTCGTGACCGGCATCTCGAAGACCCGCGTGACGTTCAACGACCCGTACCCGCCCAAGGGCCGCAAGGGCCTTCGCCTGGAGCATGCGCTGTTCCAGAAGATGATGGACGACGTGTCGCCGCTCGGGATGACGCCGGCGATCGTGCTCGCGAGGCGTCGCCCTGCGGGTCGTTGAGGCGCTCGGGGTCCCGTGCGGTTTCAGGGACCGTCAGACGCTGGACGCCGTTGCTTCGGGCGTGCCGGCTTCCTGCCTGCCGTGCATCAGTTCGACCACGGCATTGTTCAGGTCGCGTCGCATCTCGTGGCTTTCATGGGCGCGGGTGACGTAGCGCACGTGGATCTCGATGCCCTGGCCGGTCGGCACCACGTTGATGCCCGGCACCGTGGAGAACGTCTTCACACGGTAGCGCGTGGTCGAATTCTGCCACTCGCGTTCCGCCTGCTCGGCGTTCGCTTCGGTCTTGTCCTCCACCAGCTTGCGGATGCCATCGATGATCGGGAACGGATCCTCCCCGGCCGGGATCAGTACCTGCAGTTCGTCCCACATCCACTGCCCGGAAGTGCTGAAGTTGAAGAAGTGCCCTTCGATGGCGAAACTGTTGACGAAGACGACGCGACGGCCGGTGGGATGCCCCGAGTCGCCCATGCTGCCGGTTTCGAGCAGCACCGTGCGCAGGAGGCCGATGTCGACGACCTCGCCGGACACGCCCTTGATTTCGACCCAGTCGCCGACCCGGATGCCGTTCCTGCCGATCAGCACGAACCACCCGAAGAAGGCCACGATGAAGTCCTTCATGGCGACCGTGAGGCCGGCGCCCGCCAGCCCCAGGATGGTCGTGGTCTGGCTGGGGAGGCCCAGCAGCACGAAGGCGATGGCCAGCACGCCCACGATCTCGATCGCCAGTTTCACCACCGTCCGGACCGTGCCGACGCGAATGCCCTTCGCCCCCTTCCGACCGTGCAGGAATTCCGCGAGGCGGCCTGCCAGGAACAGGACGAGCAGCGTCGATGCGATCAGCAGCAGTCCCTCGAGCACGCGGTGCAACGCCGCGCCCACCTGCGTTTCCACCAGGGAACCCCAGTCATCGTAGGTGCCGGCCAGTTCCTGCTGATCCTGGGAGCGCCTGCTCATGTCGTTGAGCGTGCGCTGGTTGCTGGTGAACAGCTTGAGCGAGGACAGGGCCACCGTCGCCGCATCCTTCGACGAGGTGTCGCCGTCCTCGGCCGCGCCTTCCTTCGCGAACCCGGTCGCGGATTGCAGGGCCGCCTGCTGCTCCTCCGTCCGCTTCTTCACGCGCTCCGAGATCTTGGCGCGCCGCTCGTCGATGTGCCGGGCCGAATCCAGCGCCTCCTGCCGCGCCTGGGCCAACTGGGCCAGTTTGTTCCGCTGCCCGGACCAGGCCTGGTACCGATGGAGGAGGCTGCCGGCCGACAACTGCAGGGAAGACAGGCTCGCCGCGGGGCCCGGAGCATCCGTCGGTTCCTTGTCGGCGGCGTCGTGCGCGGCCTTCAGGCGGCGGATCCGGGCCTGGGGATCCCCCCCTGCGCGCTCCAGATCCGTCCCGGCCTCGTCCAGTTCGTCCTGGGCCAGCTCCAGTTGCGCCTTCGCCACTTCCAGTTGATCTTCCAGGCCGTCCTTTTCGGTTTCGGACGCCGCGGCGACCCGCGTGGTGAGTCGCTTGACCAGTTGCAGGGCGGCTTCAACGGCCTCTTCCGCCTTCCGCTTCGCCGCGGCCAGTTCCTTCATCTGGGGCGTGTCTTCGGGCGGATTCTCCGTCACCCGAAGCAGCGCGTCGGTGAAGGCCAGATCGACGGAGTGGTTGGCCAGGCGAACCGCCTGCCGTGCGAATTCCTGCTCCTCGGGAGTCGTCGCGAGGGCGGCCAGCTTGCGCGCCGTCACCAGCGGCGACATGTCCACGACGCGCTCCTTGCGGCGCGGGGCGTTGTTCCTGGAACCGGGTTGCCCGGCCTGCGTTCCCGCTTCGGCCGCCGGTGGATCCGCGGTACGGGTCGATACCAGGCCGGCGATCAGTGCGGCGACCAGTCCCGCCAGACCCACGGCGGTGATCCACTGCCGAATGTTCTTCATCTTCCGACGCCCCTGCCACGGGTCACGAGCATACGGGAACACGGGCATCGGCTCAAGGCAGGCGTCGGCCTCATGGAACCGGCAACTGGATCGATGCCTTGACCCCGCCCCGGCACCGATCCGATACTGGCTCCCGCAACGGCTCACCGGGAAACCAGGGCGCCCGCGAAGGCGCCTGCAGGGAGGGAATCATGCTTCGCAACTGGGGAATGCTGATCGCCCTCCCGGGATGCCTGGCCCTGGCGCCGGGGGCGTTCGCCCAGTGCCTGGACGGCAACGACGGCACGGTCCAGGTGAAGGGTTCGATCCGGATGGTGAAGTACCAGCCGGATGACGGCGGAAAGCCCGAGGACTGCCGCGTGGTGGCCCTGGACCAGCAGACCTGCATCCGCAGCGACATCCTGGGGGGCAAGCGGCTGATCCGCGAGGTGCAGTTGCTGCCCGGGACCGCGTCGGCGCAACTGCCCTCGACCGGGCGCTTCATGGTGTCCGGCACCTTTGCGGCATCGCCCTGCCGCGACATCGCCCTGGAGGTCTCGTCGGTGTCGGCGTTCGCCGCGGATCCCCCGGCAGCATCGGGCGCGCCGAAGGACGGCCGCGCGCCGCCGGCCCCGCCACCGCCGGGTGCCCGCAAGGCGGTGCGACTGGGGTACGGCGGCCCGGACAAGGTCATCACGAAGATGGGCACGTGGGACTCGCCGGTCCGCAAGGCGCTGCAGGGCCTGGGCCTGACCCCGATCCGCGTCGAGCTCTACCGCGAGGGCGCGTACCCGGTGTTCTTCGTGAAGGAGGACCCGGCCAACGTTCCCCTGCTTCGGCTGCAGCAGACCGACCCGGAGGCGGCGGACGTGAAGGCCAAGGTGCTGCTGAAGGCCAACGGGGACGCTCCCTTCGAACTGGTCACGGACGGGGACCGGTTCCGGTACGACGGGAACCGGTCGGCCTTCGGTCGGGGGTTCGAGGTCGTGTTCGAGGAGTGACGCGAGGTCACGGGGCTGCCGCGCAGCGAAAGCCGGTGTCGTCGAACCAGGCGTCCGGGCGGCCGAACATGCGCCGGGTTGCACGTACCATGTCGCTGCCCGGACCCGCCCATCCCCCTCCGCGGATGGCCTTCACGGTGCTTCGCTCGTTGCCCGGTGCGGTTCCCGCGTCGCGGAAGCGCTGTTCCGGCTGCGAACCGTCCGATGGGCCGGTCGGGTTGCGCGGCTCCGAGGACGCGTAGTACCAGCGATCGTACCAGTCGGCCACCCACTCCCAGACGTTTCCCGCCATGTCGACTGCGCCGAACGGACTGGTCCCGGCAACCAGCGAACCCACCTCGGTCGGTCCGGCCGAAGGCGGGAGGTCGGTATGCGCCGCCGCGGGATCCCAGGCCGGCCCCCAGGGGTACAGCCGTCCGTCGGTCCCACGCGCCGCGTACTCCCATTCGGCCTCGGTCGGCAGGCGCTTCCCTGCCCATTCGCAGTATGCCTTCGCATCATGCCAGGTCACGAACCGCACGGGATGGCGCTTGCCGGCGACATCGACGCCCCGCTTCCACGGACCCTCGGGCACGTGCCGGCTGGCCGCCACGAACTGCTCGAACTCGCCGTTCGTGACCTCGTGCCTGTCGATGGAAAACCCGGCGAGGGTCACGCGGTGCACCGGTTGCTCATCGTAGGCCCCCCCCGCGTACCCCATCAGGAAGGATCCCGCGGGCACCTTCACCATGTCGATGGCGGGCGCGCCGCGGGGCGGCCTGGCAGGGGCGGAACGCGCCTCGCCCGCGACCGCGACCAGCAGCGCCACGGCGGCGCAGGCCATCCGGGCGCTCGGCCGGAGCGCGGGTCGCCTCGGAAGCCGTTCGATGCGAATCGTGTGCATGCCTGTCACCGGTCGGCGTTCGCCGCGCAACGGAACCCCACGTTGAAGGCGCGGTAGCCCGGCTCATAGCGGTCCCGCCGGGCGGGCCGCAACGAACTCGGGTAGCTGTTGAACGCCCCTCCCTTGATGATCTGCAAGGGGCTGTCGGCCGGGCCTCCGCGGCTCGAAAGCGGCGTGCCCGAGCCGGCCGGGGCCGTCCACGGGTCCTGCGTCCACTCCCAGACGTTGCCCGCCATGTTGAGCGCACCGAACGGGCTGGCGCCGTTCTTGAACGAATCGACCGGCGCGGTGTACACGAAGCCGTCCAGCTCGCCGTGGCGCTCATAGCCGCCGCTGTTGGCCCGCTTGAACTCCCAGCGATCGCCCCAGGGCCAGACGCGCCCATCGACGCCGCGAGCCGCCTTTTCCCACTCGGCCTCGGTCGGGAGGCGCTTCCCGTCCCACGCGCAGAAGGCCTGCGCATCGAACCAGTCGACGCCGACGACCGGATGGTCCGGGTGGATGAAGGTCTTCGCGTCGAACCGCAGCAGCGGGCCGACGCCGGACCGGGCGATGAGCGGCTGCACGAACGGCTTCCAGTAGCGCGGGGTGTGGTCCTGTCCGCGCGGCTGCGCCGGGTGCGCCCAGCGCGAGTCGCCTTCCTTCGCGACGGCGTCCAGGAAGCGGCCGTATCGGGCGTTCGAGACCTCGGTGCGGTCGATGAGGAACGCCGCGGTCTGCACGTCACGGCGGGGCTTTTCCTCCGGCAGCCCGGTGTCGTCGCCCATGACGAAGCGGCCGGCCGGCACCTTCACCATGCCGGGCGGATCGGCCCTTTCGCGGGCGATGGAGGTCGCTGCGCCCAGCAGCAGCGCCGCAATGACGAACCCTTGCCACGACACCCGGTACCTCCTCCACATGCCGCTACTCCAACGTCAACAGGAGGTTTTCCAGATCGCGAATCTGGCAGGCGTTCAGGTGGCTGGTGGCGCCGTGCAGATCCAGC
Source organism: uncultured Myxococcales bacterium (assembly GCA_903857665.1). Lineage (GTDB taxonomy): Bacteria > Myxococcota_A > UBA9042 > DTJE01 > DTJE01 > CAIZWN01. The sequence goes on from CAIOFV010000013.1 coordinate 62,547, forward strand.
GTGTACGTGCCTTCCGTCGCGAACCGGTTGGCGTTCAGCCCTTCTTCGCGACCGTCCGGGCGCGCGACCTCGCCACCCCTCAGCGGCACGTAGCGGAAGGTCCCCAGCGCGTAGTGCCCCGGGACGCAAAGCACTTCGCGCAGCGACAGTGCGTTGCCCTGGTGCAGGAGGGTTCGCGGCCGATCGAACAGCCCTCGAAGCTGGAAACTGGTGAAACGCCCCTGGTCGAGCTTGACGCGGCCCTTCTCCCACGGCTGGACGTCCGGAACGAAGCCGTTCACCCGGTCCATGTAGCTGGGGCTGATCAGCGTGAACGACGCGTCGCGGCGCGTCATCGTCACCAGGGAAGGCACGGCGCGGTTCGGGTTGTGGGCGAGCGTCTCGCTCTTGCTGGCGAAGTTCGGGCCGGGGTGGCAGTTCGAGCACCCGATCACCGTGCTGTTGAACAGCGCGCGGCCGCGTGCCACCGAGGTGTTGCTGCTGTCGTAGGGGTTCGGGAGCAGCCGGGTCTCGGCGGCCTGGTACTCGCCGATGAAGCGCTGGAAGTCCCGGAAGTCGAACGCCTTGCCGAAGAACTTCATCGTCATCAGTCGGATGAACTGGTCCCGGGCCTCCTCCAGATCCCAGCTCCTGGTCCCCAGCGGGGCCGTGGAAACCTTCTCCTGGATCTCGTCGTGGCGATCGGGTCGCTTCGCGGGATCCAGCGGATGCTTGAACGCCGTGAAGTCACCCGCCGGGACCGGTGCGGCGAAGTCGATCACCGACACGTGCTCGCGGGCGTCGTCGAACTGGGCGTCGAAGTCGGTGTGCGTTCCCTCGAAGTAGAACGGCTGGATCGCGTGGAGCCCCCGCAGCTGCGGCACGGCGAGCAGACCGCCCGAAACCATCCGGCCGTCGTGCGACTGGCCGATGACCTGCCCGGCCCCCCACCCCCGATCGTCGCTGGTGTCGTAGATGTGGCAACTGGAGCACCCGGTGTCCTGATCGACCGAGAACACGGCCGTGTTGACGAAGATCTCCCCCCTTTCGGAGTTCGTCGATGGCACCGGTTGCGCCAGGTCGCCCACGACGACCTGGGTGGCGGAGCCCGTGGCGAGGTCGATGTCGGTAATCGTCTCGCCCAGGTAGTTGGCCACGAAGGCACGATCGTGCGCCACCGTGCCGGCGTGGCCTGCGACGACGCAACGTGGCAGCAACCCCGTCGGGTACACGGCGACGGGCGACAGCAGGTCGCTCGGCTCGGTTGCCTGCGGATCGATCCGGTAGCGCACCAGTTCGAACGTCCCCTGCATCGCGACGAGGAGGTCGTCCCCCTCGATGTCGAGCGACATGGGCATGGCGCCCACGACGCGCATGAGGTCCGGCGGGATGTCCCCGGCGACGTCGTTCTGCATCGCCTCCGCGGAGTCCGACGTGTACCGCACCCAGGCGTCGTGCGCCTCGTAGCGATTGGCCAGCAGCGCGTAGAGCAGCGGCTTCCCGGGAACGGGCGGGGGCAGTGTCAGCATCTTCAGGTTCACGGCGACCAGGTCGTTCTGGATGTCCCGCATCTTCGATGCCGCCGTGCCGTCGATCGCATCGAACGGGCCCAGCACCTTCTGCCGTGCAAGGGGCAGCGGTTCGGTGGTCTTCGTGTCCCGCAGGACCGAGAACTCGGCTGCCGGATTGTCGCGATCCTCGGTTTCGCCACCGTACGGGTCGCGTTCCTTCGGGGCTCCGAACCCGATGCCCATGCTGGCCGCGATCAGCCAGTCGCCGCCCCGCGCAGGGTGGTACAGTGCAACGTCCAGCGGCAGGTTCTGCAGGTAGATGCCGGCGACCTCGCGCTGCTGCTCCAGGTCGATGATGCCGATGGTCTGCACGCCGATGTTGCCGACGTACAGTCGGCGGCCGTCGGCGCTCATCGCGAGGTCCATCGGGCGGCTGCCGTCGTTGCCCACCGGGATTCCGGGTCCCGGGCCCGCCCCGGCAATCCAGGACGACAAGGCCTTGTCGTCCGCGTCCTCGCGGTGCAGGGCCACCACGCCGGCAGCGTGGTTGTTGGGTGCCCCGAACTCGTCCGCGAACCCGCCCTGCGCGCAGGGCCGCGCCGCCCGCAGCAGCAGGCTCGCGTCGGCGTCGCCGGGCACCGCGTTCTCGACGGCCGACACGAAGGCCCTGGCCCGGTCGGCGCCGGCGTAGAAGCCCCCGTTGGGGGTTCCATGGCAGGAGGCGTTGCCGCACCGGCGCACCAGGATCTCGCGCGGGCTGCCAGCCGGGGGATGGTCGACCCGGAACGACGCGTCGTCGAAGCCGCCTCGCGGGACGACGCCACCTTCCAGCCGGTCACCGGCGACATGCAGTTCGGCCACCAGGACCTGCCCCAGGTAGCGGTTCGCGAGGTATGCGCGGGCACCCGCCGGATCGAACGCGATGTCCTGGCAATAGAAGTCGGCAGGGATCTCCGACGTCACCTCGTCCAGCGTCGTGTCGATGACCGACACGTAGTTCGAATACAGGTTCGTCACCAGCGCGTGGCGCCCGTCCGGGTGCATGCGGACGAACCAGGGCCGCGAACCCGTCCGGATGCGCTTGATCACGCGCCGTTCGCGTGTCGAGTAGACGGCGACCTCGTGACCCGGCTGCACCTCGTTGCCCGGCAGCGTGACGTAGACCTTCGTCCCGTCCTGCGTGATCGCGAGCTTGTACGGGTGGTCCCGGTGCGGTTGCGGCTCGGGCATCGGGTTCGGGTTCTTCACCGGGACCAGGTCGCGGCGCTGGTAGCCGTGTCCGTACGCCCACCGATCGCTGGTCAGGATCCCGTAGGGCGAAAGAAGGCCGGGCGGATCCTCGTGCGCCGCCGGGCTTGCCGTGATGCCGCCTTCGGCCGCGCGGGGAGGCCCGGCTGTCGCGAGGCCCGCGAGGGTCACACCCAACGTCGCAGCGACGATCCATCCGGGTTTCACGGTGGTACTCCTGCCGGATCCGCCCGGGTCCCCGCACGCCGTGCCGCCGGGTACCGGAAGACGGCGCCGAGGTCGATCCAGCGCGCGACGGTGAGCCGCTCGAGGTCGTCCAGCGGCTTCACTGCGACGCCGGTTCGGCGGATGAGGTCGGCGCTGGGGTGCGGAAAGTCCCCGCTCAACGGGCGCGGCGCGCGCATCTCCCGGCCGTACAGCTTTTCGACCAGGTAACTTTCGATGGCCAGGGCCTCCCGCTCGGCCACGTATTCCTTGTCGTCCCAGTTGCGGTCCGCTGGCACGCGAAGCGCCATGAGGTTCTCGTAGGCGCGGCTGTAGAACGCGGTGGGCTGCCCGGTCAGATCCAGGCCGGCGGCGGGCGCCTTCCCGGCGTGGCACGCGACGCAGTGGCGATCCAGGATCGGCTGGATGTCGGTTTCGAACCCGACTTCGACGCGGGCATCGGGCGCCAGTCGGGAGACCCCGTCCGCCAGCGGGTCCCCGCCGGCAGGCGAGGGCGGCCGGGCGGGGGCGTACCGCGGCCCCGAGTGGCAGGCCTTCTGGCATCCTTCCGGATGCTTCAGGTCCATCGGGCCATACGTGTCCGTCGCCTTGCCGGTGACCGAGCCGTGGCACCCGGCGCAGAGTTGGAACGACTCGCCGCGCGTGATCGCCACGGAGAATGACTCGTTGGGAGCGGCCGCATACCACCGGGTCTGCGTCCGCAGCGCCAGGCGATCCTCGTTGAGGCTCTGGTAGATGAAGGGGGTGTTGGCGGGCACCGGCACGCAGACGCTGCCGTCGGCCTCGATCGGCGCCTCCACCACGATGCGCTTCGCCGGGTGGATGCCGTTGGAAAGCCGGGTCGACTCGGGGTCGGCGTTCGCGACACGCGACGGATCGACACCGGTCACGTCCTCCGGCGCGAAAGCCAGCCCTTCCGCGATCCGCACGTAGGCGACCCGCTCGGACGGGTCCAGCCGTCGCCCGGTCACGGGGTCCTGGTCGTACGCGGCGTGGCGGCCGACGGGGATGTTGTCCTCCAGGAACGCGTCCAGCAACAGGTAGTTCGGGTCGCAGAAGCGGCCCGGGCGCGGGTCCGTGTGGTCCACCCCGAACGGCTGGATCATGCGGTCGGCGACCGCGCGGGTGGCCGCACGAATCCGCTGCTTGAACCGCGCCATGACGGGCACCGCCTGCACCTCGGCCATGCCGGAGCGGGTCGCCTTCACGGGCAGCAGCCGGATCGAGGGGAGCCCCAGCCCGCCCGGCTCGCCCCGTAGCCCCCCGTGATCGCCGGCCAGCACGTACAGGTCGAAATCCGGCTTCGCGGCAGGCGACGACAACAACAGCGGCCTGGACGAATACGACACGAGGAGGGTCCCGTCCGGCAGTGGGCGCGGATCGCGGAAGGCGCCTCCCGGCGACCACCCGGTGAAACTGACCGCCTTCGGGCCGACGAACGGCGACACTTCGGTGATGGGGGGGACCGCGCGAGGGTGGGAGGGAGCGTCGCCCGAGCAGGCCTTGGCCGCCCCGGCGTACAGGCTCACCGCGCCATCCACGGGGTTGCCCCGCTCGATGCCGCAGCCGACCTGGTGGTCCGCGACGAACAGCGCGCCGGCCTCCCACACGCTGTCCGGGCCCAGTCCGGTGAAGATCTCGCTGCCGTCGGGCATCTCCTGGTACTGGGCATAGATCGGGACGCGCGAGCGGTTCCCGCGGTGGGTCGGGAAGCTCAGGGACTTGTCCAGGTGGCGACGGTTGCGGCCCATGTTGAAGACGGGCTTGTGGCGCAGGTAGCCGGTGTTCCTGAGCGACGCGTAGTAGACCTCGCCGCTGGACCGTACGCTGAGGTCCATCTCGCCGCTGAGGCCGTGCGTGACGCGCACCAGCGTGTCCCGGAAGTACTCCTGCTCGCGCCCCCGCGGAGGCTGCTTGATCCCGTAGACCTTGAACGCGGGCAGGAAGGGCACCGGCCCGCCGCGCTCGATGGCATAGACGGCGCCGCCGCGCACGGGTTCCCCGAGCGGCGCGTCGAGCCCGATGACGGCAGGGCTGGGCGCCGTGTCGAACACGTGGCTGCGAAACGACACGATCGTGCGCACGGGACCCCGACCGTCGGGCGTGACGAACCGCACGCGCCGCCCCACGAAGCTGCCGTCCGGTTCGGTCCGCTCCCAGTCGAGGATCGTCCGGGTGTCCCCGCCATCCGCCTCGCCCAGCGTTTCGTAGGGCTCGGACGGGGCCACGCCGCCGTCCAGGTTGCTCGCGAACGCGATGTCTGCGCGTTCGAGGTTGCTGCCGCCGGTCGCCGCGTTTTCGTCGTCCGCGTCCGGAACGTAGACCGGGTCCGTGAAGTGCACGCGCAGGCCGTTGCTGACCTCGGGCCCCCAGGTGAGCCGGCGCAGGCTCCCTTCGACGTAGTCGAGGCTGTCGTCCAGGCCGATCTCGTAGATGTTCAGCGCGTCCTTTTCGCCGACGCGCATCGCGAAGACGACGGCTCGCCCGTCGTAGCGGACATCGGGCTTGCGGACGTCGGCCTCGCGGCCCCGGTGGAAGCGCGCGGTCAGGTTGATCGGCCTCGACGTCGCCGTGGCGGGCGTTTCCCCCTCCCGAACCTTGAGCAGCCAGAGGTCGCCGCCCGGCAGGTACTTCCCGGCGTCCAGGAAGCGCCGGCTGTTCGTCACGGGTGTGCGCACGAACACGATCCCGCGCACATGACCGACCGGGTCCCCGGCCACCGGGCGTCCGTCGATGCGCGTCCTCTTCAGCAGTTCTTCGCGTTCCAGCCCCGCCCATTTCACCAGCGTCGCGAAGTCGGGGTCGTCCGGCCCGGTGAGGAACGTGTCGTTCCCGCCCTTGTGAAGCTCCCCGCCGAGGCGAAGCGGGATGGCCTTGCGGATGATACGGGACAGGCTGACGTCGCCGGTCAGGTAGAGCTGGTTCGTGATGAGCCCCAGGGTGGTCTTGCGGTCGGTGTTGACGATGGCGCTGTTGAAACGGTCCAGGGACGGCTCGGCGAGGTCGTTGGAGGCCACGCCCGGGTCGAAGCGCAGGCTGGAGTGGTGGAACTCATGGCACGAGGGCACCATGCAGGAGCGGTTGACCATCACCGGCAGCACGTCGCTTTGGTAGAACCGGCCGGCCGCTCCGCCCTCCAGGGGTTCGGGCGTCTCCGGTGCGCGCTGGCGCTCCATTTCGATCCAGCGCGCGAGGGTCTTGTAGCCGGGGTCGGACGGCGACGTGAAGACGTTGCCGCCGCCGTGGACCATGCCACCCATCGTGTCGGCGACGGGCTTGCGCAGCAGCGGGCTGAAGCGCGGATCGTAGCGTCGATCCACCCAGCGCGTCACCGGGTTGCCCGGGCCGGTGTGACCCCGCAGGATCCGATCGTAGGCTTCGCGCGCCTGCTCGGCCGTCGCGATCAGCCCGGTCTTCGGATCGACAGGGAAGAAGAATTGCGGGGCCTCGGGCGGGTGCGCCTCGGTCGAAAGCCGCCGGTATTGCTCGGGCGGCTGGCCATGGCACGAAAACACCCCGTCCGGCCCCCGCATCGAGCAGGAGGCCGCGAGCACCGGGGCGACCGACTTCTGGAAATAGCCGAACGCCTCGCCGGCCGGGCCATCGGCGCCGCTCGCAGGCTGCAGCGAGGACCAGGCCACCGCCCCGACCAGCACCAGGATCGCGACGGTTCCTGCCGGGGCAGCGGATCGGCGATGACGCATGCCGTCCTTCCTCAACCCCAGGCGGGGCATTCCGAACCGCGCACCGCCGTCACCTCCATCTCGAACAGCAGTTCGTCGCGGCAGACGTCGGCCAGCACGTCGATGGACGGCAGCGACGGCAGGAGCCCCGCGTTCTGCAGTTCGCAATGGGTCTCCCATGTGCGCTGGTCCTTGAAGTAGCGGATGGCTGCGGCGACGTCGGGGAACCGGGCCGACCGTGTGTCGAGCACCGCCGCCACGTCCGCATAGGTCTCGACAATCTGACACTGCGCGTCGCCGTGGTAGACGGTACGACCCTCCATGTTGATGCTAGCCGTCCCCGACACCAGCATCAATTCGCTTCCCGCCGATCCGAGGTGCATGCCGCGCGAGAAGGAGGAACCGTACCGGGGTGCCTCGTTCTGGCGGCGCGTCCCCATCGGGGACAACCCACCGGGCAGTCCGGCGACCGCCACGAGGTCCAGGAAACACTCGGCGCCGGACGGGTGCCGTCCCTGGATCCCGGTGCTCGCGGGGAGATACAACGCGCCCGCGCCGCGAAGCCCGGCTTCATCGAAGAACCTGTTTCGGACGCGGTTCAGTTCGCCGTACCAATCGAGCAGCCGCGGCAGGAAGAGCCAGGTGCGGGCGACGTTGCGGAACGTGAAGCCCTGCTCGCGCACCATCGCATCGGCCCGGTCGAACATCGCGCGGCCCTGTGCGGCGACGCCGTCGGGCAGCCGGCCCGAATCATCCGCGCCGGTGACCGCGCTGAGGAAGAGCAGGCGGACGGGCCCGCTTTCGATCAGCGTCCCGGTCGTCCCGCCGGGACCGGTGATGGGCTGCAACCTGCCGTGCGCGAGGCTCGCGCTCCACACCTGAAACCCGGCCAGTTCGCCCCCGATACAGGGGCGCCCTTCGATCCAGGTCCCCGTCGTCGCCGGGCCCCCGAAGGCCCGCGCCCGCGCATCCGCGGCGTCGTCGGCGGCGGCGAGGCTTCCGAACGTCTTTTCGTGCAAGGGGACGTGACCCGCCGCCTGAAGGACGCCGGCGACTTCGCGATAGGCGTCAAACCACGCGGACGGACCCGCCAGAGGCTGGCGTGCGGCGAACGTATGCAGCCCCAGTTCCAGGCCGCCCAGCCGGATGGCTGTCGATCGCACGATCAAGGGAAGGCTTGCACTCACGATGTCACTCCTCAAGCCCGCGCGCCGACGCCCCGCGGTTGCAATCGGCGCGGTTCGATAACCTACGCAGGTTCGGGGTCGAGGTCAAGGTCGGTCGCACGTCTGTCAGACCTGACCGGTATGCGTGCCCGGCCGCCCGCGGCGGGGGCGCGGGGCGGTGCGGGCCC
>CAIOFV010000014.1 GCA_903857665.1 uncultured Myxococcales bacterium
CCGCACGCCGCATCTCGGTTCCCCGTCTCGACAGGGGGACTCTAGCACAGTTCTAGGCATTTGTGGCGGAGTACACTAGTAGACCAGCGACTTGCCGTGGTTCGGGCGGCCCTCGATCGACTTCAACGTCTGTTCGATGGCCGACGACGCTTCGCGGATGTTGTCTTCCGGCCCGCCCAGGTACAGCCGGCCGAACGCACCGAAGGTTTCGACCTCCAGCAGATTGATCGGCGCAGCCTTCTCGGCCTCGTTGGCCGCGATGGCCGCGTAGCCCGCCGGGTGGACCTCCAGGATGTACAGCGTTTCGTTCTTCAGCAGGAACTGCCCGTGGCGCATCCGGTTGATCAGGTGCGTCTGGTAGTTGTCCATGCCGGTGATCATCTGGTGGGACGCGATCCGCGGGGTCAGCCGATCCGTTTCCGACAGGCCCAGGTGGTCCAGGATCACCCGGCCCGCCTCGCGGACCTGCCCCTGGTCGTCGTGGTGGACCTCGATCATGCCGTAGGCGCGCTCGATGACCTGCATGCCCGGGATGACGTCGGTCTTCTTCAGCGCGACGTCCAGCAGGGTGTTGATCTGAAGGGCCGGCTCGATTTCGACGAACAGCGCCGCCTGGCCCTCCAGGGGCAGAAAGCCGCGGGACACGGTCGCGATGAACGATGCCAACTGGGGCTGCAGGTTGTCGATGAACGAGTACGTCCGCAGGTCGATCGCGCCCGACATGTTCTTGCCCTCTCCCGTTCGATGCACCCGGCCTAGCGGATCATCAGCGGACCCTTCTGGACCTTTTCCATCAGCAGCATCAGACCGTCCATGATCTGTTCCGGCCGGGGCGGGCAACCCGGGATGTAGACATCGACCGGGATGACGTGGTCGATGCCCGGGACCGCCGCGTAGTTGTCGTAGAAGCCGCCGCTGGACGCGCAGACGCCGAACGAAATGACCCACTTCGGCTCGCACATCTGCTCGTACACGCGCTTGAGGGTCGGGGCGTTCTTGTGGTTGACGGTCCCGACGACCCACAGCAGGTCGCTCTGGCGCGGCGAGAAGCGGGGCACCTCGGCGCCGAAGCGCGCGATGTCGAAGTGGCCGGAGTTGACCGACATGTACTCCATGCCGCAACAGGCCGTCACGAACGGGTACTGGAACAGCGAGTATTTCCGGCCCCAGTTGACCGCCGCGCGAACCGTGGAGGTGAAGTAGCCTTCCTGGAGCGTGTCGTCGTGATCCGCCATGCCCTGGAACCCCGTCGCGGAGCCCCGGCGCCGATGCCGACCCCGGGTCCCGGCCATTATCCGGCAGGGGGGCGGATTGTCAATCGCCGGAAGGGCGCCACCCGCGGAGGGCGCTGGCCCCTCCGGACTTTTCCGCAGGGACCATTTCCCCTGCGGCTCGCGATCCTCTATACTACTGACGGCGATCTGTCGGGAGGAAGACACGGTGCATCGACTCATGCGAATCGGCCTGTGGATCACCGTGTCGTGCCTCGCCCTTTCGGCTGCATGCGGCGGCACTTCGCATCCGGGCACCATCGACATTCATTACGGCGATCTTCCCGTCCAGGACGTCGCCGACGTCCTCGCAGATGTCACGGAAGGCACCCGGGACGTGGTCCAGGAAGAACTGGCGCCGGCCCAGCATCGCTTTGAAATCCTGCTGTTGCATGACACGTCGGCACCGATTTCCGCCCTTGCCGGCGAGCTCTTCACGGTCCGGGCCAAGGTGATGGACTACGCCCAGGGCGTCCCCGCGGCCGGCATCACGGTCCATTACGCCATCACCGCCGTCGTGGACGCGGACGGCAATGCCGTGGATCAGTTCGACGGGATGTTCGAATCCGAAGAACTGCAGGCCGACACGGACGGGTTCGCCAAGAACGGCTTCCGCACGGTGAAGGACTGCGGCATCACGTACACGCTGGAACTCAGCCTGCCGGGCCAGGACGCCGAGCCGAAGTCCCTGGACCTGATTGTCCCGTGCGCGGCCTGCGGCTGCGCGAACGTGAAACTGTCGTACGACGGCGCCCTCCCCGCAAGTTCCCTGGTCGATATCGACGTGTACGTGCTGCCCGAGGCCTACACCTGCGATTCGCTGCAGGACGGCACGCCGGCCCCGGTGGACTCGATCATCGCGGATCGCAACATCGGGAACCTGTACGGGACGACCAGCTTCGACTGCATCCCGGCAGGTTCCTACTACACCCTGTACGGGCTGGGGCACCGCGCCGGCTCCCCGTGCGTCGTCACCTACGGCTGCAACGAGGGCATGTTCCTCAAGCCGGACACGTGCACCGACCAGACGCTCAAGATGTACCTGCTGACCCTGAATCCCACCGGCAAGTACGACTGCACCGACCACTTCGACTTCACCAACCTGGTGAAGCAGTGCGCGGGCGGCGACACGACGCTGATTTCCTGCGCCACGGGCGCCAGCGACCTGGGCAAGACGGTCTGCTGCGTGCTGTCCGAACTGATCAAGTTCTTCACGAATCCCGGCCTCACTCTGATTGAAACCATCCAGACCCTGGCCGAGCAATGGATCGGCAGCCTGATCGTCGATACGGTGTTCAACCTGTTCAAGGACGCTGTGGCCAAGATCGTGACCAACTGGATCCTGAACAGCTCGCCGTCGTGGCTGCAGGACTTCTTCAAGATCGGCGGCGACATGATCAAGACGATCACCCACCTGGAAATGCTGTCGGACCTTCGGCTGTCGAAGCTGAACAACAACTTCACGATGCAGGGCGACCAGTACTGGCACGGCCTGGTTCTGTACTGGAAGTTCGGCTGCGACCCGGCGGACCCGAACTACGCGACCTGCGGCCGGATCCCGCTGGACCTGGACTCGCTGAACGACCCGATGTTCCCGACGACGCTGCTGGGCGGCAAGTTCACCGCGATCCTGGCGGACTTCGACAAGCTGATCATCAACCAGCACGCGATCAAGCTGAACTACGGCGAACTGGTGCTCTACGTGCTGGACGACATCATCATCTCGGGGATCACCGGCGGCAAGGCGCACAGCCTGAAGGAGGTCGCGCACCTCTGGCTGGACTGTTCGGGCATCTCGACCGGCATCCTGGGCCAGATCGCCTCGGTGTTCGGCGGCAGCGCGCAGGACATCGAGAACATCTGCAACACGGCCGTGGACTTTGTCACCGGGTTCGCGACCTCCTGGATCGACAACCTGTCGCTGGACACGGAAATGTCCATCAACGGGAACGCACAGTTGGTTGATTCGAACTGCGACAACCTGGTCGAAAAGATCACCAAGGGCGTCAACACCGGGTTCATCCAGGGCAATTCGACCCAGGCTGCGATCACCGGCGACTTCGAATGCATCCACCAGTGACGGCGAGACGAATGAACGGGATTCCCCTGCGGCTGCGGTCGGCGATCATTCCCCTGGCGACGGCGCTGGCGGCCCTGACGGTCGCCGGGTGCGTGTTCAACAACAAGCTCCAGCCGCTGGCCGGCGAGGATGCGAAGTCCGTGGCACTGTCGTACGAACGGCAGTCCTGGCTGGAAAAGACGGGCGCCTCCCGGGCCTTCGAGGACCTGCGCAAGGCACTGAGGACGCGGGACCACGCGACGGTGCTGGCGCTGCTGGGGCCGGATACCCGGGCCGCGGTCAGGGCCCAGGCCGCCCGGGACAAGAAGGACCCGGCAGACCTGCTGGCGACCGGGCACGTGGAAGGCATGGGCCTGCCCGGCGCGCCGGACCCGTTGGGCACGCTGGCCGCCGAAGGCGACGCGGCGTGGAAAGAGGCCGAGCCCTTCGATCCGGCCCGCCGCGCGGTGCGGCTGCGGGTCAAGATCGGCGCCGCCGACGAGTTCATGCTGCCCGCGGTCTACACCGACAGCGGTTGGCGGTTCGAACTGGTTCGCAAGGATACGGCTTCCCCGGGGCAACCCACCCCGACGATCCCCGGGGCCTGACATCCAGGGGCCCGAGGCGACTCCCGCCCGGCGGGGGGCGCCCTTCGGATGCCCGGCGCGTCAGCCCCCGCAAGGGACTGCCCAGGCAACTTCGCAGGCGAGGATTCCCATGCTGGTTTCCCAATTCCAGGACGTCCGACGGTTCCTGGGGCGGCTGGACGTGGGGCAGGACCTTGCTGCCGGCCTCAAGACCGTCTGTCGCGAGAACGGCATCAATTCCGGATGGCTCCAGGCCACGGCGGTGCTGCGCAACCCGACCATCGCGCCCCTGCGGCCCGACGGGGGCGGGCTGGATGACGCGGTGGCCGTGGACGGCGTCGTCTTCTGCCCGTCGATCACCGGCAACGTGTCGTTCCTGGACGGCGCGGTGGAACTGCGCCTGTACGCGACCTGCCACTCGCCGGAAGCGCCGAACGGCCCGCCGACGATGGGCCTGCTGCGCGGCGGGGAAGTGCTGGTCTTCGAGTTCCTGCTGCTGGCCTGCGACGACGCGATCCTGATCCGCGAAAACGACATCCGGACCGGGTTCGCGCCCTGGATCCAACTGCAGCCCGGGACGCAAGGCGGTTTCCAGGAACCGCCGCCGCCGGCGCCGATGCCGGCGCCCAACATGTGGGCGGGCGACGAGGTCCGGCCTGCCGGCGGCGCGATGACGGCCCATCCCGCGCCCGTGCTTCCCCTGCGGCAGCCCATGGACGAGGACGAGTCCTCGGAACTGAACGTGCTGGACATGGTAGTGGGCGACTACGTGGATCACCCGCGGTTCGGCAAGTGCCGGGTCGTCCACGAGCCCCACGACGACAAGGTCACGATCCGGCTGGAAACGGGCAAGCACGTGGACCTGCACCTGGGCGTGATGCGCGTGTTGCCGCCGAAGCAGCTGGGCAGCAAGAAGATCTTCCAGATCGAGATGCGCAGGCGGGTCTGACCGGCCCTGCTTCCCGGAATGGCGAGCCCGCGATCCCGTTCGCCCGGCCCCGCCCTACTTTGCCGATTGCCGCTTCTGCCGCTTGCGCTCGACGTAGCCCTCGACGTTCACCTGCGGCACCCGGGTCACCGCCAGCGCGCCCGCCGGCACGTCCTTCGTGATGGTCGCGCCGGCGCCCACGTAGGCTTCCTTCCCGACGCGGACCGGCGCCACCAACTGCGTGTCCGACCCGATGAACGCCCCGTCCTCGATCACCGTGGGGAACTTGTTCACCCCGTCGTAGTTGCAGGTGATCGTGCCCGCGCCGATGTTCGCCTTCCGGCCCACGGTGCAGTCGCCCAGGTAGGTCAGGTGGTTCGCCTTGGAGCCCTCGCCCAGGTCCGTCTTCTTCAGTTCCACGAAGTTGCCCACGTGCGAACCCTTCCGCATGATCGACGCCGGGCGCAGGTGCGAAAAGGGGCCCAACTTGCCGTCGTCCTCGACCGTCGAGTCCGTCAGCACGCAGTAAGGCTTGATGTCCACGCCATCGCCGATCGACACGCCGGACAGCACCGCGCCGCGCCCCACGACGCACCGGGCGCCCACGCGAGTCCCGGCGTGCATTTCGACCCCCGGCCAGACTTCGGTGTCCCGTCCGACCATGCAATCCGGGTCGATCAGCACCGAGGCCGGGCGATGGATCGTCACGCCCTCGGCCATCAGGTGCCGGGCGTGGCGGAGGTGCATCGCGGTTTCCGCGGCGGCCAGCTCGACGCGGTCGTTGACCTGCATCGCCTCGTCGGGAAGGGCCAGCACGTGGTCGCCCACACCCAGGCCGCGGGCCCGCATCATCGCCACGATGTCGGTGAAGTAGAACTCGCCCACGGCGTTTTCGTCGCCCACCGCCGCGAGCATCGGGAACAGGAGTTCGGTCCGCGCGAGGTACACGCCGACGTTGACCTCGCGGATCGCCTGCTGGTGCGGGGAGGCGTCGCGGCGTTCGACGATGCGCTCCACGCTACCGTCGGCGTCGCGGACGATGCGGCCGAACCCGCCCGGGTCGTCCACGATGGACGTCACCAGCGCGAAAGCCCCGCCCGATTGCGCATACGCGTCGCGGAGCACCCGGAACGTGCCTCCGGTCAGGAGCGGCAGATCGCCGTTGATCAGCAGCGCCGAGGCGAACCCTTCGGCAGCCTGCCGGGCGCACAGCGTCGCGTGCGCCGTGCCCAACTGCCGGTCCTGGCGCGGGAAGGCCAGGTCGGCACCGGGGAACAGGCCCCGGACGCACGCTTCGACCTCGTCCGCCCCATGGCCCACGACGACGGCGACGCGGCTGCACCCGGCGTCCAGCGCGGCCTTCACGGGCCAGTATACCAGGGGCAGGCCCGCCACAGCGTGCAGCCCCTTCGGCCGGTCCGACTTCATGCGGGACCCCAGCCCGGCGGCCAGGATGATTGCGACCGTGTCCTTCATCGCGTCACCTCCGGCGGAGGATCCTACCCGATAGACGGCAAACGGCCCATCCGGGGACCGGTAGGGCGAAGTGCCGCCTTGCGCGGGCACGGCCCGGGAGTAGAATCGCGACGGGTCGGCAGCCGACGCGCCGACCCGTCGCCCCGGACGGCGGCGCGCAGTCTTCCTGGAGGTCCCCATGAACCCGATCACCAAGGTGCAACTGGTCGTGCAACTGCTGCGCTGGGCGGTCACCCAGAAGCGGCGGGACATCGATTTCCGGCCGCGGAACCTGTCGAACCCGAAGTTCAAGTCCGCCCGCGACGCCATTTCCATGATCCCGGACGGCGCGGTGGTGATGTCGGCCGGCATGGCGTCCAACATGCGCTCCACCATCCTGTTCTTCGCGCTGGGCGACGTGTTCGACGCGACCCGCCACCCGGCGAAGCTCACCTGGATCTCCAACGGCGCGATGGGAGGGCGGGGACGCGTCCCGGGCACCGCCGAGGAAGCGGCCCGGCCCGGGCTGTGCACGACGTACATCACCGGCCACCTGGAAACGGTCCGCGCGATGCTGAAGGCCGGCGCCGAAGGTCGGGTGGAACTGCACACGCTGCCGCAGGGCATCATCGCCCACGCCGCCGAGGCGCAGGGGAACGGACAGGACTCGCTGCTGTCGACCATCGGCACGAGCACCTTCCTGGACCCGCGGGTGGGCACCGGTTCCGCCGTGACGCCCAACGCGTCGATGAACCTCGTCGAACCCGCGGGCGACCAGTTGCGATACCGCCTGCCGAAGATCACGGCAGCCTGCGTGCTGGCCACCGAGGCCGACGTCGAAGGCAACATCTACATGAAGACGGCCTGCCTCTACACGGAGGTCCGCGAGGCCGTGCTGGCCGCCAAGGCCAACGGCGGCGTGTCCATCGTCACGGTCGCCAGCATCATCCCGAAGGACGAACCGGCGATCTTCCTGCCCGCGGACAAGGTGGACGCGATCGTGGTCTGCCCGGCCAACGAGCAGACCCTGACCGTGCCGCAGTTGAAGCACTGGAAGATGTTCCTGCCGGGCGCCCACGAGAACATCCCGGAATGCATGGAAAAGCTGGACTTCTTCAACGGCTTGCTGAAGCTGGACCCGGTCCGCGGCCCGGTCGAAAACGCCATGGCCCGCGCTGCGGCGGCGCAGTTCGCGAAGATCGGCCACGCCGGCATGCACGTCATCAACGGGTACGGGCTGCCGATCGTGGTGGGCCGCTTCGTGGACGAGGGCGGGCTGACGAAGGACGTGCGGTTCCTGATCGAAACCGGCGCCTACGGCGGCGTGCCGGCACCGGGGCTGTTCTTCGGGACCGCGCTGAACCCCGACCGCCTGACGTCGTCGGCGGAAATGTTCCGCTACTGCGCGGACCACCTGGACGTCACGGTGCTGGGCATGCTGCAGGCGGACAGCCAGGGCAACGTCAACGTCAGCAAGAAGAGCGCGCGGATCCAGGACTACGTGGGCCCGGGCGGCTTCCCGGACCTGGTGTCGGCGGCGAAGGCGATCATCTTCGTCGGCGCCTTCACGGCAAAGTCCCAGACCGTGGTCGAAAACGGCCGGGTCCGCGTGATCAAGAGCGGGATCCCGAAGTTCGTCGAGCACGTGGACGAGGTGACGTTCTGCGGCCCGGAAGCGCTGAAGGGCGGCAAGAAGGTCTTCTACGTGACGCCCGTCGGCACGCTGCAACTGACCGCGCGGGGACTGGAACTGATCGAGGTGATGCCCGGCGTGGACGTGCAGCGCGATATCCTCGACGCGTCGCCCGCGACGATCCTGCTGCCCGAATGCGGCACCGTGCCGGTCGCACCCGAGGCCTACCTCACCGGCAAGGGCTTCCGGCTGGCCTGGGGCAAGGGGATCGCGTAGGAGCCTGTCGGGGAATGGAGTCGTTGCGAGGAACCGCATGCGCCCGGCAGGCTCCTGGACGACGCACGTCCCGCGGCGCCGGGCGGGACGGGAGGTCGCCATGGTCATCGCCACCTGGAACGTCAATTCGGTGCGCGCCCGCAAGGAGCGCCTGCTGGCCTGGCTGGCGGCCCACCGGCCCGACGTGCTCTGCCTCCAGGAACTGAAGGTCGTGCGCGACGACTTCCCCTGGGAGGAGGTCCGCGCGGCCGGGTACGAAACCGTGGGCGCGTTCCAGCCCACGTACAACGGTGTCGCGATCCTGTCCCGGCTGCCCATGGCCGACGTCGTCGAGGGCCTGGGAGACGGCGAGGACGACCCGCAGGCGCGCCTGGTCGCCGCGACGATCTGGCCCGGGCACGCGGGTGCAGTCGATGGGCCCAGGAAGGAAACTGCAGACGGAGCCGGAGTCGCTTCGGTCCCACGGGATGGCGGAGTCCGCGTCGTGTGCGTCTACGTGCCCAACGGCCAGGAGCCCGACAGCGACAAGTTCCAGTACAAGTTGCGATGGCTGGATCGGCTGGAAGCCTGGCTGCGACGCACCACACGCCCGGGCGAACGGGTGATCGTCTGCGGCGACTTCAACATCGTGCCGCGGGATCTGGATGCCCACGATGCCGCTGCGTGGCGCGGCACGGTGCTGCTGAACCCCGAGGTGCGCGGGCGCCTGGCCGCGCTGGAAGGCACCGGGCTGGTGGACGTCGTGGCGCGACGCCATCCCGAAGGCGGCCCGTTTTCCTGGTGGGACTACCGGATGCTGGGCTTCCCGAAGAACCACGGGCTGCGCATCGACCTCGTGCTGGCCTCGCCGGCGCAGGCGGACCGCTGCATCGACGCGTTCACCGACCGCGACCAGCGCAAGGGCGAAAAGCCGTCCGACCACGCCCCCGTAGTCGTGACCTTCCGGGACTGACGGTCCCTCCGACACGCATGCCCTGCAAGGCGCCCTTCGGCCACCCCATGGCGCAGTCGGCCGGTCATGCCCATGGTGTCGGGGTCCCACCCTGCCGAGGAGGGACGTCTCATGACGAGGAGTTCACCATGTCGCACGGTCTGAAGGAAGGGATGAAGGCCCCGGGATTCGCGCTGGCCAACGACCAGGGGGGCGAGGTGACGCTGGAAAGCCTGCGGGGCAAGCCCGTGGTGCTGTATTTCTATCCCAAGGACGACACCCCCGGGTGCACCAAGGAGGCCTGCTCGTTCAAGGACCGCGGCGCGGAGTTCCGCAAGTACGGCGCGGTCATCCTGGGCGTCAGCAAGGACCCGGTGGAAAGCCACGCGAAGTTCCGCACCAAGTACGGCCTGGACTTCCCGCTGCTGTCCGACACGTCGGGCAAGGTGCTGGAGGCCTACGGGGTCTGGAAGGACAAGAGCATCTTCGGCCACACCGCCCTGGGCGTCGAACGCAGCACGTTCCTGATCGACCGCGAGGGGGTCATCCGGAACGCGTGGCGCAAGGTCAAGGTGGACGGGCACGACCAGGAAATCATCGAGGCGCTGAAGGCGCTGTAGGCACCGCACGCGCACGGGCGGGAGGACGACCCGGGAGGGTCAGTCCACTTCGCGGAACTTCGACCACACCGCGCCGCACACCGGGCACTTGTCGATCGGGCCGCCGACGTGGGTGAAGCCGCACACCAGGCACGTGTGGGCCTTGAACTCCTCGATGTCCTTGCCGTTCTTGACCGAATCCAACGCCGCTGCGAACAGGGTCTGGTGGATCTTTTCGGCCTCCAGCGCGCCCTTGAAGGCGTACTGGGCCGAGATTTCCTGGTCCTTCACCGCCTGCTCGAGCATCGGCGGGTACATTTCGTTCACTTCGTAGGTTTCGCCGCCCAGGGCGTCCTGGAGGTTCTGGGTGGTGTCGCGCACCATGCCCAGGGCGCGCCAGTGGCGCTGCGCGTGGATCGTTTCGGCGTCCGCGGCGGCGCGGAACAGCTTGGCCACATGCGGCAGGCCGTCGGCCTGCGCCTTGTCGGCGTATGCCAGGTACTTCCGGTTCGCCTGGCTTTCGCCCGCAAAGGCCGTCTTCAGGTTGTCGGTGGTCTTGCTCATCGGGTCCCTCCGTGATGTGGATCAATCGCCGTTGTCGTACCGCCCCGCCCCCCGGGTGTCAAGCCGGACCGCACCCGATGCACGTGATTCCGGGGGGCTCAGGCGGCTGTCGGTCCGGGTGCAGATCTCCTTCGGGATCCGATCGACACCTGGGTCGGCGTTGTGCTAACCTTCGGCCGCCCCGGAGGCCGGGGCGCGCGAGGAGGAGACGATGGTCACGCTGCGCACCTACGCGTTCCTGGACAGCCTGCAGCCCCAGCTGGCTTCGTTCATCGGCAAGACCGCCAAGGGTTTCCTGCCCGTACCCGAGCAGGCGTCGCTGTTCGTCGAAGTGGCCCCCGGGATCGTCATCAACCGGATCACCGACGTGGCGCTGAAGGCCACGACCGTGGTACCCGCGATCCAGGTCGTCGAGCGCGCCTACGGCCTGCTCGAGGTGCACGATTTCGACAAGGGGGAGGTCCAGCGGGCCGGCGAGGCGATCCTCGGTTCCCTCAGCCTGAAGGAATCCGGCCGCATGAAGCCGAAGCTGCTGTCCAACCAGATCATCCGCTCGATCGAGCCCTACCAGGCCCAGCTGATCAACCGCAACAGCTGGGGCATGATGATCCTCCCCGGCCAGAGCCTGTTCATCCTGGAAACGGAACCGGCCGGCTACGTGGCCCTGGCGGCCAACGAAGCGGAAAAGGCGGCGAACATCTTCCTGAACCAGGTCCAGCCCTACGGCGCGTTCGGGCGCCTGTGGCTGTCCGGCACGGAATCCGAGATCGATTCGGCGGCAGAGGCCGCCGTGGGCGTGTTGAACGCGTTGACCGGCGTGTGAACCGCAGGCTGGCGGGACCCGCCCGGCCACGTTGAAGGTTGATCCAACCCAAGGAGACGGGACATGGCAGACGCACTGGGCATGATCGAAACCAAGGGCTTCGTCGCGATGGTCGAAGCGGCCGACGCGATGGTCAAGGCTGCGAAGGTCGAGCTGGTCGGCTACGAGAAGACCGGCGGCGGCTTCGTGACCGCCATCGTCCGCGGCGACGTCGCAGCCGTGAAGGCCGCGACCGAGGCCGGCGCCCGCCAGGCCGAGCGCGTGGGCGAACTGGTCAGCGTGCACGTCATCCCGCGGCCCCACGTCAACATCGACGAGGCGCTGCCGCTGGGCCGCCAGGGCAAGGGCAAGTAGCCGGTTCGCATTCCAACGGGCCTGTTCCGCGGGCGCGTCGGTGGTGGTCGCCCTGGTGGCGCCGTCCGGGCGTGCCCGCGGATCAGGCCGTTCTCCTTCACGGGGGGGACGGCAAGCGCCGTCCGCTCGCCGCAGGAGGCCGTGATGCTGATGGGCCTGGTGGTGGGGACCGTGGTCTCCACGAAGAAGGAAGAGGAACTGCGCGGCCTGCGCTTCCTCCTCGTCCGCGAGCTGGACCAGGACATGCGCCAGACCGGCAAGCTGGTCGTGGCCGTGGACGCCGTCGGTTCGGGCGAAGGCGAGGTCGTGTTGTACGCGTCCGGCTCGTCCGCCCGCCAGACGCTGGCGACGAAGGACCGGCCCGTCGATGCCGTGATCATGGCGATCGTGGACGAGGTCGAGGTCGGCGGTGACCGGCGCTACGTGAAGTCGTAGGGCCCCTGCGCCCCGGCGCGCACCCTCCGCAGGCGCCGGCCCCGGATCCGGAGGTCGTGATGGCACTGGACGAACAGAAGGTTTCGGCGATCGTCGAAGCGGTGCTGTCCAAGTTGCGCCAGGACGGGACGACGTCGATCGGTGCGCCGGCCATCGTGCACCAGCGGCAGGAGTCCGGTCGCCTGGGCATCTTTCCCGACATCGACCAGGCCATCGCCGCGGCGCACACCGCGCAGCAGCAGTTCTCGCTGGCGGGCCTGGAGGTGCGTGACAAGGCCATCCAGGCCATGCGGAACCTGACGCTGTCCCGCCTGGCGGACCTCGCCAAGATGGCCGTCGAGGAAACCACGTTCGGGCGCGTCGAGGACAAGATCAACAAGAACCGCCTGGTGGCGATGAAGACGCCGGGCACGGAAATCCTGGTGCCGCGGGCCTTCACCGGCGACCACGGGCTGACGCTGACCGAGCGGGCCCCCTACGGCGTCATCTGCGCCATCACGCCCTGCACCAACGCGACCGAAACGATCATCTGCAACGCGATCGGCATGATCGCGGGTGGCAACGCGGTGGTGTTCAACGGGCACCCGGCGGCCAAGAAGACGACGGTCACGCTGGTCCGCTGGCTCAACGAGGCCATGGTGGCGGCGGGCGCGCCGGACAACCTGCTGTGCACCACGCCGGAACCGACGATCGAATCCGCCAACACGCTGATGCGGCACCCGTCCACCGCGCTGGTCGTCGTGACGGGCGGCCCCGCGGTCGTGAAGGCCGCGATGGCCACGGGCAAGAAGTGCATCGGCGCCGGGCCCGGGAACCCGCCGGTGGTCGTGGACGAAACGGCCAAGTTGGACCAGGCCGCCCGGGACATCATCCGGGGCGCCAGCCTGGACAACAACATCGTGTGCATCGTCGAAAAGGAGATCATCGCGGTCGAGGCCATCGCGGATCGCCTGAAGCACGAACTGATCCGCGCCGGCGCATACCACGTGCGGGACTCGGTGGTCCCGAAACTGACGAAGCTGGTGATCAACGGCCACGACGCGAACAAGCAGTTCATCGGCAAGAACCCCAGCATGATCCTGCGCGAGGTCGGCATCGACATCCCGGACGACGTCCGCATCGCCTTCTTCGAGTGCGACGAGGCCCACCCGCTGGTGCAGGTCGAGCAGTTGATGCCGATCATCCCCATGTTCCGGGTCAAGAACGTGGACGAGGCCATTGCCGCGGGCCTGCGCGTCGAGCACGGGTACCGCCACACGGCGTGCATGCACTCGCTGAACATCGAAAACCTGCACAAGTACGCGAGGGTGGCGAACACGTCCATCTTCGCCAAGAACGCCCCGTCCTACGCGGGCCTGGGCCTGGACGGCGAAGGCTACACGTCGTTCACGATCGCCAGCCCGACCGGCGAGGGGCTGACCACCGCCCTCAATTTCACGCGCGAGCGGCGCTGCGTGCTGAAGGACTACTTCCGGATCGTGTGACCGTGCTGGACAGGAGGATCGTGAGCCTTCAATCGCCGCGCTTCATCCCGGCCCCCGACCTGGCGCAGGTGCCCGAGGCCCTCGCCGGCCTGGAGGTCCAGTCCATCGCCCGGGGCCTGGTCGCCGTGGACGCGCTGGTCAAGAAGGCCGCGTCGCGGGTCGTGCTGGCGAACCCGGTATCCCCCGGCAAGTTCCTGATCCTGCTGGACGGAACGGTGGCCGAGGTCGAGGAATCCCTGCTGGAGGCCGAGCGCATCGCCGGCGACCAGAAGATCGATCGGGTCTTCCTGCCATACGCCCACCGGCAACTGGAACCCGCCGTGTTCGGGGTGTTCCCGCAGCGGGCCGACGCGTCGGTGGGCATCGTCGAATGCGACACGTCGTGCGCGGGCCTGCGGGCCGCCGATGCCGCGCTGAAGGCCGCCGAGGTCGGCATGATGGTGCTGCACCTGTCGGCCGGGATCGGCGGCAAGTGCTGGTTCGCGTTCGCGGGCGACCTGTACGACGTCGAGGCGTCCGTGCTGGCGGCCGCCGACGCCGCCACCCCGAACCACCTCCTGGGCACCGAGATCATCGCGAATCCCCATGCCGAGTTCCTGGCGGCACTGGGCATCTAGCGCCGCAGCGGCACGAAATCGCCCGCCGCCGCAGGACCGGAATCGTCGGACAGTTCCCGGCGTCCGCGAACCCGCGCTCCCGCGACGCCTCCCCCGCCGGTCCCCCGTGGTATCCTTGCCGCAACCCTTGCCGAGATGCCCGGTGCTGTCGCCGCGACGCTCCGAATCCTGCCCCGGCCTGGTCACGCACATCCTGGATGCGCTGGCGCGCGGGACCGTGGACCGGGGCCCCCACCTGCGGGTCTTCGAGGCGCGCATCGCCGGGCTGGTCCAGGGACGGCGGCGCTTCGCCCCGGACGCGCACGCGACGTCCTCCGGCCTCGAGGCGATGGCCGCCCTTCTGTCGGCCATGCGCATTCCGGCGGGATCCAGGATCGTCGTTCCCGCCTACGGCTGCGGAGGCCTGGTGCCGTTCATGCGTTCGCTGGGGTATCGCGTCACCACCGTGGACGTCGGCGAGGATCACCCGTTCCCCACGCCGGCCCTGCTGGACCGCGCCTGTACGCCGGACGTGCGATGCGTGGTGGTCTCCCACCTCTTCGGCCGCGCCGCGGACGTTCCCGCGCTGGCTACGGTGGCCCACGCGCGTGGCGCGCTGCTGATCGAGGACGGGGGCTACGCGCTGGGTTCGCGATTCGCTGCCGAGCCGGCCGGTTCGCTGGCCGACGGCGCGACGTTCCGGTTCGACGCCGGCGGGCCCGTCCACGCCTTCGGCGGCGGAATCGCCATCGCGCTGGAACCGGAGGCCGCGCGGCGCCTGCCGCTGGTCACCGACGTCCCCCCGCCTTCCACCGGCGAGGTGCTGTCCGGGATCCTGGCGGAAGCGACCGCCGACGCGGCACGGGCCGACACGCTGCGGCGCCTGCTGTTGCCGATCCTGGGCAGCGAGCCCGTGCGGCCTCTGGTCGAGTGGATGGACGGCGCGATGCGCTTGCATCCTCCGGACGGCCCGGTGCGCGGTATGTCCAACCTGCAGGCACGCCTGGGCCTCGCGGCGATGGACGACCTGCCCCGCCGGCTGGAACGCAGGCAGAGTGTGACCCTCGGGTTCCTGGCCGCCCTGGGCCTTCAGGGAACGGGCCTGGCGGCCGACGCGCCGGACCGATGGGTCCCGTCCGACATCGTGGTGCGGGTGCCCCCGGGGCGGGACGGCAGCCTCCTGGCCCGACACCTGCGGCAGGCGGGCATCGTCGCCGATCACGGCCCGGCGCTGGCCGACGACGCGGGGGCGCTGGCCGGCGAGGAGCGACCGGGCGCCCGAGCCTGGCTTCGACGCGCCGTCCGGTTGCCGGGACCGGCCATCCAGGACGCCGCGGAAGCCGATCGCGTCTGCGCCGCGCTGCAGGCGTTCCAGGGGCGGGTCGCGATCTGAATCCCGGGCACTTCCTGTACACTCGACCCGTCCTTCGCCGAGGTTCGCCATGCAGGCCGTCCATCGTCTTGCCACCGCGGGGTCGGTGTTCCTGCTCCTCGCGGCGGCGTGCGAAAAGCCCATCGACGAAACCGGTTCGTGGCTGCAGCCGACGGTGCCGGCCTTCGCCAACCTGTTCTACCCCGCCTGCGCCGCCGCCTCCGGTTGCCCATGGGGCGAGCACTGCGACGCGACGACCCTGGCGTGCGTGGCGACCGCCGACGGGCTGGCGTCGGACTTCACGCTGCCGGACAGGAACGAGAACAGCGAATCCATCAACAAGGACGTGACCCTTTCGAAGATGCGGGGCCTGGTGACGGTCCTCTACTTCGGCCTGTCCACCTGCCCGGTGTGCTGGAGCCAGACGATGCACCTGCAGTCCCTGCTGGAAACCCTGGCCACCGACGGGGTCCCGGGCGTGATGGCCCTGGTCATCGACCATGCCCAGGGGGACGGGAAGGTCTGGGAAATGGCCCGGTACACGCGCCTGCCGATCCTCCAGGACCCGGCGGGGGAAACGGTGTGGAACCTGTACCGCACGCAGGTGGGTGCGGTGAAGGACACCTTCGTGGTCATCGACGCCAACGGCTTCGTCCGCAAGTCCTGGACCACCCTGTCCATCTACGACAATGGCGACAACCTGGCCGCGCTGGGGGCCGCCATCCGCGACGCGGCAAAGTAGGCCCCCCCGGCACGCACGGGATGCTACAATCCCGCCCAGTCGTTACTGCCGAGAAACCGATGAAGACGATCAAGCGGTATCCGAACCGGAAGTTGTACGACACGGGCGAAAGCCGGTACATCACGCTCGAGGAGATCGCGACGTTCCTGCGGGGCGGGGGCGAGGTTCGCGTGGTGGACAGCCGCAGCGGCGAGGACATCACCACGATGACCCTGGCGCAGGTGCTGGTCGGCGAGGAGAAGCGCAGCCGGCCCGTGATGCCCGGCCAGCGGCTGATGTCCCTGCTGCAGACGGGCGGCGACTTCCTGAAGGTCAAGCTGGCGCCGGTCGCGACGTTCCGGGACGAGGCGGAAAAGACCGTGCAGCGGCTGATCCATACCGAACCCGCCGAGGAGGTGAAGGACTTCCTGGTGGGAACCCAGCGGGCCTACGACGATTTCCAGCGGAAGGCGGACGAGCGCTTCCAGACGGTCCTCGGGGCCGTCCGCAACATGGCGCCCCTGCACAAGGAGATCGAGCACCTTCGCCGCGACCTGCAGGAGTTGACCCTTCGGGTCAAGGCGCTGGAGTCCAACCGGCCATCCTCCGAGGACCCCGCCCGCAGGGCCCGGGCACGGCACTGAAGCCTTCCCGGGAATCGAAAGGCGAGGTTCGCCCCGGTATGACGCGGCTTCGGGGTTCCTCCCTTGCATTTCCCCGCGTGATCTGAAAATAGTTGACGCACTTGGTCGAGGAAAGGACACCCATGCGGATATCCGCCCGTACCGAATACGCCCTGCTGGCCCTGCTGGAACTGGTCCAGTGCAAGGAGGCCCAGCCGATGCAAAGCAAGGACATCGCTGGCCGGGCGAACATCCCGAAGCCGTTCCTGGACCAGTTGCTGCTGGACCTGCGGCGTGCGGGACTGGTCCGCAGCGTGCGCGGCCCCGGCGGCGGGTACGTGCTGGCCCGGGCACCCGGGGAAATCACGATCCGCGACGCCATCGCCGCGGTCGAGGGCGGCGCCCTGGCCACCCAGTGCGGCCTGCGGGCCGGCGACGCCATCCCCTGCCACCGCTCGGCCGCCTGCGCCCTGTCCGAAGTCTGGACGGAAGTGGACGACGCCACCACCGCGATCCTGTCCCGTTTCACCCTGGGGATGCTGTCGGAGCGGCAGGCCCAGATCGAGGGCCGCCAGATGTACTACATCTGACGCGTTCGCCAGCGAAATCGGGTTGATCCCCCCCCGGCAGTTTGCGGTTGCACCGGTTCGCATTATGCTTGGTCAACCCCTCGGGAGGAGCCTCAAATGTCGTGCAACGTTCGACGCAGTGTGATCACGTGGCTGGTCATGGGCATCGCGCTGGGACTGCCCGCTTCCGCCGCCGCGCTGGACAAGGAATACGTCGCTGCCCCTGCGGCCAAGAGCAACGACGACGCCGGCTGGCTCGGCTCCCTGCGCGTCGGCGCGAACCTGAACTTCATGAACAACCGCAAGGTCGTCGGCCAGTTGGACGGCAACCAGTTCACCATCGGCTTTTCGTTCGACGGCGACCTCGGCTATCGCAAGGCCGAGCACGACTGGCGCAACGGCCTGTCGCTGCTGGAAGGGTTCGCGTACGGCCCGCCGATCAACTCCTTCGTCAAGAACAGCGACACGGTGAAGTTCGACAGCGCCTACTTCTACCACCCCGACCCGGCGCCGTGGGTCGGCCCCTTCGTCCGGGTGGGCCTGCTGACGGAACTCTTCGAGGGCGCCGACTACCGGGCAGCCCCGGTCGACTACGTGGTCACCAACGAGACCGATTCGACGACCGGGCTTGCCCGGACCTTCCTTCAGAAGAAGCGCTTCAAACTGTCCGATTCGTTCCTGCCGACGACGCTGAAGGAGTCGGCCGGCGTGTTCCTGAACCCGTACTCGAAGGAAACCCTGGACGTCATGATCCTGGCGGGCTTCGGCTCGCACCAGGTGTTCGCGAAGGACCAGTACGCGCTGTCCGGCGTGTCGAATACCGGGCAGATCGAGGTGAAGCGACTGGGCAATTTCGTCCAGGTCGGCTTCGAGGCCGGGCTGGCCTTCACCGGGGCGGCCTATGCCGGCAAGCTGAAGTACAAGGCCTACGGCGACGTGCTGATGCCGTTCTACCGCAACAACAAGGAACCCAACGAGAAGCGCAAGGACTACGAGTTCACCAACGTCGAAATGGGCGCGCTGCTGTCGTTCAAACTGGTGGATTGGGCATCGGTGGACTACATCCTCAAGGTGCTTCGCCAGCCCCAGATGATCAACGACTGGCAGGTCCAGAACGTGCTGCTGCTGACGTTCTCGTATTCGTATGCGCAGCGTCAGATCCCGCTCCCGCCGCCTGCAGCCAAGTAGGCCGGTTGCAGACCCTTTGGTCTTGGACCTGCGGGTTGCGGCGCCAAGCGTTGACTTCCCCCTCCCCCCGCCACATTCTTTGCTGGTCACAGGCCGGTCGGGCCGAACCGGTGCGCCGCGCGGGCGGCCGTCGTCCCCCCTGGGCCGGGATTCGTCGGAGGTGGCCGTGCACGTTGCAGACATCCTGCAGGACCTGTTCATCGGGATCGGCGTCGATTGGATCCTGTTGATCCTGATCGGCCTGTCGGTGGGCTCGGTCGCAGTGATCCTCGAGCGGTGGATCTTCTATACGCGTCGGCGCGTCACGCCCGACCACGTACGGATGCTGCTGAAGGGAAACGGCGAAGGCGTTCCCCCCGACGCGATGGAGCAGTTGCTGGCCGACCGCGCCGTGGCCTTCCGCAAGGAAGGGGCCTCCCGCGAGGACGCCGAGAACGGCATCGACATCGAGCTGCGAAAGCAGCGCCAGCGGTACGAGCGCGGGCTGACGTTCCTGGCGACACTGGGCAACAACGCGCCGTTCATCGGGCTGCTGGGCACGGTGCTGGGCATCATGGCGGCGTTCTACAGCCTGTCGCAGGTGGCGGACGCGGCCGAAAAGAACGAGATGCTGATGCGCAGCATCTCGGAGGCGCTGATCGCGACGGCCGTGGGCCTGTTCGTGGCCATCCCGGCGGTGCTGTTCTACAACGTGTTCCGCAAGCGGGTGAACGTGGCGACCGAGCAGGCGCGCGAAATCGTCACGCACCGGATGCGGTGCCTTTTCGGGGACGGCAATGGCTGCGACGACACCGGAAAGTGAAGACGACCTGATTTCGGCGATCAACATCACGCCGCTGGTCGACATCTTCCTCGTGCTGCTGATCATCTTCATGGTGACGGCCAACCTGTTCCTGCAGCAGGAACGGAAGCTGCGCGAAATCGCCCTGACGCTGCCCACCGCGGCGTCCGGGGTACCGCCCGACGCGGATTCGGCGCCGCTCAACGTCATCGTGGACCGCGACGGCAAGACGTACCTGGATGGCGCGGCGATCGAACTGGCGGGGATCGGCCAGGCGATCCAGGGCAGGAGGGATGCGGGACGGGCGCCTCAGGCCGTGCTTTCCGCCGACCGGGAACTGCCCTACGGGCGCGTGACGAAGGTGATCGACTACCTGAAGTTGCAGGGCGTCGGGAACCTCGCCATCAACGTCGAGGACCTGGTCATCACGGCCGAGGGCGCGGTTCCAGTCACCGCAGCGGCCGGCGGAAAGTGACGGGACCGTGGGCCGGGGACCAACGCCTCCGGCGGGTCGGGGAAGGAATGTACGGCCGGCGCCTGGTGCTGACGATGATCGCCTCGGTGGCGATCCATGGCGCGATCGTGCTGCTGGCCCCGAGGCATGCCGCGACACCCGCCAGGACGTACCGCGAGCGACCGCAGCCCGTGCCGGTATCCGTTTTGAGGCAGCAGGCGAAGGCCCTGGAGGCGATGCCGAAGCCCGAGCCTGCGAAGCGCCCCGAGCCGAAGCCCGAACCGGTGAAGCCGAAGGCCGAGGTGCCGAAGCCGACGCCGAAGGAGGCGCCGCCGCCCCCGAAGGCCGAAACGCCGCCGCCCGTGGCGCCCGAGCCCGCGGCCCCGAAGAAGGCGGCCCCGCTGGTGCTGTCGAACGTCGCGCTGAACGGCGGCGTGCAGGTGCAGACGGGCAGTGAGTCGAACGTGTTCGGCGACCCGACGAAGGACGCGACGGGGTTCCAGAAGGGACGCGACGCTCCCCGGACCGGCGACGGGGACGGCGCGGGCGCGGGCGGGCCGGCGGCGACCAGGAAGGTCGTGGTGAAGCCGCCGGAGGCGATCAACGACGTCAAGGGCGAATACCCCCCCGAGCATCGCGACCTGAACCGCGTGGTGCGCGTGGAACTGCTGCTGCAGGTGAACCCGGCCGGCGAGGTCGTGGACGCCCAGGTGCGCAAGGGGGACCTCCCGGCCTTCAACGAAACGGCGAAGCGCACGGTGCGACGCCTGCGGTTCCGGCCCGCGACCCGCGACGGCGTGCCGATCCCGTACCAGGTTCCCTGGACGGTCGTGTTCCTGCCCGAGGCCTGAACGCGTGCGAGGCAACCGATGCCAGGACCCGCGAGGTGGACCATGAACCGGACGATGCAGACCGTGTGCCTGCTGGCCCTCGCCGCGACGGCCATCGCCTGCGGCTCGGCCTTCTCCCCCCAGTCCTTCATCGACAAGCCCCGCATCGTCGGCATCCGGGCCGACCCGCCCGACGTGCAGTTCAGCGACGCGGAGCAGGGCACGGTGACGCTGACCGCGTTCCTGGCGCTGCCCGTGCTGCCGAAGGACGGCCCGGCCGGCCCGCGCGAGGTCAAGTCGCTGGACTGGACCATGTGCGTGCTGAACCTCGGGTCGGCGGCGTCGTATGCCTGCGCGGTACCGGAAATGCCGATGGACGGCGACCTGGCAACCGGGATCGCCACCTTCGACGGCGCGGTGCTGCATGCGCAACTGGAACTGATCCGCCCGCTGATGCCGAAGTTCATCGGGTTCCTCAAGCAGACGGTCACGCAGTCCGACGTGTGCCAAAGCGCGGTCATCGCGCAATGGGACGCCTGCGTGGCGGTTAACGGCGGCGTCGATACGTCCTGCATCGACCCCGGCTTCGAGGCCGAAAAGGCCTGCATCCTGGCGGCGGGCCAGGAGGTCACGTTCCACCTGACGGCGACCTGGACCGACGGCACGACCGACCACTCCGAGGACGCGTACAAGAAGGTCCGGTTCCGGACGATCACGGCGCAAAGCCCGGCGAACCGGAACCCCGGGTTCACGCTGGCGGTGGCACAGGCGCGCGTCGCGGGGACCGACGCTTCGCCGGTCGGCGCCGTGCTGGCCTGCCCGAAGCAGGTGATCAAGCTGGAACCCGCCCTGCTGCCAGGCGCCCGCGAAAACTACGTCGATGCGACGGGCGCCCCCCAGGAGGAGTTCGTCTTCCTGTCCTGGTACACCTCGGTCGGCGACATGGACCGCCTGAAATCCTCCACCGCGACCGCGAAGCCGGGCGACCCCATCGACCTGACGAACAAGCTGACGCTGCCGATCGCGGCCGACATGCCGGACACGTTCCAGGCGTGGGTGTTCATCCGCGACGACCGGCTGGGCCTCGACGGGCTGAGTTACGAGGTGCGGCGCCGCGCCGACGCCGAGTGCGTCGCCCCGGCCGGCTTCAAGGGGACGTTCACGCCTCCCGCGGTGGAGGTGGTGCCGATCACGCCCGTGAACACCCCGACCGCCTCGGCGCGGGAAGGAGGTGCGGCATGAGGCACCTCACGCCCCCGATCCTCGCGATCGTCGTTGCCCTGGCGACCGCCGCGACCGCTCTCGCGCAGACGCCCGCTGCAACCGAACCCGCCGCGGGTCCGAAGGACGCCGCCCCGGCGCCGGAGCCCCAGGTGGTGCCTCCCGTGCTATCGACGTTCAAGGAGGCGATCCTGCCTCCCGACCTGGGCGTCCCCCCGGGCAGCTACGTCGTCACGCTGGTCGTGACCGTGGACGAAAAGGGTGCCGTCGTGGACGTCCAGACGGCCGCGTCGGACGAGCCGCGCCTGACGCCCCTGGCCGTCGATGCGACGAAGGGCTTCGTGTTCGCGCCGGCGCAATACCAGGGCCAGCCCGTCGCGGTGCAGATCACCTACCGCTACGCGTTCGACATCCGGGCCAAGGAGCGCCGCGTCGTCTACGCGTTCAACCTGATCGAAAAGGGCACGCGCACGCCGCTGGACGGCGTCACCGCGGTGGTCGAGGAGAACGGCCGGTCGTTCACGTCGTTCCAGGGCCGGATGGAGGTGTCGGACCTCGCGCCGGGTCGCTACACGCTGTACGTGCCGACGGGCGAGTTCGCCGAGATGCGCCACGCCTTCACGGTCAAGGAGGGGGCGGTCCCCACCGAGGACCTCCGGCTGGACCGGCGGTTCGGCTCGACCAACCAGACGATCATCCGGGCGCCGAAGGAGGCCCGCTTCGTGGCCCGCCAGAGCCTGGACGCGACCGAGCTGCGCCGGCTGCCCGGATCGGGTGGCGACCCGATCAAGATGGTCGAAAACCTGCCGGGCGTCGCGCGCTCGTCGTTCGGCAGCGGGCAGTTGGTGGTGTTCGGCTCGTCGCCGTTCGACACGCAGGTGCTGATCGACGGGCTGCCGTTCATCAACCTGTACCACTTCGGCGGCCTGTACTCGACCATCAACCCGGAATTCATCAAGAAGATCGACTTCGTGCCGGCGGGCTTCGACGCGTCCTACGGCCAGGCCAGCGGCGGCATCGTGGACGTGCGGATCAAGGACGAGCCCAAGACCGCGCTGCACGGCCAGATCGACGTGAACCTTCTGCACGCGGGGCTGTACTTCGCGATCCCGACCACCGAGGACGGGGACCTGCAGTTCGCCTTCCGCCGGTCCTACATCGACGGGATCCTGGGCCTGATCAATTTCGGCAAGAACGCCGCGCTGCAGACGGCCCCGAGGTACTACGACTACCAGGCCCGGCTGCGCCAGCGTATCGGGAAGCACCAGTTCACGCTGTTCATCTTCGGGACCGACGACGCGCTGGTCTTCGTGAACAGCAAGGCGGGGGGGCAGGAACCCACCTTCGTCGGCAACGTGTCGCTGTCGAACTCCAGCCACAACCTGCAACTGGGCTGGACCTACGACGGCAGCGCGACGTTCAAGAACTCGCTGTCAGTGCAGACGGCCCTGACGCAGTTCGATTTCAACCTGTTCAACGCGATCAAGTTCAACATCACCAGCGCGCAGACCAACATCCGCGAGGTGGCGGACTGGCGCGTGCACGACAAGGTCTGGCTGCACCTGGGGCTGGAAGGCCTGATCCAGCCGTCCTGGTACAACGTGAAGTCGCCGGAAGCCCCGGGCCAGGGCTCGGTGGGGACGCCGCTGAGTGCCCGGGAGACGCTGCTGGTCAAGGGCACGCAGTACCTGTACGCGGCCAGCCCGTACGTGTCGGTGGAATGGAAGCCGTTCCCGTGGTGGACGATCGTCCCGTCGGCGCGCGCGGACATCTACTTCGGCGACTGGACCTCGGTGTCGGTGGACCCGCGCCTGGCGTCGCGGTGGGAACTGATCAAGGACCGGCTGGCGCTGAAGGCGGCGGGCGGCCTGTACAGCCAGCCGCCGCCGCCGTACGCGTTCATCAAGGGTTCGGGCAACACGGGGCTGAGGTCCCAGTCGGCGACCCACGCGCTGCTGGGGCTGGAGGCGACGCCGATCGACCGGCTGACGGTATCGACGGAGGGGTTCTACAAGTACCTGTTCCACCAGGCGGAACCCAGCGACGACAAGACGGTGCGCTACACGGACAAGGGCAAGGGGCGGGCGTACGGCTTCGACGTGCTGGTGCGCCTGAACCCGGGCGGCCGGCTGATCGGGTGGATCGCGTACACGTACACGCGGTCGGAAATCTGGGACTTCAAGACGTCGTCGTGGCAGAAGAGCAACTACGACCAGACGCACCTGCTGAACATCCTGGCGTCGTACGAGCTGCCGAAGCACTGGACGGTGGGCGCGCGGTTCCGGCTGACGTCGGGGTTCCCCTACACGCCGGTCATGGGCGCGGTGTACGACGTGGACCTGGACCGGTTCGTGGCGATCGCGTCGAAGAACATCAATAGCAAGCGGCTGCCGCTGTTCCACCAGTTGGACATCCGGGTGGACAAGGAGTGGGTGTTCGACGCGTGGAAGTTCGGGATGTACCTGGAGATCCAGAACGTGTACTACGCGAAGAATTCCGAGGGCATCGTCTACAACTACGACCGGACCAAGACGTCGTACATCCAGGGGATCCCGTTCCTGCCCGTGCTGGGGTTCAAGGGGACCTGGTGAGGCGGGGGGCCGGAGGGCGGACGGCGGGCTCGCGGCGTGGTGGGCCGGGGGACGGGGTGCCTGGCTCCGCGGGCCGGCGCTATCTGATCACCCAAGTGAATGTCTGGCATCGCGGACGTTGACCTCTACCCAAGGTGGGGTGTCGCAGCACGTTCGTTCGCGCCTGAACCGCTGCGCAGGCACACCCGCTCCCCCGGCAGCGCCGACCGGTCCCTCTCGCTGCCCGCCGCAGCCCTCCGGCCCTGGTGTGGGATGGGGGGAGGGAGGCGGGAAAGGGTTGGATTCGGGCGGAGATGCGGTGGTAGGGTGGGTACGGGGACGGGGACGGGTACGGGGACGGCACGCGGACGGAGGTGCGGAGTGGGTGATTCGTTTTCGCCGGAAGTCGTGGGTGCCTGCCTCGACGAGGTGCTGAGGGCACGGCGGTCGATCCGGACGTTCGGTCCCGAGACGCCGCCGCGCGAGATGGTCGAGGCGATCCTCCAGGCGGGCATGCTGGCGCCGTACGCCGCGCTGGCGGGGGGCGGGCTGGCCGAATGCCGGCGTTTCGTGGTGTTGTCGCGAGGCACGGAAGGGATGCGGCGGGCCGAGGCGCTGATGAATGCGCAGGTGAAGGTCAATGCCCGGCGATTCGGGTTCTTCGCGAAGGTGATCCCGCGCCTGCGCCGCGACGGCCAGGGGTTCGCGAAACGGTTGCAGGGCTTCGCCGAGCGGGGATTCCCGGCGTTCCAGGGGGCGCCTTGCATCGTCATCGCGGCGGAACGGCGCGGCATTCCCCCGGCGCAAAAGCAGTCGCTGGCGCATGCCATGGAGAACATGTGGCTGAAGGCGACGTCGCTGGGCCTCGGCTTCCACCTGTTCTCCGCGGTGCAGACGATGAACACCCACCGCGAGTTCATGACTCTCCTCGGCCTCCCGTGCGGTGAGTTCGAACTGGACGCCTGCGCGATCGGCTGGCCGGTCGATGCCCCCGGCCCGCGGGAGGTCCCGCCGGCCGGAGCCGTGACGCGATGGCTGAAGTAGGGAGAGCGGAGGTTGTTCCAGGACGCACCGCAAGCGCGTCCGGGGAAAGAGGTCTCTGGTGAGTCCCGAATCCGCGCGGTGAACACCCTCCCCGGAGCGATAGCGACCCCGGTGCGACCGCCCGATTCCTCCCGTCTGCCTGAGGTGCTCTCGTCGCTGACGTCCGCGACCTGGAAGAACGCTCCCCTCACGCGGGCGCGACCGCCTGGTCGAACGCGGATTCTTTCGGTGAGTTGGGCGATGGCGCCGCGTCCCGTGCCGAAGGATTCCACGCGCGGGGCGCCTTCACCCGGTGTTTCGCGAGGATCCTTTCGATCTCCAACCACCTGACCCACCACGTTGCAGAAATCTTTTCACCCCCCGAAACCGAAATCGCGCGAGGTCCGTCTGTACCCCCCGGAAGGTCGCGGGTGCGACCGGGCCGAAGCGCGTTGGGAAGAGGTGACCTATGAATTCCATCACACCCAGCACGACGAAACCGGTTTCGTTCTGCGTCACCCTGGGGCGCGTTCATGCGCTGCGCCTGGAGGGGGATGCGCGCACGGCAGACCTGGCGCCGGCCATCGTGGCGGCGACGGGTCGGCTGGAGCAGGCGGCGGCAGCCCGGGCCGAGGCGGTCCGGGCGGTCAAGGCCGTGGGGCTGCTGCGGGCCGATACGGCGAAGGCGCTGGACGGCCAGATCCGCGTGGCCTGCTGGCGCGCCAGGTCGGCTGCGGAGGTTGCCGGAAAGCCGGACGCCCTCAAGGCCGTCTTCCCGGAGACCATGTCGATGCTGCTCTACGGCAGCCCGACGAACCGCCTGTCGAAGTTCCACTCCCTGGCGGAGCGCCTGGCGGCCAGCGACGGGGAGGCGTCGAAGGCGGTGGCCGATGCGTTGGCGGCCTTCGAAGCGGCCCAGGCCGCATTCGTGGAGGCGCGCCGGAAGGCACAGGATTCCACCCACGCCGTCGGCGAGGCCCGCCGGAGTTGGCACGAAGCCTTCCGGCTGTCCTTCATGGCGGTGGCCCTCCGGATCGGAAGCCCCCGCGCCGCTTTGGCCTTCTTCCTGCCGCTGGCACCTCGCTCGGCTCCGCCGCCCGCCCCCGACGGCGGAGGCGGAACGCCCCTCGTGCCACCGCACCCCACGCCCCAGACCGCGTGACTCCAGCCCGCGCTGAGGTTCCCGGGCGCCAACGCCCGGGACCTTCTCCGCCCCTGTAGAATCCCCGACCACCCCCTCACCGAAACCCCCACCACCACCCTGACTCCAGTCCCCAAACCACCACCACCCGAGGCCGGCGGGCAGCGCG
>CAIOFV010000015.1 GCA_903857665.1 uncultured Myxococcales bacterium
AAAAGCACCAACTCCAGTGGCATCGCCAAGAAGACGCACCCCTCCATCGCGAAAATCTGCACCACCCAGCAGAGTCGCGGTTGTCAGGGCTACCGTGGGGGTATGTCAGGGACTGCGCCGCGGATACCGGTCAGGTCTGGCTGGAAGTTCCGAAGCCCCCCGCGCCTACCGGGCAGGAAGGCGTCTCAGGCACGTCTGGCGGCCGATTCCAGGTTCGGCCTCGGCGACGGCGTCGCAGACCAATCCAAGTTCGTCGTCCGAGCGGGGCCCGAAGGCCAGGCCGGCCAGCAGCAGGTCGGCCTCGTCCCGGTGAAGCCCGGAATCGTGCAACAGCCGCGCCAGCGTCACCCGGAACTCCCACTTCGCGGGCGCAATCACGAGGGCCCTCCGCAGGGCCTCGACCGCCGGCCCCGCCTGTCCCTCGTAGGCCAGCGCGGCACCCAGGTTCGCCAGCATGATCGCGTTGTGCGGGTAGGTGATCACCGCATCCGCCGCCAGGGTGAGGTCGTCCCGCCACGTCCGGACGCGTGCGGCCGTCATCGAAACCAGCCCCGCCAGGAGGATCGCCAGCGCAAGCCCGCCCAGCCCCCTCCCCCGCCCCGGGAGGCGCGACAGAGCGGCCCCTGCCGCCGCGAACGCCCCCGCCGAGCCGATGTACGTGAACCGCTCGGCCATGGGGATCATGATGGGCACGATGTTCGCCGTTGGCGCCATGAACAGGCCGAACCACAGCAGCCCGAACCCCGCACCCCGGGCCTCGACGGACCTGCCGGACAGCAGCAGCGCGGTGCCCGCCAGCGCCGCCGGGACCAGCACCAGGCCGGCGAGCGGCCAGGGCTCGAAGGGCGATCCCGCCAGGGGGACCGATTCGAACGAGTAGTCGGGCGACAGTGGGTACGGCACCACCAGCAGGGCCAGGTAGCGGGCGCCGATGCCCGCCATGGTCAGCAGCGTCTGCCACGTCCCGACCGAGGCGAAGTAGCGGTTCGCGGACGCCACCAGCGCGCCGTCCAGCGCGTTGGCCCGCAGGACCAGGTACGCCCCGGCCGGGAGCAGGAAGGCCGCCACCCAGCCCGCCACGATGACGGCCGGGCGCCTCGAGCGATGGGCCATCGGGATCGCCCACGCGGCGGCGAAGGCCGGCAGGGGGGCACCGCTTTCCTTGGACAGGACGGCCGCCAGGAACGCCATGCCCGCCACGGCCAGCCATTCCCCTCGCGCGCCCTGCATCCAGCGCCGCCACGACAGGAAGCCCGCCATCGCGAACGCGGCCGCCAGGACCTCCGACCGGTTGACCACGGAACAGACGGCGTCCGTGTGGATGGGGTGCACCGCGAAGATCAGCCCGGCCAGCAGTGCCGCCATTCCCCGGCCCGGCAGAAGCGCCTGCGCGAAGGCCCAGGACAGCAGCGTCGCGGCAATGTGAAGCAGTACGTTGACGACGTGGAACATGCCCGGCGCGTCGCCGTGGATCGCCCACTGCGCCGCCAGCGACACGACGGTCAGCGGCCGGTACAGCAGGTCCCGGCGCTCGGCCCCCTGGTAGGGCGTCGTGAAGGCCTCCAGCGCACGGCCCACCTCGGTCACGACGGGGTTGCCCAGCACGATCTGGTGGTCGTCGAGGACGAAGCCGTTCAGGGGCTGGGCGGCGTAGGCGATGATGCAGGCGACGACGAGGAGGCCGATCGTGGCGCCGCGACGCTCGGGGATCGACCCGATCGCATCGACCCACCGCTGCAGCCCGCCCACCATGCGGGGATCATCGAGGGTCGGCCCGGACGCGTCAATACCGGCGGGAGCTACCTGCCCTTCACGCGGTTTTCCACCGTCGTCCAGTTCACGTTGTTCCAGAAGGCCTGGACGTAGTCTGCGCGCTTGAGGCCGTAGTCCGTCAGGAACGCGTGCTCGAACACGTCCATCACCACGACCGGCCGGGCGCCCGCCGCGTGGCCGACGTCGTGCTCGTTGATCCACAGGTTGAACAGGTTGCCCGTGGCGGTGTCCTGGTACAGCACGACCCAGCCGATGCCGCGCATCGTGCCGATCGTCGTGAACTCCTTGTGCCAGTTCTCGTAGGAACCCCACGTCTGCGTGACCAGCCGGCTGAATTCGGACCCGGGGCCGCCCTTCCCCGCGCCGCCGAGGTTGTCGAAGTAGTATTCGTGCAGCCGCATGCCGTTCCATTCCCAGCCGAAGCGGCGCCGCAGTTCGGCGTACTCGGGGCCCGTCTTGCCTTCCTGCAGCAGGGACGCCAGCGCGTCGCTCAGCTTGTTCGTGTTGGTGACGTACCCCTGGTACAGCGTGAAGTGGTTCTTCAGCAGCGTGTCCGAGAAGCCCGGCGTCCCGATCAGGTGCTCGTAGTTCCTTGCCGTGTACTGCATTGCGATTGACCTCCAAAATTTCCTGGCGTGGAGTCCTGTGTTCCCGCTTCAGGGACATTCTGGGATCGCCGGCCCTTCGGCGCAAGGGCCACCCCCGACGAAGCGTTGTTCCGCCTGGGAAATTCGGGGCTCATGGGGGGGAATCGGTCGAGGGGGGTACGGGAGACCTAGTGTAGTCCGCCATAAATAGCCATCATCACGGCGTGACCTCCAGTTGG
>CAIOFV010000016.1 GCA_903857665.1 uncultured Myxococcales bacterium
CCCTCCAGAATGGTCATAAGTCTAGTAGACCAGGATTCTCGCCCACGATGAATCCCTGGCCACGGCGGTTCCCCCCATTTCCACCCCCCACAGGAGGCTCCGATGAAGGTCAAGGTTCTGAAACTCGGCTCGTCCGCCCACGAGGTCGAGGCCAACCCCGGCTCGACGGTGCAGGAAGTGCTCGACAAGGCCGGCCTGCCCCACGGCGGCCACGCGATCAGCGTCAACGGCCTCGGCGCCGGCCTGTCCACGGCGCTGGGCGAGGGCGACATCGTCACGCTGGTGCCGAAGGTCGAAGGCGGCCGGTAGCCGTCGCGGCCCCTGCGACCCCGAATCCCCTGCCTGACCGCGACCACCAACAACCCGTTCCAGGACACCCACGTTAGCCCCGACTGCAGCCGGTTTTCCGGTGCGAGGGCATGCACGCGCCAGCGCGTGAAGGGAATCCTGTGCGGGTGCGGGGGCGCGGTCAGGCAGGGTTCCACCACCACCAGGAGGTCACGACCATGTTCGACAACGTGGCCCACCCGGGCCTCAAGGCCCTGCTGTCGTTCGAGGCGACCCGGCACCAGGTCCCCGTCGAGTTCCAGGAGAGCCCGGACTTCCCGCCGTCGCCCACGCCGTTCGTGCCGCGGATCGAGATCCTGGCATACGCGGGCCGAGAGGACGGCGGCCTGTCCCTCCCAGTGGCCGGTGGCACGATGGCCTACGAAGGCCCGCTGGCCTCTGCCTGCGGGATGCTGGACGAAGAGATCCGGGTAGGAGACGTGCTGGTCGGTGGCGTCATCGGCAACCGCATCGTGCTGCGGCTGTCCCTGGAGATCCTGTTCCGGCAGGCGGACCCGCCGTCGACCGACACGCCCGATCCCACGACGCCGTCTGTCAACCTGGCCCACCAGGTGTTCGACGCCATCATGGCCAATGCGCTGCCCCTCGCCTTGCAGAACCTCCGCGCCCACGACTGGAGGTCGGAAACCGACGCCTACGTGCGGATGAAACTGGACGTGCTGGACCGCAGCACCCGCGAATGGCGGGAGGAGATCGCCAGGAACGACCGGACCATCGACGAGAAGACCTGGGAGATCATGGGACTTGTCACCCGCAACGAACGCCTGCGGGAGGCCCTGTCCGGGTTCCAGGACGCCACCCGCATGCAGCACCGCCGCCGCGCCACCGAGGAGCACGGCGAGATGGTCAAGATGCTGGGCGCCGGCGCCATCCACAACCTGCGCTGCAGTGACGGCCAGGTGGACTTCGAGACCGGTACGATCACGATCGACTACGACGACTACGACTACGCCCTGGGCCCGTTCCGGGTCGAACTGAACCTGGCCGAAAGTTCCGTGCGCATCACCGGGATGCCGGGGTGCCCGAAGGTCGACGGATACAGCCACCCGCACGTCGCGTCCGGCGGCACCCCGTGCCTGGGCAACATGGCCCCGATCATCGCGAAGACGATGGGGGCCGGCGACGTGGTTGGCGCGATCGGCACGGTGCTGGAGTTCCTGCGGTCCTACAACCACGGGAACGGCTACGTGGACCTGATGCGCTGGAATCCCGACTACCAGGATGACGACGACAAGCACGAGTCCTGCTTCGACAACAGTGCCTGCCACGACTGCGTGGTCTGCTCCGACAGCGACTGCCCGTACCGGGATGGCTCCGAGCACCGTTGCTGGGAGAACCACGACCGGCAGGAGTGCATTGACTGCGGCGACTGCGGGTACCGGGACACCGCCATCCAGCAGTGCCGCGAGGAGCACGAGGCCGAGCCCTGGGTCTGCACTGACTGTGTCAGCTCCTGCAGTTTCGCAGGCGACCTTTCGGAGTGCCATGACGGTCACGGCGGGGATCGTTGCGGCGACTGCCCGCTGAATGACTGCCGCCACCATCCCCAGGAAGAAAAGGACGACGACGTGCCCGAGGCCGAGGCCCCGGCGGCTTGAGGGAGGTTCCCATGAAGTACACCAGCGCGATCACGCAGGTTTGGCTCGACCTGGCAGCCCACGAGAAGTTGTGGGCCTGGACGCGAATGGCCAAGGGCGAGGTCTCGATGCTGGGCCTCGTCGAGGACGGCGAAGGCGGCCCGGTCATCACCGACGTGTTCCTGATGAAACAGACCTGCACGGCGGCCAGCACCGACATGGACCAGGCGGACGTCGCGAGGCTGCTGTTCGACCTGGGGGCCGCCGGCGTCGAGGGCCAACTGCGCGCCTGGGTCCACAGCCACGCGGAGATGGCCGTGTTCTGGTCGTCCACCGACGACAAGTGCATCGAGGGCCTGGGCGGCGACCCGTACATCGTGTCGCTGGTCGTCAACCACAAGGGCGACGTCAAGGCCCGCATCGACGTGTTCCAGCCGATCCGGCTCGTCATCGACGACGTGCCGGTGAAGCTCCGGGTCCCCGAACTGGGCCTGGAGGAAGCGTGCAAGGCGGAGTTCATGGCGAAGGTCACCGAGGTCCACTCCTTCCCGGCCCTGGGGATGGGCCTGCCGGGCAGCCTGCTGTCGGGGCTCCCCGGCAACGGGCAGTCCGACCTGTTCGGGGAGCGCCTCCACCGGAGGCCCTTCGCGATGATGGACCTGGACGAGATGGAGGC
>CAIOFV010000017.1 GCA_903857665.1 uncultured Myxococcales bacterium
CTGGATCTCGGCCAGGGGCGGCTTCTCCCCCGTGTCCCGCAGGCGCTGGTAGAACATCTCCAGGGCCGCGTGCACGGAACTGCCGAACGACAGCGCGATCGGCCGGTGCGACGGCGGGACCCCGAGCACGTATTGGTAGAGGAATTTCTGGCTGCAGCCGACGTACGCCTTGATCTGGGAGCAGGACGTGTGGAGCCCCTGCCGCAGGTCCGCCAGGGGTGCAGTACGCAGCGCGTTCATCAGGCCACCTCCTTCTTCAGGGACTCGATGACGGCGGACGCCTCCATGCGGGTCAGGAACTCGGGCTTCTTGTGGAAGTCCTCGATGCAGCGGGCGGCCAGCCTGTCCCGAGGGATCTGCCGGTCCCGGGCCAGGGAGTACAGGTAGTCCAGCTGCTTCCGGGTGATCCGGGTGCCGCTGGCGGGCTCGGGGGTAGTGGTCGCCGGGTCCTGGGCGTCCGGCTGGGCGCCCGACCCGCTCTCGACCGCGATCCCCATCCACGCCGCGGCGCGGGTCAGTGCGTCCAGGGTGGCGGCGTTCAGCCGGGCGACCAGCGTACCCTTCTCGCTGGTGCCGCCGATGCCGATCCGGTGCCGGCCGTCGATCACGAGGTTCGTGAAGACGATCGTCTCGTCACCGACGACCTCGTGGTGCACCAAGTCGAAGGACCAAGTGTCGCCGAGGGCCTTGTCGATGGTGGCCACGAGGGCCGCGACGGGGTTCGAGGGGTCGGACGCGGGCATGCTTCCGGCGTCGGGCGTCCGGGTGGAGCGCAGGGGGATGACATTGCTCATGGGGATCTCCTTGGGTTTTGGGGTTGGGTTCGGGCCCTGACCCTCTGCCTGAAGGGTCACGGCGTCTGGAATCCCGGGAGGCCCTTCCCTATGGAATGGGTCCCGGCCATGCCCTGATTCTTCAGAGGTGGCGGTCCAGCCACCGGAACTGAATGGCCTCGCTGATATGGACGACGCGCACGTCGTCGTTGCCGTCCAGGTCGGCGATGGTGCGGGCGACCCGCAGGACGGCGTCGATGGACTTCGGGGACAGGCCCAGGCGCTCCTGGGCGGCCTCCAGCAGGCGCGTAGCCTCGGGCGGCAGCGATGCCTTCGCGGCGGTGTCCCGACGTCGGGACAGTTCACCGTCCCGGGATCGGCCGCGCACCCGGGCCTGGGTGACACGCAGGCGCACGGCTTCCGACGACTCCCCGCCGGAGGGCCGGGCCAGATCGCGGAAGGGCACGGCGGGGACCTCGATGTGGATGTCGCACCAGTCGATCATGGCCTTGACCCGACTGCGGTGGGCGACCACCTCGTCCGGGGAGCACGAGCAGCGGTGCCTGGGGTCCCCGATGTACGCACACGGGCAGCCCGTCATGGCGGCCACGACCAGGCAGTCGGCCGGGAAGGTCGCCGTCCGTCCTTCGCGGCTCACCCGGGACTCGTGGGTGTCCACGGCCTGGCGCACGACCTCCAGGCACTCCCGGCACCATTCCGTGATCTCGTCCAGGAACAGCACGCCCTGGTGGGCCAGACTGACCTCCCCGGGCCTGGGCCTCGCCCCACCTCCGGTCAGGGCCGCGACCGACGCGGTGTGGTGGGGCGCCCGGAACGGCCGTGCCCGCAGCAGCGATGCCCGGTACCGTAGGAGTCCGGCAGCGGAATGGATGCACGTGGCCTCCAGCGCCTCGGCCTCCGTCATCGGCGGCAGGATCGTGACCAGGCGCCGCGACAGCATGGTCTTGCCCGACCCCGGCGGACCCACCATCAGCAGGTGGTGCGGACCGGCGGCGGCTATCTCCATCGCACGCTTCACGTGGGCCTGCCCGCAGACGTCGGACAGGTCGATGGCCGAGCCCTCCGGGTTCTTCACGACGTCCGGTGCGGTGGGCGGCAGGGGCAGGCACCCCGTCAGGTGGTCGATGACCTCGGACAAGGTGCTGGCGGCGACGCACCGGACGCCGGACACCAGGGTGGCCTCGGTCGCGTTGGCGGTCGGCACGATGACCTCGGAGATGCCGTGGTCCCTGGCGGCGAGAACCATGGGCAGCACGCCGGCAACTGGCCGGATCTGGCCGTCCAGGGACAGGTCGCCCAGGAACAGGCGGCTGGTGAGGGAGTCGACCGGCACCTTGCCCACCGCCGCCAGGACACCGATGGCCACCGGCAGATCGCCGACGAGATGGCCCAGCCCGATCGGGTTCGTGAGGTTGACGACGACGTGTGAGCCCGACAGACGGTGACCTGCCTGGCGCAGGGCGGACACGACGCGGATGCTGAGTTCACGGGCTGCGGCGTCGGACAGACCGGTGACGACGAAGTCCGGCTTCCCATCGTTGATTCGTGCGGTGATCTCGAAGACGATGCCCTGGATGCCCTGCAGGGCGGCAGCCAGGACGGTGATGGCGTTGATCATGGATTCCTCCGTTTCCGGGTTGCAGGAAGGGTGGGCCCTACCCGAACTCCACCTCCCCCCGCGCCGTCTCTCGGATGCTGGCGAAGCCGCCGCTGGCCACGATGACGTGGTCCAGCACCTTGATGTCCAGTGTCCTGGCGGCCTCGACCAGCCGCTGCGTGAACCGCACGTCCTCGGGGCTCGGGGTCGGATCGCCCGACGGGTGGTCGTGCACGAAGATCGCCCGCGACACCCCCTCCTTCACCAGCAGCGTGAAGACCTGCCGGGGCGTCAGGTTCACGCCGGACTCCCAGCCCCGGGCGATCTCCCACTCGCCGGTGACCCGGTTCCTGGCGTTCACGCCGATCGCCACGAACACCTCGACGGATTCGGTGCGGAGGCGGGACAGGCGCTCCGCCACGTCTGCGGCGCTCATCAGGGGGCGGCCGGGGTCCGCGGTGCAGGAGGCCCGCCGGCCCAGTTCGATGGCCGCCAGCAGGCGCTCGGC
>CAIOFV010000018.1 GCA_903857665.1 uncultured Myxococcales bacterium
CCGGGTGCTGGACCTCGACGCCCGCCGGGTGGCGACCCTCGGCATCGGCTTTGCGCCGGCCGTCGCGCCGGACGGCAGCAGCGTCGCCTTCGACGCCATCGACGATCAGCACATGCTGGTCGTGGCCGACCTGGCATCGGGCCGCCGCGCCGTCATCGAGCGGTGCAGCCCCTATCCCTTCCGCGCGTGCTTCGCCCCCGAAGGCCGGAACCTGCTGTTCGGCTCGGGCTTCTACAACCCCCTGTCCCGCACCGGGGACGCGGACCTGTTCGAGTGCGACCTCCGGGACCCGGGCATCCGGTGGCAGGCGGCGCCCATCGGCTGGCTGCCGGCCGACGTGTCGGAAGTCCCCCTGCCGGTGTGCGCCACGCCGCCCGATGCGCGCGTGATCCCGCGGAACTCCTTGTGGTGCGCCGCCTACTACTTCCGCCCCAACGGCACCATGGCGCCGCTGGACCAGCAGGATGGCGAGGGCATCGAGGTCCACGCCGAGCGGCTGGCCCGCACCGTGGACCGGGTGCGGGAACTGACCGGATCGCCGGTTGTCAACGTGGTCTGCCACTGCATGGGCGGCCTGGTGGTGAAGGGCGCCCTGCAGTACTGGCACGACGGCGAGCACGGCTTCCGGGGGGCCGACGGGGTCCCGACCCACGCGAAGGTCCGCCACTTCGTGACGCTGGCGTCCCCGCTGCGCGGCAATTCGCTGATGGGCCTCCTCCGCGGGGTGCGCGCGCTGCGGATCCCCTACTACCGGAAGGGGTTCACGCAGCAGGCGTACGATATGACCCGGTACAGCGACTACCTGCTGCGGCTGAACCTGGGCGAGCGATTCCGCGATCGCAGCCTGCGCGACGTGGGCTCCTGCTACAAGCCCCAGGGGCGGGACGCGCCGCCGTTCCACCACTCCTTCACGTGCGATTCCTACGGCGTGATGGACGGCGCGGTGACGCTGTGGGCCTCCCGCTGCCCGGGCCTGCCCGGCAGCGCCACGCACCTGTCGCAGGACGAGTTCGCGCTGATGTACGAGACCCCCGACGGGCGCTGCTCGTTCGAAGGCGGCCGCAAGCTGGTCCACGTGCCGGAGGACGTGATCGGGGACTTCGTGGTCGAGGACAAGTGCCGCGCGATCACGGACTGGATCGCGACGCACCTGGAGCCGGACATCCCGGTGCTGTTCGTCCACGGCTCGCTGCTGTTCCGCGGTCTGCCCGAATTGTGCTGGCAGGTGGTGATGCGACGCCTGTG
This sequence comes from uncultured Myxococcales bacterium, assembly GCA_903857665.1. GTDB lineage: Bacteria > Myxococcota_A > UBA9042 > DTJE01 > DTJE01 > CAIZWN01. Next base: position 1,246 of record CAIOFV010000018.1, read on the forward strand.
CGGCGAGACCGCCGACGGCCCGGGCGGAAGGGTGCGGGTGGACGTCTCCCCGGACGGGTCGGACCAGTTCTGGCTGCTCGATTCAAACTGCGACTGACTCGGCCAGTTCCGCTCGCCGCCAACCGCCCGCGCCCGCCCTGTCCGCCGTCATCCCGCCCGCCCCGCGCCCGCCATGCGCTCAATTCTCGCCCACGCCCGCCCCAGGCAAGCGCCGACGTTCGCGCCAGCGAACCACCCAGAGAGCGTGATGGGCGGCCGAAGGCCGTCCCAGTCCACGCGAGCGGTTTGGGACCGCCCTGCGGGTCGGTCCCAAACTATTTGATGCCGAGCAGCGCCACGTCGAAGACCAGCGTGGCGTTCGGGGGGATGACGCCGCCGGCGCCGCGGGGGCCGTAGCCGAGGTCCGCGGGGATCGTCAGGCGACGCTTGCCGCCGACCTTCATCGTGGACAGGCCCTCGTCCCACCCCTTGATGACCATTCCCTTGCCCAGCACGAACTGGAAGGGCTGGCCGCGATCCACCGACGAGTCGAACTTCTTCCCGTCCGTCAGCCAGCCGGTGTAGTGGACGATCACGGTCTGGCCGGCCTGGGGCTGCGGGCCCGTACCGACTTCGACTTCCTCGTACTGCAGGCCCGACGGAGTGGTCAACTTCTGCACGGTACCCTCCTTCCCCGCCGGCAGCGGGGGAATCTGCGCCGCGGCCGGGGCCGGGGCAGGTTGAGCGGCCGCCTGGGCCGCCGCGGGTGCGGCCTGGGCCGCAGGAGCCGATGCGGCCGGCTTGGCGGCCTCGGTCGGCGTGGAATCCTTGCACGCGGTCACGGCGAAGGCCGCGACGACCAGGAACGGGATCAGGCGCACGCTCATTGAATCCTCCCAGGTGAGAATCGCCGCGCGAAGATTCGGTCGGAAGGCACCGGGTTGTCAAGAGCATCCATTCCCGGGGCCCGTTTGCCTTGACCCGGCCGATGCAACCGGCGACAGTGTGCCCGGAACAGGCGGAGGCCTCGATGCATCCGGTACGGCAGTGGTTCGAGCGCGCCCGGAGGGTCCCGGGCGGGCTGGCGCTGTTCTCGAAGGCCCTGGGCCTTTACATCCCGTATACCGGGAGCACCGGCGCCGAGATCCTGTCCATCGGCGACGGCGTGGCGGTCGTGAGGTTGCCGGACCGGCGCCGCGTCCGTAATCACCTCGACTCCCTGCACGCCATCGCGCTGGCCAGCGTGGGCGAACTGTCCACCGGGCTGGCGGTGATCGGCGCGCTGCCCGGGTCCGGACGGATGATCATGAGGCACCTCGATGTCACGTACCACCGCAAGGCACGCGGTGACGTCACGGCTACGGGTCGGGCGCAGTTCCCCGTGACGCCGGGCCGGCACGAGGTCGCGGCGACATCCGAGGTCCGGGACGCTGCCGGCGAACTGGTGACGTCGGTGACGGCGACCTGGGTCGTGGAAATCACGTGATCGGACCCGTGGCGCCTCCGCCTGCGGGTACGGGCGGCACCTGGAATCACCGGGTCTTCATCAGGCCCAGGATCGTGTTCGCGAACGCAGCGGCCTGGTGGGGACCGTCGGCCGTCACGATGCGGGACGGATCCGTCACCACGCCCTCTTCGCACAGCACAGCGCCCTTCGATTCGAGGTGCGACCGGCGGTCGGGCCAGCAGGTGGCGCGCCGGTCCAGCAGGACGCCCGCCTCCGCGAGGATGGACGGCGCTGCGCACAGGGCGCCCAGCACCTTGCCGGCGGCCAGCGCGTCACGGCACAGCCGGTGGGCGACGTGGTTGTCGAACAACTCGGCCGCACCGTCCCCCCCGGCGAACACCACCGCGTCGTAGTCGGCGACGACGGCCTCGGCCAGCGCGAGATCCGCGGTCAGCCAGGCGCCCATGGATCCGCGCACTGCGCCGGACCGGGTCGATGCGACCGTGACCGTGCAGCCCGCCGCCTCGAAGCGCGCCTTCGGGACCAGCGCCTCCTCGTCCCGGAAGCCCCGGGAAGCGACCACGAGCAGGATGTTCGGCATGACGCCCTCCTACGACCACGGCTGGGACGCCAGGGCGGCGCCGACCAGGTACAGCGAGCCGGTCACCAGCACGGTCCCCGTGGGACCCGCCATCGCCATGGCCCGCGAAATCGCCTGCCCCAGGTCGGGAACGACCTTGACGGGCACCTTTCCGCGGCCCCCGGCCTGCGCCAGCGGGGCCAGGCCCTCCGGCGCCGCGAGGCCCGGGATCCCCGTTTCGACCACCGCGTCCACACAGGGTACCAGCGTGGCCAGCACGGACGCCACGTCCTTGTCGGGCCGGCTGCCGTGCACCAGCACCAGGGGTCGGGCCGGCGGGTCCGCCTGCAGCGTTTCTGCCAGCCGGATCGCCGCGCCCGGGTTGTGGCAGCCGTCCAGGATCACGGTCGGTCGCTGGTGCACCCGCTGCATGCGCCCTGGCCAGGATGCGCCGGCAATCCCGGACCGCATCGCGGTGTCGTCCACGGGCAGGTCCGTCTCGGCCAGCGCCTCGGCCGCCGCCAGCGCCAGCGCCGCGTTTTCCACCTGGAAGGTGCCGGGCAGCCCGACCGGAACCCCCTCGAGGCTCCGCCTGGCGCCCGACCAGTCGATTCGCCCGTCGGCCCGCCGGGCGACGGTCACTTCGCGACCCAATCGCCGCGCCGGTGCGCCGATCGCATCCAGTGCCGGCCCTACCACCCGCTCGAAGACCCCGTCTTCGACCGCGGTGATGAACATCCGCCCCGGCCGCGCCACGCCGACCTTTTCGGCCGCGATGGCATCCGCGGTGGGTCCCAGGAACGCCGTGTGATCCAGCGTCACGTTGGTCAGTACGCTGACCCGCGGATCGCACACGTTGGTCGAATCGTACCGTCCCCCCATGCCGACCTCGACCACGGCCAGGTCGATGCCCGCCCGGGCGAAGGCCAGGAACCCGATCGCGGTGAGGGCCTCGAAATAGGTGGCTCGCACCGGCCGCGCGCCCGCCGCCATCGCGTCGCGGACCTCGCCGGCCAGGCGGGTGAAGGTCGTGGCGTCGATCGGCCGGCCGTCGATGACGATGCGTTCGCTGACGTCCACCAGGTGCGGCGAGGTGAAGCACCCGGTCCGGTACCCCGCCGCCCGCAGGATGCCGTCCAGGAACACCGCGGTGGAACCCTTGCCGTTGGTGCCGGTGATCAGCACCGCCGTGAAGGCCCGCTCGGGGTGGCCCAGGCGGGCGACCAGGCGGCGGATGCGCGACAGGCCGGGACGGATGCCCGTGCGCTGGAGGCCAGCCAGTACGTCGAGGGTTGCGGTGTCGTCCGTTCGAACTACTCCAGGAACGTGCGCAGCTTCTTGGACCGGCTGGGGTGGCGCAGCTTGCGCAGCGCCTTCGCCTCGATCTGCCGGATGCGCTCGCGGGTGACCTTGAACTCCTGGCCGACTTCTTCCAGCGTGTGGTCGCTCTTTTCGCCGATGCCGAAGCGCATGCGCAGGACCTTTTCCTCGCGGGTGCCCAGGCCGCACAGCACCTTCCGCATCTGCTCGGCCAGGTTCGCCCGCACGACGCTTTCCGCCGGGCTGGGCGTCTTCTTGTCCTCGATGAAGTCGCCGAGGTGGCTGTCCTCCTCCTCGCCGATGGGCGTTTCCAGCGAGATCGGTTCGCGGGCGATCTTCATCACCTTGCGGACCTTCTCGACCGGGATCTCCATCTTTTCGGAGATTTCCTCGGGCGTCGGCTCGCGGCCGAACTCCTGGACCAGGTAGCGGCTGGTGCGGACCAGCTTGTTGATCGTTTCGA
>CAIOFV010000019.1 GCA_903857665.1 uncultured Myxococcales bacterium
GACCGCACCGGCGCGGCCCCGGCGAAGCCCCGGTCGGGCTTGCCCCCCAGGGTCGGGTCGCGGCCCGAGTTGGCCTTGGCCGCCGTCGCGGCACGGTCCAGGGTGCCGTCCGGGCGGTTGACCAGGAAGCCCCGGGTCCGCCACCGCTTCACCGTCGCCGGGTCCACGCCCAGGACCTTTGCAGCCTCTGCGTTCGTGTAGGACCGGCCGTCCCTCGGTCTATCGCCCATGGTTCGCCTCCATTTTCGTGGCATGGATCGCCGCACGCAGGTCGGACGCGACGTAGGGGCGTCCGGTGGGTCCGCCCCTGATCCAGTTCCTGACGGTGCATTCGTGGATGCCCTCGGCCTGCGATATCTCGAAGACCGTCTCGCCGAGGGCGTGGCGGTTCAGCACGCGAACGACGACCTCGTCCGAATAGCGCTGGGCCCGCACCAGGGGCTTGCCCTTGAGCAGGTTGCCGCGCGACTCACAACGCGGCTCCGTGAGGCCCGGGCGCAGGTGGTCATTCTTCATGACGCGGCAGGCCAGCGCGAGGACGTTGGCCGGTCTCAGGCCCGGGAAGTACCGCGCGATCTCCTTGGTGGGCTTCCCCATGCGGTACATCCGGCGAATGCGGTTGACCTCTTCGCCGGTCCACTTGTGATTCACCCGCGACTGCTTGGACCGGCGAAGGGGATTCGCCCAGCGCGTCTCGTCCGGCGCCCACCGGACGTTCTCGATCTGGTTGTTGCCGACGTCGCAGTCGAGATGCTCCAGGATCATGCCGGGGGGAGGCGGGCCGTAGAACGCCAGGCAGACCAGGCGCCCGACCACAAACCGCCGCCGCTTGCCGTCGAACCACAGGCTGATCCGCAGCCCGTGCCCGTGGTCGATCTGCGACACGAGAACGTGCAGGCCCCGTCCTCCTTCGTCGTCACGGTAGCCACGGCGGGGCGCATGGTACGAACCGATGCGCCCGAGCGACGAGGCGACGTACCCGGGCATGCCGGGGATGGGTCGCCAGACCTCGTGCTCGGCCGGGGTCGCCCGGCTCAATGCGCAGTTGACGTTGGCCCGGGTCGCGGCGACGTCCAGATGGCCGTCGCTCGTGTCGACAATCCACCCCTGCACCCGCCAGCGAGTCACCGTTTTCTCGTGGACTCCGAGGATCCGCGCGGCCTGGACGTTCGTGTACGAACGGCCGTCCTTCGGTTTCCCGCTCATCGCGCCTCCTCCATCGGGTTGCCGCAGGGGTCCACGAACCGCACGGGCAGGCCCAGGTCATGCGCGGCGGCAATCTCGGCCTGGACCCCGTGGCTCTCGCGCCAGCCGTGCACGCAGGCCACCGTCAACGAGTCGCAGGCCGCGAGCATCCGGCGGTCCAGGCGCTGCCAGAAGTCCCACGACACCGGGAGCGACCCCGACAGCGCGATCCCGTGCCCGTGGGCGACCGGCGAGAAGACCAGGTCACCGCGTGCGCTCATGACGGCGGCGATGGCGCATGCCGCCCGGTAGCGGCCCTCGCGGACGTCGGCGTCCGGGTCCGAGTACGGCGTCGCTAGGTACGTCAGGTGGTCGCGCTGGACGAATTGGACCGTGCGCCCCGGGGGCCCGTACACGATGTCCCCGGACGACAGGCGGTTGCATGCGCCGGATGCGCCGCATGCGCAGGAACCGGCCCACGCCCCGCCGC
>CAIOFV010000020.1 GCA_903857665.1 uncultured Myxococcales bacterium
AAAGAAGGATTGGGGAGTCAAACTCACCGTACATCTCTAGGTACTAGCAGGATGCGTGCCAAACCCTGGATTGACGTGTAACCATTGGTGGCTGCTCAATAAAGATACTCGAAGGCGCCGGCACCCGGTTGTCGCAAAACGATACAATCCGGAGGATATAGCGGGGGCCGGGTTCTGTGTCGCGAATGGGGATGCCCGCTATGCCTTGCAATGATTGGGCTTGCGGATCCAGAGGGACGAATGTTCGATCATGGAACAGTGGAAACGGAGTGAATCAGAATAAGACACGTGGCGCCCTACCAGCCCTTGGCATCCAATAGAATCTGCAACTTGAGCGACATGGCCAGGTTGCCTTCCACCTTCAGCTTGCCGGTCTTGAACGCGTCCATGGCGCCCAGCGTCCCGTTGACCAGCGCCAGGAAATCCGCTGCTGTCATGCGGATGCGGCAGTTCATCTTTTCTGCCGCACCCTCCCGGAGGATCGGCTGGGTCAGGTCCAGGGTCCAGGTCCCGCCCTGGTCGCCGTCCAGCACGAACTCGAACACGCCGCCAATGAGCTTGGCGCGCGCAGGGTTGCCGTCGATGCGCGCCTTCAATACGTCGTTGATGTAGGTAGCCGCAGATTCGTACGCCACGTTGGGCCTCCTTCCTTCCTTGTTCGACACGAGAGCCAGCCGGGCACGATGATAGCCGAGGCTCGGTGATGGGGCAACGCAATGCGGGCGCAATGCGGGCGCCGGCGCGAGGCGGGGCGTATCGACGCGGTCGATCGGGGCCTGCTAGAATGCCGCTGGGCGAAGCCGGGAGAGGTCCCATGCGGAAGGGCGATGGCATCGGGGGGCGCGTGGACGCGGGTCTTCCCGGGCTGGCTGCGTGGTCGGTGCTGGTGCTGGCGCTGCTGGCCTGTCGGGGGGTGCCGGGCGCGGCGCCGGCCCCTGCGGCGTCAGCCCCGCCCACGGCTGCGTCGGAGGGCCGCATGAGCGAAACGAATGCCCTGTTCACGGCTCCCGACGGTCGGAAGTCGTCGTTCCGGGTGGAGGTGGCGGACACGCCGGACCGGCGGGAGCGCGGGCTGATGCACCGGGCGTCCCTGGACGCGGACCGGGGCATGGTGTTCGTGTTCCCGTCCGACGAGGTCCAGACGTTCTGGATGAAGAACACCTTGATCCCGCTGGACATGGTCTTCGTGGAAGCGTCGGGCCGGGTGGCCGGGGTGGTCGAGGATGCCAGGCCGCTGACGCTGGATCCCCGATCGGTGGGAACCCGGTCCCGCTACGTGGTGGAATTGAATTCCCGTGTGGCGAAGTCGAAGGGGATCGGCCCGGGGGCCACCGTCGTGTTCGAGCCTGCGTTGAAGCCCGTCCGGCGGTAGCCCCCCCGGGACTAGTTCTGCTGGGCGCGGATGCGGCGAATGAAGGTCATGACGGTCTGGACCACCGCCGGGGCCTCCATGTCCAGGAACATCTCGTGCCCGCTCTTCTCGAACCACACCAGGTTCTTGTCCTTGGACGACACCTTCTTGTAGATGACCGTCGCGGCCGCGGGGTTCACGACCTGGTCCTTGTGCGTTTCCACGATGACGATCGGGGCCTTCACGAAGGACAGCAGGTTCGTGACCTTGTGCGCGTACTCGTACAGCGACGCGAAGGCCGTCGTCGAGAATTTCGGGTAGTTGCGGTTCTCGCGCTTGCGGCACTCGTCGTCATGGTAGGCGTCGGGGCTGGGCCAGAACTTGACGACCTTCGCCAGCGCCGGGGTCATGAACGCCATCGGGTCCGCGAACTTCAGGGCCGCGGCGACCGACGCGACGCCCACGACCTTGTCGCGGTGCCGGGCCGCCAGTTCCAGCGCCACCAGGCCGCCCATCGACAGGCCGACCACGAGGATCTTGTCGCACTCGCGGTACAGGTCCAGCAGCGCGTTTTCGCCGTCCTCGTACCAGTCGCGGTTGGTGACGCCTTCCATGTCCTGGTACTTGGTGCCGTGGCCGCGCAGGATCGGCAGCCGGTAGGGCAGGTCCTCGGCGTCCAGGAACGGGACCAGCGGATCGACGCAGTGGACGTCGGACGTGAAGCCGTGCAGCACCAGGATGCCCAGCGGCGCCTTCTGGCCTGCCTTGAGGCCCTTGGGGGACCGGGTGAACGCGTAGCGCGGCAGGAAGGACGGTTCCGTCTTGTCGCGGATCGGCACCACGGTCGGCACGAAATCGCGCGTGAAATCGATCAGTTCAGACATCGCCAGCATGACCTTCTTGGTCGACCTGGCCAGGTCCTCGCGGGTCAGGTCCTTGACCGGCTTCTTGACGTACAGGGGCTTGCCGAAGCGGATCGTCACCGGCGCCGGCCTGGGCATCGGCGGGAACACCTCGAAGCGGGGGTAGGCTTCCGGCGGGTACGCCAGGCCGGTGCCCGACAGGCCGCAGGGGATGATCGGGGCGCCGGTGGCCATGGCGATGCGCACGGCGCCGGAGTGGCCGCGCAGCAGGCCGGTGTCCTTTTCCACGTCCCAGCGCGGCACGTCTTCCTCGCCGGGGATGGTCCCCTCGGGGAAGATGACCACGGCCTTGCCGTCGTTGACCGCCTGGATGATCTGGTCCAGGGCGTCCTTGTCGCCGCCGCGCTTGACGTAGATGCCGTCCGCGAGGTCGATCGTGCGGCGGAGCATCGGCCATTCCTTGAAATCCGCCTTGGCCACGAAGTACAGGCGGCGCCGGGTGCCGACGCCGAGCACCTGGGCGTCCAGCCACGAACGGTGGTTGGAGGCGATGATGCAGCCGCCGGTCTCGGGGATGTTCTCCTCGCCGATGACTTCCAGGCTGTACTGCTTGTCGAACGACTTCTTCATCATGGTCTTGATGGTGCCGTTGAACTTGACCTTCAGGGGCTCGTACAGACCGGCCTTCTTGAGGGCGTCCACGCCCAGTCCGACGACCTGGTCCACGGGCATCAGCACCTTGTTCACGAGTTCGTAGGTTTCCATGAGCGCACCCTCCGTTCCACACGGGGAAGGACGTCTCCCCCGTTCGCTGGGCGAAGCATGCCGCGATTGCCGCAGCGCGTCAAGTTCCGAATTTCGATCGGCGCCGAAGTCGCGTTTCGCCGCCAAAGTCCCTTGCAAACGGGCTCCTTGAGTCCTTGGCGGCGTGCAGGGTATGCTTGGCCGTCGGACCCGTGGAGACCCCATGATCGATGACGCCACCCTCAGCCGACTGCGCTTGGCCTCCGGGGAGGACGGCGTATCCGTTCGTCCGGCAGACCTGGACAACGCCTCGTCGGACCAGTGGCCACGCCTGGGCGTGCTGCGCCTGTCGCGTACCGCGCCGGACTGGCGTCCGGAAGCCGTGACCTGGCCCCGGGACGAAGGCGCGGTCGCCGCGATCCTTAGAACCTGTCGTGACGCGGGCATCCCGGTGGTGCCGCGTGGCGGTGGCTCGGGCGTCTGCGGAGGCGCCGTCCCGGTCGAAGGGGGCGTGGTGGTGGACCTGACCCGCATGGGCCGCCTGCTGGAGGTCGACGACCTGTCGATGACGGCGCTGGTGGAAGCGGGCATGCTGGGGAAGGCGCTCGAGGACGCGCTGAACCTTCGCGGCTACACGCTGGGCCACGAGCCGTCCTCGATGGGCTGCTCCACGGTGGGGGGCTGGGTCGCGACGCGATCGGCCGGCCGGCACTCGGCGCGGTTCGGCAAGATCGAGGACCTGGTGGTGTCCCTGGACGCCGTGCTGTCCGACGGCACCTCGCTGCACCTGGATTCGATGATCGAGTGCCGGGACTCGCCGGAACTGGTGCACCTGCTGCTGGGCGCCGAGGGCACGCTGGGCGTGGTGGTGCGGGTGCGGCTGCGGATCTTCCCGCGCCCTGCCGCACGGCGGATGGCCGCCTTCCGGTTCATGGAACTGGAAATGGGCCTGGAGGCGATGCGCAACATGCTCCAGGCGGGCCTGCGCCCGTCGGTGCTGCAGTTGTACGACCCGATCGAAACGCTGGTGCACGACTTTTCGGAGGCCGAGGAGGGTCCCAGCGACCCGCTGGAGGCCGAGGCGGGCCTGGTCGAAGCCACGGTGCGCCGGCTGGTGCGGGGCGAACTGCCCAGCGTGTCGCGGCGCGTGGCCGCCAAGATGCTGCGGCATGCGCTGGCGAACCCGTTGATTTCGATGCCGATGATGGACAGACTGCCCCTGTCCAGCCTGATGGTGCTGGGGTTCGAAGGCGACGAGAGGCGGACCCGGTTCGACCTGGCCGAGGCGACCGACATCGCGTTGCGCGCCACCGGGCGCGACCTGGGGCCGGGGCCGGCCGAGCACTGGTCCAGGCACCAGCGGTACGCGTCCTCCTACCGGTTGACGCAGGTGTTCGGGCGCGGCGCCTTCACGGACACGGTCGAGGTGTCGGGGCTGTGGAAGGACCTGCCGCGCATCTACACGTCGGTGCGGGACGCGATGTCGAACCGCGTGGTGGTGATCGCGTCGTTCGCGCATGCGTATCGCGAGGGATGCGCCTGCTACTTCACGGCCGTGGGCGAGCAGTCGAACCCGCGACGCCTGCTGGACCTGTACGACTGGTGCATCCCGACCGGGCTGTCGGCCGCGATGGAAGCCGGGGCCTCGCTGAGCCATCACCACGGCATCGGCATGATGAAACGGGCGTATACCCCCGAGGAGTTCCGGGGGGGGAGCCGGCTGTTCTGGGCCATCAAGCGCGCGATGGACCCGGCGTGCATCATGAACCCGCAGAAGGTCTATCCCGGAACGGTCCCGATGGTGAGGCCGGACTCGGATGGGCTGGCCCCGCATGCCGATTCGGCGACGTGGATGCAACTGGACGCGAACGGCGCCCCACGCGGCGAGTTCGTGCCCGAGGTGCCCGAGGAGGTGCCGGAGGTGCTGGCCCTGGCGCGGCATCACGGGTGGGCCCTGGCCTGCCAGACCGGGGAGGCCGTCCAGGTGCAGGGCACGTCGCGGAAGCCCAAATCCGTGAAGGCGGTGCGCGTGCTGATGGACCGGCTGGACCAGGTGGTCGAAATGGACCCCATCTCGGGGACCGTGACCGTGCAGGCCGGGCTGACGGTGCTCCAGGTGGAAAACTACCTGCGCGAGCGGGGGTATTCGCTGGGGTTCGTGCCCCGACGCCTGCTGGGCCTGACCGTGGGCGACTACCTCGCAGGGGCCAGTCCCGCGGCGGGCAGCCCGAAGTACGGCAACGTGCGCCAGAACTGCATCGGCCTGTCGGCGGTGCTGGCCGACGGGACGCTGTTCTCGGCCCGGCCTGCGCCCCGGCGCTCGACCGGTCCGGACCTGCTGCACTGCTTCATCGGTGCGCGGGGGCGGTTCGGCCTGATCACGGCTGCGTGCTTCCGCGTGTTCCCGTTGCCGACGGTGCGGGAGGCGGTGGCCTTCGGCATCGACGATCCCGTCACGGCGGTGTCGGCGGTGCGTACGATCCTGGTACGGGAGGCGCTGCCCGAGTGGGTGCTGCTGGTCGTTCGCGCCCCTGCCGGGTCGGGGACCCGCAAGCGGGTGCGCGTCGTGATGCAACTGGGCGGCACGCGTTCCACCGTGTCGTCGGACCTGGCCATCATCCGCGATGTGATGGAGCCGCTGGGACTGGATTCCGAACCGATCCGCACCGAGGAGCGCATGGTTCCCCCGACGCGGCGCTACCCGTTCCTGGAACGGTTCCTGCCGATGGACGCGCTGATGGATTCCGCAACCAGCCTGCGGTCCACCGAGGCGGGCATCCCCGAGGCCCACATCACCCACGTGTCGATCCAGGGGGCGACGCTGCGGTTGCTGCTGCGGGAGGAAGGGCACCGGTTCCCGCCCGACCTGGAAGCGCGGCTGCGCGGCGAGGCGCCCGACGCGGTCCGGGCGCAACTGGCCGACCTGATGAAGGCGGAACTGGATCCGGAAAACATCCTGAACCCGGGCGCGGGCAGGATCGACTGACCGGTCGAAAGCAACGGAGGAACCTTGTGAAGCCGTTTTTCGTCGTGAACCCGCACAGCGCCAACGGCGCCACCCGGCGCCTGTTCCTGGACGCAGAGCCCCTGATCCGATCGGCGCTTCCCGCGATGCGGTACGCGTTCACGACGGCTCCCATGCACGCGGCCGAACTGGCCGAGCGGGCCGCGCTGGACGGCGCGGACGTGGTGGTCGCCGTGGGGGGGGACGGCACGCTCAACGAGGTCGTCGGGGGCCTGCTGGCGTCGGGACGGACCGCGGAAACCTCGCTGGCGATGCTGCCCAGCGGCACCGGGGGCGACTTCCGCAGGGTCGCCGGGTTCCCCCGCGAGCCGGAAAGGATCGCGAGGTACCTGGTCGAGGCGGAACGGCGGGCCATCGACTGGGGGATGCTGGAATTCGTGGACCCGAACGGCAGGGAGCGCCAGCGCCCGTTCCTGAACATCGCCAGCCTGGGCATTTCGGGCGTCGTGGACAAGTTCGTCAATTCCACGTCGAAGGCTCTTGGGGGGAGGGTGTCGTTCCTGGTCGGCACCGTGCGTGGGATGCTGAACTACAAGAACGTCCCGATCCGCGTGACCGTGGACGGGATGCCGTTCTTTGACGGGCCGACCAACCTGGTGGCCATCGCCAACGGGCAGTACTTCGGCGGCGGGATGCGGGTCGCCCCGGACGCGAGGCTGGACGACGGCCTGTTCGACGTGGTGGTGTTCGAGGACCTGACCAAGCTGGAGTTCCTGGGGTTGGCCAGCGTGATCTACGACGGGCGGCACCTGGGTCGGCCGAAGGTGCGGGTGACGCGCGGCACGGTGGTGCAGGTGGAAGCGGTCGGGGACGCGTTGATCGACCTGGACGGCGAGCAGGTGGGCCGGGCGCCGGTGCGGGCCACGATGCACGCGGGGAGCGTGTTCGCGCTGCTACCGCGGAAGGGATGAGGGGGCGAAGGGACGGGGCGACGAGGAGACGTCGATGAAGCGCGCGATCCTCGCGATGGTCTGCGTGGTGCTGACATGCGGCCTGGCTCTCGAGGCCGAGGCGGCCGAAATCGTCGGGGTGACGAGGGTCGGCGCCGACGCGCCGGTGCTGGTCGGGCAGCGGGTCGAACTCGACGTGCGCCTGTCCAAATCGTATGCCCACCCCTTCGATCCGGCGGAGGTGACCGTCGAGGCGAAGGTCGATGGGGGGGGAGGCGGCAGCCTCACGCTGCGGGCCTTCTGGTTCCAGGACTTCGACACGACGATCGATGACCAGGGACGGGAAATCCTGACGCCGAAGGGCGTGCCCGGCTTCCGGCTGAGGTTCCGGCCGATCGACGTGATGATGCTGCCGGTGATGACGGTGACGGCAACCGATGCCGACGGGTCGGCGTCCCTCGCCGTGGATTTCGCGTCGGTGGAACCCGGCGGGTCGGCAGCGCCACCGTTTGTCCGGCTGGCCCAGGGGCCGGTGCCGGGATTCGTGCGCGGAGGAGTGCCGTGGGTGCCCTTCGGGGCCAACGTGTGCTGGTCGGGCGCGGGGGGGACGAACGACATCGCGCGCTGGTACGACCAGATGAAGGCAGCGGGACTGGAATGGTCCCGCCTGTGGATGACCCGGTCCGACGGCACCACGCTGGAATGGAAGGACGGCGACGACGGCGGCGACTACGCGGGCGTCGGCACCTACAATCTGAAGGCCGCGTGGCGCATCGACCGGATCCTGCAGTTGGCCGAGGAACGCGGCATCTCGCTGCAACTGGTGATCCAGCAGCACTCGCAGTTCGAGTGCAGCCAGTGGTCGTCGTGGGCCGACAACCCGTGGAACGTGGCGAATGGCGGGCCCTGCGCGACCAGCATGGAGTTCTTCACGAACCCCGACGTGGTGAAGGGGTTCGATGCTCGCATGGCATACATCGTTGCGCGGTACGCGGATTCGCCGGCGATCATGGCCTGGGAACTGTGGAACGAGGTGGACCTGATCCAGGGGTACGACTCCCAGGTCGTCGCCGCGTGGAGCCATGGCCGCGTGACGAACCTGAGGAAGGCGGACCCGTATGGGCACCTGGTGACGACGTCCTTCGCGATGCCGGCCTTTGACGATCAGGACTGGGGGTCGGCGGACTGGGACTACGTGCAACTGCATGACTACCTCCAGCCCTACTTCGACGCGCTGCCCCTGTTCGCGCCCCGGTTGCGCGCGTTCGGCAAGCCGGTGGTGCTGGGGGAGTTCGGGATCGACACGCAGGGGCAGGTGAACCTCGCGGACAAGGACGGGACGCACCTGGTCAACGCGACGATCCTGGCCGTGCTGTCGGGGTACACGGGCGGGGCGATGTCGTGGTGGTGGGACAACTACCTGGAACCGAACCTGTTGTGGGCGCCGTTGGGGAAGGTCGCAGCGCACCTGCGGGACCTGGGGGCTGCAAGTGTGGTCGGGCCGCTGGATGACGCGACCGTCCAGTTCGTGGGGACCGTGGAGGGCGGCGTGGTTCCCGACGACCACGCGGTCGAGGTGAGGGCGGCGCGGACGACGGACGGTGCGCTGGTGTGGCTGCACGACGCGGGGTCCGATGTCGGTCGTGCCGACACCTGGGCGCCGGTGACGCACGCGGGGGTGGTCATCGACGTGGCGGGAGTGGTGCCCGATGGCAGCGCCTGCCGAGGCTTGCTGGTGGAGTGCGATCCCCGGGGCGAGTGCCAGGCGGTTGCCGAGTCGCCGACGGCCGACGACCTCGCCGGGGGCTGCATCCGGATCCAGGCCTCGGGCTTCCAGCGGGACCTGCTGGTCGCGGTGCATTGCCTGGGCGCGGTCGCCGGGGATGACGACGGGACCGGTGACGCAGGAGCGGCCGGCGAGGACGTCGGGATCGGCGGCGACGTCGATGCTGCGACGGACCGGCCGGGGGCCGACGACGTGCCGGCCATCGATTCGACCGGCCTGGACCCGGCTGCGGATCCGGGGGAAGGGCCGGATGTCGAGCCTCGCCATTCCCACGGGTGCAGTGCCTCGTTCTGACGTCTGGCATCTGATGCAAAGGAGAACCCGGGTGGACGACCGCCTGTTCCGGGATCGCGGGTCGCTGCTGCTGTTCGGGGCGGCCCTGCTGCTGGCGGCGGGCAGCCTGCTGGTGGGGCTGTCGGTGATTGCGGGCGGCGCAGGCTGGGCGGTGGCGCTGCAGCCCTGGCTGGACGCGACCGGGGAAGGGCGCCTGCCGGTGGCGTTCGAGTCGCTGTGCTTCCTGGCGGCCGGCCTGGTCTGTGCCGTGCGGTGGCGCGACGGGATGCGGACGGGTGACCGGTGGATCCGGCACTGGGGCGGGGCCGCGCTGCTGTTCGCGGTGCTCGCCGCCGAAAAGGCCCTCGGGCTGCACAAGGTGGCCGCGTCGATCGTGGGTGCGCAGTACGGCACCTACCGCGGGGGCATGCTGGGCACCTTCGTGGCCCCGGCGGTGGTGGTGCTGGCGTTCCTGGCGTGGGCCTACGGGGGGTTGCTGAAGTCGCTGCCGCTCCGCACCCTCCGCGGCCTGGCGTGGGGCGGGGCGATCCTGCTGGCCGGCGGCGTCGGAATGAAACTGGCCGGCGCGGTCTGGACGAAGCTCACCGGCGGCCAGGATGCGATCCAGGTGCTGATCGGCAACGGCGAGGAAGCGGGCGAGATGCTGGGGGCCGCGATCCTGTTCCGGGTGCTCTGGCTGCATGCGCGGGCTGGAAGGGCCGGGCAGTCGCGGCAATCGGCGCAGACGGGGACGGCGGGACTGGACTGAGAAGCGGCTGCGTCGGAGCCGGGCCCGGGCGGCGGCGCGCGTCGCTGCGGGACCGGCGACGGCATGTGCGCGCGGTCACGCAGGGCACGCGGCTCCCGGATCCTGGGTGCCTACGCGTGGATCGCACGGCCCAGCGCCGCGAGGGCCGCTTCCTTCAACACCTCGGGCAGCGTCGGGTGCGCGTGGCAGGTGCGCGCCAGGTCCTCCGCGCTGGCCGCGAACTCCATCGCCGCCGCCGCCTCGGCGATCAGATCGCCGGCGCGTGGCCCGATGATGTGCACGCCCAGGATGCGATCAGTGGTCGCGTCGGCCAGCACCTTCACCTCGCCGTCGGTCTGGCCCAGCGCCAGCGCGCGGCCGTTGGCCTTGAACGGGAAGGAACCGGCCTTGTAGGCCACGCCCGCCGCCTTGAGTTCGTCTTCCGTGCGGCCGACCGACGCGACCTCAGGGTCGATGTAGCAGACGCTCGGGATCACGCCGTAGTTCACGTGGCCGTGGCCGGTGACGATGCCTTCGACGCACACGATGCCTTCCTCGTGGGCCTTGTGGGCCAGCATCGCGCCGCCGATCACGTCGCCGATGGCGTACACGCCCGCGGCCGACGTGCGAAAGGCCTCGTCCACCGGGATGCGGCCCTTCGCGTCGGTGGTGATGCCGGCCGCCGGGAGGTCCAGGCCGGCGGTGTTGGCGGCGCGGCCGACGGCCACCAGCACGCGGTCGCAATGGATCGGTTCCGCGCCCTCGACCTCGACGACGCACGCGTCGCCATCCGGGTGCGCGCCCAGCACCTTCGCCGACAGCCGGAAGGTCAGCCCCTGGCGTTTCAACAGGCGCTGCGCGATGGACGCGATGCCCGTGTCCATGCCGGGGAGGATGCGGTCCAGGTACTCGACCACGGTGACCTTCGCCCCCAGGCGGGCCCAGACGGACCCCAGTTCCAGGCCGATGGCGCCCGCGCCGATGACCACCAGGTGCTTCGGCACTTCCGGGTAGGCCAGCGCCTCGGTGGACGTGCCGATGCGGTCGCCCATCACGATGCCGGGGAGAGCGGCCGGAACGCTGCCGGTGGCGATGATCGTGTGCCGGGCGGTGATCTCGACGGCGTCGGCCCCTTCGACGACCACCCGTCCGGGGGCGACGAAGCGTGCGGTGCCACGGTAGCGCTTGATCTTGTTCTTCTTGAACAGGCCGTCGATGCCGCCGGTCAGCAGCCGGACGATCTTGTCCTTTCGTTTCATCAGTGCCGGGAGGTCCAGGCCCACGTCGCCCACGATGACGCCGTGCTCCTTCATGCCTTCCTTCGCCGTGACGTAGTGCTCCGACGATTCCAGCAGCGCCTTGCTGGGGATGCACCCCACCCGCAGACAGGTCCCGCCCAGCAGGTCCTCGCGTTCCACGCAGGCGACGTCCAGACCCAGTTGCGCCCCGCGAATGGCCGCGACGTAGCCCCCGGGGCCCGCGCCGATGATCAGCAGGTCGTGCGAAACGGTTTCCATGCGCTCACCTCCCAAGCCGGCCCGTGCGGGCTGCGCGGGAACCGTATCGCGAAGGGGCGGCGATGTCGAGGCGGGACGAACCCGGGTGCGCGCGGGACCCGCCCTGGATGGGACGGATCGGAACTGGAGGCGGTTGCGGGCATGATGTAAAAGGAAGACGCCGGACCGGAGGGCCCGGGTGGGATCGGCGGATGGGAACGGAGGTGCCTTTCATGGGTAGAGGAACGATCGCGGTCGTGATTTTCGCGCTGCTTGCGGGTTCGGGGTGCGTGCCGGCGTACCCGGCCAACCTTCGTCCGGAGGAGCGCCAGGAATGGCTGGCACAGCAGCGACGGGAGCGGGCGGAGCAGGACCAGCGCGCGCGGGTCGAGCGGGCCGAGCGGGAGCGCCGGGAACACCAGATGCGGGAAGAACGGGACCGCGCCGAAGGCCTGCATCGGGAGCGGGCGGAGCAGATGGAGCGGGAGCGTGGCGAACGGATGCAGCGCGAACGCGCGGAGCAGGTGGAGCGCGAGCGTGGCGAACAGATGATGCGCGCCCGGGCCGAACAGGTTCAGCGCGATCGTGCCG
>CAIOFV010000021.1 GCA_903857665.1 uncultured Myxococcales bacterium
ACAGACGTGTTGCAACAATCAAACTCGGGTAGAGGGCATCACCCGCGAAGCCAGACATCCACTTGGGTCACCAGCGCGCGCCGGTCCGCGGAGCAGGCATCCCGTCCCCCGGCCCACCACGCCACGAGCCCGCCGGCCCGGCCCCTGCGGCTAGTACGAAATCCCAAACACGACCTCGGTGGTCGTCGGCGCGCCCGTGAAGATGCACTTCCCCTCGACGCCGCTGGCCGCGAACGGGATGCATCTCACGGTGGCCTTCGTTTCGGCCTTGATCTGCGCCTCGACCTCCTTGTTCGGCACGAAATGGCACCGCAGGAAGCCCTTGTCGCCCTTCTCGAAGAAGGCCTTCAGTTCCGCGTAACTGCCCACGCTGTGGACATTGGCGTCCCGGAACGCCAGCGCCCGCGCGAACAGCGCCTTCTGGATCCCGTCCAGCTTCGCGTCCAGCCACGCCCGCGTCAGTTCCGCCACCGGCAGGAACTCCTTGGTCCCGTCGATGCGCGACTTCACCACGACCTGCCCCGAATCGCAGTCCCGCGGGCCCACCTCGATCCGCAGCGGCGCCCCGCGCTGCTCCCAGAAGTAGTGCTTTTCGCCCGGCCGCATCTGGTCGCGCTTGTCCACCACGATCGCCTGCGCGGTCCGCTCGTTGTAGAAGTACTGCGCCACCTGCCCGCTGCCCATGCGATTGTCCGACGCGGCGACTTCCTCCTCGCCCAGCAGCCCGGTCAGCGTCGTTCGGATGAACGCCAGCACCTTCGCCTTTTCCTCGTCGTTCCGGAAGATCGGGATGATCGCGGCCAGCGTCGGCGCCACGCGCGGCGGCAGCACCAGGCCCTCGTCGTCGCTGTGCGCCATGATCATCGCGCCGATCAGCCGCGTGCTGACGCCCCACGACGTCGTCCACACGTTCTGGATCTTCTGGTCGCGCCCCTCGAAGCGGATTTCGAACGCACGACTGAAATTCTGGCCCAGGTTGTGGGAGGTGCCCATCTGCAGCGCCTTCCCGTCCTGCATCATGCCCTCGATGCAGTAGGTCCGGACCGCGCCCGCGAACTTCTCGCTGTCGGTCTTCTGCCCCACCATCACCGGCACCGCCAGCACGTCCTCGGCGAACTCCCGGTAGCACTCCAGCATCCGCATCGTCTCTTCTTCCGCTTCCTCGGCGGTTTCGTGCGCCGTGTGGCCTTCCTGCCACAGGAACTCCATCGTGCGCAGGAACAGCCGCGTGCGGCGCTCCCAGCGGACCACGTTGGCCCACTGGTTGATCAGCACCGGCAGGTCGCGCCACGAATGGATCCACTGGCTGTACATGTGCCCGATGATCGTTTCCGACGTCGGGCGGATGACCAGCGGCTCCTCCAGCTTTTCGCCGCCGCCGTGGGTCACCACCGCGCACTCCGGCGCGAAGCCCTCGACATGCTCGGCTTCCTTCCGCATGAACGATTCCGGGATCAGCAGCGGGAAGTACGCGTTGACGTGCCCCAGCGCCTTGAAGCGCCGGTCCAGCTCCCGCTGGAAGCCTTCCCACAGCGAGTAGCCCAGCGGCCGGATGACCATGCACCCGCGGACCGGCGCGTAGTCGGCCAGCTCCGCCGCGGCGATGACGTCCAGGTACCACTGCGAGTAGTCCTTCTCGCGAGTGACGATGTTCTTGGCCATGGGCGGGTCCTCCTGTCGAAGGGAACGATGCGGACGGCGCGAGGCGATCAGGTTCCGGCCGAGTACTCGTCGCGGTAGCGGATCTGGTCGGCGGTCAGCACGTCCAGCTGGATGCCCATCGTGGACAGCTTCAGCGTGGCGATTTCCTGGTCCTGGCTTTCCGGGATGTCGTACACCATCGGGGTCATCGACTTCCCTTCAGCCGCCAGCCGCACCATCGACAGGAACTGGTTCGCGAAGGACATGTCCATCACTTCCGACGGGTGCCCTTCCGCGCCGGCGAGGTTGACCAGCCGCCCCTGGGCCAGGATGAAGATCTTCCGGCCGTCGGGCGTGACGTATTCCTCGTTGTTCGCGCGGATTTCGCGCTTGCTGACCTTGTATCCTTCCAGGTCCTCGATCTTGATTTCGCAGTCGTAGTGGCCCGTGTTGCAGACGATCGCGCCGTCCTTCATCCCTTCGAAGTGGCGGCCCACGATGACGTCCTTCATGCCGGTCGCCGTGATGAAGATGTCGCCCATGCGGGCGGCGTCGTCCATCTTCGCGACCTCGAACCCGTCCAGGTTCGCCTTCAGCGCCGCGATGGCATCCACTTCCGTGACGATCACGCGCGCGCCCAGCCCGCGGGCGCGCATCGCGCAACCCCGGCCGCAGTGGCCGTAGCCCGCCACCACGAACACCTTGCCGGCCAGCAGCACGGCGGTGGAGCGCAGGATGCCGTCGATGGACGACTGGCCCGTGCCGTACACGTTGTCGAAGTCCCACTTCGTTTCGGCGTCGTTGACCGCGATGACCGGGTACCGCAGCGCGCCGGCCGCGGCCATGGCCCGCAGGCGGTGCACGCCGGTGGTCGTTTCTTCCGTGCCGCCGATGATGGTCGGGCAGCGGTCCGCATATTCCTTGTGGAACGTGAAGATCAGGTCCGCGCCGTCGTCCAGCGTCAGGTCCGGGCCCATCGCGATGGTCTGGTGGATGCACCAGTAGAACTCTTCCCGGTTCAGGCCGCGCCACGCGAACATCGGCACGCCTTCCGCGGCCAGCGCGGCGGCCACGTCATCCTGCGTGGACAGCGGGTTGCAGCCCGACCACGCCAGGTCGGCGCCGGCGGCTATCAGCGTGCGGATCAGCACCGCGGTTTCCTTGGTGACGTGCAGGCAGCCGGCGATCCGGTGGCCCTTCAAGGGCTTCGTGGCCGCGAACCTCTTGCGAAAGGCCATCATCACCGGCATGCGGGACTCGGCCCATTCGATCTTCTTCAGGCCCTCGGCGGCGAGGGAGATGTCACGGACCTTGTGGTTGGCGCCTTCGGACTGCATGGAAACCCTCCCAGGTTGACGGCGGAGCGGCGAACGGCTAGGTTCGACGCGGCCCGCTCAAGGCGGCGGAATCGTAAGCGATGGCCCGGGACCTGTCAAACACGCGGGCGCTCCAAGAGCAGGATGCTTCGGGTGCGCCCGAGGCGGCGTTGGCTGCGCCTGCGCGCTCGGGCACGGTGGCTCTGCTGGCCCTCGGGTCCAACCTGGGGGATCGGCGCGCGATGCTCCGGGAAGGCGCACGGCGCCTTGCGGCCGACGACGACCTCGTCGTGGAAGCGGCGTCGGCCCTGTATGCCAGCGCGCCCTTGGACGCCGCGGGCGGCGAGTTCCTGAACGTCGTGATCCGCATTCGGACGACCCTGGAAGCCGGCGAGGTGCTCCGTCGCGCAAAGGCGATCGAGCGCGACCTCGGCCGAGTCGGGTCCCGGGGCGACGCGCGGCCGCTGGACATCGATGTGCTGTACTTCGGCAATGTCGCGTCGATCACGGCCGACCTGGTCGTGCCCCACCCCCGGCGCCTGGAGCGGCCCTTCGTGCTGGTCCCGCTGCTGGACGTCTGCGGCACGGTGACGGAACCGGGGACCGGGCGCACCGTGGCGGATTCCGTGGTCGCGCTGGCGGACGCGGGGCGCGGCAGCGTGCGCCGGGTCGAGGGGCCGTCGTGGATGGGCGGGATCGCGCGGGACGAAGAGGGATGATGCGGGAGGTCGGCCAGGTGACAGTCCGGACCACGGCTCGTTGGGGTTCGCTGCTTTCGGCGTGCGTGATGCTGGCGGCCTGCGGCCGCGAGCGGGAAGTCGTGCCCCTGCCCGAGGCGCCCGGGCCGAAGACGAAGGTCGCCCTGTCGCCGCTGGAACTGAAGGACCCCGAGGCGTTCGATCGCCTGGACCGCCAGGTGCTGTCGTCGGGCGGGCCCGGGGAACTGGTGAAGGTGTACGACGACCTGGCCCGGGTGGCGCCGGACGACCCGCGCGTGCTGGTGCGGGGCGCACTGGCGGCGCTGGCGGCCGACGCCGACGAGAAGGGCCCTGCCGTTGCCGAGGGCGTGCTTGCCCGGCTGGCCGAGAAGGCGCCAGGGGATGCCGATGCGGCCTGGCTGGCCCTGCGGGTGGCGCGCCTGCGCCTGGCCCCGGGCGGGAAGGAACTGAAGGCGGCGACCGACGGGCAGGCCGACGCGCTGCGGGCCCTGGCGAAGAAGGCGACCGACTTCGCGACCGCCCACCCGGCCTGGAAGGGCCCCTTCGGCTCGTCGGCCGCCGATGCCACCCGCACCGCCGCGGACGCCGAGGCGGCGGCGCAGGCCTGGGACGCGGCGAAGGCGGCGACCCCGGCGACCGAACCGGCCCCGGCGACCGACGCGGCACCCTCGACTGGCGCGACCCCCGCTTCCGCGGGCGGATCCCCTGTCCCGGACGCGCCCGCGAAGAGGCCCGCTGCGGCCCCCGCTGCGGCCCCCGCTGCGGCCCCCGCGGCGGCACAACCAGGGGGCGCCCGTGCTCCCGCCCGCTGAATCCACCCGGGATGCCTCGATCGGCGCGCCCGAGGGGACCGGTCCCCTCGGCACCGGTATCCCCGGCACCCCGCCCCCCCCGGAAGCCCCGCCCCCGGAAGCGCGCCCCTCCTGGGTGCCTCGGCTTGCGATGGGCCTGGCCCTTGGGTTGCTGACCTTCCTGGCGTTCGGGCTGTGGGCCGACCTCGGCCGGCTGGGCGACGCCGCGTCGCGCTTCGCCTGGGCCTGGATGCTGCCGGTGCTGGGGCTGTCGCTGGCCAACTACGGGCTGCGGTTCCTGCGCTGGCACGTGTACCTGCGCGCCGCGCAGATCCGGGTGCCGACCGCCTTTTCGGCCGGCGTGTTCGCGTCGGGCCTTGCCATGTCCATCACGCCCGGGAAGCTGGGCGAAATCCTCAAGACCGCGCTGCTGCGCGACGGCGCAGGCGTGCCGGCCGCCCGATCCTTCCCGGTGGTCGTCACCGAACGCCTGTCGGACCTGGTGGCGGTGCTGGCCCTTGCGGCGGTGGGAATGGCCGCGGGCCTCGGCAACACCGGGGTGCTGCTGGCCGGCGCGGGCCTGACCGTCGCGATGTTCCTGGTGCTCGCGACGGGACCGGGGACGCGCCTGACCTTCAGGGCGTTCGCACTGCTGGCGCGGCGCAAGATTCCGGAAGAGGCGTTCGCCGAGGCCCGCGAGGCCCAGCGGCGCCTGTGGGCCCCCCTGCCCCTGGTCGCCGGGCTGATCCTGGGCACGCTGGCATGGTTCGCCGAGGCGGCGGGCCTGTTCGTGGTGGTTTCGGCCTTCCCCGGCAGCGCGTTGGGCCTGTCCGCGGCCGTGTTCATCTACGCACTGGGCACCCTGGCCGGCGCCCTCTCGTTCCTGCCCGGCGGGCTGGTGGCGACGGAAGCGACGCTGGCGGTGCTGCTGGCGGCCCAGGGGTTCCCGGGCGTGGATCCCGCGACCGCCGACGCGCTGGCCGTGGCATCGACCCTGCTGATCCGCCTGGCGACCCTGTGGTTCGCCGTGGCCGTCGGGGGCGTCGGGCTGCTGTGGCTGGGGGCCCGCCGGAAGGCGTCACGATCCTGACGGCGTGACTTCGGGACACGGTTCCGCGGCATCGCGGCCTTCGAGGGCCCCTTTGGAAGGCCTCCTCGCGCATCCTTGCCGCGCACGCTTCTTGCTTTCAGGAACGCTCCCGGGGGAACGGAAAAACCGGTTGCCCCGTCCGGGGGTTCCCGGTATGATTCGCCGGATTTTGGCCCGTTTCGAGGGGTGAGGTCAGCGATGATCAAGGCGTCCAGAGCGTTTGCTGCACTCGCGATCCTGTGCTTCGCGTCGTTCGCGTTTGCGGAGGAGCCGGTCCCCGCGCCTGCGCCTCCCGCCGCAGTCGAGCCGACGCCCGAGGCAGGCCCCGCGCCGACCGTGGCCCCGAAGGCCGAAGCCCCGAAGGCCGAAGCGAAGAAGGCCGAGGAAGAGATTCCCGAATCCGTGCTGGCGATGACCGGCGGCGCCACGACGGGCAAGCGCAAGACCCCCTTCGCGATCAGCGTGGTGCTGGAGCAGCAGTTGGGCATCGGTACCTTCGTGGCCGACAAGTTCGCCCGGAACCCCTTCTACGGCTATTCGCTGTCGCTGCGCCCCCGGTACTATTTCACCGACAAGCTGTTCGCCGAACTCCAGTTTTCCATCCTCGGCGAACTGACCCAGTCCTACCAGTCCTCCAACACGTACAAGCGCCAGGTGATGCCATCGGACCTGTTCCTGACCCTCAAGTACAGCAACGCCTACAAGATCCCCGGCCTGGGCCTGAACCTGTCGCCCTACATCCGGCTGGGCGCGCCGACCTCCTACGAAAGCCGGTACCGCAACCTGTACCTGTCCACCGCCGCGGGCTTCAACCTGGGCCGCATGATCGGAAATCACTTCTTCCTGGACTACGCGTTCCGCTTCAACAAGAACTTCAACAAGACCGCCCAGCCGACCATCAGCGGTGCGTCCATCGCGCTGGCCCGCACCCGCGGCAACGAGGACATCGGCGGCGGCGAGGTCATCAACGGCGACGACAACAACATCTCCTTCTCGGTGTACAACGCGCTGACCGGCTCGGTCATCATCAACGAGCAGTGGTCCGTGACGCTGCAGTTGGCGATCCAGAATTCGTGGACGTACCTGAGCCTCCCGAAGGACCAGTTCTCGTCCCCCAACGCCAAGGCGGGCCGCGGCCAGCGGGACCGCACCTTCGGCGTGGTCGATCTGACCTACCAGCCCTGGGAGCATTGGGGCTTCTCGCTGGGCCTGTACTCGACCCAGCCGGCCAAGACCGCCGACAACAAGAGCGTCCGCTTCCCGTTCTTCGATTTCTCGTCCGAAGGCAACAACTACACACAGATGTACCTCGACGTGTTCATGACCTACTGAACCGACGCGCAGCGCGGTTCAGTCCGGCTCGCGTGGAAGGGTCGGGCTGCGCCCGCCCGTCACGCTCGCCTCGAGCGCTCACCCCCACTCGCGGGATGCAAGGGTTGTCGCGTTGGTTTTCGCGGCCGGGCTTTGCCCGCCGCGAAGGGGGGCGGGGTATGGAGGCAGGACGGGAAGAGGGGACAGGTTCAGGGGAGCAGGGAAGAGGGGTACGTTCAGGGGAAGGGCAGGATAGGGCTGGGTTCAGGGAACGGGGGAAGGTCTTGGGGGAGGGAGGGGACAGGAGTCACATCTCGATCATCACTTCCGCCACCTGGCCCGCCGCCCACTCCAGTTGGTCCTTCGTGATCGTCAGCGGGGGGGCGAAGCGGATCACGTCGTCGTGGGTTTCCTTGCACAGCAGTCCGCGTCCCATCAGGGCCTCGCAGAAGCGACGGGCGCCGCCCGCCTCCTTGTGCAGCACCATCCCGATGAACAGGCCGCGGCCGCGGACCTCCTTGATGTGGGGCGACTGGATGGCACCCAGGCGCTGCAGCAGCCAGGCCCCCAGCTCGGCGGACCGCTCGACCAGTTTCTCGTCGTCCAGCACCCGCAGCGCCTCGCGGGCGATCGCGCACGCCAGGGGATTGCCGCCGAACGTCGAACCGTGCTCGCCCGGCACGAACAGCCCCAGCACGTCCCGGCGGCCCGCGACGGCGGACACCGGGTAGATGCCGCCGCCCAACGCCTTGCCCAGCGTCATCAGGTCGGGCTGCACCCCTTCATGCTCGCAGGCGAACCGCTTGCCCGTGCGCCCGAAGCCGGTCTGGATCTCGTCCGCGATCAACAGCACGTTCGCCTTCGTGCAGATGTCCCGGACCTTCGCCAGGTAGCCGTCCGGCGGCAGGATCACGCCCGCCTCGCCCTGGATCGGTTCCACCAGGAAGGCCGCGGTGTTCGGGGTGATCGCCGCCTCGAGGGCCGCGACGTCGCCGTACGGGATGACGCGGAACCCGGGGGTGAACGGCCCGAAATCGTCACGGTACAGCGGTTCGGTGGAAAGCGACACGCACGTCACCGTCCGGCCGTGGAAATTGTCGCTGCACACGATGATCTCGGCGTCGTGCCTGGGGATCCGCTTGACCTGGTAGGCCCACTTGCGGGCGGCCTTCAGCGCCGTTTCGATGGCCTCGGCGCCGCTGTTCATCGGCAGCACCATCTGGGTCCCGGTATAGGCGCACAGTTCCTGGAAGAACGGGCCCAGTTCGGTGCTGTGGAAGGCCCGTGAGGTGACGGTCACCTTGTCCATCTGGTCGTGCGCCGCCTTGACCAGCCGCGGGTGGCGGTGCCCGTGGCTGATGGCCGAGTAGCACGACAGGAAATCCAGGTAGCGCCGCCCTTCGCAATCCCACATGAACACGCCTTCCGCATGCTCGATGACGACCGGCAGGGGCTTGTAGTTGTGCGCGCCATACGTGTTCGCCAGATCCATCAACGTCGCAGAGTCCATGATCGTTGGCCCGCTCCAGATAACGACTTCATCTCCTTATCGCACCGGCGTTCGGCGGTCAACGAAACAGCGACAGGATGCGATCAACGTGCAGCCCTTCATTCCGCGGAAATCCCTGCGTTTTCGATGCCGCCCCCTGCCTTGACTTGCCCGGGCGACCGCCGTACCGTCCAACCCAGGCACGCAGGCGCAGCGAACTGCCGGGAGGCCGCACCCATGCACGATGTGGCCGGTTTCGCCCTCCTGGTCATCGGGATCATCCTCAGCCTCTACCTGGTCGTGGATCTGGCCCTGCCCTTCATCGGCACGTGGGCGCTGGGGACGATCAGTTTCTTCATCGTCGCGGTGCTGATCCTCCGTCGCGGCCGCAAGCATCCCGCCCACCTGCCTCACCTGCTGAAGCCCGGGATGGCCCCCCTGCTCGCCTTCCTTTCCCTGGCCCTGCCGGGGCTGCACGGCCTGCTGCTGGCCGTGCTCGGCCGCACCGAGGCGTGGCTCTGGGTGATCGGCGGGAACCTCGTGCTGCCGGTGCTGTGGACCTGCCCCAGCCTGGTGCGCCATTTCCGCGAAGGGCGACGATTCCGCAGGGAAGGCCACGACATCGAGGTGGTCCTGCACGACGTGATGGCCCGGGACCGCGCGCTGGGCGTCGATGCGGACAGGCTGGAAATGGTTGCGGCGATGCGTCGCGAGCCCGAGCCTTGGGAATCGATTGCCGGCGACGCCTCGGGGGCCACCGACGTGCTGCCCGCGGACGTCGATGCCCTGCTGGGGCGGATCGCTGCCCTTCGGCCGGCCTACCAGGAGGTCGCGACCACCCTGTCCGCCGCCTTCGAGGAGGCCCACGCGGGACGGGTTCCCACCCTGCCCCACCCGGCCCTCGCTGCGGCCCGGGCGCGCCTTGCGACCCTGGAGGCCCTGGCGGCGGAAGCCTCGCAGCAAACGGCGGAAGTCCTGTGGGACCGGGAACCGGGAATGTAGGCGGTGCGGGACCCTACGGCGTCGGTACGACGGCCGGGCCCTCGGCCAGGATCGGCACCTTGACGGTCTGCCCCGGGCGCAGGGAACCCATTCGGACGGCGCCGTTCGCGCTCATCAGCAGGTCCTCGGTGGTGCGGTACTTGACCAGCAGGTCCGCGACGCCCTCGCCTTCCAGCATCAGGTGATCGACGGTCCGGATGGGCTCGGAACCGCCCGAATCGCGCTGCATCTGCCACCGGGCCACGGCCACCTTCCGCAGGCCGTGGAACTTCCGGAATTCGCCCTGCGTGAGGTTCAGGGTCAGCGCGTCGCCCTCGACCAGCGTCTTGAAGCGCAGGGACGGGTTCTTCCGCAGGAACTCATCGACCGTCAGTCCGGCCCAGGAAGCCAGCGCCGGCAACGTGTCGGCCCCGGTCAGCGTGATCGATTGCGGGTCCCCGGGCCCCTTGTCGGTCGCCTTCACGATGAGGTCGGCGTTGACGGTCTTCGAGGACAGGGCGCCGTCACCCACCGATCCGAGTTCCTGTCCCTTCGCCGCGGACTTCTTCTGGGAAATGGCCAGCATCGCGTGGTCCTGCTGGTGGCCCTGGCCCACCTTGAAGTCCCGGCAGCCAGGGAGGATCAGCGTTCCGAGGAGAGCGAGAGTCGGCACGATGCCCCGAAGGATGATGCGGCCCATGCTCCCTCCCCGTCGGGCCGGATTCTATCGTGCGCGCGCGAAGGCAGGCAAGGAAACTGCCGGGTGTCCCGGGGGCGGCAGGCACCACGCCGACCATCGCCGCCGCTATTGCGAACGGACCGTCCTCGAAGCATACTCTTGCGCGGTGGATGGGTGGGAATGACCGACGCACCTCCAGGGCCTGACCAGGCGATTGCCGAGCTGGTCCGCGAGAAACATGCCCAGTTGCAGGACGGAGACTACTTCGCCCTTCTGGGAGTGCCTCGCGATGCCGACGCGGCGACCGTGAAGGCCGCCTATTTCGCCCTGGCCAAGCAGCTTCATCCCGACATGATCGCGCGGCAGAACCTCACCGATCTGGCGAAGCCCGCGGTGGACGTGTTCCGCGGCCTGTCCGATGCCTACGCCACGCTGACGGACCGGCGGCGCCGGGCGGAATACATGGCCCGGACCGGCGACGGCAGGGCCCCGGCGACCGCCCAGGAAAGGGTGCAGCGGGACGCCGCCAGCGAGGCCCGCATCTACTTCCACAAAGGGACGCTGCTGCTCCAGCGGCGCCTGCATGCCGAAGCGGAGGCGTGCTTCCGGAAGGCCGTCGAGCTGGACGGAAAGAACGCCAAGCTGCTGGTGAGCCTGGGCTGGGCCGTCATGAACAACGAGGCGAGACCCCTGGAACCCCGCCTGGAAGAGGCCCGCCAGTGGTACGAAAAGGCCCTGGAGAGCCCGAACCAGGACGCCTCCGGCGATCCCTACTATTACATGGCCCTGTACTACAAGGCCCGGGGCAACGCGGCCAAGCAGCGTTCGTTCCTCCAGGACTGCCTCAGCGTCAACAACCGGCACGTGGACGCGTCGCGCGAGCAGCGCCTGCTGACGATGCGCGCCCGCAAGCGGACCGAGTCCCCGCTGATGAAGCAGCTCCAGGGGCTGATCGACAAGTACATGAAGAAGTAGGGGCGCGGGTCGGGGGGATGCGGCGGGGCGTCATGCCCCGCCCGCGATTCACTGACCGCAACCGAACGATTCGGCTCGCAGGCCGGATTCGCCCGAGTTTCCCGGGGATTGGCCGCCGTCTCCGGCCAGGCCGAGCACGAAGCTGACCTGGTCGAGGTTCGCGAATCCGTTCGCGCACAGGACACCCACCGAGGGCCCGCCGCCGCCGCCGCCGCCATGACCGCCGTTGCCGCCCTTGCCGCCCTTGCCACCCGGCGCGCCCTCGGCCGAGTCCGTTTCACCGGGCCCGGCGGAACCGCCGGCGCCGCCCTGGCCGCCCATCGCTCCGTAGCCGCCGGGGCCGCCCTGGCCGCCGCTGCCGGTCTTGACGACGGTCCGGGACACCTGGATGCCCGCACCGTACACGTAGATGCCGATCGAGGCACCGCCGCCGCCGCCGCCGATGCCGCCGCCGCCGGCGCAAC
>CAIOFV010000022.1 GCA_903857665.1 uncultured Myxococcales bacterium
AAAAGATCCTCAGGCACCTCGAACTGCCCACCGCACCGCCACCCCTGTTGCCGGACCACCGCGCCGTCCAGGAGTTCGACCCGTGCGTGGACGTTTGCGGCTCTGACGACGAACCCCCAGATGGACCCGGCCGCCTCCACACTCCCTCGCACAGGCCCCGGAGCCCCCGGACTGCCAGATCTCCCCCGTGACCCTCGCGGCGGATATGCCCTCGACGCCCCTGCCATCACGGAAACAGATTCTTCCCCAACCCAACGACTCAACCCGCCAAGTCCATTCCCCGGTTCACCACCCGACCACGGCGGAATCCCGAACCCTTGACCTGGATACCTCGCCCTCCGGCCGGTTGCGTGGATGATGGTTCTTACACACCTCGCCGGGAACGTCATCACGGCCCGGTCCCCTTCCACGGCTCGCCCGGCAGCTTCGCGATCAACGCGTCCTTCACGATCTGGCCGGCTCTTGCCGGGTCATACTCCAGCTCGGCTGGGACGAGCAAGCGCAAGTCCTCCAGGAACTCGACGCTCCCTAGCTTGCCCGCAAGGTTGGCCTCGAACTCCGCGCGCGATACCGTCGCGCCGTCGTTGGCGATGTATCGCTGCAAGCAGTCGACGATGCGTTCGGGGTTGGCCTTCCCGGTGTTCAGCGCGAGCCAGAGGTCGTACAGGTCGCGCCCCTTCCTGCGCTGGTAGAGTGCTCGCAGCTTGGTTCCGAGGAGCTCGTCGAACTCGTACACGGCGAGCCCGGCCGTTCCGGTAAACCAGGGGTTCTCGACCGTGAACTGCCGCACCGTCGTTCCGAGGACCGCGAAATGCTCGCGCGTGTTGATCTCGATTTTCAGGCGCCGGGTCGTCACGGGAGCGAACGACGTCTCGAAGCGGTAGTACAGCGTGAAGCGCCCCTGGCCCTGCTTCCAACCGGGGCTTCCGAGCCATGGGTCGAGTCCTTCGCGAATCGCGTTGACCAGGCCGCCGATCGGGCCGGCGTCGCGCTGCACCAGATCGATGTCCTCCGAATACCGACCGCCTTCCGGGAAGAACAGCTTGTGCAGCGCGGTTCCCCCGCGGAACAGGGCCTGGTCCGCAACGACCGGCTGGTTGAACATCGCCACCAGAGCGCGAGACAGGACCAGGTCCTGCTCCACCTGCTCGTTGGCGGGCCATGGCGCGACAGAGCGCCAGGCGGTGATGTGGGCACGCGGGATCACACGTCCACCTCGAATTCGACGTTCGGAACGACGTGCCACCGCGGATCCGGCGCACTCTTCCCCGCGGCCCCCGGGTGGAGGAGCACGGTGTGGGGGCGCCGTGAGCCCAGCCACGAGGCGAGGGGAGCAGCGAGTCGGCCCTGCCCGACCGCGTCCAGCAGGAACCCCAGCCGCTGCACGTCCGCGGACCGCACCAGGGGCGCAATGCGCACGAGCGCCTCAAAGTCCAGCCGCTCGGCCAGCTCGGCGAGGACCGTGGCCACGTTGCTCAGATGGCCGGCCGACGCGGGATACCGGACCAGATCGAACGCGCATGTCTCGGGCGTCGCGACTCGCATCGTCCCCGTCTCGGTCTGCAGCTCGGTCGTCGGCAACTGCCCCACGAGGCCGCTCATCGTGAACCGGATGGTGACCTTGCCGGCGCGGGCCTCGTCGGTCGCGACGCTCGTGACAACCTGGAAGACCATCGGCTGCTGGTGCGCGGCGCCATGGAGGGCAGCCGCGCTCAGGAGTCCGACGTAGTACGGCTGGCCGATGAACCGCATCAGGTCGTCTATGAACCAGCTCGCCGGGGGCGATCCCGCCGCGCGGTACTCGGGCGGAACCACGATGTAGAACCCGCGCCGGGGCGACACGATCCGCCCCATTTCCTTCAACCGCCGAAGGGCGCTCTGGGCACCCACGAAGGACCGCGCAGCGCCTGATTCCGCCTCGACGCGGGTGAAGGTGTACCTGCCCTGCGACTGGATTTCCTCGACCCACAGCGACAGCGGCGTCATCGACGACATCCCAGGCTCCTGTTCGACGCACCCGCGCGTCTCACTCCCGGAAGTTAGCGCGATACGCTAACTTTGGCAAGTGGGCGGGAATGGTTCCAGGGAGACGCGGATCTGCTCTCCCGCTCTTGTTCGCCTTCGCCAACGTAAAGGGACGACCGCGCCGGCCTGGAACGGCTGGCCCGCTACTGCCTGCGCGCGCCGCACTCGCTGGACCGCCTGTCACTGACCCCCGATGGGATGGTCCGCTACCGGCTGCATCGTCCATGGCCCATGGTCGTGCTGGCATTCCTCACCGACCCGGTCGTCGTCGAAAAGATCCTCAGGCACCTCGAACTGCCCACCGCACCGCCACCCCTGTTGCCGGACCACCGCGCCGTCCAGGAGTTCGACCCGTGCGTGGACGTTTGCGGCTC
>CAIOFV010000023.1 GCA_903857665.1 uncultured Myxococcales bacterium
CAGGTGCTCGCGGGCCCGCCGCAGCCGGACGTCGGCGACCCGCTGCGACGCCTCCGCCATGTAGGCCGCGGGATCGGCGAACAACCGCGGAAGCTCGACCGACGGCGGGCCCAACCCCAGCCCCGACGTGACCGCCAACAGGTCGTCCGTGGCCTCGCGAGCCGTCGCGTAGCGCTCGTCGGGGTCGCGGGCCATCATGCGCATCAGCACGGCATGCAGGTCGTCCGGGAAGCCGGGACGAACGGCCCGGGGGTCCGGGAATCGCACCTCGGCAATGGCGTGGAGCATCGCCGAGGGGGAGTCCGCCTGGAACGGGTATCGGCCCGTGGACAGCAGGTACAGCATCGTCCCCAGGCTGAACACGTCGGTCCGGGCGTCCAGCGCCCGGCCGTCCACCTGTTCGGGCGACATGTGGGCGGGCGATCCAAGGACCGTCCCCGTCATCGTCAGGTGCTCCATGTCCACGACGTGGGCGATCCCGAAGTCCATCAGTTTCAGGACCCCGTCGCGCCGGACCATCAGGTTCTCGGGCTTGACGTCGCGGTGGATCACGCCCCGGCCGTGCGCATGGGCGAGGGCGTCCCCCGCCGACGCCGCCACCAGGGCCGCCACCTCCGGAGGCATCGCGCCGACGCGCCTCGCGAACGCATCCAGGGATTCGCCGTCCACGAACTCGGCCACGATGAACGCGCGATCCGACTCCGCGCCGGAGTAGTCGTAGACCTCGACGATTCCCGGGTGGCGCAAGCGGGCGATCACGCGGGCCTCGCGCGCGAACCGGGCGCGCGCCTCCTCTTTCTGAAGCAGGTGCGGGTGCAGCACCTTGATCGCGACCGGGCGGCCCAGCACGTGGTCCACGCCACGATGGACCACGGCCATGCCGCCCTGGCCCACCTCGCACTCGACCTCGTACCGGCCGAGAAATACCTCGCCCACCGCGACCGTCCCGCCCGTCACCCGGGCATCACAGGTTCGATCATCTGGAACACATATATTTTGCGTAGTGCAAAAGCATGCTTGCTATGCCACATGTCACCAACGGCCCTATTCTCGCTCAACCTAATACTTCCCTATGGTTTGCATCATCCACATCTCCAGCGGCCGACGGTCAGGGTCGTCCGCGGACGAGTCGCGGAGCAACGCACAGCCTTCACAGGTTCCTCACAGGTTCGCACGACGGAACCGCCCCGCAGAGCCGTTGCGGCACGCTCGGCAGCGAGGATATCACGTCCCCGCCCGGCCGATATTCGAGGCAACGAGCGTGCCGACCGGCCCCTCCCGGCGACTCCGCCCGTCACGAACCGGGCATCGCTTCTGCCGCCATCCCCGGGCTTGACCGGCCCCCCGACCCTCGCCTAACATCGTTTCTTCCGCGTCTTCTGAAAAGAGGTGGCCATGATTCCCCAGTCCGACGCTCCCGGCAACCAGGACGCCCTGTCCAGGCTCCAGGCCTTGAAGGAGGAACACCGGGTACTGGACCTGCAGATCAAGGAACTCGACGCGAAGCCGTGGCTGAGCCCCGACGATCAGGTTGAAATGGCCCGCCTGAAGAAGCTCAAGCTGCGCAAGAAGGACGAGATCTTCACGATTTCCAGTTCGCTGGGAATGGACACCTGATTCGGCCGGGAAATATTTCGCAGCAATTCCCAGCGGTTCCGGCGCTACACGGATGTATCTCCTTAATTTCATGGCGCATTCGAAAACTTTTCCTTGACAGTCATTTTTCCTAGTGCCACATTGACGATGCTCGACTCTCAGAGCAGCAGACCGGCCTGCCATCGGCACGTCCGGCCTGCCGGCGGAATGGCCCTGGCGCCATTCCTTGGTTTTGGGTTGGGTTGGAGGAGGATTCACATGACCAAGGCCGAACTGATCGAGGAAATCCGGAATGCCAAGGGTGTTGACCTGACCAAGAAGCAGACCGAGGCGGTCCTGAACAGCGTGTTCGACGCGATCCGCGGCGCCGTCAAGCGCGACAAGCGCTTCTCGTTCCCGGGCTTCGGGACGTTTACCGTCCGCGCCCGCAAGCCGCGCAAGGGCCGCAATCCGCGCACCGGCGCCCAGATCACGATCAAGGCGTCGAAGACGGTCGGCTTCAAGCCCGCTCCCAAGCTCAAGAGCGTGCTGTAGTCCATCGCATGTCCACCCCGCGGCCGGCGGGGACGGCAACCCGTCGTCCCGCCGGCCCCGGGCCGTGGCGTGTCCCCTCCGCCTCCGAGCCCCCACCGGAATCGATTCACGACATAGCGCATTGCGTCGCCTTGCGTCAGGTCCGTCCGGCGAGATAGGATGGCCGGTCGGAGGCCGACCGTGCACGCGACGCTCCCATGGATGCCGCAGGATGTTTTCGTCATCGCCGTCGTCGGCTGTTCCAAGAACGCCGGCAAGACGACGACCCTGAACGCCCTGCTGGCCGGATTCGGCGACGATGTGCCGAACCCCGGGGTCCTGTCCATCGGGATCGACGGCGAGGAGGTCGATTTCTGGCTGGGCGTGCCCAAGCCCCGCGTCGAGGTGCGCCAGGGCGCCTTTGTCGCGACCGCCGAGGGGGCCCTTGCGGCGGGCACCGCCCTCGTCGAGATCTGCGAGCGGACCGGCGGCCGCACGCTCCTGGGCGACCTGGT
Source organism: uncultured Myxococcales bacterium (assembly GCA_903857665.1). Taxonomy (GTDB): domain Bacteria; phylum Myxococcota_A; class UBA9042; order DTJE01; family DTJE01; genus CAIZWN01. Next base: position 2,625 of record CAIOFV010000023.1, read on the forward strand.
GGTGGGTCGCGTCACCGCCCCGGGTTCGGTCCTGCTGGCCGGCATCCGTTCGAAGGACGACGTGCGCGCCGCCATCGCCGCCATGAAGCGCCTGGGGGTCCCTCGCATCCTCGTCGATGGAGCCTACCAGCGGCTGGCGGCGGCGGATCCGGAGGTTTCCGACGGCACGATCCTCGCGACCGGGGCCGTGCTCGGCACCACCATCGATCAGGTGGCCCTGCGGACGCTTGAATTCCTGCAACGTCTACGGGTACCCCGGTCCGAGTTCGCCGACGACGGGGCGCTCATGGACGCGGCCCGCCGGGACAACCGCCTCGCCATGCGGGCCCTGCCTGCGGGCGGAATCGTCACTGCGGACGGTCCGACGGACCCGGTCGCGGTTCAGATCCTCGGGTCCGGCGATGCCGTGATCGCCATCCCCGGCGCGATCGGCGACGACCTCGTTCGCCAGTGCGCCGCGCTTTCGGCCGGACGCATTCGCCTGCTGGCCCGGGATCCCACGCGGCTCTTCCTGACTCCGCAGGAAGCCACGGCCTTCCGGAAGCGACATGACCTTCGAGTCATCCAGCCCATCCGCATCCTGGGGGTGACGGTGAACCCGTTCAGCGTCCTCGGGTGGACCCTGCCCCGGGAGCCGCTCGTCGCCGCGATCCGGGCCGTGGCGGACGGCCTTCCGGTGGTGTCCTTCGACGTGCATCCCCACCCGACCTAGGGTGCTGTTCCTGCCCGAATCCGCGGCCCCGGCCGCCTTTTGCCGATGGAGTGGATCATGGAACGAAAACTGGATCTGGATTCCGGCGACATCGCGCGATGTCGCGATGCGGCCGGCGCGATCGCTGACGAGGTCCTGGGCTTCGCTGCAAACCGGACGACGGTATCCATCGAACGGGCCGTCCTGCGCTGGATGGGCGTGGAAGGCGGCGACACCGACTGCATTCCCCTGGTGAACCGCGTGGTGGACGCGGCCGCCGCGGCCGGCCTGCTGGCCCGCGGCGTCGCACTCCCGTTCGCTTCGGCGGTCCGCGCTTCCGGCCTGACGCCATCGGACGCGGCGCGCGCCATCGCGGAAAGACGCCTGAGCCTGGTCGCACCCGTAGCCGAATTCGAGGACGCGGCGCGGGCCACGGCCCGCTCGCTGGCCGCGGCAGGCTCCGACCGCGTCCGCCACACCAACCGCACGCGCCAGCGCTTCCTGGAGCGCCTCGGCGAGGGGACCCGCCCGCTGCTGTACGTGATCGTGGCCTCCGGGAACATCCACGAGGACACCGTGCAGGCGAAGGTCTGCGCCCGGGCAGGCGCCCAGGTCGTCGCGGTCATCCGCTCGACGGCCCAGAGCCTGCTGGACTACATCCCCGAGGGCGCGACCACCGAGGGCTACGGGGGCACGTACGCCACGCAGGCCAACTTCCGCATCATGCGCGACGCCCTCGACGAGGCCTCCGAGGACGTAGGCTGCTACGTCCGGCAGTGCAACTACGCGTCGGGCCTCTGCATGCCGGAAATGGCCACACTGGGCGCCCTCGAGCGCCTGGACGTGATGCTGAACGACGCCCTCTACGGGATCCTGTTCCGCGACATCAACATGCAAAGGACCCTGACCGACCAGGCCTTTTCGCGCAAGGTATCTGCTGCTGCCGGCCTGATCATCAACACCGGCGAGGACAACTACCTGACGACCTCCGACGCCTTCGACGCGGCCCACACCGTACTGGCGTCCGAGTTCATCAACGAGCAGATCGCCCTGCGCTGCGGCCTGAAGCCGTCCCAGTTGGGGCTGGGCCACGCCATGCAGATGAATCCCTGGCGGGAGGACATGTTCCTGTACGAGGTGGCCCAGGCCCGCATGGCCCGCGAAATCTTCCCGGACTGCCCGCTCAAGTACATGCCGCCGACCAAGCACATGACAGGCGACATCTTCCGGGGCCACGTCCAGGATGCCCTCTTCAGCCTCGCCAGCGTGATGACCGGACAGGGCATCCACCTGCTGGGCATGATGACCGAAGCGATGCATACGCCGCACATCCACGACCGCACGCTGGCGCTGGAATCCACGCGGATGATCGCGACGGCGGCCCGCCACCTGGGGGACGAGATCGAATTCAAGCCCGGCGGCATCATCCAGACTCGCGCTCGCGTCGTCCTGGGCAATGCGGTCGGCCTCCTGGAGCAGGTCCGCGACGAAGGGTTGTTCGGCGCGCTCGCGAACGGGCGTTTCGCGGATATCCGGCGCACCCCCGAGGGCGGCCGGGGCCTCGAAGGCGTCGTCGTCAAGGAACCCGGCTACTGGAACCCGGTGGAGCACGAACTGGACGCCCTGCTGGCCCAGCGCGCCGCGGAGGTGGTGTGATGACGACGCGCGACGACTCCCCCGCCCGGGCGGTTTCCGGGCTGGACCTCCATGCCGTCGGGCCCTACGGCGACACCCTGGGCGACGGCATCGTCCAGGTCTCGTTCAGCCTGCCGGTCCCCGCAGGCCCCGAGGCGCGCGAGGCGGCCCGCCGGCTGGCCGTGCAGATGGGCCTCAACGAGCCGCAGGTCTACCACGAGGCCGATCTTGGATACGGGTTCTCGTTCTGGATTCTCTATGGAAAGTGCCGCCACCACGTGGACGTGACCCGCATCGTGGTGCCGAAGATCGATACCGCGCCGCTGTCCTTCGAGGAAATCAACGCCCTCGTCCTGGAAAAGGCGGGCCGGCGCCTGCGGATCGTCGGCGCCTGCACCGGGACCGACGCCCATACCGTCGGCATCGATGCGATCCTCAACATGAAGGGCTTCGCGGGGGAATATGGCCTCGAGCGCTACCCGGCCTTCGAGGTGATCAACCTGGGCAGCCAGGTGTCCAACGCTACGCTGCTGTCGAAGGTCCGCGAAACAGGGGCCGACGCCGTGCTGGTGTCCCAGGTGGTGACGCAGAAGGACGTGCACCTGTCCAACCTCGCCGAGTGGGTGGACATGGTCGAGGCCGACGGGCTTCGCCAGGATCTTCTGCTGCTTTGCGGCGGTCCTCGCATCACGCACGAAGTGGCCCTCGAACTGGGCTTCGACGCCGGGTTCGGGGCCGGCACGACACCGCGCCAGGTGGCCGCCTGGCTGGCCCAGAAATGGGTCCAACACCTGCGCTGACCGGGTCCAAGGCGCGTCCGTACCCCCTCCGATCTTTCATCATTCCCGAATCTTGACTCCGAAAGCCGAAAAATGGTTGACAGACTCAGGTACTCCGCTTATCTTCATCAGTGGGACCCGAATTGTCCCTGTTAAAGTCGAGGGAGGCTGAGATGCGGTTCACCTACTCGCAGCAGGAAATCCAGGAACTGTCGGACACTTTCTACTGCCGTGCGCGTCGCAAGGAACTGACCCTGGACAAGTGCCTGAACGACTATCTCGAGTCGAACGCCTTCGAGAAGCGCCGTTCGGCGTGCTTCCGGTGCCCCCAGGGGCGCAAGAACCGGGAGCTCTTCGCTGGCGCCTCCGAGGAAGAGGACTGAAACCCGGCGAGCCCCGGCGTGCGCCGGTCCTGCCTGCGGTTCGAAGGGGCTCTACGGGGCCTTGAGGACCGTGGTCACCGAGGCGCAGATCGGCCCCCCGATGTTGAAGGACGCGGCGTAGCGGGCATTCTTGACCTGCAGCGCCGCCGGCACCCTGCCCGTCAATTGCCAATAATTCCAGCCGATCATCGCGACGCCCGTGGCGCCGATGGGATGGCCCTTGGCGATCAGCCCGCCGGAAGTATTGAGGGGCGTACCGTCCCCATCCACCCGCGCACGCCCCTCGACGAAGTACCGCGCCCCCCGGCCTGGCGCCGCCAATCCGAGGATTTCGGCCGACAGCGCCCCCATGATGCCGAAGCAGTCATGGACCTCGCCGACACCCACATCCGCCGGCGTGACCCCGGCCATGTCGTACGCCATGCGGATCGCGCGATACGCGCCCGCGGGGTGCAGTACGTCCCGCCCCTGGGTGGACAGCGGGTCCGTCGCCGAGCCGTAGCCGACGAGCTCGACCGCCTGGGACCTGGGGAAACCCAACCGCTTCAACCCCTCCTCCGTGGCCAGCAGCAGCGACGCCCACCCGTCCGACATCTGCGAGCATTCGAAGGTCTTCAGGGGCAGGCCCTCGGCGATGTAGCGGTTCGGCCCGTCGATGGCCATCACCTTGTCCAGCGTCATCTGTACCTTCTGCATCTGCGCCAGGGGGTTCTGGTTGCCGTGGGCGTAGAAGGTCACCGGAACGTGGGCCAGTTCCATTTCGGTAACGCCCCAGTGCTTCATGTAGGCGTCCTGGACTTCCGCGAAGATATGGGGGAAGATGAAGGTCTTTCCCGGGCGCTCCTCGGGGTGCGACGCGGTGCCGAGCAGCTTCCCCAGCAGCTTTCCGTCCGCCTTCCCCTCGTCGTCGCGCATCTTCTCGACACCGATGGCCAGGCCCACTTCGGCCTCGCCCAGAAGGAGGCGCCGCAGTACCGAAAGGACAGCCTGTCCGCCTGACGCACAGGCGTTTTCCACCGTTTCGATGGGCTTGCCGGCCAGCGCCGGCTCCATGGCCACCAGCCCCGACAGCAGCGTCTGCTCCTGGAGCATCGGCGTCAGCAGGCCCGCGACCGCGGCCGTGTCCACGGCCTCCAGGGGCGCGCCCGCGCCGATCGACACGGCGGAGGCAGCCGCATGGATGGCCTGCTGGATCGATACCGCGCCCAGCTTCCCGAAGGGGCTCTGTGCGTACCCCACAACGAACACCTTCCTGTTGCCCGGAAGCATCGGACCACCTCGCGCCAGACCAGGGAACCATACCATTCCAGGTGGTTCCGGTGAAGCGGCACCCGGGCAAAGCACCCAGTGGCGCGGCCCCGGGCGTCCGAGCCGACCTGCCCAGGGCGCCCCCCCGACGGCATCGCGAAGGATATTCTTCGGATATCATTGTCATTTTGAGCATTCTCACCCGACGCAGCCCTGCTCCCGTCTGGGCAGGGATTGACAAACCTGCCGACCGGTGGCAATATCCGCCCCCGAAAGCGCACCACCGGGGGTCCCCGGGTGGCTGGGTGCGCAGGGCTTCCTTTTTGGGAAGCATCTTGGAGTTTCGGAGGAGGATCAGATGAAGAAGCTGGCTACCGTGTTCGTGGCGATCGTGGCGCTCGCGTTCGTTGCCTGCGCGAAGAAGGCGACCCCGGACGAAGTGAAGAAGGCCTATGCGAAGCTCGTCGAGCTGCAGAAGGCGGCGAACCCGGCCCCCGCGGTCGAGGATCCGGCCGTGAAGATCAACGGTGACTTCGCCCAGAAGCTGCAGGCCCTGCAGACGGCCCAGGCCGAAGCGCTGAAGGCGGTCGACGACGATCTGGCGAAGGCGAAGGACGCCCTGCCGAAGGCGAAGGGCAAGAAGGCCGAGGCTGCGAACGCTGCCGCCGCCGCGAAGCTGGACGAAGAGTTCAACGCCAAGAAGAACGAAGCCGCCCAGGGTTTCGCCCCCCAGTTCGCCGGCCTGAACAAGGCCAAGGCTGACGCCCTCAAGGCCGCTGCCGACGCGAAGGCGAAGGCCGAGGCGGACGCGAAGGCCCAGGCGGACAAGGACCAGGCTGCGTACCTGGACAAGGCCGTCAAGGACCGCACCACGAAGGCGAAGGTTGACTGCCAGCTGAAGGCCGCCAAGCTCGACGACTTCAACAAGTGCAAGTAGTCACCGCCCCGCCCGCTTGACACGTCCCTCTCAGAATCCAACCGAGCATCAAGCTCCGAGGCTCCAAACGGGGCCTTGGAGTATCCTCACGGCGACGACGGGCCCGCGGCCTGACATCGCGGAAGAGCACCTCTCCCCGACCTCCAGGCCTGATTGACTTGCCCCGACGGGATCGGGTACAGAGAACCGTCCCTGGGCTTCCGGAGGTGGCTGATGACCCGCGGCACCCGACCCCTGATCCTGGTTTCGATCCTCGGCTCGATCGCCCTCGGCTGCCCGGGTCGCTCATCGACCGGCCTGGATGTCGTGAACCTCCAGGATGGCACCACGTTCGATGAAGGCGACTCGTCGCGGGACGTCCGGGACACCGGAAAGACGGACCCGGGCGGCGCCACGGACCTCTCGAACGACGGCGTCGCGCCGTTCGACAACGCCTCGGACTACACGGGCCCCGTGGCGGATGCCATCTCGAAGATCCAGCAGTCGGATGCCAGCGTGAAGTGCCCGCCCGACGGCACGACCGCGACCCCGGCCTTCGTGAACGGCTTGACGGGGCTGGCGCTGGACGTCGTCGTCCTGTCTCCCCGGTATGTCGCCGCGACCGACAAGACGACCGGCGCGGTCACCAAGTACGGATACTTCGTCGCGGACGTCGGGCTCACGCAGTCCGAGCCCTGGAGGGGGATCGCCGCCGTCGTACCGACGTCCGTGACCACGGACGAATGGCACGTGGGCGACGCGCTGTCGCTGGTGGCGGACCACGTCGAGTACTACTGCTTTTCGCAGGTGACCGTCACCTCCGCGGTCGCCAAGGGCACGGCGCCGGTCCCGGCACCGGTGGACATCGACCCTGCCGACCTGGGCAGCCAGGACCATTCCCGGGCCGAACCTTTCGAAGGCGTGCTGGTGCGCGTGCGCAACGTGACGGTCACGACGACGCCGGCCCTGGGCACCGACGGCAAGGATCACGGCTCCTTCATCGGCACCGGCGGCCTGATCGTGGCCAACGACTACCACGTGCCCTACATGTCCACCGCCACCGACGCGCGGAAGGTCGGCGACACCTTCACCGAGATCGTGGGTGTGGTGAAGTACTCTTTCGACCAGTACATCCTGGTGCCCCGCTCGGCCGATGACCTGGTCCTCGAGGGCGCCCCGCCCGGCGATCCGGGGCCCGACGCGGACGGGGACGTGCCGGCGGGGCAGGACGTCGCCAGCGACGGCGTCACCCCGACCGCGACCTCCATCGAAGCCATCCAGTCCGATGCGAAGAGCACCGGTTGCACGGCCCAGTCGATCGCCACGATGCAGGCGGGCCTGTCCTTCGCCGACCTCGTGGTGGTGTCGCCGAAGTTCGTGGCGTCCAAGGCCAAGCTGGACGGCTACTACGTTTCGGACGTGAACCACGCGACGGCCGACGACTTCACCGGGACCGAAATGACGATCGACGTGGCGAAGGCCACCAACTTCCAGCCGGGTGACGTGCTGAAGGTCACGGGCGACTGGATCGAGTTCTACTGCATGACCGAAATCAAGGCGACCGACGCCGTGAAGGCCGGGACCGCCACCGTTCCCGCGCCCAAGGTCGTCGCCGCAGCGGACCTGAAGGCCGCCGCGACGTCGGAGCCCCTGGAAGGCGTGCTGGTCGAGCTGGACGACGTCGCCGTCACGACGGCCATCTCCCTGGGTTCCGACGGCAAGGACCATGGCGCCTTCGAGGTCGCCGGAGGCGTCGTCATCGGGAACGACTTCGGGCTGAACTACATGAGCACGGCGACAGACCAGCGAAAACTGGGGGACCCGTTCACGAAGATCGTCGGCGTCGTCGGCTACTCGTTCGGCAAGTACACGGTATTCCCTCGGACGGACGCAGACCTCGTCCTGGGCAACCCCGTCACCCCCGACTCGACCGAACCGACGCCTGAAGTGAGCGAGCCTTGAGCAGACGTCGTGGATGAACAGGATTCGCAGTGGGAGCGTCCCGAAAAAACCTCAGGATCCCCGCTGTAGTCCTTCTTGACACCTGTCGGCCTCGGGGGGACGATACGGCACGCCTCGGCCGGCACGGAGGCGGTCCCTCCCGGAGGGTGCGTCAGAAGGAGCGACCATGACCCGCAGATGTCTGGTTCTGGCGGCGATGATCCTGTCCCTTCCGGCGATGGCCGGCGCGCAAACCGTCTACTGGTCGGATCGACCCATCGTCCTTCCAAAAGGCCAGAGACAAGTGAATCTGGACCTGACGACGGATCTCAACAAGGGCGCCCTGGGTGAAACGTTCGGCGTGGGGACCGGGTTGGCCGGCGAACGCTATCCCGGGCTGCACTTCAGCGCGGGCATCCTCAAGGGCTTCGAGATGGGCCTGGCCATGCAGTTCCTGTACAGCATGCATTACGGCTCGGACTACCTGCCGCGCGCCGCGGTCCCGGTGGCCGCCGATCGCCTCGGAAGGTTCTCGGACGTGTCCGCCTCCAAGGTTCCCGGCTCGCGCGCTCCCTTGCGCAACGCGGGCCCGGAAGGGGACGGAACCCGTCGCATCGCCGGCATGCCGTATACGCTCGGCACCGACGGGCAGAACCACCTGAACCCCGTGACCATCTACGGACGCTACGCCTTCCTGCCGCAGTTCGGCATGGAACTGGCCTTGTCGGTACCGGTCGATCAGAACCAGGGAAACAACCGGCCCACGTTCCGCCTGGGCCTGCCCTTCAAGTGGATCCTGTCGCCCGGCCTGCTGTCCGTGCACGCACAGCCCGACCTCATGGTGGGCTTCGCGAAGACGGGCCCCACGGCGTCGGAACCCAAGAGCACGGCCCTGCTGTCGTACTACGTGGACGCGGGCCTCACCCTCAGCCTGGCCGGGATCTTCCTGGATCTGACCCTCGGGTACGGCGGCGACGCCTACCCCTACAAGCGCGGCTACTTCCCGCTGTCGGTCCTCCTCGGGTACACGATCCTGCCGCAATGGGACCTGTATGCCGGCGTGTCCCTCGACAACCTCGTGCCGGCGACCGGCAAGGCCAACGACGCGCGCCGCCTGACCCTGGGCACAAGCATCCGCTTCTGACATGCCCGGAATGGGGAACCGAATGATCCGCATCGCGCCTCTCGGGGCGTTTCTAATCGCAATGACCCTGGCCCTGGCGGCGTCCGCCCAGGTCGTTCCCATGGTCGATCGGCCCATCGTCCTCCCCGAGGGCGTCGGACAACTGTCCGTGGACGTCGAGGTGGGCCTCAACAAGGGGAACGTGGGCGGTCTTGTCGGCCTGTCGTCGGGCCTCCCCGGCGACCGGGCTCCCGGCCTGTCGGTGGCATATGGGCTGGCGCGCGGCATCGAGGGCGGGCTCTCGGTGCCCTACACCCACGCAAACCTCCTGCGCGACCTTGTCGAATCCTACGACCTGGCGATGCAGGGGTGGCCGCTCAGGAGGGACACCCAGACCCAGCACCACTTCGGCCCGGTGCAGATCTGGGCAGGCTTCCGGCTGGCGCCGTGGATTGCCGCCGACATCGCCCTGCTGATCCCGATCGAGCAGATCCGTGCGGGCCGCATTGCGGTGCGGCTCAGCCTCCCCGTCCGGTACGCGATCCTTCCGGGACGCCTGGCGATCCGCTTCCGTCCCGACGTCATCCTGGGCTTCGGCCGTTCGGATTCGAACCAGGGCGCGTCGGTCCAGACGTCGATCTTCATCGACGCCGGCATCGTCGTGAACATCACCCGCGAACTCTGGGCCGATGTCGGCATCGGGTATGGCCAGATGTTCCAGCCGAAGTCCGACAGGGTCCTCCAGGATTGGCCGACCAACCCCAAGCCGTCCGGCAAGGGCACCCTCCCGATCAGCGCCACGCTCGGGTACGCCGTGACCCCGGCGATCGACGTGTTCCTCGGATTCACCCTCGCGAACCTGACCCCCGGCTCCCGGCAGGGACCGGCAGACGCCCGCAGCCTGACCGCCGGCCTGAACTATCGGTTCTGACCGGCGTTGCCATTGGCACGACTCGCGCTGGAGGTACGCCATGACGCGCCTGGGAATCGTCGGGATCCTGCTGTCCTGTCTAGCGGTCAGTTCGTCCGTCGATGCCCGCGACATGAACGGGAAGTTCGGCCTGGGATACAGCCAGACCCTGGGGGGCGTGTCCGGCATCCAGTTGAAGTACTATGTGCAGGACTTCGTCATCGAGGGAACGGTCGGCTTCGACCTGTTCAAGCCGTCGAGCCTGGACGTGCGCACCGGCGTGAAGGGCGCCGTGGGCGTGGTGTACAACTTCGCGCGGTTCGAGATCGCCAACCTGGGCGTGGGGGTACGGGCCGACATCGGGTGGCGCAACGGGGCCTCGGCGTCGGCCGGGGCCATCAGGACCTGCGTCGATGCCGGAGGCACGTCGGCAGACTGCCAGAAGGCCAACATGGGTTCCAGCGTCTGGCAGGTCAACGTCGAAATCCCGCTGGTCGCGGAACTCTACTTCACGGACCACTTCGCGCTGAACGTGCAGGCGGGCCTGCTGCTGACGATCGCGACGACCAGGCAGAAGGCCCTGCCGCAATCCACGGGCCAGCAGGCCACCGACTCGACCGAAAAGGGCGTCGGCTTCAGCTTCGGCGGCGGGAGCCTGTTCGGCAGCGCGGGGTTCACCGTGTACTTCTGACGCCTGCACGCGCGATCCGGCACAATATACGGGTTGTCCGAGGGGGTGGCGATGGTCCGTCGATGGATGCTGACCGCGGCGATCGTGGCGCTGGCTGCCGGGGGCTGCAAGACGGGCGGCCACGATGGCGGCGATGTACCATCCACGGATGCCCCGGACGCCGTGACACCCTCCGATGCGATCATCGACACGCCGATCCTGGAGGTCCCCGATGGGGGCTGGCCGACCTGCACGCCCGGCACCCGGCTGCAGTGCTCCGAGGACGGCCTGGGCGAGGTCCTGTGCAACGGCACGGGAACGGGCTACGAGGCCCATCCCTGCGGCGATGGCTCGGTGTGCCTGGACAACGCGAAGGGCTGCACGTCCTGCGTGCCCGGGCGCGTCTCCTGCCTGAACGACTCGACCGTGCTGCGCTGCGACCCGTCCGGGACCACCTGGGAGGTCGCCAAGGACTGCGACCCGGCCCACACCGGCGAGGTCTGCCGCACCGGCCTCTGCATCGGGCTGTGCGCCCTGTCGGACAAACTGTCGTCGTACATCGGGTGCGAGTACTGGGGCGCCGACCTGGACAACGCCGTCGTCAGCGCCGGCGAGGGGAGCTACTACGACGCCGCCGGGGCGCAGTTCGCCATCGTCGTGTCCAACACCAGCGACACCTGGCCGGCGACCGTGGAGGTGTTCACATACCTCGGCAAGATCGCGTACGACTCGAAGTGCAACCTGCTGCCCGCGGAACCGATCCCGCCGCACGGCCTGCGGGCCTTCGAGCTGCCCCGCCTCTACCCGGTGGACGCAACGAAGTGCACCGTGTGCAAGAACGGCCCGGGCGAAACGTACCCGGGTGCCGACTGCACCAGCAAGGGCGCCACCGTACTGATGGACGTGGACGGCACCAGCCTGAAGGCCCAGTCCTATCGCATCAAGTCCTCGATCCCGATTTCGGCCTACCAGTTCAACCCGTTCGCGAACGTCGGCGTCTACTCCAACGACGCGTCGCTGCTGCTGCCGACGAACTCCCTCGGGAAGTACTACATCATCATGACCCGCGAGCAGACCTTCCAGGAGTTGAAGGGCTTCTTGACCGTGCTGGCGGTCGATCCGGGGGAAACGCAGGTCTACGTGAAGGTGACCGCACCCACGCTGGCATCATCGTCGTCGGACAGCCAGGACATCCCTGCGATGAGCCCGGGCGATGACCGAACGTTCATCCTGCACCAGTTCGACATCCTGAACATCGAAACGAACGCCTACGGGGCGGACCTGACCGGCTCGATCGTGTACGCGAACCACCCGGTCGGCGTGTTCGGAGGCAGCGAGGCGGCCAACGCCCCCAACACGAACCACTGCTGCCCCGGCGGCACGTGCGCGTACAACAACCAGTGGATGGAGTGCGGCAGCGGCGCTGTGGGCGGAGTGGACTGTCTGTGCGTGTGGCCGAAGCAGAACATGGCCCCCCCGCGCGACGTCAAGTGCAAGACGAACTACGACTGCATCAACTACAACACGTGCTGCGCGGACCACCTGGAAAAGATGCTGCCGCCGGTGAAGACGTGGGGCCTGAAGTACGTGGTCACCCGGACCTACCCGCGGGGCGGGGAAAAGGACCTGTTCCGGATCATGGCCGCCGTGGACCAGACCCGGGTGACGACCTACCCGTCGCAGGGGACGACGCTGCCGCCCGTGCTGAACCGCGGCGAGTACTTCGAGTTCGAGAACGACGCCACCTACGAGAACTTCATCGTCGAAGCGAAGCAGCCCGTGATGGTCGGGCAGTTCCTGGAGGCCCAGGACGCCCCGGACCCGAACGTGTCCGCCAAGGGGCCCGACGACGCCAGCGTCGGCGATCCCACCTTCCTGCTGGCCGTGCCCGAGGAACAGTTCCGGACCGACTACGTGTTCCTGACCCCCGACAAGTACCGCTTCGACGCGGTGAACCTGATCGTGCCCACCGGCGAGCCCGTGTACCTGGACGGTCGTGAACTGAAGCAGGAGGACCTGCACTTCCGCCTGGGCCGGGACATCCTGAAGGACATGACCGACAAGGGGTACGACCACCCCTGGCAGCTGGGCGTCACGTTCGGCGACTACAAGATGATCGCGGACGGCGAGTGGTCGGTCTGGCGCGTCGTCGTGCCGGACGGCGTCCACGTGGCGCAGTCCGCGAAGCCCTTCGGGGCCATCGTGTACGGCTACGACCGGTACGTTTCCTACGGGTATCCCGCGGGACTGAACCTCGAGGACCTCAAGCTGGTCGCGGAGGATCCGCCGCAGTAGGCCAGGCGCACGCAACGCTGCCCCTGCGCATGGATCCCGCGCCGCAGCAAGTGACCTCGTGAATCATCCGGGCTAGTTCTTCATGCACGTCGCGTATTCGTTTGCGCAGCGCACGTTCAGCGACTGGTACACGCAGTCCGTGGCCGGGGGCATTCCGCAGGCCTGGATCACGCACTGCGCGAAGGTCGTGAACACCTGCTGCGACACGGCGCTCCCCAGGGTCATGCACTTCTGGACGCAGGCGACATCGAAGTTCGTGCAGGACATCGCGCACTGGAGGATCTGGGAACAGGTCCCGCCGGTCGGCGTCGCCAGGCACTGGCCGTCCCCGGTGCAGGCCGTCCCCGTCGGGCACGCGCCGCAGGACCCGTTGCAACCGTCGTCGCCGCACTGCTTCTTCATGCCCGACGAGGTCACGCACGACGGTGTGCACGCCTGGCAGCCGCCGCTGAGCCGGCAGGTCTGCACGCAGACGTCGTCCCAGGCGGTCTTGCAGCAGTAGGGGTCCTGGCTGCACACGCTGGCCTCGCACGCGCACCCGCCGCAGCCCCCCGTGTTGGTGGCGGTGCAGCCGTCCTGCTGGCCCCCGGGCAGGCAGCGGCCGATGTTCGGGTCGCAGGCCCAACCGGGCGCGCAGGTCCCGCACTGCCCGCCACACCCGTCGCTGCCGCACTCGCGGCCGAAGCACTGGGCCTGGCACTGGGGGATGCAGGACTTCCCGTCGCACGTCGTCCCGGCGGGGCACAGCCCGCACGACCCGCCGCACCCGTCGTCGCCACAGGTCCGGCCCTGGCACTGAGGCACGCACTGGCTGATGCAGCGGCCGCCCAGGCACGACGCCGCGGCAGGGCACGTTCCGCAGACGCCGCCGCATCCGTCGGCGCCGCATTCCAGCCTCGACCCGTCCGCCGAGACGCACCGGGGCGTGCAGGTGGAAACGCACCGGTCGGCTACGCACGACTGGCCCGCACCGCACGTGCCGCACTGGCCGCCGCACCCGTCGTCGCCGCACTGGCGACCGGTGCAGTTCGTCGTGCAATCGAGGCACGCGGCGTAGGGAGCCTTGCAGGCGCCGTAGTACGCGCCGTAGTAGCACGCGTCGGTGCCATTCGACCCGCAGGCTTGCATGAGGCAGTTCGTCAGGTCCATGTACTGCTTCTGGGCCTCGGGCGAGGCGTCCAGCCAGCACTGGTCGATGCATGCCTGGTCCGTGGCGACGCAGGCGGACCAGCACTGGAACATGTCGGCGCACGACCGGAACACCTTGCAGGTGGTCCCGGTGCAGTACTCGGCGGACGAGCACGAGCCGCACAAGCCGCCGCAGCCGTCGTCGCCGCACTGCCGGCCGACGCACGAAGGCACGCACACACCCTGGCACCGCCCGTTCAGGCAGGTCGCGCCCTTTGCGCAGAAACCGCATGAGCCGCCGCAGCCGTCGTCGCCGCATTCGCGGATCGTCCCGTCGGCCTGCCTGCATGACGGCTCGCAGCCCAGGCACCGGCCGCCCGCGCAGGTCAGCCCGTTCGGGCACGTGCCGCAGGACCCGCCACACCCGTCGCCGCCGCACACCATCCCCTGGCAGGCGGGCGTGCAGATCGGGGCGCACTGGAATCCCTGGCAGTACGACGTTTCGCCGCAGATCCCGCAGGACCCGCCGCAGCCGTCGGGGCCGCACTCGCGGCCCAGGCAGTTGGGCGCGCACTCGCTGCACAGCGCCCACGGCGCCGCGCAGCCGCCGGCCAGGGCCTGCTTCAGGCACGCCCCGGTCACGCTGGTCGCGGCGCACATCTGCTGGGCGCACGCCTGCACCTTCACGAAGCGCTCCCGCTGCACCGGGTTCCCGGTCGGCACGCAGGACTGCCAGCAGTCCGGGGTCACGGGCCCGACGCCGGAGCACTGGAGGACGCACTGGATCGCGGCCGAGCACGACAGGGAACCGACGCACTGGCCGTTGGTGCAGGTCTGGTCGGCGCTGCACGTGCCGCACAGGCCGCCGCACCCGTCGGAACCGCAGGCCCGCTGCTGACCCGTGTCGTCGGTGCACTGCGCCTGGCACGCCCCCCCGCAGGCGCCGGTCGTCGGGTCGCACGTCTGGCCGTCAGCACACACGCCGCACAGGCCGCCGCACCCGTCGGAACCGCACGCCCGGTTCCCGCAATTGGGACAGCACGGCTGCATGCAGATCCCGGACTGGCAGGCGGACGGGTCGGCCTGCCCTTCGCAGCCGAAGCAGGTCCCGCACGACCCGCCGCAACCGTCGTCGCCGCACTGCTTTCCGGCGCAGGACGGCGCGCAGGCCACGCACGCCTTGTACCTGGGCTGGCACTTGTCCTGGAAGGCCTGCTGCGTCGCGCAGGCGTAACCGGTCCACTGGGCGATGGGCCCGCACACCGACACCGCGCACGCCAGCAGATCCGCGAACGCCTTGGCGGCCCCGCCGATGGCCTGGGCGCCGCAGGACGCTGCCGCCTGGGCCGGGGGCACGTTCATGGACAGCATGCACTGGAGCGTCTGGGCGCACGTCTTTCCGACCGCGGTTTCGCACTTGCCGGCGGTGCAGGCGGTGCCGTCCGGGCACGCGCTCCCGAGGTCCCAGCCTGATCCATCGACACGGCACGTCGTGAGGTTGTTCCCCAGGCAGTCCGTCGCCCCGGGGACGCAGGCGTCGGGAAGACACAGCCGGGCGGCCTCGTCGCACCACGTGCCTTCGGCACAATCCCCGTCCTTCAGGCACTCGACGCACGCGTTGGTGGCCTTGTCGCAGACCTTGCCGTCCGGGCACACGAAGGCCAGGCCGCAGGCCGTCGGGCGGTCGATGCAGATCCGGTCCTGGCAGAACTTCGCGGGGGGACAGTCGGCGTCCTGGACGCACTCGACGCACGCGCCAGCGGCGGGGTCGCACTGCAGGCCGGCCGGACAGGGCGTCGTCAGGCCGCATTGCTGCTGGGCCACGCACGTCCCTCCGGCGCATCGGAAACCGTCACCGCACTGGACGTTGGTCCGGCAGGGCATGCAGGCCCGCGCGGCCACGTCGCAAACCTGTCCTCCGGGACAGTCGGCGTTGGTGGTACAGGGCCCGGGAGGGGCGTCGGAGGACACGTCGCCGGGAAGGTCGCCGACCGCATCCTCCAGGACCGCGTCCGACAGCCCGGGCGGGCTGGACGACGGGCACCCGAAGCACAGGGCCGCCAGGCCCGCGACAACCAGCGAGGACGCTCCGGTCCGAACGCTTGCAGACGACCACATCAGCGACTCCTGCGAAGAACCCAGTGGGCTGGAATGATACTGTTTTTCCAAGCCCGCGTCGCGGAGGCCTCGTCACTTGCCAACCCGGGGGGCCACGGGTAGCCTAGCGGCATGAAAAAGGCCGAAACGGGCCTGGCCAGGCAACATGCCGGCCGGTTCCGACGGGGACATGCCGGTTCGAAAATCCTGGCCCAGGCGCTGCTCTGCGCGGCCCTCCTGCTGATGCCCGCGCCCGGCCGGGCGGACTTCGGGACCATCCGGCGCGTCGTCAACGGCACCGCCTATACCCTCGAGCAGAGCGAACTGGCGGTCGGTGTCCTCAGCCCCGTCCAGTATGGGCTGCTGGACGAACTGACCATCGCGACCCACCCGGTCCTCGACCTGCTCCTCACGCCCAACGTGGCGCTCAAGGGCAAGGTGTACGACGGCCCCGTGGCCCTCAGCCTGAACGCAACCTACATCGAAACGTTCCTGACCTCGGCCAGGAAGACCTTCCCCGGCACGCTCTCGTTCTACTCCATGCTGACCGTTCCGATCGGACGGGCAGTGTCACTGACCGCCCAGGGGGGCTACAACCTGGACGTTTCGCCGGTGTCCCACGGCGTGATGTTCGGCCTGAACGCGTCGTTCCTGCTGGGTCCCTCGGACCTGATCCAGATCGCCGTTCAGGACCAATGGTACAGCGCCGGGCAGGGCTTCCGGATCCCTACCGCCGTCGTATCGTACAGCCACGCCTGGTACCGTCTGCGGGTGTCCGTCGGGGTGGCCGCGGGTCGATTCCCCCTGCAGATCGGCGACGGCGGGCTCCGGGTCCTGAACCTGCCCGTGTATCCCGTGATCGACGTGTGGTGGCTGCTGTAGCAAGGCGGAACGCGGCAGCCTACGGGCGCTGCTCGATGCTGGAGGGGGCGGCGGCCTCGTCCGGCGAGTGCGCACGGAGCGCCTCGTTCGGGTCCGGCGCCGCCACCGGGGCCATTCCGGCCTGCTTCCGGGCGTCGTTCATCAGCGCCCGCACACGCTCGGACTCGGGCGAAGGCGGCGGCGCGTTTCCCGCGGCCACACCGGTTTCCACCCGCGGCGATTCGCCGACCGTGGCGCCCGGCTTCGCGGGAGGCGGCGCAACATATCGCTCACGCAACTGGTTGTAAGCCTTCTTGGCGTCCTCGGTCCCCACTTCCTCGACCAGCCCACGGATTTCGGACAGCCGGGCATCCTGGGTGGCGGGCAGGGTCCCGAGGCCGTTCGCCCCCCGCTGCAATTCGTCCAGGACCTTCAAGACCTTCGCCAACTTCTCGGCCTGGACCTGCGGAGAGGGGTTCCGGGTCGACATCGCGGCCTCGACCGACGAAGTCGCCGGTGGCCGGCCCGACGCGGCCTTCCCTTCGTCGCTCCCGCCCTGGGCCGATTTCGACGCGGCTGCATTCTGTCCGGGCTGGGCAGCCGCTGCGCCTCCGGCGGGCTCGTTCTCGACGGTGGTCCCGGCCTCTCGAGCCGCGTCCGACAAGCGGTCGTCAACCGCTTCCCGGCAGGCCACCAACCCGGTCTCCAGCGGTACCTTCACGGCGTCCAGGGCAATCGGCAGGCACGCTGCCGGCGGGATCCGCAGCGTGTTGCACCGGGCATACACGTAGGCCCGGCAGTCGCCGTTCATGCCCGTGGACGGCGCCCCCGTCGCGGGCCGGTCGCCAGGGACCGGCAAGGGGGGGGGCGGGACCGTCGTCAGGCTCGGGGCAGCCGACCCGGCCACCGACTGAAGATCGCGGTCCAGCACACCGCGGTCCAGGGGTTGCCGCACCCTGTCCAGCCAGAACGGCAGCGAAAACGCCAGTGCCAGGAAGACGATGGCCAGAACCAGGGACGCCTTGTAGTACGGGCTCTTCTGCCGCTCTTTCTGCGGGGGGCGGCCGGAGGGGCGAGTCGCTTCGGGTTCAGCCACTCCTGACTCCTGACGACAGGGAGGTCTCCATGATACCATGCGCCCCATGGAATCGACCTCTCCCGAAGTTTCCATCGTCCTTCCGGCATTCAACGAGGCCGCCAGCCTTCGTCCGCTGATCGTCGAGATCCGGGCGGCGATGGATCCGCTGGATCGGGCATACGAAGTCATCGTCTGCGACGATGGCAGCACCGACGGTTCGCTGGACGTGATCCGCGAGTTGGCCACCGAGGATCCGCGGATCAAGGTGATCGCCTTCGCCCGCAACTTCGGGCAGACCGCCGCGCTCGACGCCGGCTTCCGCGCGGCGAAGGGCCGGATCGTGGTCCCGATGGACGCGGATCTCCAGAACGATCCCGCCGACATCCCGCGCCTGCTGGCACGCCTGGACGCCGACACGGACGCGGTTTCCGGATGGCGCGTCAACCGGAAGGACGCGTTCTGGACCAAGACCCTGCCCTCCCGCATCGCCAACGTGCTGGTGTCGCAGGTGACCGGCGTCGATCTGCACGACTACGGATGCACCCTGAAAGCCTACCGCGTTGAAATGCTGCAGGACTTCCGTCTCTACGGCGAAATGCACCGACTGATCCCCGCCTACGTGAAGTGGGCCGGAGGTCGCGTTGCCGAAATCCCCGTGAACCATCGCCCTCGACGCTTCGGCCGGTCCAAGTACACGCTGGCCAAGACGATCCGCCTGCTGCTGGACCTCATGACCGTCCGGTTCCTGCTGTCGTACTCGACCAAGCCATTGTATTTCATCGGCAAGTACGGACTGCTCGCGGTGGGCACGGGTTCCCTGACGCTCCTGTGGACCCTGTTCAAGAGGGCCTGGTGGGGCGAGCCTCTCTATACCGATCCGTTCTTCCTCGTGTCCATCTTCCTGTTCCTGGCTGGCACCCAGTTCCTGCTGGTCGGGCTGCTGGCCGAACTGTCCATGCGGACCTATTTTGAAAGCCAGCACAAACCGCCGTACCTGGTCCGGTGGTCCATGAACTTCGGCCCGGGCGCACCTCCGCCTCCGCCTCAGCAGCGACGGCCGGTTCCCCAGGCCGATCCCGCCACGACCCCTGCCCGCGGCACCCCGATCCCGCAGACGGACGCCAGCCCGGCAACGGCTCCCGAAAACTCCCGCCGACCGTTGAGCGGGTTTGCGCTATCCCCTGCCCCGCCCCCGGAGTCGGCCGATCCGCCGCCCCCGGCCGGGCGGGAGTGAGCCACCGCCCATGTGCGGCATCACCGGCTTCGTTCGCAACCACGACGCATCGGCCGCCGATCCGGCCATCCTTTCCCGCATGATGGACGCCATCGCCCACCGGGGCCCCGATGACGAGGGCGCCTGGTCCTCCGAGGGCGCCTGGCTGGGTCATCGGCGGTTGTCGATCATCGACGTCGCGGGCGGCCACCAGCCCATCGCCAGCGAGGACGGCCGCGTCGTGGTCGTCTTCAACGGCGAAATCTACAACCACCTGGACCTGCGCGAGGAACTCCTGGCGCTGGGCCACACGTTCGCCACCCGGTCCGACACCGAGGTCCTCGTCCACCTCTGGGAGGAGTTCGGCGACGGGATGCTGTCCCGGCTCGAGGGCATGTTCGCGTTCGCCCTTTGGGACGCCCGGGATCGGACCCTGCTCCTGGCCCGGGACCGCATGGGCAAGAAGCCCCTCTTCTGGGGGCTGTTCGACGGCGAACTGGTGTTCGGGTCGGAACTGCGGGCGATGCTGTCCCACCCGGCGGTCCCGCGCCGCGTCGATCCCGACGCCCTGTACCGGTACCTGACGCTCGACTACGTGCCCGCGCCGCGCTCGATCCTCGCGGGCGTTCGAAAGGTCGTCCCGGGAGGCTTCGTCCGCTGGTCGGGCGGCGAACCGACGGAAGGCCGATGGTTCGACCTCCTGCCCGCCCCGGGCACCGGCCCGGCCCGGCCCGAAGAGGCGTCCGCCGCGCTGTGGAGCGCCCTGAGGCACGCGGTGGACCGCCGCCTGGAATCCGAGGTGCCGCTGGGCGTGTTCCTGTCCGGAGGCCTCGACTCGACCGCGGTGCTGGCCGCCATGGCGCAGGGGCGGGATCCCGCGACGATCGACACCTTCACCATCGGCTTCGAGGACCTCTCCTACGACGAGTCCGGCCCGGCCCGCGCGGTGGCCAAGGCCATCGGCACGCGTCACCACGAGCGCATCCTGTCCGGGAACGCCGCCGCATCGCTGGTCCGGCGCGTGGCCTCGATCGCCGACGAACCGCTCGCCGACCCGTCGCTCCTCCCGACGCACCTCCTGGCGCGGTTCGCCCGCGAGCACGTGACCGTCGCGCTTTCGGGCGACGGCGGCGACGAACTGTTCTACGGCTACCCGACGTTCCTGGTGGACGGCGCGGGTCGGCGGGCCGCCCGCTGGCTGCCCGGCTTCGTACGCCGGGACTGGCTGCCGGCGGTCATCGCCCGCCTTCCGCGCTCCGACCGGGACATGAGCCTCGACTTCCGCCTTGCCCGGTTCGCCCGGGGCCTCCGGTTCTCGGCCACCGACCGGCATTTCGCCTGGATCGGCGGGTTCGCCCCGGAAACTGCGCTGGGCCTCCTGTCGCAGGACGCATCGTCCTCCCTGGAGGGCATGGCTGCACAACCCTACCCGGACGTGGCGTTCTGGCGCGCGGCCTGCGGCGGCGGCGAGGATCTCGCCACGATCGCCTGCCTATACGCCCGCCTGTACCTCGGCGACGGCGTGCTGACGAAGGTCGATCGCGCCTCGATGGCCGTGGCCCTGGAGGTCCGGGCGCCCCTGCTGGACTCCGAGGTCGTCCGCCTGGCCCTGACCCTGTCGCCTTCCCTCAGCCTGGTCGGCGGGACCACGAAGGCGCTGATGCGCCGGATGCTCCGCGGCCGTGTGCCCGATGCGATCCTCCGGCGCCCCAAGAAGGGCTTCGGCGTTCCGCTGGCCCGCTGGCTGCGGACCGACCTGCGCCCCCTGCTGGACGAGCACCTGGCGCCCTCCAAGATCGCCCGCGAGGGCTTCTTCCGCCCCGAAGCCGTCTCGCGACTGGTGTCCGCCCACCTGTCCGGCGCGGCCAACGTCCGCAAGGAACTGTATTCCCTGCTGGTCTTCGAGCTGTGGCTTTCCAGGTACCTCCTGTAGCCCGTGGGCCCCTGCGTCATCATCACCGACTCATCGGGTCCGATAACCCTTTCCATTTTCGGTGGTTGCGAAGTTTCCACCCCTTCCACGCCTGTGCTATACCCCGGGGTCCGGGCCCTGACGAGGGAGGACACGATGTTCTCGACCGTGCGCGAGTTGCTGGCCTACCTGCGGAAGGAGGAAGTCCGGTCGGTGGACATGAAGTTCACCTCCCTGATGGGCCGCCTCCACCATGTGACCCTGCCCGCCTCGAAGTTCGACGAGTCCATCTGGGAGGAAGGCATCGGCTTCGACGGTTCCAACATGCCCGGCTTCAAGAGCGTCGAGTCCGGCGACATGGTGCTGGTCCCGGACCCGACGACGGCCTTCATCGACCCTTTCTTCGAGCAGAAGACCCTGTCGCTGCTCTGCGACGTCACCGAGGCCGGCACGCTGGCGCCGTTCCCTCGCGACCCCCGCGGCATCCTGCGTCGCGCCGAAGCCCACCTGGCCTCCACCGGCCTCGCCGACGAGGCGCGCTTCGGCCCCGAGTTCGAGTTCTACCTGCTGGACGACGCCCTGTTCGAAAACGGCACCGGTCTGGCCCAGTCCCAGTTGTCCTGCCGCGAAGGCCGGTTCCCGGGCTGCGACGACGTCCGCGAGGCCGTGTCCATCGCCCCCAAGTGCGGCTACCACGCGGCGCCCCCCCAGGACGCGTTCTTCAACATCCGCAACGAAATGGCGCTGCTGCTGGAGGAGGCGGGCGTGGACGTCCGCTACCACCACCACGAGGTCGGCTCCCCCGGCCAGCAGGAAATCGAGGTGCACCTGGCCTCACCGCTGCGCCAGGGCGACGTGTCGATGATGGTGAAGTACTTCGTCAAGATGGTCGCACAGAAGCACGGCCTGGTCGCGACCTTCATGCCCAAGCCCTTCTTCGCCGAGGCGGGCAGCGGCATGCACTTCCACCAGCACCTGTTCCTGGATGGCAGCCCGATCTTCGCGGACGAATCGGGGTACGCGGGCCTGTCCCGCACGGCTTTGGCCTACACCGCAGGCCTGCTGGTGCACGCCCCGGCGATCCTCGGGCTGACGAACCCATCGACCAACTCCTATCGCCGGCTGGTCCCGGGCTACGAGGCGCCGGTCAACGCGTTCTTCTCGCTGGCCAACCGCAGCGCCGCGATCCGCATCCCGAAGTACACCCGCGCCGCCAGCGAAAAGCGGATCGAGTTCCGGACCCCCGACGCCACGGCCAACCCGTACCTCGCGATGGCGGCCCAGTTGATGGCGGGCCTGGACGGCATGCAGCGGAACCTGGACCCTACCGCGCTGGGCTTCGGGCCCTTCGACGGCAACGTGTTCGACCTGACGGAAGCCGAGCGGAAGCAGACGATCAAGCCGCTGCCCGCCAGCCTGGACGAGGCCCTGAACGCCCTGACCGCGGACCACGCGTACCTGACGGCCGGCAACGTCTTTTCCGAACTGCTGATCGCGGACTGGACCCGCCTCAAGCGCATCTCCGAATGCGAGGCGATCCGCATGCGGCCTCATCCCTTCGAGGTCGAACTGCACCTGGACTGCTGACCCCCGCCCGCCGCCCGAATCACCGCCACCCCCTCGCGCGCACCTTGACAATTCCCGCCCCGGTACGGTAAAACCCCTTCGCTTTGGACGGTGGCGCCATAGCCAAGCGGTAAGGCAGAGGTCTGCAAAACCTCCACCCCCGGTTCAAATCCGGGTGGCGCCTCCAAGCGAAATCATTCGGTTTTCCCCGTAACCACTAGGGAATCCCTGCGTCCACGCACCCCCGTCAACTTGGACGGAATTGCACGAAACTGGTCTCTCCGGGACAGTTGATCGCACTGGAAAAGTGACCGCAGGCCCGCATTCCACAGTCGCCATCCAAGACGCGACAGGAGCCTTCGACGATCCGCCAGTGCGATTCCAGTGCGATTGAGGGGGGGGCGCCCAGCCGATCCCTCGCGTGCTTCAAAGGAAACTGTTCGCCCAGTGCGCCGTGCCGCCAAGCAACAACGCCTTCCAGCAAGGATGAGCCTGTCGATCGTTCCAATGTCCCTGGAAGGCGTTCTGGATCCCGCCGAGGCATCCGATGCGCCCCCGTTCCTGCGTTACCGCGTTTTGGACCGAATTTCGTCGTCACCGTCGGCGACGATCAGGTTGCCGTCGATCCCGGAATCGGCGTGCGGTTGGCCGCGTCAGCATCAGAACCGGATGTTCCAGGCGAGCCCGGGGAGCGGGCCGGTCCGACGGTCGCCCAGCACGACCGGCATCGGCAACGGGGGCGCCTTGTGACCCGGACGCGTAAGGTTGTGGATGCCCAGGCCCAGGGCCAGTGCGCCGTCCGCCGCTGAGATCATGCCTGCAACGATCCAGAGGGTGCCCCAGGCCTGGTTGGTATGCGGATTGTCATCCGAATTGTCGGGCTGACAGGCTCCCCAGATCCCGAACGTGAGGCTTGCAACTCCCGATAGCACCCCGAGGGTACCAAAGGCGACCGACGATCCGGCCAGCGCCCGGTTCGGTTGTGGCTTCGCCATATCGACCGCCGACGCGGCTGCAAGGCCCGTATTGACCGCAGCGATGCCTGCCCCGAGGCCTCCGTTGAGCACGAGGGCCATCATGCCATCGGCAACAGCAGGGGTCGGAGCCGCAAGGATCAGGGCCACCAGAATCGTCACGCCCGCCGCAACCCACCTGTCCTTCGCCATTTTCATGCCGCCCTCCTTCTCGGACAACATCAAGCAATCGGCGTGCCATCACGCTGAAAGGCAATATCGGCAAGGGCTTTGCGTTCCTGGGCAGATCCTCACGGGGGGGATCTGGATGGATCGTGCTCCACCGTTGGGAGTGCAGTGGGCATGCTCTGGCCCTGGCGAAGGGAACGGTGTCGCCTACCTGGGGAGCCGAATCGGCCCATCCGACTACCGAACCTGGCGGTACCGGAAGCAGGTGCACAGGAGAGCCATCGACCGGCCTTGAACCCAGGCCCGGCGTGCCGGCCCTACTCGAACTTCAACCCGTCGATGAGGACCGCGGTGTCGTAGATCGAATCGCCATGATCCGTGGTGTAGAACCGCAACGTAATCGGGGCCGGATCGGTGGTGACCAGGGAACTGATGTCGTACGTCGCCTTCTGCCAGTCGCCCTTCTGCTTCGCCGTGTTCGTCTTGCCCGTGACCCACACGCCGATGTCGGTGGGCGTGCTCTGGTCGAAGCCGACGTCCGCGGTCACGATTCCGACCGACTTCTTGCCGCACGACGGACACTGCGCCGTCTTCGGGCACAGGTCATCGACGGCCAGGCTGACCACCTTGTACTGCTTCTGCGTCTTGTCCGTGATCGTGGCCTGGAACGAGTCCTGGTAGATCTGGCCGCAGAACTCGGGGAATTCCTCCGAGTAGTACTTCCACCAGAAGGTCAGGTTCTTGGTGCCCGGGAAGATGCAGAACTTCTGCTCGAGCGAGCCGTTGGTCGATGTGTACCCGAGGCCCGTCGAGATGATGCCCATGAACTTGCCTTCCACCGGCTTGGTCAGGCCCAGTTGCGTGATGACGCGGCCGTCGCCGTCCTTGGTCCACGCGGTGATGTCGCCGGTCTCGAAGCCTTCGTTGAGGATCGCCGATTCCGAAATCGTCAGGCCCTTGGCGCCGAACAGCCGGAAGAACGACCCCGGGTGCGCCGGATCCTGGGCGCCCACGCCGTACGCCTGGCCGGCCGGGTAGCCGCTTTCCATCATCCCGCTGAAGAACTGCCGGGCCATCTGGGCGGCGAACGTCGTCGTCACCGTGCCCGAGAAGCCCGCGATCGCCCGGGCGCCCGCCGCGAACAGCGAGGTCGCCATCGTGCCGTTGTAGAGGGTCTTGCAGCCGCCGAGGTACACGAGGCTGGACGGGAACGGCTGGCCCAGCGTGTGGTAGTCCACGAACGCCGGCGAAATGCCCCACGTGGAGGCGCCCAGGATGGCGCGGCCGGTCATCAGGTCCACCTGGGTCGTGTCGTAGCAACTGCCGTACGCGGGCGACGTGTCGCCCACCGCGGGCATCGTCACCACGCACTCGTTGCCCGTCGGGCACTCGGACTTGGAGGTGCAGGTCTTGTCGGTCTGCGACAGGTTGCCGCACGTCACGGACTCGCCGGTCCACAGGACCTCGGCGCCGCCGGGATGGTGCCAGCCGAGGTCGGTCTTGACGTTGGCCGCCAGCGTGCGGAAGTACACGTCCGAATGGGTCGCCAGTGCGACGATGCCGTTCGACGACAGGTGGCGGAACTTGTCCAGGTTCGCGGCCTTGTTGTTCGCGGTCGCCACATTGTAGGCCGGGCACGCCAGCACGGCGGCCAGGTTCGCGATGTGGAGGGTTTCGTCGTCCGAGCCGAACTCGTCGGCGAACGGGGACAGCAGCAGCGTGTCCTTCGACAGGATCGGGACGCTCGAGGTCAGGCCCGACGAAACGGATGCGGAGGCCGTACCGGACCCGTCGGGAAGGGACCCGCCGTCCGACCCGTCGCCGCCGCGATCGCCGGCGCGGGCCAGGTTCACCGCGCCCATGACGCCGTCGTTCCAGCGGATCCAGAGGCCGCCGCCGTCGGCGACGTCCACGGTCTGGGCCGCGGTCGGATCCCCGCGCAGCACCTGGACGGCCGCGGTGCGGGCCGAGGTCGTCGTGCCGCCGCCCTCGATGTCCGTGAAGTACGCCGTCTGCGCGTCCGACAACAGTTTCTGGTGGGACGAGCACGTGGCCGAGGCCAGGCGGTTGACGCAGTCGAAGCGCGTGGGGGCCGACAGGGCCGAATACGGGTTGCCCAAGGCGTCCTTCACCGGGATCGCCGCGCGCAGGTATACCGGGCCCGGGGTCGTGCAGGAAAGGGTCAGGCGCAGCGTGTACACGCCGTCCCGGGTGATTTCGTCGCCGGAGGAGGCGACCTGGCCGTCGTCGAGCATGCCGCCCAGGTCCTTCAGGGCCACGCCGGTCGCGTCCACCTGCTTCAGGGTCACGGTGCTGCCGGAAACGCTTCCGAACGGCCCCAGGGCGATCGTCGCGAGCACCGATTGGGTCTGGCCGACGAACATCGCCGGCGGGCGCATCTGCACGGGGTTCGGCAGCATGAAGCCTGGGTTCGACGTGACGACGATGATGTCCGACACCGACTCGCCGTTTTCCGCCGCCACCGAGACCTTCAGGATGTTGTCACCGGGCACCAACGCGATGCCGTCGGTCTGCCAGAACGGCGAACCCACCGTGGTGGCGATGGTGCCGTTGGCGGTCGACGAGGCCCAGGCGACCTTCGAGTACTTGCCGAACACGACGCCCGACAGCGAAACGACGCTGCCCACCGTGGTGGCGTACCCGTGGCCCGAAGGCTCGGTGATGCGGATCAGCAGTTCCGCGGAGGGGTACTCGCCGACGACGCCGCCCGATATTACTTCGTCCTCCGGGAGTTCCCCCGAGGCGTCGGCGTCGTACTTGACGTCCTGCACCCCGAAATCGTACTGACTGGTCGAGTCGCCGTTGCTGTCGGAGGACGTACACCCCGACACCGCGATCGCAACCACTGCCGCAACTGACGCCACTGCGAGGACCCGACCGGCGCGCATCCCGCACCCCCACCCGGAGAAATGTCGGTGAATTATAACGATACGGGCGCCTCGGAACAACGCGAGCCCACTTCATTCCTCGCGGGCGTGGTGCGCCCAGCCGTGTCGAAGGCCGAAAATCGCTGTGGGGGCCTGGGTCTTTCGACGGCAGACGAAGTTTTCACGGAGGGGGCGACGGGACTCTTCAGCGCACATCGACGACGTGCGAGGTGGTCCGACCTTTTTCCACGACGACCGCGAGATCCTTCGACGTGACCTGGTTCTTCAGCACGAACACCTGGTTCCCGACCGGGACCTCGAAGGACCGGAGCGGAGTGGTGCCGACCTTGCGCCCCTTCCAGTAGACGTCGGCCCAGGGCCGGGCGTTGATCGTCACGAATCCCGTATCGACCGGCGCCGCGACGGGGGCCTTGTCGGCGGCCTTTTCCAGCCGCACCGGGAACGACTGGGACGCCGACGACAGCGCCACCTTCTGGCGGAAGGCCTTGCGGCCCGGCGCCGTGGCCGTCACCTCGACCTCGTCCCCCACCCGGTACACGCCCTTCACCTCGCCGCTGCCACCGGGCGTGGCGACGGGCTTCCCATCGACCAGCACCTTCGCCGACGCGGGATCGACCGACAGCGACAACACGGCAGACGCGCGCTCGGTCGCCCCGGGAGGAGGCGTCGCGGCGCTGGCCGGAGGCACGGCAGGAACGGCCGCAGGGGTCGCAGGGGTCGCGGCAGTCGAGGCCGCTGCCGGCGCGGGTTCCGCAGAGGCGGAGGCAGCGGCCGGAGTCGCGGTCGCGGACGCTGCGGAAGCGGCAGCCGCGGGAGTCGCAGGCGTGGTCGATGCAGCGGCCGACGTGCGGCCGGCCGGCGTCTCCTCGCCGCCACGACCCGCGAACATGAATACGATGGCACCCACCGCCAGCACGCCGATGAGGGCCGCCCCCGCCAGCAGTATCGGGCGCTTCGAACGACCTCCCGCCTCCTTCACGGCCACCGGTGTGGCATCCAGGCGCGCGGACTGGCCCGTCTTTCCGCCCGACGGCTCGGACGCCTTCGGCGACGGCGGCTTGGCCAGCACGGTCTCGATTTCGTCCACCGGCAACGGAAGCGTGATGTTCTTGCGCTCGGCGACCGGGGTCGGCGTCGGGACAGCCTGGACCGGCGTCCCCCGGCCCGGGGTGGCGCCCGCCGGAGTTCCGCGCACCGGGGTCGTTTCCGTGGGCGGGGCTGGCACGGGCGTCGGGGTCCCGCCCGAAGCGGGTTCCAGGCGCTGGGCGCCGCTGCTGGCCAGGTAGTCTTCCAGTTCCTTCTGCAGGTTCCCGACCGGGACCGTCTTGGGCATGACGCCGTTCGTCGCCCGGGCCGGGGGAGGCGCTTCCGGGGGAGCCGCAGGTCGGGACCGCGGAGTCGTTTCCGAGGGCTTGTCCTCGGGCATCATCAAGGTCCCGTGATCGGACGACGAGGAGACGTGCGCCGGAGCGGCAGCCGCATGCTCGGGATGCACCGGCATCTCGTCCGCGAACAGGTCCGCCAGGTACGGCGCGACGGCGATCTCGTCGAGGCCCCGGGCATGGCGGAACTCGAAGTTCCGCAGTTCCTTTTCCAGCGCTGCCATGTCCGGGTAGCGCGCATCCCGATCCCGCTCCAGGCCCTTCAGGAGGATGGCGTCCAACTCGGGCGGCACGTCCGGATTCACGCTGGACGGCGCCGGGATTTCCTGGGACAGCACGGCGTTGAGGATCTCGAAATCGGAATCCCCTTCGAACAGCTTGCGGCCCGCCAGCATTTCCCAGCCGATGGTGCACAGCGCGTACATGTCCGATCGGCCGTCCAGGGGCTTGCCCCGTGCCTGCTCGGGGGACATGTAGGAACACTTCCCCTTCACGGTCCCGGCACGGGTCTTGGTCGATCGCGCCGCAGCCTTGGCGATGCCGAAGTCGAGGATCTTCGCCTCGCCGCCGAAGGCCACAACGATGTTGTGCGGGCTGACGTCCCGATGCACGACGTTCAGGGGCTGGCCATCGTCGCCGCGGGCGTTGTGGGCGTGCCGCAGCCCGGCCGCGATGTCGGCCACCACGTGCATGGCCCGCAGGGGGGTCAGCCGCTTGCCGGTCTTCAGCCCGCGGTCCAGGATCTTGCGCAGGTCGCGGCCGTCCACGTACTCCATCGCGATGTAGTACGACTCCTCGGCCTGGTCGAAGTCATAGACCTGCACGATGTTCGGGTGGTGAAGGCGGGCCGCGATCCGGGCCTCGTCGATGAACATCGAAACGAAGGCGTCGTCCTCGGAATAGGACGGCAGGATCCGCTTGATCACGACGTCGCGCTGGAATCCTTCGGCGCCGCGGGACTTGGCCAGGAAGATCTCGGCCATCCCCCCGACCGCCAGTTTGCGGATCAGGAGGTACTTCCCGAAGGGCTGGGGGAGCGTGAGGGCCATCCGGACACCCGCGCGAGCCGCGGGTAGTATAGCACCAACCGGATCGGGTCCGGCAGGTCAGCGTATACGCATTTCCGGCAGGTCAGCGCTCGCGCTTTTCCGCGGGGCGCCCACGGGACGGGGCCGGCGCCATCGACGGGGCGGGGGCGGCCCGGGGCTTGGGCGGCACGTAGGCCGGCGGTGCCGAGGACCCGCCGGACGGCGAACCCCCGCCTGCCGAAGGCCGCACCGCCCGGTCCACGTTCTGCGGACGATAGACCTCGCGGGGGACCTCGCGTGGGACCTCGCGGCGGACCTCTTGCGGCGGGGCCTGGAACTCGGTCCGCGGGCGCGCTTCCTGGGGAGTCGCCTGCGGGCGCCACTGCTGCTGCTGCGGGGCCGCCTGCGGACGCTCGTACTGCTGCTGCGTCCCCTGGGGGCGCTCGAACTGCTGGGGCTGGACCGTGCGGGTCGGGGGCTCGGTCGCCGGACGCTGCCAGGTCGGCGACACGGTCTCCCGCTGCTGGGGCGCGACCCGGTTCTCGACCGTGGGCGGCCTCCGTTCGAAAAGCGTCCGATCGGGTTCGGCCTGCTGCACCGCACCCTCCGGCGCCGGACGAACCGGGTTGGTCGGGCGAACGACGTCGGGCCGAACCGTCCCGGGTTGCACGGCCCCGGGTCGCACCGTGTCGGGCCGCGCCGTCCCGGTCCGCACGGAATCCCTCACGTTTGCATCCCCGGGTGCTGGACGCACTCCGCCCGCATCCGGTGTCCGCGGCGCCCAGGTCTGCACCTGGGCCCTGTCGGCGCCCCGGAAGACCGGGGCCGGCGCCACGCCGCGTTCGGGCCGCAGCGACGTCCGATCGACCGAAGCCCGCTCAATCCCCTGGCCGAGAGGGGCCCGGACGCCCTTCATACCCGCGCCCGGAGTCGCTCCCAGCGTGGTCCGCACGCGTTCGGAAACGGCGCGATAGGAGTCCGGCGCCTGGTGCTCCGGCTTGACCGGCGCGAACCCGGCGCGCTGCGATGCGCCGACGGACGACCGCGTCGGCTTCAGTACGGTTTCGGGCGCCGTCACGCCCGCCTTCTGGGCGATGAACTGCCGCGACGCCGCGAGGCTGCTTCCGCCGCCGAGGATCGCGCCGACCGCGCCCTGGCGCACCGATTCCGTGAAGTTCCGTTCGACCAGCGTCTTGTCGCTGATCCTCCGGGTGGAAATGTCGTACGAACGGTCGCCGCCCCGATCGGCATGCCCGCGCTCGCCGCCGCGATCGGCCCGATCCGGAGGCCTTCGGTGTTCGCCGGGCACGTAGAAGTCCCCGTAGGCGACGACGGTCGCGCCCGGCCGCACGTGCCGGCCCGGATAGTCGCCGACCCTGCGCCCTGCCCAGTACCCCATCCAGTAGCCGTCGTCGTACCCCTGGGCGTAGCCCTGCCGGTAGCCGTGCGACCAGCCCCCGTCGTAGGGCCACCACCCGACCCACCCGTTGCCGTAGAAGAAGGACACCACGGCCGCCCGCCAGGCCCACGCCGGGTCGGGGAGCCAGACCCACCCGTACGAACCGTGGTGTCGCCAGTGGCCGTAATGGTCCGTCACGTCGCCCCACGGATCGTACGAGTACCAGGTCCATCCGAACGACGTCCAATACCAGTACCCGTGGGTGTAAGGCTCCCAGTCGTCCTCGTAGGAGTAGGGCACGAAGACGC
Organism: uncultured Myxococcales bacterium; assembly: GCA_903857665.1. Classification (GTDB taxonomy): domain Bacteria; phylum Myxococcota_A; class UBA9042; order DTJE01; family DTJE01; genus CAIZWN01. The sequence continues at coordinate 33,239 of CAIOFV010000023.1, forward strand.
GCTCGCCGCTGACGGTCGTCCACCACCCGTACCGGGTGAGACCGTAGTCGTAGCCCTCCCGGACCGCCTGCTCACGGGCCTCGTTGATCAGCAGGATCCGGTCCTCGCCGGCGTCGTACTTGGAGGTCACGACGATCTCGATGCGGCGCGGCGCGTTGCGGGGCACGTAGTAGTTGACCCCGTAGTCCGTCGTTTCGAAGTTCGACACCGCACGGCAGTCCTGCTCGGGATCGCACACGTCATCGGGGACGTCGTCGGCCCGCCAGGAAAAATCCTCGATGGGACGGTAGGCGTATTCCTGCTGGCCCCGGTCCTGGTACACCTCGTCCGCCGTCAGCGAAACCACCTGCCCCGGCAGCACCTTCACGGGCCCCGCCCGTCCGTCGCGGACCAGTTGGCCATCGACCGAAATGATCCGCACCTCCTGTGCGGAGGCCGGAACCGCGGCCAGCAGCATGGCCGCCATGCATGCCATCCCCGCCGTCTGCCAGTGTCTGCGTCCCATCGGAAACCTCCTGCAGGGAGGGAAGATGGCGCCTTCGACGCCCGTTCGGCCGGAAAATTCCGGCTCCCGGTGCGATTATTCCCCAAAACCGCGAACCCTGCCTCGATACCCCCGGAACCCCCCGTCGGGGCGGGGTCAGGTTGACACGCAAGCCCCGGATGCGGTAGCGTTCCGCGGTTTTTCACGGGTCTCCGATGCAGCGGGTTGACGTCGTGATCCTGGGCGCGGGCCTGTCGGGTCTTTCGACGGCCCTGTATCGCGGCGGCGACTACCTCGTCATCGAGCGCGAGGGCCGTCCCGGCGGGCTGACCCGCACCGAGGACATCGAAGGCTTCCTGTTCAACCACACCGGCCACTGGCTGCACCTGCGCGACGATCGCATCAAGGCGCTGGTGGCGGACCTGCTGCCCGGGCAGATGGTGACGGTCGAACGCCGCGCGGCGATCTACACCAGCGGCCGCTTCACGCGCTTCCCGTTCCAGGGCAACCTCCATGGGCTGCCGTCGGACGTCCTGCGGGAGTGCCTCCAGGGCGCGGTGTCCGCGGCGGTCGGCAGGGCGGCGGGCGGTTCGCCGAAACTGAAGAACTTCCTGGACTACACGAACCACCACTTCGGCGAGGGCATCGCCCGGCACTTCATGGTCCCCTACAACACCAAGCTGTGGGGCGTGTCGCCGGCCGAGGTGACCGCGGAATGGACCCAGCGCTTCGTGCCGATGCCCGACATCACCCAGATCGTGGATGGCGCCCTGGGCCTGTCCCGCGAGGCGATGGGGTACAACGCGTCGTTCCTGTACCCGGCCGTGGGCGGCATCGAGACGCTTGCCCGGGCCCTGTACGGCCGGCTGGACCCGCAGCGCTTCATCTTCAACACGCGCCCGCGCCGGATCTCCACGAAGGAAAAGTGGATCGAGTTCGGCGACGAGCGGATCGCCTACCAACACCTCGTGTCCTCGCTGGCGCTGCCGGACCTGGTGGCTCTGGACGTGGACGCGCCCCCTCAGGCCCGCCGTGCGGTCCGGCGACTGCGGTGCTCGGTACTGCGGTACGTGAACGTCGGCCTGGACGTCGAAACGCCGCTGGACGGCATGCACTGGATCTACCTGCCGGAGGCGAAGTACCCCTTCTATCGCATCGGGTCGGCCTCCAACGCAGTCCGCAGCCTGGCCCCGGCCGGCAAGTCCAGCCTGTACGTGGAAATCGCCAACGACCAGGAGGCCCCCGAAGGCCAGGTCGTCCGGGCCCTGGCCGACTTCCTGAAGGAAATAGGAACGATACAGCACGACAAGCAGGTGCGCTTCGCGGCCTTCCGGACCCATCCGTACGGCTACGTCATCTTCGACAAGCACTGCGCCCGGGCTCGCGAAAGCCTGCTTTCGCACTACGCCGCGCAGGACGTCTTGTCGATCGGCCGCTACGGCGCCTGGACCTACAATTCGATGGAGGACGCGATCCTGGACGGCCTGCGGGCTGCCGAATCGCTGCGTTGAAGCCGCCGCCCCTCGACGCGGCAAGGAGCATCATGGCCGAGGACGCCGCCGGGACACCGACCTACAACGTCAGCATCGTGATCCCGGTCTACAACGAGGAAGGGCTGCTGGAAACGGCGGTCAACGACCTCATCACCCGGCTGCACGAAATCCCGCTGGCCGTCGAAGTCATCCTGTCCGAAAACGGCAGCAAGGACCGCACCCGCGAAATCGCGCTGGGACTGGCGTCCCGGATCCACAACATCCGGGTCCTGCACACCGACGAACCCAACTACGGGCGCGCCCTCAAGAGGGGCATCGAAGAGGCCCACGGCGCCATCGTGCTGTGCGACGAGATCGACATCTGCGACGTGGATTTCTACAAGGTGGCGCTGGAAATCCTGATGGCCGACCGGGCCGACATGGTCGTGGGCAGCAAGCGGCACCCGGCCGCGCGGGACGCCCGGCCCTTCCTGCGCAGGTTCGCCACGCAGGTGCTGAACCTGATGCTGCGGGTCATCGTCGGGTTCAAGGGCACGGACACCCACGGCCTGAAGGCGTTCCAGCGGGCGCCCCTGATGCCCGTAGTGCACAGTTGCATCGTCGAAAAGGACCTGTTCGCCAGCGAGCTGGTGATCCGGGCCGAGCGGGCCGTGCGCGTGGTGGAGGTCCCGGTGCGCATCATGGAAAAGCGCCCGCCGTCCATCAACCTGTTCAAGCGCGTGCCGAACGTGCTGCGGAACCTGTGGCGCCTGTTCCTGGTCATCCGCCTGGGACGCAAGGCCTGACCCGCGAGGCCCGATGCCTGGTACGCCCACCAACCCATCCGCGGATCGGAACCAGTCGCCTCCGTGCTCGGGCCCGGATCGCATCCTCTGCGTGAACATCGACCTGGACGACCTGCGGTTCTATCGAGGCATCCACGCGCTGCCCCCCGAGGAGGACCGCCCGACAATCTTCGAGGTCGCGGTGCCCCGGTTCCTGCAGATGTGCGGGCGCCTGGGGATCGCGGCCACGCTGTTCACGATTTCCGACGACCTCCGGTGGCCGACGGCCGTGTCCTCCCTGCGAGCCGCGGTGGCGGCCGGACACGAGGTCGGCAGCCACAGCGCGACGCACTGCTACGACCTGTCGCGACGGCGGTCGGACTTCCTGGACGCCGAGATCGCGGGCTCCCGGAAGGCCCTCGAGGACGCCGTCGGGGCGCCGGTCATCGGCTTCCGCGGCCCTGGATACAACCTTTCGGACGCGCTGCTGGGGACCCTGCTCCGGGCGGGCTACACCTACGACACGTCGATCCTGCCGGCCCCGGCCTACTGGGCCGCGCGGGCTGCCGTCATCGGATGGATGCGCCTGACGGGCCGCCGCAGCTCGTCGATTCCGGGACGCGCCCGGGATTTCTTCCGGCATCGGGCTCCCTACGTGTGGGGTCCGGTGGCCCCGGGACTGAAGGAATTCCCGATCACCACCTGCGGGCTGGGCCGGCTGCCCTTGATCGGGACCACGCTGGCGTCGGACGGCCCGATGGCCCGCCACCTGGTCCGGTCGGCCGCGGCCCTGCCATTCGTCAACGTCGAGTTCCACGCGCTGGACTTCCTGGACGTGGAGGCCGATTCGCTGGACCCCCGCCTCCGCGTCGAGCCCGCCCTGCGCATCCCGCTGGCGGACCGAACCGCCGCGTTCGAAGGCGCCCTGGCCCGCCTGGCCGAGGGTCGCCGGCCCGCCCGACTGGCCGACCTGTAGACGACCCTCGCGGACCGGGCCCCGAATCCAAATCGGCTGCGCGCGAACGGGGACGGACGGCGTCCCCGTCCTGTGGTACAACACGCGTGCGATTCCGCACGGGGGTACAGGACGGCGATGCTCACGGACTTCGAGATTCTGGCGGCGGTTCGCGACACGCTGCACCCCCTGACGCCGGGTTCCAGCGGCGGTTCGCACACCGAGGTCAAGGCCTTCGACCCGGCCGCGCTGGCCGAGGCCCTGGCGGATCTCGCCGACCGCAACGGCGCTCCGACCGAACCCGCCCGCACCCTGGGACGGCGGATCGCAAAGCGCTTCCTGGTGAAGGTCGGGAACGTCACGCGGTACGTGATCAAGCTGAAGGGCGGGCGCGAGTCGGTGATCCGGCGCCCCATTCCCTCCGAGGCCTTCGGTCCCACGGGCTACAACATGGCCCCCACCCTCGACAAGGTGCTCCTGGACGGGCGGGAAGCCGTCCGCGAGATTCCGTACCTGGCCTGCGGCGACGTCGGCGAACAGTTCGCCCCGGACGTCCTGCAGGGGATCCGGAACACCGTGGCGAGCCGTGATCGATCCTCCCGGGCGGACGGCACGTTCCTGGTGATCGAGGGACGGAACGGCCGCGAGCGACGCAGCGCGTACCAGTTCCTGGAGGACGACCCCTATTTCTCCCAGGAGATAAAGGATTTCGGCGCCTTGACCCGCTTCCAGTCGTTCATGCGCGAGCACCCGATGGACGTGCTGATGACGGAGCGCCTGCGGACGTTCTTCGACGCGTCGATGACGGTCGGGGCCCGCGACGTGCTGCGCTGGATGGAAGGGTCGCGGCATCCGGACCTCGGCTGGAAGGCGGCCGAGGGCGTCCTGAAGTCCTGCTTCGCCACCCACGGCCACGAAAACTTCCTGCCGCCCGAAATCAACTACTACACGCAGTCGATCGCGCTGGATGCCGCAGAGTCCCGACGGATCGACGCGGTCAACCGGGACGCATCGAACGCGTTCGCCCGGTGCATGGTCGAACGGCTGCCCTTCGTCTGGACCGCCGACGTGCCGGACGCCGAACTGAACGAAGCCGCCGCAGGCATCCTGGACCTGCACTTCGACTACCCGCTGTTCGAGGTCGAGCCGTACTCCGGGATCCTCAGCACCACGTCGATGCGGCTGGCACTGCGGGTGGCCGTCGGCGCGACCCTGCACCTGACCGGCATCGAGGTGCCCGAACGCCGGAACCCGATGACTCCCGCCCTCGCCGAGCGGTCGCGCGCCGTCGCGGCCTTCCTGGGGCGCCTGACCGAGGAGCAGCGCTCGGAGGCCTGCAACGAGATCAACCGCATGCTGTGGGAGGTCGCGGTGCGGGGCGGCATCCCCACGCCGGATGGGACCGTGCTGCCCTACCGCCGCCAGGACCGGACGTTCTACTCGTTCCAGGAAAAGGCGCAGCACGCGCTGGAGGGGCGGGCCCGGGTCGAGGAAATGCTGACCCTGGAGGAAATGGTGTCGCCCCAGGGCGAGGACATCCTGAAGCGCCACCCCGACCTGGCGCGCCAGTTGACCGTGTTCTTCACGCTCGCCTACCGGTACTTCCTGGACACGGGCCACGTGCCGGACCTGCGGCCCGACGACGCCGGCATGGACCTCTTCGTCCGGGGCATCTGGGGCTACAAGACCCGCAACGTGCTGGTGATCACCGGCCATGCGCCCGACGGCCGCCCGGTCAGCGCGGTGCGCTTCGTCGACAACAAGGACCAGTTCAAGCAGTACCGCCGGTGGGAGGACCGCCAGCGGCCCCTGGGCCTGATCAAGTACGGGTTGCGCATGGTGGCGCCCGTGGTCCAGCCGGCGATGGAGCGTTCCCTCGGCATGTACGTGGCCCGCGTGGCCGCCACGGACGGCGTCAAGGGCAACGGGGTGCCCGACGTGCCCGAGGCGTTGTCCCGCGCGACCCGCGAGGTGCTCCGCAGCGGCGTGGATGCGGTGCTGTCCCACAGCGAGGCCTTCCTGAACGACCTGATCGACGACACGGCCGACGGCATCGAGCGCACCCTCCACGGCTGGCCGTTCCGGCGATCCTGAGGCGGGCGCGGTTCCCGGAAGCGGATCCCCCACCACTTCGCATGTCGGATGTTTGGCGTCGCCCGCCCGGTCAGGTACAATGTTCCGTGATACGGAGGTGGTTGCGATGCGCAAGGTGCTCTGCTTCTCGGCGATCGTCGTGATGACCGCAAGCCTCGGCTCGCTCGGGTGCATGGACACCCTCACCAAGATCTCGCCGCCCACGGGCAAGTCCATCCCGAACGGCGCCACCAACAAGCAGGCGTTCACCGGGGGCAACGTCCGCGTCACGTTCCCGGAAGTCTTCCCGAGCGATGCCCAGGAAGAAGTCCAGGAACCGTAGCACCCGGCTGTGCATGGCCCCGGGGCGTCCAGCAACCTTGAGAGCGCCCATGAACCCAATCGAAACCCGGCCCATCGTGATCCTGCTGTCGTCGGCCGTGGCCCTGCTGATCTTCGGCACGGCGTGCCACTCCAAGATTCCGGACCTCAAGACCCCCAAGGGGACCTACGCGGCCTATCGCGAAGCCCGCGAGCGCGGCGACTTCCAGGCGATCTACACCCTGCTGGTCACGCAGGTTCGCGAACAACTGGACGTCACGCACCAGAACCTGCGCGATGCCGCCCGCCTGATCGAAACGTCCTATCCGGCCGCGATGAAAAAGCAGGCCCTCGCGGACCTGGGTCCCGAGGACGTCCGGCGGGCCCCCGATCCCGCGTCGTACTACGCGGCCCTGTGCCGCCTGAGCGCGGCCGGCATGGAAGTGTCGATGTCGATGGCGGAGCGCTGGTCCGCCGAGGTCAAGACCGTTCGCGAGGACCCGCCCGGGTCCGGCAAGTACCTGGTCAGCCCCATGTCCGGCGCGGTGGTCGAACTGTTCCGGGAAGAGGACGGGAAGGTGCACATGGTCCCCGCCCGGAAGGATCTCTCGCTGATCGGCCGCGAGTACACCCGTTCGTTCGAACGACTCGAGGCCGTGCGGGAGGCCGTGAAGACGTTCCATTCTCCGGCCGAGGCTGCCGCGAACCCGTGAGGTCCCCCTGACACCGTCGTCCACGCGATTCGTTCCGGGAACGCTTGCCCTCGCCGGGTGCCTCGTGGCGCTGGCGTGCGCCGGCCCGTCGCAGGCCGTCCGCCAGGAACCCCGGGAGACGGTCCCCGAATGGGAAACGCCCCCCATCCCGGACTCGATGAAGCCGAAGGTCGCCGTGGCGCCTGAAATCGCGCCCGCCCGACCGGCCCCGCCACCCACGGGACGGGTCGAGGCCCAGCCCCTCGAGGACGACCCGTCCGTCCGCATCCTGTCGTTCACCACGCCGCGAGGCCAACCGGTGACCTTGCGGTACAAGCAGAAGGCGCACTCGGTGGGCAAGACGAACCGGGGCCACCTGGAGGACGGGCGCTGCCTTCCGGACCAGGGCCCGGGATTCGTGCACTTCGGCGAGTCGGCCTGCGGGACCGACGAAACGGTGACCCTGGTGATGTTCGCGATCGGGGAGGTGATGCGGGACCACCCCGACACGGTGCCGGTCGTCCTCGGTTCCCTGTCGCTGCCCAACGGCGGGCGCCTGCGGCCGCACAAGTCCCACCGGACGGGACGGGACGTCGATATCGGCTTCTACCGCACCGACAACGTGCCGATGAAGCACTTCGAGGACATCACCACGGACCGCATCGATTTCGACAAGTCCTTCCTGCTGATGGCGAACCTGATCGCCACCGGGAGGGTGCAGAACATCTACGTGAACTACGCGCTCCAGCAGCACCTGGCGCAGGCCGCCCGGGACATGGGGTACGACGACGGGCAACTGTCGTGGCTGTTCGAGTACCCGCGAGGGCGGAAGGTTCATGCGGGCGTGATCCGCCACGCGAAGGGCCACACGCGGCACTTCCACGTCCGGTTCGTGTGCCCGATCGGCGATGCCGAGTGCGACGAACTGTAGGGATTCGCGGGCGGGAGTTACTTCACCAGTTCGGCCATCCGCCTCTGGACGTTCTTGACCTGCCAGGGGTTCAGCACCATCACGACGTCCTTGAACCCCGGCTCGCCGGGGGCCGTCGCGTAGGCATCGCCGTCCTTCTTGTCCGGGAAGACCTTCAGCACGTGGCGGGAGCCGTTCTCGAGGGTGGCGATGAGCGTCATTTCCGGCTTGCCGGTCGCCGCCTTCCGGGCCGCAGCATCGCCGACGAACGCCTTGGCCGAGAACCCGGCCACCGTGCCCACCAGCGACCCGACCACCTCGGCCTTCAGGTCCGTGGCGCCCGAAGGCTTCACCACCCTCCAGGCCTTTTCGGGAGACGCCTTGCCCGCGACCCGCTCCAGGACCACCGTCTGGTCCGGATGGACGATTTCGACGCGCGCCACGCTGCCCAGCTCGAAATCGAAGAAGGTCTTGTTCCTCAGATCCTCCGGTCCCTTCCGGATGCGGGTCAGCGCCCAGGCGGGCAGCGTCGCCACCTCGTCCCTGCCATCGACGGACACGTAGCGCGTGCCGGACCCCTTGTCGGCGCCCACCTTCAGGATGTGCCGCGCGCCATCCGCGGTCGCCACGACCAGCGTCACCAGCGGTGCCGCCAGCCCCGTGGCCAGCCCCGCCCGCTGGGACGGCGGCAGGAACGCCTCGGCCCGCAGGCTTTCGATGTCGGTCAGCAACGTGTCCACCAGCGACCGCCCCAGCGGCAGCCCGGCCGGCAGCAGCGCCTTGAACCGGTTCCCGTCCCGCTCGAACGCTAGGCGCCGGGCGCCGTCCACGAGGTCCACCGCCCGGATGGCGTCCCGGGTGATCGCGAACAGCCGCCGATCCCGCAGGTCGCCGGTGTGCTTGCGCACCTGGTCGCATACGAACTTCGCAACCTTCGCGTATCCCGGGGTGCCGTCCACCGCCAGGTACGCCGCATCGTCCTTCGGCGCGCCGAGCCGCAACCCGACGACCTTCCCGTCCGCCAGCGTCAGCCGCACCTGGAACGCGTCGTCCCCCAGCGTCACGCCCGCCGGAAGGGCATCGACAAACTCCAGGGCGTAGATGCCCGAAACGGCCGTCAGGAAGGCGCCGATATCGCCCGCCACGAGGCCCGAGGGCGTTTCGAAGCGCCACTTCCGTTCGGCGGCCTTCGCGGGTTCGACCGCCTTCGGGGCATCGCCGGGGACCGCGTCGGACGCCAGCCGGATGTCCCGGTCGATGGCATCGGGAGCGGTCGGGTCGTGGATTTCGATGCCGGTGACGTCCGTCGCCGCGAAGCCCAGCACCTTGCGATCCCGCAGGCCCTTCATGCCCCCCTCGAACGGGCGGCGCAGGTCGCGGCCCAGGATGCGCCAGACGTGGGCATCGCCGCCCACCCGCACGAAACTGTCCCCTTCCCCGGTCGCGCCCTCGGCCTTCTGGGACAGGCCGATTTCCAGCACCCGCGGAGGCTGCGCCGCGGAGGAGTACGTGACCGTCACCTTCCGTTCGGGATCCAGCCCGAAGGCCTTCAGGTCGTCGGCGCGGGCGGACGCGGGGATCACGGAAACGAGGTCCTCCCGCAACAGGTCCACGATCTGCCGGACCTTGAACTTGTCCGGGCGGCTTCCCTCGGGCGGCGACAGCGTCCACGACTTGTCGGCCCCGCGGACGAGCACCGCGGACTGGCCGTCCTGGGCGACCTCGATCCGGTCGAAGGGGGCGTCCTCGTCCGGCTTTTCGGACCTGGCGCCCGGGTTCCAGCCAGGCACCTTCAGGGTCGTACCGCCGTTGCCCCGTGGCCAGAAGGTGACCAGCAGGACCACCGCCGCCATCACCGCGAAGGTGGTCAGCAGGATGAGGCTCTTGCGGTTCATGTCACGACCTCCTCCGGCGGGAAACGGTCCGAAGAAGGCCCGCCAGGGCAAACAGCAGCGGCAACCCGACGATCAACGACGCCTCGATCGCGGTCCGCGCCCCGTGGGACACGGCCTGGATCGGGCGCTTCACGTACCCCTTGGAGCGGATGTCCACCAGGGCCTCGTTCTGGATGCCCCAGTCCAGGCTGTTGAACAGGAAGTCCAGGTTCGCCTGCAGGATCGGGCTGACCTGGGTCAGTCGCAACTGCCAGTTCTGGAAGTTGGCGATATAGTCCTTCAACTGCAGGAAGAAGTCCGCCTTCCCGGTCGTCAACTGCCCCAGGTTGAACCCGTCGAAGACCTTTTCCGACGACAGGTTTTCCAGGCCCAGGTTCGAGCCGACCACCAGCAGGCGTCCCGTGCCCTTCGCCACGAACGGCCGGTCCGCGGGCTTCGCCGCCGCGGGGGCATCGCGGTCCTTCTTCGTTTCAGGCCGCTCCGGAATGGGCTTGCCCGCGAAGAACGACGGGAACTCGCCCTTGATGGCCACCGCCACCGCCTTCGGCCCGTTCGGGACCAGGCTGGGCAACTGGCGCACCAGGTAGGGGGGCGACAGTTCCACCGATTCGGTGCTCGCGGTGGCGTCCTTGGAGGTCTTGATCAACTCGACCACCTGCCGGGCCGGGTCGTTGCGTGCCGCGTCGGTCACCGTCAGCGTCGATGCGTAGGGCAGCGTCACCGCGTACAGGCGCTTGACCAGCACGTGGCTGCGGTCCAGGTCCGTGAACGTCGGCAGCAGCGGGTACGGGTACTCGCGCTGGCTCTGCAGCGTGTAGCCCCCCTGCTTTTCCAGCTTGATGACCGTCAGGCTTTCGTAGTCCTTCTTTTCGACCACGATGTCCTTGTTGGGCTGGACGCCGTAGTTGGAAAGGAACGCCTCCAGGTTGGTCGGCCACGCGTCGCGGTGCAGGTCGTCGGCCGTCATGTCGGCAGGGTCCATGCTGGTCCCGCCCTTCTTGAAGTTGTAGACCGCCACGTCCCACGTGTTCAGGAAGAAGATGACCGACCGGCCCGACAGCAGGAACTGGTCGATCGTGTAGAAGTCCCGGTCCGACAGCGGGCGCTGGGGGCCATAGACGACCAGCACCTCAACGTCGTCCGGGATGTCCTCGCCGGGATTGACGCGCTTGACCGTCATGCCCTTGCGGGTGAACAGGCCCTTGCGGATCTGCTCGTTGACCTGGCTGATCTGGTCCTCGATGGCCTTGGCCTGCGTCGCGAACTGCTGCACCAGCGGGTTGTTCTGGCCCAGCATCTGCAGGATGTCCGGCCGCATCAGGGGCGTCGAGTCGGCGAACGGGCAGAACTCGCGATGCCCGCACAGGAATCCCACGGACTTGCGGCCGGGCGAATTCTTCAGCGTTTCGCCGTCCCGGGACGCCAGGTCGGCCAACTGGGTCAGGCGTTCGAACGCGGCCGGCAGTTCCTTTCCGTCGTCCTTCGGGTCCGCCAGCTGGCGCCCCACCTCGTCGATCATCTGCACCAGGCCCCGCGCCGTGGTCGCCAACTGGTCCAGGTACTCGTTCTTTCCCTTCAGGGACTGGGCCTTCCCGTAGGCAGCCGCCACGCCATCGCATGTCTTCTTGAACTCGCCGGCGTCGGCCCGCAGGTTCGAAATCGTGTCGCCGCCGCCCATCAGCGCGGACAGCCCGCCCGCACTGGCGCCGTCCTTCTTGCGGTAGGTCGCCAGCTTGTCGCCGCACGCCTTCGCCGCCTTCGAAACGGCGTCGCCCGCGTCCAGGATGTCCTTGATCCCGGCCGACTGCTCGTACTTCTCCTTCAGGCGCAGCAGGATCTTGGTGACCTCGAACTCGAAGTATTCGGGCTCCAGCGCCAGCGGGAAGACCTCCATCTGGTTCCGGTACTGGAACGTCGCGCCCACCGCGTACTTGCGGAACTCCAGGCGCCCGCCCTCGACCGCGGCCTCCTTGCCCGTGAACAGCTCCAGGCGCGCCTTTTCAGCCTTGCCTTCCACGTCGTCGGTGACCCGCGTGATCCGCATGTTGCCGTGGCTGTAGGACTGGTACTCGTTCAACTTGTCCACGAACTCCCGGGCCACGCCCCGGATGTCGCGCTCGCGCCCGAAGCCCAGGTCCAGCGTCGCGGGCAGGTCCGGCGACACGAACACCTGCACGTCCACCGAGTCCAGGTCCCGCGCCGCCTGCCGGCTGACTTCGGACAGCGTGTACTGCTGGTTCGCGGTCAGGTCAGCCCGGCCGAACAGCCACACGCCCAGCGCGTTCACCAGCACCAGGATGCCCAGGACCGAGGCCGTCACGACCCACGCGTTGGTCCGCGCCGAACGGCCGCTCTTCGTCTGCGTCGCCATCGCCGCCTCCTACTTCCACTTGCGGGATTCGAGGGAGTGGCTGGCCAGTGCCACGGCGCCCACGATCACCGACAGGAAGAACACGACGTCCCGGGTATCGATCACCCCGCGGGCGATGGACCGGAAGTGGGCGTTGAACGACATCAGGTTCGTGGCCTCGAACGCCCGCAGGCCCAGCGCCTCGGGCAGCCGGTCCACGAACGTGAAGGCCGCGCAAATCACGATGGCCACCAGGAAGGCGGTGATCTGGCTGCCCGTCCATGCGGACGCCAGCAGGCCCACAGCCAGGTAGGCCGCGCCGATCAGCAGCACGCCGAAGTAGCCGCCCACGATCGGGCCCGGGTCGGGATTGCCCAGCACCGTGACCAGGATCGGGTACGCCAGGGTGAGGGCGGTGGCGACGCCCAGGAAGCCCAGTGCGCCCAGGAACTTGCCGACCACCACCTCGGTTTCGGTCAGCGGCAGCGTCAGCAGCAGCTCCAGCGTGCCCATCTTCCGCTCTTCGGCCAGCAGCCTCATCGAGATGGCCGGCAGGATGATCGTGAACAGGAAGACCATCCACTCGAACAGGGGCCGCAGGGTCGCCTCCTTCGCCTCGAAGAAGTCGTCCTTGGGCAGCAGGAACGGGATCTTGAAGAAGAAGGTCACGCCCAGCAGGACCAGGAACACCGCGATGGCGATGTAGGCCACCGGGGATCCGAAGTACGCGAAGAACTCGCGCCGGGCGATGGTCAGGACGTTGCGCATCGTCGCCTCCACTGTCGCGGACGCCCGGAGGGGGCGCCCGACCCCGTCAGGACTGGGTCAGCCGCTGGAAGATCGACTCCAGGTCCAGCCGCTCGCGGCGCATCTCGATCAGCGCCCAGCCGGAACGGACGGCCAGGTCGAAGATCGCCGGGCGCAGGTCCGTGTCGCCAATGGCCGCGATCCGGAAGGGTTCGCCGATCGCCCCGGCCTTCTCCACCGGCAGCACCGAGGTGACGCCCGGCAACCGCGACAGCACGTCGGCCACCGGGTGGGCCCCGTCGCGGGGGTCGATTTCGACCAGGAACGTGTTGCCGCCGCCCTGGGCCGCGCTGATGGAGGCCGGCGTGCCGTCGGCGACCAGGCGCCCGCGGTGGATCAGCAGGATCCGGTTGCAGGTCGCCGTGACCTCCGGCAGGTTGTGCGTGGACAGGATGACGGTCCGATCGCGGCCGAGGTCCTTGATCAGTTCGCGGATCTCGACGATCTGGTTCGGGTCCAGCCCCGAGGTGGGCTCGTCGAGGATCAGGATTTCGGGGTCGTGGATCATCGCCTGGGCCAGGCCGGTCCGCTGGCGGTAGCCCTTCGACAGGGTGCCGATCTCCTGGCCCAGCACGTTGACGACCCCGACGCGCATCGCCACGTCGTTGATCCGCCGGGTCACGTCGGCCGCCGGGATGGCGCGGACGCCCGCCACGAACGCCAGGTACTCCCGGACCGTCATGTCCGGGTACACCGGCGCGTTTTCGGGCAGGTACCCGATGCGGCGACGCACCTCGACGCCGTCCTCGACGACGTCCTTGCCATCGACGGTGACCGCGCCCGACGTGGCGGCGATGAAGCCCGTGACGATCTTCATGCACGTGGTCTTCCCGGCGCCGTTCGGCCCCAGGAACCCCACCACCTCCCCGCGCTGGACGGTGAACGAGACGCCGCCCAGGGCACGGATCGGACCGTAGTCCTTCACCAGGTTCTGGACCTCGATCATGGCGACTCCTTTCGGCAAGGCTCGACGGGTCGCGCGGACCCGGGCGCCGGAGCAACATCAGGGCGCGGAGATTATTCCCGGGGGGTCGGGGCGTCAAGGCAGGACCCCGATGACCCTGGCGCACGGCTTTCGGTGGCTTCATCGGTGAATGTTTCCGGGTGTTTGGCATCCGGCAGCCCGAAGCGCCTCCTCAGTCCCTCCCGGTCAGGACGGGGATCGGGTGGTCGGACCGACCGCGGCTCCAGGCCCTTTCGCTGGAGTACCCTGAGGATTTCATCCGCCATCATTGCGTATCCCGACCAGTTCAGGTGGCAGTAGTCCACGAATATCTCCCTGCCCGGGATTCCGTCGGGGGCGTTGACTCGGGCCCGCTCATCGAGGTCCACGAGGGTGGCGTTCGGCGCCCTCGCGGCCTCCTCCCTGAGAAGGCTGTTGAACGAAGGCCGGCAGCGGTTTCGGGGCATCAATTCCGTGTACTGTTCCAGCAGTTCCCGGGCGCGGTCGTAGTTCCCGCGGTTCCTCTGGACCAGCCCCAGCCAGCGCAGCGCCTCGACGGATTCGCAACCGTCCAGGGCCTTTTCCGCGTCATCCAGCCGTTCCGCGCGGATGGCCTCCACGGCCTGAACGATGCATTTCGGCTGGTCCGCCAGGCCTTCCTGCGGCATCGTCTCGCGGAAATCGACGGGATGCCCGACATACCAGGATTCATCGGCGAGGTTGACCGGCAGCGTGCAGACCAGCACCGGGATGTCGCGCGCCGCAGCGGCCGCGAGGATGGCTCGCACGTTCTTGCGAAAGTTCTCCCGGACCGCCGCGGTGTCCGGATCCTGTGCCGTATACAACGAGCGCTCGGCGCCATCGGCCGGGGGACGAAGGAGGCGCGCCAGAAGGCGGAACGCCCCGTGGCGGCGAAGATCCCTGACCACCTCGGAAGCGGGCAGGGCCCCCTCGTTGTTGCAGGTCGCCAGGACCAGCACGTCCGGTTCATACCGGACGACTTCCTCGGCGATCATCCGCACACGGTCGGAGTTCTGGCCCCCAGCGGCGGCGTTTATCACGTCGATGCGCCGGCCGGGCGCGAGCGCGTCCAGATCGGCCCGGAGCCACGAGCCGATCCCGCCCGCGCGCTCCTCGTCGTATTTCTGCAACACGTACGGGGACCCCATCATGAAGGACTCGCCCAGCAGGAAGGCGAGCCAGGCATCCCCCGTGGTGGCGGGGAAACGGCTGGGGACCATCGAGAAGCGGCCGTATTTCGAGGTTTCATAGGAATCACCGACCCGGATGAACGCGGGTTCGTCCAGGAAATGGACCATGTCGTCGATTCCACGGTAGGTCTTGAGGAGGCCTCTGTCTTCCAACACACCGACGATTCCGTCCAGGAGGGCCAGGAAGGCGGCCAGGACAACCAGGGTGTACACCAGGTGGCGATGACGCCAGGCGAAGGCCCGACATCCCCCGGAACCGCCGGACATGGGACACCCTCTCTAGTGGATGGTGTACACGAACGGGGCCGTAGCCGTCTGGTGCCCCAGCAGCGCGATCGTTGCCAGCACGATGCAGGCCACCACGATGGCGGTGATCCAGTACCGCTTCCGATGCCGCAGGAACCATGCGAAATCCAGGAGCATCTCTCTGAACGTCAACATGCCGTTCCCATCGAATCGATGCCGTCCTATATCCGGTCGGGCTGCGGCAAGTCAAATGGCGTCACCACGCGGACGCCTCGAAACGCTCCAGGCGTTCCAGCACCCTCGGCTCGGCGCCGGCTTCGCGCAGAAGGCGGATCGTCGGTTCGACATCCTCGGGTTCGAGGTACAGGTGCGCCTGGAACCCGACGCCCAGACGTGCGATGGCTTCGAGATCGGAGGGTTCCCACAGGAGGCGACCGTTCAAGGCCCCCTGGACGACCGCCAGCCCCACCCAGGCCCACAGCGAATCCGGGTCGTCCTTGACCGCCTCCTCCAGATGCCATCGGGCCAGTTCGAGCCGCCCACGCGGGCACGGGTGCTGGACCGACGCCGACAGAAGCCACATCGAGGGCTTGATGTGGGGGCTCATGTTCCTGGAACCCGCTCCAACGGCCTTCAGCGCACCTTCGCGTTCGAGGGTCCTGCCCGGCGGCACGCCGAAGCGATCGGACAGCGCGCGCTGGAATCCCCGCGCTATGAGGAGGTACCCGTCCAGGTTCGGGTGGTGGCCGTCGGCGAACAGGCTGTTGCCGATCAGCCCGTGGGGCGAGGCGGCCTTGAACAGGTCGACGGAATCGACCAGTGGAATCCCGTATTCCCTCGCCAACCGCCGTACCAGCTCGTTTTGCGCCGGGGTCGCACGGCCGAATCGCGTCCGGGGGTCCTCGGAAACGACCCGGTCGTAGAGGTCGCGCGCGGCGTCGGTATCCCCGGACGCTTCCAGGGCCTTTGCCGCCCGGAAGTCCAGGAGGGCCGCCAGGTCCGGTTCCCGATCCCGGGCCCGCTGGAACTCCAGCGCGGCCTCCGGCATCCGTCCCGCCGCCTCCAGGGCGTCACCGGGAGCCAGCACCGCGCGGGCGCGTTCCAGGTCGATGCCCATCGGAACGTTCGGCTCGATTCCGCTGGTGTTCGACACGACCGTGGACAGGATCGGGACCAGCCCCGCGTTCAGCGATGTCTCGATCACCCGTCGGAGATAGTGCTCGTAGTTCCAGAAGGAAGCGCGCCGTTGAAGCCAGTTGCGCATCCTCGGCGCGAAAACGAGGTCCCGGGCCAGCAGGGATCCGCCTTCCAGAAGGTCAAGCGGCGACAATTCCCGTTCCTGGTCCGGCGACACGAACCCTTCATTGTGGCCCGAGTAGATCAGCACGACACCGGGGATGCTCGGGTCGCGTCCCACCAGCCTGCGCTGCAACTGCACCCACTGGGGGTAGATCGAGTGGCCGGGCCTTCCGAAGTTCGTGATCACCATCGTGCGGCCGTCGATCCGGCCATCGAACGCCATCCCCAGCAGGATGGGAATGGAAAGCACTTCGTAGGGCTCTCCCAGCATCGTGGAACCGCCCACCGCGAAGACGTCGAACCGGTCGACCACCGCCTCGCGCGCGGCCAGGTACAGGACGCCGCGGTATGCACCCTCGAGGCCCGGCAGGGCCAGAAGGGCCGTCAACGCAAGCACCGCCATCCGACGCCTGCCGCCGGCGGACCTCCAGGCCCTCGAATGGCAGGCCATGCCGATCCCGATCACCGTGACCAGCGCCAGACAGGCCAGGAGGCCGCCCAGGACGCGGAACGACCAGACGACCCACGACGAGGGATCGGGAGACCGGACGACATAGGAAGGCGGAGGCGGGGAGGCCGGCGGGTCCCGGTGATCCACCCCCGCCGAGGGCTGCGACGGAAGAAGGGACGGGGGGGGAGGCGGGGACGCCTGAGCCTCCACCCAGGGATCGTCGCCGATCGAAAAGATATCGAGGACGGCCTGGCGGACCGACGCTTTCGGGGGCGCCCGAAACTCGACGCACCAGTTTCCGGCGACGTCGCCCGAGCAACCCGCTGTCGGGTCGGACAGCCGGAACGCCGCGCAGTCCCCGGCGCCAAGGCATGCGCCGCTATCGACCTCCTGCGGGTGCATGGACACGTTGCCCGGCCGGAACGGGGGCGCCAGGCGTCCCAAGGCGGCACGCACCGTATCCATCGCGGCCGGCGGCAGGACGCGAGGGAAGGCCGCGGCCGGCACCCCGAGCACCACGACGGCGATCACCCCGAGCGCCCGACCCAGCGACCTGATCCGACCCGGCATGTGGACCTTCTCCGTTCGGCTCGACCGTCAGACCGGAGGATAGCAATCCTTCGGGGTGAAGTCCCACGCCAGGCCGTTGGAAGGGCACGAGCCCCCGGGCGACAGAGCGGAGGCCGGGTTTCGGGGTCGCATCCGTCCGACAGGCTCAGGCCGAACATGGCCTGTCGAACGTCCAGCGCCACCCCGGGATCCTGCGTTCCGTACCCCCCCGCCGTCCGCAGCGTTTCGACGCGGCCCCACGCAGGCGGAGGCTCCCGCCCTTGACCTCCGGCACGCGCAGGCTAGACTGACACGTCATTCTATCGATAATGCATTCGCGGTCGGGCGCGGGTCCCATCGATGGGACGGGGTCGACCCGCATGGAGGTCCGTTGATGAGCGACGCACGATTCCTTGGCCTGGACCTGGGGGCCGAGCGGGTGAAGGTGGCCGAGGTCCGGGTCGAGAACGGGGTGGCCCGACCCGGACGGACCTGGAGGATCGACCACGGGAAGGACCCGGCGGCCTCGCTGGCACGGCTGCTGCCGGACCTGGACTGGGACCGGATCGACGGGGCCGCGGCGACCGGCCGGATGGCCTCTGCGCTGGAACTGGGGCGGGTCCCGGGAAAGGCCGTGGTGGCGGCGGGCCTGCATCTGCTGTACCCTGCGCTGGCCGACGCGACGGTGGTGTCCATCGGCAGCCAGGGGTTCTTCGTCGCCGAGGTGGTGGACCACCGGGTGCGGCACCTGCGCGAAAACTCGCGGTGCTCGCAGGGCACCGGCAACTTCCTGCGCCAGCTGGTGGAGCGCTTCGGCCTGTCGCTGGCCGAGGCCGATTCCCTGTGCGAGGACGTCCAGAATCCGAGCCCGCTGTCGGGCCGCTGCCCGGTCATCCTGAAGACCGACATGACACACCTGGCCAACCGCGGCGAGGACCGGGACCGCATCCTGGCCGGCCTGTATGACGCCGTCTGCGAAAACGTGCTGGTGCTGGTACGCCCGGGCGAATCGCCGCGCGACCTGCTGCTGATCGGCGGCGTGACCCGCTCCGGCCGGATCCGCCATCGCATCGCCAAACAGGCCCGCGTCAACGGGATGCGGATGATCGACGGGAACCCGGATCAGGATCTGTTCCTGGAGGCGTTCGGCGCGGCGGTGCTGGCCCGGCAGGCGGGAACGGTGGTCCCTGCGGAACGCCTGCTGGCCCGGCGCGAAGCCCGCCCGTTCGAAACGTTCGCGGACCTGAAGGAGGCCCTGCCCCGCGTGGTGCGGATGACCGCGCCGCCGCGGGTCGAAAGCGACAGCCCCCGCGACGTCGTGGTGGGGTTCGACATCGGCAGCACCGGCTCGAAGGCGGTGGCGCTGGACGTGCAGACACGCGAACCCGTCTGGCAGGCGTGGCACAAGACGCTGGGCGACCCGGTCGGGGCCGCCAAGGGCCTGGTCGCCGCGCTGCTGCACGAAACGGGCAGCCTGCTGAACGTCCGGGGCGTCGCCGCGACGGGGTCGGGCCGCGAGATCGTCGGGTCGCTGCTGTCCGCCTGCTTCGGCGCGGACCGCGTGTTCGTGCTGAACGAGATCGCCGCCCATGCGGAGGGCGCCCTGTACCACGACCCGGACGTCGATACCATCTTCGAGATCGGCGGGCAGGACGCGAAGTACATCCGGCTGGACCACGGGCGCGTGGTCGATGCCGCGATGAACGAGGCGTGCAGCGCCGGCACCGGGTCCTTCATCGAGGAGCAGGGGCGCAAGTTCGAAGGCGTGGACGACGTCGCGTCGCTGGGACGGCTGGCCCTGCAGTCCGACCATGGAGTGTCGCTGGGGCAGCACTGCTCGGTGTTCATGGCCGAACTGATCGACCAGGCGGTGTCGGCAGGACAGCCCCGCGACGCGATCCTGGCCGGCCTGTACGACTCGGTGGTCCAGAACTACGTCAAGCGCGTGAAGGGGTCGCGGTCGATCGGTCGCCGAATTTTCTGCCAGGGCATGCCCTTCCTGTCGGACGCCCTGGCCGCCGCGGTGGCTCGCCACACCGGGCAGACGGTGGTGGTGCCGCCTGATCCAGGCACGGTCGGCGCCCTGGGGATCGCCCTGCTGGCGATGCGGGACGGCGTCCAGAACGGCGAGCCGCTGGCGTTGGCGCGCTTCCTGGACGTTCAAGTCGTGTCCCGCGACACCTTCGTCTGCCCATCGACGAAGGGGTGCGGAGGCAGCGGCAACCACTGCCGGATCGACCGGCTGGACATCGCGGTGGACGGCGGCAGGAGCCGGTTCACCTGGGGCGGCAACTGCTCGATGTACGACCGCGGGACCCGCCAGAAGAAGCTGCCGGACGGCGCGCCCGATCCGTTCCGCGAGCGCGAGGCGGCCGTGGTGCGCATCCTGGAGGGCCTGCGAGGGGAAGGGGGAGTGACCTGGCGGGGAGAAAGGCCCGTCGTGGCGCTGACGGACGAGTTCACGCTGAAGGGCCTGATCCCGTTCTTCGCCACCTTCGTGGACCGCCTGGGCCTGGACGTCCGGGTGCACCGGGACGCCGATCACGACACGCTGCGGCGCGGGATCGAGCAGGCCAACGTCCCCTGGTGCGCACCGATGCAACTGTTCCACGGCGTGGTCCGGGCGATGCTCGAGGAGCACCCCGACATCCTGCTGGTCCCGATGGTGGTGGACCTGCCGCACCAGGGGAAGGAAACCAACTCGGTGTCCTGCCCGGTGGTCCAGGCCGCGCCCGGCGTCATCCGCGAGGCGTTCTTTAGGGAGGAGCGGGCGACCCGCCTGGTGGCGCCGGTGATCCGGATGTCCGGGGAGGGGCTGGACGCGGCGGACTTCAAGGACGGGTGCCGCGCGATGGCCCGCGAGCTGGGCGCCGAAGGACGCTGGGAGGATGCGTGGCAGGCGGCCAGGGACGCCCAGGTCGCGTTCGACCGGGAGTGCCTGGCTATCGGCCGGAGGGCGCTGGCGTTTTCGAAGGAGCGTTCCGTGGTCCCGGTCGTGGTTCTGGGCCGGGCCTATACCCTGTACAACGACGTGCTGAACTCGAACGTGCCGGCGCTGCTGCGGAAGCAGGGCGCGATGGCGATCCCCGTGGACTGCTACCCGCTGGAAGCCGGCGTCCCGGTGTTCCAGGACGTGTACTGGCACTATGGCCAGGCGAACCTGCGGGCCGCGCACCAGATCCGGCGCGCCGATGGCGTGTACAGCGTGTTCTGCTCGAACTACTCGTGCGGGCCGGACAGCTTCAACCTGCATTTCAACGCCTACGTGATGCAGAACAAGCCGTTCGCGGTGATCGAGACCGACGGGCATTCGGGCGACGCGGGGACGGCCACGCGCATCGAGGCCTTCCTGCATTGCGTGCAGGCCGACCTGCGAACGACGTTGCACGAGCGGAACGGTCGCGCCCGCAAGAGTTTTCGCGCCATGGAACTGGAGAAGCAGGACCTGGCCGCGACCCGCCTGAGGGGCGACATCCTGCTGATCAACCCGATGGGGGCTGCGGCGCCCGTCACGGCCGCGATGCTGCGGTCGGAAGGCCTGCGCGCCGAGGTGCTGCCGATGCCGGACCGGGAGGCCCTGGAGCTGGGCCGCCGCCACACGTCAGGCAAGGAGTGCCTGCCCATGACGCTGACGCTGGGCAGCGTGCTGCAGCGCCTGGAGCCGGAACGCGACAGCGAGGAGACGTTCGCGCTGCTGATGCCGTCGGCCACCGGGCCCTGCCGGTTCGGCGTGTACAACCTGCTGCACAAGATCGCGTTCGAGCAGGCCGGCTGGAAGGACCGCGTGCGCATCGTGTCGCCCGAGGACACGGACTACTTCGCCGGGCTTCCGACCGACTTCCAGCTGCGCCTGTGGTTCGGGATGGTGGCCGCCGACCTGCTGCTGGCGGCGCTGCATGACGTGCGCCCGGTCGAAAAGGTGCCCGGGGCCGCCCGGGAGGTGTTCGACCGCCGCTACCAGGAATTGCTGGGCCTGCTGGAGCACCCGCGGGCCGGCGACCTGCCCCGGACGCTCCGCGAAGCGGCCCGCGGGATGTACGGCATCCGCGAGGTGGTGGACGGGGCCGCACGCGAACTGGCGGCCCTGAAGGAGGACCGCTGGATCCCGACCGTGGCGGTGGTGGGCGAGATCTACGTGCGGCTGGACCCGTTCGCCAACGACTTCGTCATCGAGCGGCTGGAGAAGGCCGGCGTCCGGGCCCGGCTGGCGCCGTTCAACGAGTGGATCGAGTACACGTCCTGGACCCGCAAGAAGCGCATGCGCATGGACCGCCTGGTGCCGGGCGAGAACCCGGTGGAGATCCACGTCAGCAGCGCGCTGCAGGAAGCCGTGCTGGACCGCCTGTACGGCGACGTGGCGACCGCGCTGGGCTGGGAGCGCCGGACCCGCGTGCGGGACGCGATACGGGCCGGGAGGCGCTACGTGTCCGAGGATCTGCTGGGCGAGGCGATCCTCACGGTGGGTGGCCCGATCCACGAGTTCCTGGACGGCTCGATCGACGGGGTGGTCAGCGTGGGCCCGCTGGAGTGCATGCCGAACAAGATCGCGGAATCGCACTTCCTGCACGCGGACCAGGATGTCGGCCTGCCGTCCCTGACGCTGGCCCTGAACGGGGACCCGCTGGACGATCGGGTGATCCAGGATTTCGTGTTCGAGGTGCGCGACCGCGCGAGCCGGCGGCGGCAGGCCCCGCGGCCCGAGCGTCGGCCTTCGCTGGCCACGCTGTCCCACGAGGCGCGCTCGAAGCTGGTCCAGCGCCTGCTGTCGCTGGTGCCGCCCCTGCCCTCCCGGGGGACCCCTCCCACGGACCCCCGCCGCCGCAAGATCGCTTGACGACCCACCCGTTCTTGGGTAGTGGCGATGTGCAGCACGACCTGGGTGCACAGCCCGTTTCCCCGGTGCCGGAGGTAGGGCCATGGCAACGACCAGCCTGTCGAAGGCCGATCGCCGCGGGCAGATCGTCGATGCCGCGCGCAAGGTGTTCGCAGAAAAGGGCTACTACCGCGCCGGGGTGGCGGACATCATCCAGGAATCCGGCATCGCCCGCGGGACGTTCTACCTGTATTTCACCAGCAAGCGCGCGGTGTTCGACGCCGTTCTGGACGACATCTTCCGCCGGATCCACGAACAGATCCGGGCCATCGAGGTGCCCGATCCCTGGGACGAGGGCGCGGTGCTGGCGCAGTTGCGGGGCAATGCCGAGCGCCTGGCCACCCTGATGCTGGCCGACCCGCGCAGCGTCCGCGTGCTGTTCGCCGAGGCCGCAGGCCTGGACGAGGAGGCCGGCGTCAAGCTGGCGGACTTCTACGGCCGCCTGGGCCAGTGGGTGGCGGACTCCCTCGAGGACGGCATCCGGCTGGGCATCGTCCGGCCGTGCAACCCGCTGGTGGCGGCGCACGCGCTGATCGGCAGCCTCCGGGGCATGCTGTGGGCCTGGGCGTTCGGCCTGGTGGAACTGGACCAGGCCACGCTGGTGCAGGAGGCCCTGCGGTTGGCCCGGGACGGCGTCCTGACCACCGGCCGCGAAGTGCGGCCCTGACGCTTCGGGCACCGGGCCCTCACAGGCTGCCGCTCTCCCGGGTCGCCACCCACTCCGTCCGGGGGGGGCCGGCCGGGATCTCCACGCGATCGAACGCCACTCCGTCCAGCCCGATCGCCTCGATGACGAGGGCCCCCGGACCGGCTTCGACAAGCACCCAGTGGTTCTGGTAGCGCGTGAGCCAGGGGCTGGGGAAGCCCTCCGGTGCCCTGCAGGAATGGTCCAGGGTGCCGCCGGCGCCCCCGGTGACGATCAGGGTCATGCCATCGACCTGGCCCCGTTCGTACCCGTGGACGTGGCCGCTGAACACTACCGACACGCCGGCCTGGGATGCCAGGGGCAGCAGCACGCGCCGAAGCCCCGCCTCCCCGTGGTATCCCCGGATGCACGGGTCCCAGCCCAGGGAGTACGGGGGCTGGTGGACGAAGAGCAGCCGCCAGTCCGCGGTCCGGGCCTCCGGTGACGCCAGCCCCGCGCGGAGCCAGGCGACCTCCGGCGTTTCGATCCCGGTCTCGCCGGCCTTCACGAGGTCGTCCGTGTCGAGCATCGCCATCCAGACGCTGCCCCACCGAATGGAATACCAGGCTTCGGCCTGCCCGGAAGAAGGCGCATCGGGCCGCATGAACGTCTGGAAATACGCGGGCCCGCGATCGTGGTTCCCGATCACCGGCCACAGGGGAACCACCCGGACAAGGGGCAGGACGGCCTCCAGGAACCTCACGAACTGGCCCTCGTTCGACACCCCGACCGCGTCGCCCACGATGACCGCCAGATCGACCGACGAATCGCGGGCGGCCACGGCGATATGCCGCAGGATCTTCGTGCTGGCGTGACCGTCGCCGAAGACGGCCATCCGGACGGGACGCGCGTCCCCGTGCGCCGCGCGAAGGAACGTGGAACCCGCGACGAGCCCGGTCGGGGCCCTCTTCGCGGAGTCCCGCCAGGCCACCATGGCCGGTTCATCGAACCCGGACAGCGCGGAGGAACCCCGCCTGCCCTGCCCCCCGTTCGGCGCGCAGCCGGACGCCGGAAGCAGCACCAGGGGGACCTGGAAGACGATCACGAGGAAGCATCGCACGGTCATTGGCATCTCCCGCCGGCCGCGGGATGGAAATGCAGCAACCGCGCCGTGACGGGTCACACCCGCATGTCACTGTAATCATGCATGTCTGCGGTTCGGGGAGGGGCGTCCCTCGGGGCACCCGGGAAGCGTTCCCATCATACGGGCCGCCGACCGACCAGAATGATGGAGGCCCGGACGCCTAGAAGAACAGTTGCGCCTGCGTGGTGAAGCACTTGATCCACGGGGCGCTGGCGAGATTCCCGGTCTTCTGGGCGCCGAACTCGGTCTTGACGTTGACGGCGGCGTTCCGGATCCAGAAGTTCAGCCCGCCCTTCACCACCAGCAGGTCCTGCGCCGCCTGCCTGCTGCTGAAATAGTCGACCGTCAGCACGGGCTCGATGAACGTGTACCGGTAGCCCAGCTCGCTGAGGAACCCGACCCCCGAGTTCTTCGCGTGCACCAGCGTCGCGTTCTTGGCCTTGTCGTATGCCAGTTCGAAGCCGTGGTCGTAGTAGAAGAGCCCGGCCATGAACACGATTTCGTGCTGCTTGTCAGCACCGAACGGCACGTCCACGAACACGTCCCCGGTGAGGCCCAGGGAATGCGTCAGCGTGCCTGGGGTCTTCACCGACAGGTCCTTGTTCAGCACGGTCGCGGTCTTCATCACGGCGGCGACCTGGTAGTCGAAGCCCACCCCGATGGACAGCGTGGGCGACTGGCCGAAGGTGATCCCCTTGGCGAAGAATTCCGTTTCCGTGCCCAGGATGTTGTACCGCAGGTGACCGGCGAACCGCGGCCAATCCTCGGGGTTCGACATCAGGGCCGTCTTGCCGGCGACGTCCTTCACGGCGGCCCCGACGGAGTCCTTCTGCAGCGACTGGCCCTGCGCGCCGTTGAACACGCCCACCCGGTACTGCAGCTTGCGATCGAACACGTACCCGCGCAGCTGGATGCCGGCGTCCCGCAGGTTCTTGTTGGAGCCATCGACGTACTTCAGGAGGCCCAGGTGGAAGTCCAGGCCGTTGAGGCCCGGGGCGCTCTGGAAGCCGTGGCGGGAGAACGGCAGCAGCATCATGCCGGCGTCCACCATGAACTGGTCCACGACCTTGAACGTGACGAACGCGTCGGAAATGAACATCGACACGTCCCAGGTGCCGCCCTTGCCGAAGTTCGGCTGCTCGCTGTCCAGGAAGAACGAGATGCCCTTCCAGACGTCGCCCCACAGCAGGAAGCGCACCCGGCGCAGGAAGAAGTCCTTGCTGTAGTCGGTCTTGTCGGGCGCCGCGTTCTGCTGGAACTGCGCCTGGAACTGGATCAGGGCCGCAACGTTCAGGTTCGTGTTTTCGCCCAGGTCGAACCGCCAGGCGTATGCCGGCATCGACCCCAGCAGGACGGCCGCCACGACCGCCACGCGGATCCACCGCGTTCCCTTCATGATTCCCACCTCCCGCGGGCCGATGCGAGGCGGCCCTGCGCCGTTCCCAGGATCGCGGCGGAGCATAGGACGACCGCGAAGCCTCGTCCATACCTTCGGAACGGGCGTTCTCCCCCGAGCACGCAGGCGCAGGCGACGGGTTTCCGAAGGAAACTCTCGCCGGAGACGGAGTCGCCTCGGGGGCATCCAACGGACGCGCCCGTTGACTTCCGTCCCGGCCCGCGGCATACCGGCCTCATGCTGGTGAAACCCGAAAACATGCGGCTCTGGGGACTGACCGGGGGGATCGGTGCGGGCAAGTCCGAGGTCGCCAGGACGTGGCGCGCGCTGGGGATCCCGGTGGTGGACGCCGACCAGGTGTCCCGCGACCACATGCGCCCGGGTGGCTCGGCGATGACCGCGGTCGTCGCGTGGTTCGGCCCAGGCATCCTGGCCGCCGACGGGTCGGTGGACAGGTCCGCGCTGGCCGCCATCGTGTTCGCGGACCCCGCGAAGCGTCAGCGCCTGGAGGCCCTGACCCACGGCGAGGTGCTGCGCGAGGTGGGGTACAGGCTGTCCGTGCTGGCCCAGGCCGGATGCCGGGTCGCGGTGGTCGAGGCGGCCCTGATCCTGGAAGCCGGGCTGCTGGAAGGCCTGGACGGGCTGGTGGCCGTCATCGCGCCAGAGGGTGACCGGGTGCGGCGGGTCGTGGCGCGGGACGGGATGGACGAACCCGCGGTGCGGGCGCGCATGGCGGCGCAGGTCACCGACGACCAGCGGCGGGCCGCGGCCACGGTGGTGCTGGACAACGACGGGAGCCTGGACGCGCTGCGCGACAAGGCTCGCACGATCGCGATCGACATGGTGCTGGAGAGGGGACCCTAGCGCTTCGCGCGGACGTTGATCGTCTGGCGGAGGCCCAGGCCGGCCTTGAAGAACGGAAGGCGCTTCGGCGGAACGGTGACCTTTTCGCCGGTCTTGGGGTTGCGCCCCTCGTAGCCCTCGTAATCCTTCACGGTGAAGTTGCCGAAATTGCGGATTTCGATCCGCTCGCCACGCTTCATCGCGTCGATCATCTGCTCGAAGACCGCGTTGACGACGATGGCCGCGCGGTCCAGGGTGATTTCGCTGCGCTTCGCTACCGCTTCAATCAGTTCGGACTTGGTCATGGTTTCCATCCTCCCGGTGCCCCAAACGAGTCGGAATGATAACCAAACTCCTGGGTTGGTCAAGATTGAATTTTCGGCGACCGTCTGCTACGACGATTCCGGCGTGCCCATGCGGGGAATCTGGAATGAGCGGCTTCCATCGCGAAATCGACCACCGGTACGGCTCGACGGTCCACGTGCTGGACGACCCGTACATGCGGACGCTGCTGGCCGAATTGTGCATGCCGTCCACGATGCAGCCCCGGCTGAACTGGCTGCTGCAGTCGCTGTACGACGGCCTGGTGCGGGCGTGCATCAACGACTGCTTCCCGAAGAAGGTCCGCGCCGTGCGCACCCGCATGGGGGCCGAGTACCGCGCCGAGATGCTGGACCCGATCACGGAGGTGGTGACGGTCGATATCGCGCGGGCCGGCATCAAGCCGTCGCTGGTGTGCTTCGAGCTGCTGTCCACGGTGCTGGACCCGTCCGGCGTGCGCCAGGACCACATCATCATGAACCGCACCACCGACGAGGCGGGCGCGGTGACGGGCGCTGCCATTTCCGGCACCAAGGTCGGCGGGCCCACGGAAGGCAAGATCCTGCTGTTCCCGGACCCGATGGGCGCCACCGGTTCGTCGCTGTCGGAAGTCGTCCGCTGGTACCGCGAGAACGGCGAAGGCACGCCGGCGCGGTGGATCAGCCTGAACCTGATCGTCACGCCCGAATTCCTGCGGCGGGTGGCGGCCGACGCGCCGGAGCTGGAGGTCTATTGCTGGCGCGTGGACCGCGGCCTGTCCCCGGCCGACGTGCTGGCGGCAACGCCCGGCGAGCACTGGGACCGCGAAAAGGGGCTGGACGCACACGACTACATCGTGCCCGGCGCGGGCGGCCTGGGCGAGGTGCTGAACAACGCGCTGCGGTAGGGGCCGGACTGGCTCTCGTGCGGGGGGATCGACATGCAGGGCGCCGACCGGTTCGAGGTGCTGATTCCCGAAGCCGACCTGCAGGCGCGCATCCGGGAGCTGGGCGCGCAGATCACGCGGGACTACCAGGGCAGGGACCTGGTGGTCGTCGGCGTGCTGAAGGGCGCGGTGCTGTTCCTGTCGGACCTGGTGCGCCACATCGACCTGCCGCTGTCCATGGACTTCCTGGGCCTGTCGTCGTACGGCGATGCCACCCTGTCCAGCGGCGTCGTGCAGATCACCCAGGACCTGTCCAGGCCCATCGTGGACAGGGACGTGCTGGTGGTCGAGGACATCGTGGACACGGGCCTGACGCTGTCCTTCCTGCGGGAAACCTTCGTTTCGCGCCAGCCGAGGTCGGTGCGGATCTGCACGCTGCTGCACAAGCCGTCGAACACCCGGAAGGCCGTTCCGCTGGACTACGTGGGCTTCACGATCGACGACCGGTTCGTGGTCGGGTACGGGCTGGACTTCGAGCAGCGGTTCCGCAACCTGCCGTACATCGCGCATCTGCCGCCGCAGGATCCGGCGGCGTGAACCGCGCGGCCGCTCCGCCACGCCTCAGGGCCGATCCCCGCCCGCGCCCGGAGTCGCCTCGGGCCGACCTAATGCGTCGGCGACAGCACGTACACCCGGGTGGCCGCGGGCAGGTTCGCGGGGTGGATCGCCACCGGCTGGATCGATAGGCGCTCCACCCCCCAGTGCTTCGCGTTCGCCAGCACCAGGAAGTCTTCGACCGGCAGCAGCGGCAGGTCCACGGTGGGCCAGCGGTAGTGCATCGGGACCACGATGCGGGGGCGCAGGGCTTCGACCGCCTGCACGGCTTGTGCGGGTCCCATCGTGAACGTCCCGCCCACCGGCAGCAGCAGCACGTCCACCGGCCCCAGCGACGCGATTTCTTCGGGATTCGGCGGACGACCGAGGTCGCCGGGATGCAGCACGGACACGCCGTCCACCTCGAACCGGAAACCGGTCACCCAGCCCCGGCGCATCCCTTCCTCGTCGTCGTGGGGCAGCCGAACGCCGCGGAACTCGATGCCGTGGACCTTGGCCGCGGCCTTGACGACCTTGGGGGTCCCGAACGCCGGATCGACGTGGTTGTGATCCAGGTGCTCGTGGGTCGATACAACGATGTCCACGGGTTCCAGGTAGGGTTTCAGGCCCATCTTGCCCCCGAAGGCGCCCGGCAGGTACGGATCCACCAGGATCCGCAGCCCCGTGTCGGACTCCACCCGGAAGCAGGCGTGGCCGATGAAGGTCAGTTTCATGATCGGTCTCCCGGGGCACACGCATGCCCCTCCGTGCTCAAGGAGGCGCCAGGAACCGCGCCTTGATGACACCCGGAGGCATCATTTTGTCGGCCAGTTCCAGACGGTGCCACGCCAACAGGATCGCACCATCGGGGCCCGTCGTCACGTCCAGGCCCTCCGTGAAGCCGTCCGACGCGCCATCGACGGGCTGGGGCACGCCGGCGGAACCCGGGATGCCGGACGTGGCGATGGCTCGCAGCCCCAGGCTCGCGATGGCGGACATGGAATCGCCCCGGACCCAGGTCGTCACGTAAAGGTAGCCCTCGCCCCAGCGTTCGAGGGCCGAAATAGCCGGATATACAAGTTCAACCGGCGCTCCGGGGACGATCAGCGACTGGACCAGCGACCAGGGCGTCCCGACCGGGGTTCCCGTGGCATCCAGCGCGAGGGCCGACACGTCGAACCCCTGCAACTCACCGTTCTTCAAGGGTCTCAGGACCGCCGCCAGAAACCCGTCGTCGGGGGTCGCGGCGCAGACGGGCGGCATGGGCAGATCCTCGGCGAAGTCGGCGAGGCCACGCGGGGCAAGAACCTTGCCATCCGTGCCATGGAACACGACCTGCTGGACCGTCCGGCCCGCGCCCCGGAAGCCCAGGGTCAGCAGCGCGCCGTCCTTCCCCATGCAGACGGTGCCGAGCCGGCTGGACTCGGACCGGGTCGAATCGCCGCCCAGCGTGGCGGTCGAGGCCGCCAGAAGCGAGTCGTTCGCCGTGATCACCCAGGCGGCCCGGACCACTCCGAAGGGCGTCAGGTTCACCTCGTCGAACACCTGCCAGGCCACCAGCGCGGCGCCCTCCATCGTGCCGATCGCCAGTTTCCGGCCCGGGATGTCGCCCACCGCGTTCGCTTCGGCGATGTGGGCCTGGCCGAGGACCGCGCCACCGGGGCCCAGGAGCCGAAGCCCGATGCCATCCGCCGTGAAGAAGGCCAGCAGGAACCGGCCCTCCGACAGCGTGCCCAGCGCGGGATGGAAGCGGCCATCGCAGCCGGGAGCGATCCCCGGCAACGACACGGACGCGCCCAGGTGGCCATCGGCGCCGAGCGGCCGAACCTCGAGGGAGCTCACCCCGTCGCTCCAATCCTCCCAGGCCACCAGGCCGTATCGCCCGGCCGTCCACCAGGACACCGCAGGCGCGCTGCCCGTTCCCGCGAGGTCCGCCGTCGCGAACCCGCAGGACTGGCAAAGCGGGGCGGGGATGGGACCAGGATCGCATCGTTCCATCGACTCGCGAACGGCATTTCCGCAGCAGTCGGGGATGAACGCGTGATCGCACCCGCCGTCCGCCGGACGACAGGCATCGGCGGTGCACGGATCCCCGTCGTCGCAGTTCGGGGCCGGCCCGACGGCCCGGCACACGCCGCCCGAGCAGGCGTCGGGCCCGTCGCATGGATTGCCATCATCGCACGACGCGTCGTCCGGCAGCAGGCCATACACGCAGCCGGCAGGCTCCACGCACGATGCGGTCCGGCATGAACCCGGCTTGCAGTCCATGGTGGTGCCGACGCACCTGCCGGCCTTGCATGAATCGGCGTCGGTGCAGGCGTGGCCGTCATCGCACGGTTCGCCTTCGCGCACCGGGTGTGCAGCGCACTGGCCCGTGGCCGGAACGCAGGCGAACGCGCGGCAGGATTCGTCGGGCGGACACTCGACCGGGTCGTACACGCAGGCGCCATCGACGCATCGAGGAGCCAGATGGCATTTGTCGGCCTGGGGCGCACAGCCCCGATCGGGCGTGCACTCGCAGGTACTCGATGTTGTCTGGCACTGGCCGTCCACGCACTCCTCGGACGTGCAGGCCAGGCCGTCGGAATCGCAGGCGGTCCCGTCGGGTTCGGGCCCGTATTCGCACCGGCCCGTGGCGGCGCTGCACCCGCGGGACGTCAGGCACAGCGCGTCGGCGCACTCCTTGCGGGCGTACGTGCATCGGCCACCCGTACAGGCGGCGGCCCCCTGCGCGCAGGCGTCATCCGGGGTGCAGGCGTCCCCATCGCCACGGCCCGCACACCAGAGCGCGACCCTCTCGATGCAGCCGGCGCCCAGCGCCGACGCGGCAAGGCACTCGCTGCCGGAGGCACATCGATCGGTGCGCGGGACATGCTCGCACCGGCGCACGCCGTTCACCGACATCCCGCAGACGTCCTCGGTGCAATCGACGCGATCGTCGCAGTCGTCGTCGCGCAGGCAGTCCCCGGATCCGGGCCCGGAACCGGATGCAGACCCTCCGCCACAGGTGGTGCAGGCGGCGGCGAGGAGGAACACGAGACCCGTTGTCCAAAGGGGCAGGACGCGGATCGGACAGGGAAGGCGACCCGAAGACGCGCAGTTCGTCGTTTCCACCGTGGCCTCCTCAAAGACACCAGGCCGTCGCACCGGGAAGGGGCGCGTAGCCTGTGGGACCGAAGCCGACGCACACCTCGGGGGCATCGGCATGGGCACAGAGGACGGAACCGTGGATGCAGGTCGGTGCGGTCAAGGTCAGGTACACGCCCACGATGTGCTCGCCGAGCCCGTCGAACCAGGCCACGGCCGCCCAGTACGGACCCAGCCGCGCCAACGTGGGCGAGGCCGTACCCCGTTCAATCGGCGTGAAGATGGGCACCTCGGGTCCGAGGATCGCGTGGCCTTCGAGGGTCGCCACGCGCACGCGGGCCTCGGTGCCGGCGACGCCCACCGACGCCAGCAGCGCACCGTTTTCGAACGCCACGAGGTCGGGCGAGTACCGCCGGCCGATCTCCGAGGAGGGAAAGACCACGTCGGCGACCCGCGACAGGTCCGAGGCTGACCGGATCCCGGCATGGAAGACGCCACCGTCCCGCTCGGCCACCCAGGCGACCTTGTCCCCGCCGACCGGGGCCAGCGCGATGTCCCGGAGAGCGTCCGCACCTTCGTCCACCGCCACCTCGTCACCCACGGGTATCCCGTTGGCGTCCAGACGCCGCAGGATCACTCGGTTCGAGGGGCCCGCCTGTTCCGAGATCCAGGCGGCGACGCCTCCGGAGCCAACGGTCGCCAGCCGGGGCCTGCGCTGGACGCCGGCGGTGTCGACGTTGAGCAGGGTGCCGGTGGAGTCGAAGACCGGGGTGTTGTTGACGAGGGAGCCGCGGGTGATGGCGACGTTTAGATCCGAGGATCCCAAGGGCTCGTCACTCCAAGCTATCCAGTAACCTCCCTCGGACGCGACGGCGAGAACGGGCTCATAGCGACGGTCATCCAAAGAGACAACCGTGGACTCAAGAATGGTCTGCGCTTGAACCGAGCCATCGGCCAGAAGAACTGCCGAGATTGTCCGATCGCGAACGCCCCCATATGCGAGAAGCCACCCATCAGGAGTCGCGGGGGAAAGCGCGATCGAAAAGCGATCGGGATTTGGCAGAAGACTTTCACCGGAAACTTGAATGGGAAAGAGACCTTTGTCGAGGCTGTACTCGGTGGAGACAAGC
>CAIOFV010000024.1 GCA_903857665.1 uncultured Myxococcales bacterium
CACTTACGGCCATTATCGCCGTAAGCTCGGCGACCTGTCAAGCCCTTGATACGATCGCCTCCTCACCCGCGTCCGTCTTGGGGCCGCCTCACCTGGCCGGCGCTCCCGCGCCGACCAGGTGACTTTTCAGTCGTGCGCCCCTAGTTCGCCGGCCGGCTTGCCAAAACGGCGGGGACGGGGGACAATCGGCGCGCTTTGCAGGTTCGATCTGGAGGAGGGAGCATGTCCGAAACCGAAGAAACGAAAGGGACGAACGAAGTGACCGAGACGATCGTGAAGGTCGCGGTGCCCGGATGGGCTCGGGGTCTCGGCGGCGCCGCCATCATCGCGGTCGGGCTCTTCATCCTGGTGCTGGTCTCCTCCTCGTTCTTCCGGTTGTCGGAAGGCGACCGCCAGCGAGACGAAGCGGCGGCGCTGCACCGGAAGGTCGCCGACAGCTTCTTCGCGACCGCGCAGTACCGGCAGGCGCTGGTCGGCTACACGCGAGCCCATGATATCGCGCCGACGCGCGAGATCGAGGTCGCGATGGCCCGGACGCGCCTGTTCCTGATCGCGAGCGAACCGGAAGCCGTCGCCCAGGTGCCGACGAACGACATCCGCTTCGACCTCGAGTTGCTGGCGGCCGACCCGGACAACGCGGCGACGTACAGGACGGTCGAAGGCCACCTCGCCCTCTCGAAGGGCCACGCCGACGACGCCAAGACCGCGTACGACCTGGCCCTGGCGCAAGACCCCAAGAACGTCGGCGCCCACCTCGGCCGGGCGATGATCCTGCGACGCTCCGACCCGGCGAAGGCCTACGACGAATACGCTGCGGCGGCGCTGGCCCCCGCGCCGCTCTCGTTCCTCGGCCAGATGGGCCGCGGCGAAACCGCCCTGCAGATGCAGGATGCCGCCAAGGCGCTCGATGCGTTCCAGGAGGCCGCAAAGCTTCGCGAGGACTCGGGTCCGGCGCACCGCGGGCTGGGCTCGGCCCTGATCGCGGCGAAGCGGAACCAGGATGCCTTCGCCGAGTTCCAGAAGGCCATCGCGCTGGACCCCAAGGACGCGGACAGCCTGGCCAGCATGGGCAACCTCCTGATGGGCGCCAACCAGCCGGCCGAGGCCGAGAAGGCCCTGCGCGCGGCGCTGGCCATCCGCCCGGATCCCCAGATGACCGTTTCGCTGGCCGGTGTCCTGACGCGGAATGCGAAGCCGACCGAGGCCCTCCAGTTGCTGGAGCCGTTCTTCCGGCAGGGCAATCCCCCGGTCCAGATCGTCATCGCCGCGGCGCGTGCGGCGGACATGGCGGGGTCCGCTCCCCAGGCGACGTCGTTGTATGGCAGCGTGCTGCGCACCATCCAGGACCCGCAGGCGCGGCTGGACCCCGAGACCACCCGGGCCCTGCAGGCCGAGGCCCAGGGTGCGATCGACCGACTGTCGCGCGCTCCGGTGGGAATCGGTGGTGCAACCCCGGCCACGGGGCCCAGCGCGGGGCCCGGCACGCGGTAGTTTCCCTTCCCCTCCCGCGTGGCGGAGCCTGAGCCGGTGATCCGTCCGCCCCCCAGAACGGTTCTTCTCGTCAAGGCGGTGCTTGCCGTGTTCGCGATGGTCCTGGGCGTCCTGGCGCCCGCCCCCGCGCTCGCGGACGACGCCGACGCGGCGGCCCTGCTGACGTTCGAGGGCCAGGCAGCCCTGCGCGAGCGGCTATCCGAGCGACTGCTGCTGATGTCCGCGGCCCCGATCGCCGGCGACCACGAGGACCCTTCGTGGGTGGTGTGGCAGCATGGCGAGGCGGTGCGTACGCTCTGGGGCGGGAAGATCCGGGTGCTGACCTCCCAGGTGCTGGCCGAGAGCGCGGGGCGGCTGGAGGCGTCGCGGATCGGCGGGGGCGGCGTGGTGGGTCCCGCGCGCGTCGCCGAGATTGTCGCGGACGTCGGGCTGGCGGTGCTGGAGTGCCCGGCGTGCGCGAAGGAGAAGGCAGCCCCGACAGCGCCCACCGAGGCCTGCGAGCCCGGGCGGTTCCTGTTCTTCGTGGTGCCGGCCGGCGACAACGCGGTGATCACCCACACGGTGATGGGCGCCCCGGCCGAACCGCCGCTGGAAAAACTGCGCATCGTTCCCGGGGCGCTGCCGGAGGGGACCCCGCTGTTCGACTCGTCGGCGCGCGTGGCCGCCATCGCGATTCGGGCGCTCGCCGGATTCAACCAGACGCTGGTCGCCCCGTTGTGCCCGGCCCCGCCCCCGCCGACGCCCACGCCGCCGGCCGATCGGACGCCGCCCCCTGACACCCGGCAGGCGCCCTGATGGCCCCGCGCCGCAAGGACCTGGCCGCGCGCATGCTCGAAGACGTGCGACTTCGCAGGTTGCTGCACGACGGCGATCGAGTGCTGGTCGCCGTGTCGGGCGGCGCCGACTCGCTGGTCCTCCTCGATTGCCTGGCGCGAATCCGCGGTGCGCTGTCGCTATCGCTGGTGATCGGACACGTCGATCACGGCCTGCGGGCCACCTCGGCGGACGATGCCCGCGCGGTGCTGGCCCACGCGACGGCCCTCGGGATGGAGGCCCAGGTCCGCACGGCCGACATCCGGGCCGAGGCTCGACGGCACGGGATGACCCTCGAGGAGGCCGGGCGCGCGGTTCGGTACCCGTTGCTGGCCGAGATGGCGGCCACCACCCGGTGCCGCGTGACCGCGACGGGACACACGGCGACCGACCAGGCGGAGACGGTCCTGATGAGGTTGATTCGAGGGACGGGGCCGCTGGGGCTGGCCGGGATTGATCCGTCGCGCGGGGACGGCTTCGTCCGGCCGCTGCTGTGTGCGACCCGCGCCGAGGTGCGGCAGTATGCCCGCCGCGCGAAACTGCCGGTCCACGAGGACGAGACCAACCGGGACGAGCGGCACCTGCGAAACCGCGTCCGCGCCCGCCTGCTGCCGCTGCTGCGCCGCCTGAACCCGCGAATCGAGCCCCTGCTGTGCGGGCTGGCCGACGACGCGGCGAGGCTGCAGGGGCTGGTCGAACGGCTGGCGGGCGCCGCCGTGACGGTGCCCCCCGACAACCGCGGGGTCGCGGTCGCGCACGACGCGCTGGCGGGCCTGGACGGGGCACTGGCCCCCTACGTGATGCTGGCCGCCTTTCGAACGCTGTGCGGCGCGCCGGCCGCACTGTCCCGAACGCACGTCGACGCCCTGGTTCGCCTCGCCTCCAGCGCCACAAAGGGCGCGGAACTGCATTTGCCTCGCGGCATCGTCGCGACGCGCGAACGCGAGGGCATCCGGCTGCGGCGCGGGGGCCCGGCAAAGAACGACGGACACTGAACCTTCCCCGATGACCTGTACTACAATCCCCCCATGCTGATCCGAGCCTCCAAGGCCATCGCCTCGGCTTTGCTGACCCTGTGGGCGATTGCCACGGGCACGTTCCTGCTGATCGAGCACGCCCCAGGCGGCCCGGCGTCCGCGGAGCGGCGACTGGAACCGGAGGTCGAGGCCGCCAACCTCGCGAGGATGGGCCTCGTCGACCTGCTGCTGGCACCGTGTGCCGGCGTGCTGCGGGACGTCCCGTCCACCGGCACCGAAATCGACGCCGGGGCGCCGGCTGGCCACATCGACGGCGCGACCGGTGGCTGCCCGCTGGTCGCGGGGCAAGGCGGCGACGTGCAGATCGTCCTTGCGCACGATGGGCAGACCGTCGGCGCCGGACAGATGGTCGCCGCGGTCCAGCGCCCGGGGATTCGACGCTACCTGTCCACGATGGCCTCCATCGCGACGCTGGACCTGGGCGTCACGTTCACCAGTCGCGGCGAGCGGACCGTCCGGGAGAACCTCGCGCAGGGGCTTCCCATCTCGGCCGCGGTCGGAGCCGCGGCGCTGCTGATCGCCCTGCTGCTGGGGATCCCGCTCGGCCTGATCGGCGCCGCGCGGGCCGGGGCATGGCCCGACCGCATGCTGGCCGTCCTGGCCACGGCCGGCGTCAGCGTTCCGGCGATTGTGCTCGGCCCGCTGCTGCTGTACCTGTTCGCGTTGCGCATCCCCATCTTCCCGGTCAGCGGCTTCGGTTCGACGGCCTCGCTGTTCCTGCCGGCCGCCACGCTGGGCCTGATCCTCGCCAGCATCCTCCAGCGGATGACCCGCGCCGGGGCGGTCGACTTCCTCCAGGGCCCGGTCGCCGTCTCGCTGGCCTCGCGCGGCCTGCGGGGCCGGCGCATCCTGCTGGTCCACGCCCTGCGCCATGCCGCGATCCCGATGCTGGGCTACCTGCCGCCCGCCGTCGCGGCCCTGCTGACCGGATCGATTGTCGTCGAGACCGTCTTCAACCTGCCCGGCGTGTCGCACTACCTGGTCGGAGCCGCGATCAATCGCGACCACCCGATGGTGATGGGCGTGGTCCTGGCGTACAGCGCGCTGCTGGTCGTCCTGAACACCCTCGCCGAGGTGCTGATGCCGATCGTGGATCCGCGCGTGGTCGCCGAAGAACGGGTTCCGGAGCCATTGTAGGGCGCGGCTCCCAGGCGCGCCGCAGGGAAGACGGGGTCAGATGAACCGATCCGGAAGAATCGTCGCGCTCGTCCTGCTCGCCGCGTTGGCGCTGATGGCCGTGGCCGGACCGTGGTTCGCCCCCGCGATTGCGGGGTTCTCTCCGGAGGAGCAGCACACCGCGTTCCCGTATTCGGCCCCCGGGTTTGCCGACGTCCCCGAGGCACATCCGTCGTTCGACGGTCGGCCGGACGCCTTCGCCCTGCTGGACCCCGCCGGATCGGGGCGCCTGGCCTGCTCCGCCCGCAATTGTCCCGCACTGGAGCCGGTCGCTGCGGCTGCGCGGGTGCTTTCGCGCGTGCTGGCGGATGCGTGGCAGGGCGGCGGTGCCGACGCGATGGTCGCAACGACGGCGCTCCAGGCCGCGCTGGCGCCCTGGCCCGCGTGGCTGGCAGTCCTTCGCAACGGATGCCCAGGTGCGGCATGCGCCCTTCGCGAGGTCGTTGACGCCTCCCGCTTCCTGCGGTTGACGCCCGCATCCCTGGCGTCGATGGATGTCGACGGCGACGGCGCCGTGACGCAGGCCGAGTTCCAGGGCGCCCCGATGGCACGCCCGCACCTGCTTGGCAGCGACGGCCTTGGGCGCGACGCGTTCGTCCGCCTGCTCGCAGGCCTGCGCCTTTCGCTGATGATCGGCGCCCTGGCCGCGCTGGCAGCCGCCGCCATCGGCGTCGCGTGGGGCGCGACCGCAGGACTCGCGGGCGGCTGGATTGGCGCCGCGATGATGCGCGTCGTCGATGTCCTGTATGGCCTGCCTTACGTCTTCCTGGTGATCCTGCTGATCTCGCTGGTCGGACCGTCGACCTTCAACCTGCTGATCGCGATTGCCTGCGTCCAGTGGCTGGGCATGGCGCGGACCGTGCGCGGGCTTGTCGCAACGCTGCGGACCGCACCGTGGGCCGAGATGGCACGCATCCAGGGCTGCGGCCCCGTCCGCCTGGCGATCACCCACCTGATCCCGAACGCCCGACGCCCCATCCTGGCCTGGACGACGCTGCTGGTGCCCGCCAGCATCAAGGACGAGGCGTTCCTGTCGTTCCTCGGGCTCGGCATCCAGGCCCCCGCCGCCTCCCTGGGCACGCTGATTGCCGACGGCGCGCCGCGCATTGCCGAATACCCCTGGCTGGTCGCCGCCCCCGCGGCAGTCCTGTTCCTGCTGGTACTCCTGATCCACGAGGCCCAGGCTTGACGCTGCAGGGCGGGGCTTCGGCCCCGCCACGGAGAACCATGTCCCCGCTCCGCCACCCGCCTTTCCTGGGTGCCCTCGCCGCGCTGGCGCTGCCGCTGCTTGCCTTTCTCGGCGTCTGCCTGACAGGCTACGACGGCGGAGACTACCTGCGCGGCGACTGCCCGTACTACTACTGGACCGCGCGATCACTGCTCGCGGACGGCGATCTCGACCTGTCCAACCAGCTCCCCGGCGACCCGCGTGGCCATTCCGACTTCGTGGCGCTTTCGATTGACGGCCGCGTGGTTCCCAAACACCCGATCGTGATGCCGGTCCTCGCCCTGCCCTTCATCGCGACGCTGGGGATGCGCGGCGCGCTGGTTTTCAACGTCGCCCAGATTCTCTCGTTCCTGCTGGCCGCGTACCTGGTCGCGTCGCGCACGTGTCGCCCGGGCATCGCCGCCGCCGCGACCGCGTTGACCGGGCTCGCTTCGTACCTTCCCCATTTCGTCTGGAACTTCTCGCCCGACGCCACGACCACCGCGCTGTTCCTGTGGGCCCTGTTCGCCTTCCCGACGGGCGCGGCACCCGGCGGCCGGTGGACCCTGCCCCGTGCCCTGCTGGCCGGCCTGCTGTTCGGGTTCGCGGTCTGGTCCAAGCTGTTCATCTTCATCGCGTTCCCCGGCTTCCTGTTCCTGGCGCACCGCGCCGGCTGGCGCACGCTGTGGTCCTTCCTGGCGGGTGGCGCCCTCGTCGCCCTGCTGCTGGCGGGGTACAACCAGCACCTCTTCGGGTCGCCCCTGGTCTTCTCGTACGACCGGATCATGCACTTCGACGGCAGCCGCTGGGTGCTGGAAACCGACCGCCAGGCGATCAGCGTCGCCACGTGGCTCCAGGACGTGCTCGAGCAGTTCCTGGATCCCGATCTCGGCCTCCTGACGACGTCGTCCATCACGGTCCCGTCGCTGCTCGGCCTGCCGTTCCTTTTCCGGCGCGACCGGCCGATGGCGGCCTTCTGCCTGCTGACGTTCGTCGGCGTCATCGCGATCTACGGCTGCTGGGACTGGAAGACGTCGTTCTACGGCCACCGGTACGCGATGCAGGGGGTCGCCGTCGCGGTCCTGCCGCTGGCCGCGCTGCTGGACGCAGGCTGGTCGTGGGTCCAGGGGCACCGGGCGGCCGCTCAGTAGTCGAACGCGCTGCCGCCCATGAACTCGCGCAGGATGGACGTCGCCGGCACGTCGTCCGCAAACACGGGAATGAACAGGCTCAGGAACTCCAGCAGCCGCGACGCCTCGACAAACGTCGGGTCGTCATCCGGCACCTCCATCAGGAACCGGTCCGCGAACACCTTCAGCGCCGCGACCTCGCAGA
This sequence comes from uncultured Myxococcales bacterium, assembly GCA_903857665.1. Taxonomy (GTDB): domain Bacteria; phylum Myxococcota_A; class UBA9042; order DTJE01; family DTJE01; genus CAIZWN01. Next base: position 7,060 of record CAIOFV010000024.1, read on the forward strand.
CCAGCGTCGAGTTGAACATCCGGTCGGCGCAGTCCTGGAACGGGAAGATCCACTTCTCCTCGCCCGCGCGCACCTTCGGCCACTGCCGCAGCGTCTGCGCCGCCGAGTACCCGCGGAACAGCCGGTCGCGAACGATACGCCGCAGCAGCCGCGAGTCCGACGTGAAGATGCGGTGGTGATCGTCGATGCACAGTTGCGTCAGCGCGCTGATGTAGATTCGCATCTTCTGCGCGTCCGGGATGGAGGACGTCAGCCGCGGGTTCAGCCCGTGGATGCCCTCGATCAGCAGCACCTCGTCGGCCTCCAGGCGCACCGGCACGGTCTTCGCGTCACGCATCCCCTTCGGGAACGAGTACCGCGGCGTCAAGACCTCCTCGCCGCGCAGGATGGCCGCCAGGTGCTCGTTCAGCAGGTCCAGGTCGATGGCCTCGATGCACTCGAAATCGTAGTCGCCCTGATCGTCCTTCGGCGTCTTCTCGCGGTCCACGTAGTAGTTGTCCAGCGACAGTTCCTTCGGCCGCACGCCGACCGCCAGCAGTTGCAGCCGCAGGCGCTTGACGAAAGTCGTCTTGCCCGACGACGACGGGCCCGCCACCAGCACCAGTCGGCAGCCCTTCAGGCCCACCACCTGGTCCGCCAGCGACGTGATCTTCCGCTCGTGCAGCGCCTCGGCAACCCGCATCACCTCGCCGATGCTGCCCTTCACCACCGCCCGGTTCAGGTCCGCCACCGTCTCCACGCCGACGCGGCGGTTCCACTCGCGCGTCTCGCGGAACGCCGCGAACAGGCTTCGGTGGTTTCGCAACGGTTCCGGCGTGTCGTCCGGCCGCCCCACCGGCGGAAGCAGCAGCAGCATCCCGTCGGCGTAGGGCTGCAACCGGAACGTCCGGATTCCCTCGGTCGTCGGCAGCAGCGGGTGGAACCACAACCCGACGTAATGGCCCATCGTGACCAGCCGCACCCACGCTCGCCGCCGCGCCCGCACCGTGTCGGCGCTGGACAGCGACCCCTCCGATTCAAAGACCTCGATGGCCTCCGACGCCGGCACGCGCAGCGTCGCGATGGCCTCCTTCCGGGCAACCATCTCGTGCATCTCCAACTCGATGGCCGCGATGTCGTCGGACGTCAGCATCGGCGTCTTCGCCATGCTGAAATAGTACCCGTCGCCGATGGCCTGCCCCACCTTCAGGTGCGCGCCCGGGAACCTCCGCGCCGCCGCCTCGTACAGCACCATCATCAACGTCGCGCGATAGATGCGGGCGCCTTCCTTCGACGAGTACGTGCACGGTACCAGTTCGCACGAAGACGCGATCGGCGCCTCCAGGTCCGCGATGCGGTTCCCCACGATGGCACCGAGGCACTGCGGCTCGACCTCCGGCAGGTAGCGGCGCAGGAACGCCTTCACCCGCGTCCCTCGCGTCACGCTGAACTCCGCCGAGCCGACCTTCACCGTGATTGTCTGGGGCACCTTCAACGCAACGCCGCCCATGCCCGCCTCCTCTTCCCCGGCCACGGCCTTCGCAGGCCGCCAGATTTCATCATATCGCGCGGGTTCCCGGGGTGCAAAGCGGGCGTGGGCGAGATGAGCCGGCCGCGGGGTCGGCGCGGCCGTCGACTCCCTGTTCCTGGTCGTGGTCGCCGTGATGACCGGGCGGTTCGGCTGTTTCAGCAAGTTCCTCCCGCTCGCCGGCCGCCAGCGAATTCCCCGCGATCGAACGCTTGACACCCCGCCCCGGGCGAGTATGATGGCCGAGCATTTCGCGGACCCGCGGGCTTTGACCGTGGGCCGTCGGCTGCGGGGTGGAGCAGTCCGGAAGCTCGTCGGGCTCATAACCCGAAGGTCGCTGGTTCAAATCCAGCCCCCGCTACTACTGCAAGAAACACGATTTCCCCTCTTGATATCATTGGGGAATTCCGCCCGAAAACCCATCGGAATCAGCTCTCCGCGGACCAATATCTGATTGCTAGAACGGTCTAGTTTCACGGACATACGTCCGCCCCGCAGGCATGCCCGGAGGGCTTCCCTCCCCCCCAGCGGATCCGAAGCGACCAATTCCTGGAGGTTCTGAAGTTCGGCCAGGGCCGCCTCGACGGTGGGAACCTGGACGGGCGCCTCCGCGGCCTGGGCCCTGCGGATCGCGGCCCGCTCCCGGGCGGCCTCCCGCTCCAGGTCCTTGAGCATCGCGGCCACCGATGCAGTGCCGTTCCCGGCCCCGATGAAGGCCATGAAGTTGGCGATCTTCTTCTCCAGGTCCTCGAGCTTCTTCGTGCGCTCCCGGATCACCCCGGACATCTCGATCGCCAGTTCCTTGCGCCTGCGTTCCGCGCGATCCTTCAGGTAGGCCGCCGTCGCATGCTTCTCCAGTTCTTCCAGGATCGCGTTCAGGATCCGCTCCTTCGCCACCCCTTCGCGCAGCGCTACAAGGCTCTTGCAGGTCCCGCGTTTCAGGTGGTCCCCGCACCGGTACGCGCGCGTTTTCGGCGTGGTCCCGACCACGATCAGCGGGGCGCCGCATTCTTCGCAGACCAGTAGGCCGCTCAGGAGGTAGGTCGTCTTCCGGCCCGGCACCGCCCGGCCCTTCGGGCTACCATCCGCGGACTTGGTGTAGTAGTCCCGGACCCCGGTCAACCTGTCCTGGACGGCCTGCCACATCGCCGGGTCCACGATCCGCAGTTCGGGATGGTCCGTCCGGATGATGTCCTTCTCCGGCCGCATCCTGGGGTGCTTCTTGCCCGTCATCGGGTCCCGGATCCACTCCCGCTGGTTGTAGGTCCAGGCCCCGGTGTAGCGGTCGTTGTGGAGGATGGACCGCACCGTTCCGGCGACCCACCCGCGACACGCGTGCCGCGTTTTTGCCCGCGGCTGGGGCACCTTCTCGTCGTTGAGCGTCTGCGCGATCACGGCCAGGGAACGCCCGGACAGGTACAGGTCGAAGATCCGGCGCACGATCGCGGCCCGCTCCTCGTGGATTTCGAGGCGGCTGCCAACCGCCCGGCCGTCCGGGGTCGTCTCCGCGACCGTCTGGTAGCCGAAGGCGAGGCCGCCCGCCGAGAACCCCGCCAGCACGCGGCCCTTCAATCCGCGCAACGTCTTGTCCGCCAGATCGTCGCGGTACATGTCGCTGATCAGCGCCTTCACGCCGAACATCAGTTTCGCGGACCGGCCGTCGGTGTCGATCCCGTCGCCCACGCCCATCATCCGGACCCCGGCGTATTTCAACTGCTTGAACAGCGTGCCGGCGTCCGCGAAGTCACGCGTCAGGCGGGATAGGTCCTCGACGACCAGGACGTCCACCCCGCGCTGCTTCGCCTGCACCTGCTTCAGGAGGGCCTCGAAGCCGGGCCGGTCCATCGTCGCGCCCGAGATCGCGAAGTCGGTGAAGACCAGCGAGGGGTCCACGGCCCCGCCGCGGGCCTCGACGTACTGCCGGCACCGGAGGACCTGGTCCTCGATGCTCGCTTCGCGCTGCCGGTCGCAGCTGAAGCGCGCGTACACGGCGCAACGCTGTTCACCAAGGCCATCGGTCATGGTCATCGCTCCTCAGCGACCTTCCCGGTGCCCGCCTGCTTCATCAACTTCGCGAACGCCATGTCGATCAGCAGATCGCACATGCGTTTCGTCCCGGCGTCGATCTGGCTTTCGGCGGGGCACGGGGCCTCCGGTCGCGGCTCCAGGGCGGCGCCACCGTTGGCCCGCCGTCTGCCCTGATGAGGGCGTTGATCGCGCGAGGAATCAAGGCATTTCGTCGTGTTGGCGCGGTCTTCCCCCACCGTGTCGTCCCGCCCGTCCTTGCAACCCATGGGGGCCCTCGCCTCTTTCGTGCAGCAGGATGGGCCACGCCTCAATGGCGCGGTTCCCCGACCGCCGTCGATCGGTAAGAGCCAGGACCATGCCAAGAATGGAACCTTGGAGTATCAATAGGTTGGGAAGGTGCATTTTCCGTGGTGAAGGCAGAGAGGGACTCGGGGCAAGACGGACATGGGGTTCACGCAAGGCCCCTGGACTGGGAAGGCAAGTACCGAGGAACCAACTTCGCCATCCGTCAGGTCGAGCAGGTCTCTACGCAGTTCCGGTCGGGCGAACGTGCGTGTCGTACATCCGGGAAGCACGAGATTCGCTCACACCGACGATCTGGCCGGCGCGCCGCTGGAGGCCCTCGCCCTGTTCGAAACCCTCGGCCTTGGCAAGTTCGTCCGCGAGCCGCCAAAGTTCGCGTTCGCGGTCTGCGACCGGCAGCTTCCGAGCACGATCGACGAAGGCAGACGGAAGAACGTCCAGGTGTTCGAGGTCGATTTCCGTTGCTTGCCCGGCCCGTGCCACCGCCGATTCGATCACCCGGCGCAACTCCCGGATGTTCTCGGGCCAATCGTGCGCGAGGAGGGCCAGCTTGCATCCCGGCGACAGCGTCTTGGCCGCAGGCGTCGCGAAATGGACCGCGAGGGCAATGACGTCTCCCCTGCGGTCCCGGAGCGGCGGAATCGCGATCCTCGATCCGACACGCGCGAGCAGATCCCGACGCAGGCGGCCCGCCTTGACGGCAGCATCGATGTCGACGTTCGTCGCGAAGATGCAGCGAACGTCAGGCGTCACGCTGCCGCCCCCCATCTTCTGAACCGGATGCCGCTCCATCACGGACAGGAATACGGTCTGGAGTTCGGCCGACAAGACGTCAAACTCGTCCACGAAAAGCGTTCCCCCCTCGACCTCGAGCAAGTGCCCCTTTCGCCCCATGCGATCGACTCCCGCGATCCCGTGGTCTTTCCCGTACCCGACCCATTCGCCGCGCTGGATGCTCGGGTCACCACCGGACCCGCTCGCCGACACTTCGAGAAACTTCCGGTCACCGCGCAGGCTCGCCTGGTGCACCAACTTCGCGACGTGGGTCTTGCCTACCCCGGTCTCCCCGAGGATCAAGACCGGCACGGTGCGTCCGTCGGTCGGCCGGATCGCGTTCGCGTGGTGAATCTCCTCGAACATCTTCAGCAGCAGCGGGCTGCTCCCAACGACGATACCTGTCGGATCGATTTCTTTCCGGTACTGGGCCTGCGCCAGCATCCGTTTGCGTTCCAACGCGCGGTCGATGTCCCTCACGACCGCAGTGGATGGTGGGGCCGATGCGATCTGCACGGCAGCGTGGCGAGGCGCGTCGAACTTCGTAAACGTGACAGGAACGACGTCCGCGCCAGGAAGCGATTTGATACGAGCCGAGTCGCCGGGCATGAGGTCGACGCCTTGCAGGAGCAATGCCTCGCCATCGCGGCCTGATGGAACGCCCACAGACAGCGCGGCGCCGACGCCGTCGTTGACGATCAAGACGTCGCCGCCGTCCCGGTACGCGCGCAGGCAGGGCCAAAGGGGGAGGCCGAACTGGCGAAGAACCTCAGCGTCAAGCTCGGTAAGCGTGCTGACGGGCGTGGCGAGGACGGTGTCGCCGTCGCGGGGCACACGCGGTACACGCTTCGCTGCAAGCAGGCGCAAGGCAGGAGTTGATGCCGAATGGTCTGGCGACAATCCTCTCGCAACCGACATGACCCATTCGTATTTGGCCAGCAGGTCCGCGGTGTCGCCGGTTTCGGTCTTGAGCCGGTCGTGCAGAACGCCGATCACCTTCCAAAGCAAGATGGGAAGGACGTCAGGGTGCAATTCGCCAACCGAGAAGCGGAACGTCCGCACCGCCACGGTATTCGCAACGATATCGACGTCCCAGGAATCGGCCTCCTTCGCGACGGCCCACTCGACGAGTGCTTCCTCGGAGGAAATGCGCTCGTCGTCGCCAGGGAGGTTCGGGAACGCCGCGTTCAAGGCATCCGCCACCAGGAAGCCCAGGGCCGTCGAACTCCGGTCGCTGGTGCAGAACCGAAGTATCCGGATCAACTGTTCGTGGCTGCGGGCGGCGAGGTCGGCCAGGCTGGCTATGACGTCGGCGCGAATGGCATCGTTCTCCACCAATGACGACAGCGCTCGAAGCTGGGGCAGCCAGTCCCACTCGATTGAGCCGATGTCCAGGTTCAAGAAGAACTGCTGCCGCTCGTCCGCGTCCTGAAGCGCCAGCTTGTACGGCTCAACAGTCGCCAGCGCAGCCATCCCGTCGAACCGCTGGACCTCTTCCAGGGTCGGTGGCTTCGCCGAGTACCCCCCCGCCCCGAGGATCTGC
>CAIOFV010000025.1 GCA_903857665.1 uncultured Myxococcales bacterium
ATGACCGACCTTCTGGTGGCGCAAGTATGCCTGCGCCACCGCCTCGAACTGTTCTCGCTCGATGGTCATTTCCAGCACGTCGAGGGCCTGGCGCTTCGCTCGGCATGAACGCTCTTGCTGCGCGTTCGCGAAGGTGCCCTGCAGGTCGATGTCCACTTCGACCCGCACGCCCACCGGCGCGGCGGGGATGCCCTCGCCGAGGTTCAGCGCCAGGTGGAAGGTGCCCGTCAGCCGGTTCGGGTCGGCCCCCGCGGGCAGGATCACGGACAGGTCGGGGCCGAGCCAGCTCCCCTTGTCGTCGTCGTGATCCACCTCGCGGCTGTCCGGGTCATCCGGGAAGTTCACCAGCGATTCGTGGCAGTTGCGCAGCGGACCGCCGAAGAAGTGCAGCAGGAAGTCCTTGGACCCGGGCCGGTACGTCAGGGTGACGCTGCTGTTCATCTGCACGTCGTGGTCGGACCACGGCAGCGACAGCGTCTGCGGCTGGCACGCCAGCGTGGACCGGATGACGCCCCCGCTGGGGTCGCTGTAGGTCAGGTCATCCTGCGGGTACAGGAACCCCTTGACGACAAGGTTCGCGGACTTGTCCAGGCCCCACGTCGCGCGATCCACGTACGACGGACCGGTCAGCTGGAAGTACAGGCCCAGGTACATGCTGAACTGGCCGTTGTCGTACTGGAGGTCCCCCTGGCCGCGGTCGTCGGTGGCGGAGTAGGAGGCATTGAAGCTGTTGATGCGAATCTTGCCGTGCGGCTGGCCCTGCACCGTCACATGCGAGACCAGGATGCCGACGTTCTTGAGGTAGGGAAACGTCAGGGTGTCGCTGACGTCCACGGTGGCGGGCGACGGCACGGCGGCGGGCGCGGTGTACGTGATCGAGTTGGGCATCGTGCCGCTCGCCGGGTCGACGGTCACGGTGCCGACCGAGGAGTCGCCGCCCTGCTTGCCATTCACGGCAGGGGTCATCGTGATCGCCAGGTAGTCGTGGTCCTCCTGCCTGCACTGGGGCATCAGTGTGTCCGGGTTCGCCGCCGGATCCGCATTCGCCTCGCAGTTCATCAGGAACAACTGGAGCTTCTCGCCTGTGGCCACGTCCGCGACGAGCGGCTGGAGCTGCCACCCGGCCAGCATGGCCCAGGGGCTGAAGTGGGTCACCTGCGCGCTGACCGTGCCGCCGATCGGGTTGCCGGACGGGTCCGTCTTCGGGGTCACGGTTGCGCCGCCGGCCACCGTCCACGTCCCGTCCGCGCCCTGGGACGCCAGTTCGATCGCTTCGGGCGCCGTCCCCTCCAGGTCCATGGCACCAAAGGTGCCGGTGATCGTGGCCGCCGTGAACGAAATTCCGCCGATGTCCAGCAGGTACGCCGGCCCGAGCCCGCCGGGCGCGGAGTTGGTGATCGTCGTGACCGTGACGGTGGCGTCGGCGGATAGCGCGCCCGCGGCGAGCGTCACCGACAGGCGCCGGTCGTACGATGTGACGGTCCCGCCGTCCGCGGCCGCGATGTCGGCCGACGTCACGAAGCCCTTGCCCAGTGACGCGCCCGTCGCGTTCGACGGGAGTTCGGTGATTACCGTGCCGTCGTAAGCCGGCGTCACTTCCGAACCAGTCGTGGCGTCGGCCCCCTCCGCGACGTCGCCCCCCGAGCCGCCTCCGCCCGCGCACGCGGCCAGCACCAGTGCCAGGGCCGCGACGACGACAGCATTCCTTTGTGCGGTACGCAGCAT
>CAIOFV010000026.1 GCA_903857665.1 uncultured Myxococcales bacterium
CAGTTGCAGCCGCGCCATCGCCCGCTGCTGGTTTTCGAACTCGCCTCCCCAGACCGTCTCGTACCCGGCAGGCATCTTCGCGGCCGCGTCGACCTTGGCCCGCGCCTCCTCGACGAAGGATCCCAGGTCCCGGTTGCGCACGTTCATGCGCACGCCGATGTACCGGCGGCCGTCCTCGCGCGAAATCGCGGCACGGCCCGTGCTCATCCTGACGTCCGCCACCGCCGACACCGGGATCAGCGCCCCGTCCTTCAGCGGCAGCATCAGGCGGCGGATCGAGCCGACGTCCTCGCGGGTCGATACCGGCAGGCGCACCGTCACGTCGAAGCGCTTCTCGCCGTCCCAGACCTCGGATGCCACGTGGCCGGCCATCGCCGTTTCCACGTAGTCCTGCACGTCGGCAAGGTCCAGATCGTATCGCGCCAGGGCGTCCCGGTCGGGCACCAGGGCCAACTGGGGAAGCTCGCCCGCCCGCAGGATCGCGACGTCGGCGGCGCCCGGCACGCCCGCCAGCACGTCCTTCGCCTTTTCCGCCGCCGCCTGCAGGATCGTGAAGTCCTCCCCGAAGAACTTCAGCGCCACCTGCCCCTGCTGGCCCGATATGTTCTCGTTGACGTTGTCGCGGATCGGCTGGCTGAAGTTGTACTCGATGCCCGGCACCTCCTTCAGGTTCCGGTCCATCTCGGCGATCAGGTCGTCCAGGCTGCCGAACGCCGGACGCCACTGGTCCATCGGCTTCAGCTTGATGAACACCTCCAGGTTGTTCGCCAGCTTCGGGTCGGTGCCGTCCTCCGGGCGTCCCAACTGCGTCTGCACCTCGGTCACCTCGGGGGTCCGATGGATCAGCTCCTTCAGGCGGGGTTCCAGCCGCCGGCCGCTGGTCAGCGAGGTGGTCCGGGGCAGCGTGAACGTGACATACAGCGCTCCCTCGTTCAGCTCGGGCAGGAACTCCGAGCCGATCCGCGGCACCAGCACCAGGCTGGACACCAGCGCCCCGACCGCGAGGATCGCCACCACCCCGGGGTTCTTCATCGCGAACCCCAGGGTGGGGTCGTAGGCACGACGGGCCCAGCGCAGCAGGGGCGATTCGCGCAGCGGCCTGGCATGACGCAGCGCGTACAGGCTCAGAACGGGCACCAGCGTGAACGACACCAGCAGCGCCCCCAGCAGCGCGCTGACCACGGTGTTCGCCATGGGCCCGAAGATGCGCCCCTCGACGCGCTGCAGCGCGAAGATCGGCAGGTAGGCCGCGATGATGATCAACAGCGAGAAAAGCGTCGGTCGCGACACCTCGGCAGCCGCCAGCGCGATGCGCTCGGCGGGGGTCTTCGCCACTTCGTCCGGGTTCGGATGGGCCATCCGGTGGAACAGGTGCTCGACCAGGATCACCGCACCGTCCACGATGATGCCGAAGTCCACGGCGCCCATCGACAGCAGGTTCGCCGACATCCCGCGGATGTGGAGGTAGGCGAACGACGCCAGCAGCGACAGCGGGATGGTGACCGCGACGATCAAGGCCGCCCGCCAGGACAGCAGGAACAGCAGCAGAACCAGCACCACCAGGCCGGCACCTTCCAGCAGGTTGTGGAACACCGTCCGGACCGTCGTGTCCACCAGTTCCGTGCGGTCGTAGAAGGGATGGATCGTGACGCCGGGCGGCAGCAGGTTCGCCTGGATCAACCCGACGCGCTCCCGAAGCCCGGCCAGGACGTCGGACGGGTTTTCGCCCTTGCGCATCAGCACGATGCCCCGGATCGCGTCCTCGTTGGATTCCCGCGTCACGACGCCCTGGCGCGGCGCATAGCCGACGGAAACGGCCGCGACGTCCTTCAGCTTGATGGCCACGCCGTCGTGGAAGCCGACCCGCACGGCCTCGATGTCGTGCTCGTCCCGGAAGATGCCCAGGCTGCGGATGACGAAGGCCTCGGCGCCCCGTTCCACGTATCCGCCGGTCGCGTTGTCGCTGGCCTTCTTCAGCGCCGCGAACACGCTGTCCAGCCCGACGCCCAGCGACGCCATGCGCGACGGGTCGGGTTCGACGTGGATTTCCTTGATGAGGCCGCCATATGACACCACGTCGGCCACCCCGGGCACCTGCAGGATGCGCGGGCGGACCACCCAGTCCTGCAGCGTGCGCAGCGTCATCGGGTCGATGTTCGGACCGTCGAGGGTGTACCGGTACACCTCGCCGATAGGCGTGGCGAAGGGACCCATCGAAGGCTGGACGTCCGGGGGCAGGCTGGTCTGGCCCAGGCGCTCGGAAACCTGCTGCCGCGCCCGGAACATGTCCGTCGAGTCGTCGAAGGTCGCGGTGACCAGCGACAGCCCGAACAGCGAGATGCTTCGCAACCGCAGCAGCCCCGGCGTCCCGTTCAGGGTGCGCTCCAGCGGGATGCTGACGCGGCGCTCGACCTCCTCGGTCGGCTGCCCGGGGAACAGGGTGATCACCTGGACCTGGGTGTCGGTGGGGTCCGGGAAGGCCTCCACCGTCAGGTGCGAAAACGAGTAGTACCCCCCGCCCGCGATCACCACCGCCAGCACGAACGCCGCGATGCGCGTCTTCAGCGAGAAGCGGATGAGCCGGTCGAGCATCTCGGCTTCCTCGAATCAGGCGACGATCCGCCAGGGTCCCGGGAACGGCCCCTGCCACCCGCGAGGGGCCTACTCGGCCAGTGCGATCTCGTTGTCCAGCAGGATCGCCCCTTCGGTCACCACCGCGTCGCCGGGCTTGAGGCCCTGGAAGATCGGGACGATGCCGCCGTGGGCCGATCCCGACACGACCGCGCGCCGCCGGAAGCGACCGGCGTCCTCCTGCACGAACACGGACTGGGACTGCCCGTCGGAAACCAGCGATGACGCCGGGATTTCGACCGTGCCGGCGCGGGGGTGCGTTTCGAACTTCACGTTGGCATAGACGTTCGGCCGCAGCAGGCCCTCGGCATTCTGCAGGTGCACCCGGATCGGGACCGTGTGCCGGACCGGGTCCACCACGGACGACACCATTTCGACCACGCCGCTGAGGTGGACGTCGGGCAGCGAGGGGCTCGTGATTTCCGCCACCGCGCCCGCGTGGATGTCCACGGCGTCGGCCTCGAACAGGTCCGCGACGACCCAGACCGACGACAGGTCGGCGATGGTGGCCAGCGGCCCGCCGTTGTCCGGCCCGACCTCCTGGCCGCTGGTGATGTCCTTTTCCACCAGCACGCCGTCCGTCGGCGCCGTGACCGTGAACTCGTTGTCCGTCCCGCTGGTGACCCGCAGCGCGTTCAACTTCGCCCCGGCCAGCTTCAGCGCCACCTGGGCCTGCCGGAACTGCTGCCGGGCGACGACCTCCTCCTTCGCGGGCAGCGAGTTCGCCGCGACCATGGCCTGCACCCGGTCCAACTGCGACTTCGCGACCGCCAGGTCCACCTGCGCCTTTTCCAGTTCCGCCCGCAGTTCGGCGATGTTGGGGCTGGCGACGGTGAACAGCGGCTGCCCGGCCTTCACCTTGTCGCCCAGTTCGACGTAGACCGAGGTCACGCGCCCATCCAGAGGCGCGCCCAGCTTGGTGGCGCGCGACTCGTTGATCTTGACCCGCGCGGGAACCGGGTCGGTCCAGTGGTCCTTGGCGATCACGGCCTCCTCGACCTGCAGCATCTTCCACTGCGGCGCTTCCGGCAGCAGATCGACGCCGGCCTTGCCGACCTTCATGCCGGGAGCGTCCGCGGGCGCGGGCGGGGGATCGCGATGGAAGCGTGTCGAAGCGAGCACCGACAGGCTGCTCAGCACGATCGCGCCCACGATCACCAGGGTCTTCCGGGTCCAGGGGGTCCGCGTTGAATCCATGATCACCTCCGATCGGCGCGCCTCACGGCGCGGTTCCGGCATCCCGCGCCAGGTCCGCGTCCAGCCCCAGGGCCCGACGCAGGTCGTTGCGGACCTGGAACGCCTCGTACCTCAGATCGACCACCTTCAGGATCAGGGTCGTGTGGGTCCGCCGGGCCAGCAGCAGGTCCGTCATGCTGTTCTGGCCCTGGTGCAGGCCCTTCACCGTCCCGTCCAGCACGCGGGCCGAGCGCGGCATCGCGTCGTCGGCCAGCGCCTTCAGGCTTTCGTCCAGCGCCGCCTTCCGGGCCCGCAGCGACGTCACAAGCGCCGACGCCTGCCGCAGCAGCACGGCGCGCATCGCCTCCTGCTCCAGGGCCGCGCCCCGCGCCTTGGCCGCGTCGTGCTGGCCGTGGTCGAAGACCGGCAAGGGAAAGGACACGCCCACCATCAGGCTGTTGGCGTTGTCCCCGGAGACCGTGAACTGATCGTGGGTGTACCCCACCGAGAATGTCGGGTCCGGGATGCCCTTGCGCAGGGCGCCAACCGCATCCCGCCTTGCCGCGTCACGCTCCAGTCGCACCGCCTCGACGTCGGGCCGGAGCAGCAGGCGCGCGCCCGGATCCGCGGGGTCCTCGGGCAACGGCGCCGCCGCATCCAGCAGCGGCTCGGGGGACGTGCCCGGGTCGCAGGGCGCCGTCAGCGCCGCCGCGCAGTCCGCCAGCGCCGAGGCATGCTCGGCCCGGGCCTGCACCGCGTCGGCTTCCAGTCCCATCAGGTCCACGGCCAGCCGGTCGAAATCGTTCCCGGAAAGGTCGCCCTGCTCCAGGCGACGCTTTTCCAGTTGCACGACGGTGCGGGCTTCGTCCCGCGTCTGCTCCAGCAGGTCCAGCCGGGCCTTCCGATGAGCGACGTTGGCCAGCGCTTCGCGGACCTCGGCCACGCGACCCGCCAGCGTGTCGAGGTACCCCAGGCGGGCCTCGTCCAGCCGCAGGCCGGCCGCGTCGATCCTCGGTCCGCGCTTGCCCAGCTCGACGGTCTGCTGCAACTGCACGCTGTAGATCCCCATGTCGCTGAACCCGAGGCCCGAAGGGTTGGTGCGCCCCACGGCGATGTTCGACAGGTCGAAGCCCACCGACGGGTTCGGGATCACCTTCGCGCGCCCGACGTCCGCGGCGCCCTGCATCACGCGGGCCCGCGCCGCGGCCACCGACGGATCATGGTCCCGCACCCAGTCCACCAGGCGCCGGTCGTCGGACAGGAAGGCGGACACGGGCGCCGGGGCGTCCGGGAGGGCGGCTGCGGCCCTCGCAGAGGCCGGCGCCAGCAGGGCAAGGAGGCCGGAGGCGCCGAGGAGCAACACATGGAGCCGTGCACTGCCATGGATGCGGGTGGGGTGGAGTGGAATCGCACTCGCCATTGCGGACAGACCTCCTCGGCGCCTCCGGTCGCAGGTTTCCTGAAGCACGCGCCGTGCCAGGGACGCAAGTGCCCAACACGCTTGGTTTCTGGCCGGGTTGGCACCGGGAAGGCTTGCCTGGGCTGAACGTTTTGTTCACGGGCGGCGCGGCGCGGATGAAAGGCGTTTTCAGACGAGCGGCCCTGGAGGTGCCAGAGGTGCTCGCCGACGTCCTGCGCCCGCTTGACGAGGCGGCCGCATGGATCCGGCCTGCCACCCGGCCCGGGGGCCGGGAAGGGCCCAGGCGCGCCGCCCCTTGCACGACGCGGGGGAAGACGGTATCCAGGAGGTCCGGGGTTCCGCGAGGGGCCCCGTCGCGGCCGCCGCCCGAATTGCGGCGGCTGTTTCGAATACGCGGCTCCCGGGGGGATTCGTCGCCCCGGGGGCCGCGGCTCATTCGCCCCGAAGCCCGCAGTGCCGAAGGGTCGAACCGGGAAGGATCTACAGAAGTCCGCGCTGCACCGGGCCCTTCGACGCCGGGCCCAGCATTTCGGTGGCGTGGCGCAGCACGGCTTCCGTGATGGTCTGCCCGCCGATGATCCGGGCGATTTCGGCCAGCCGGTCGTCGCCCTCCAGGCGGCGGATCGATGCCAGGGTACGCCCGTCCGACGTGGCCTTGTCGACCAGGAAGTGGGCGGCCGCCCGTGCCGCGACCTGCCCGTGGTGGGTCACGACGAGGATCTGCCGATGGTTCGCGGCCCGGCCCAGCGCCTCGGCCATGCGCTCGGCGACGGCCCCGGAAACGCCTGCGTCGATCTCGTCGTACACCATGACCGGCGTGCCCACCGAAGCCGACAGCACCGAATAGAGGGCCAGCGTGATGCGGGACAGTTCGCCGCCCGAAGCCACGTCGGTCACCGGGCCCCATCCCTCGCCGGGATTCGTTTCCACCTGGAAGTCCACGCGGTCCGTGCCGGTTTCACCCGCGTCGGCCGCGTCCACGCGCACCTCGAGGGTCGCGCCCGCCATCGCCAGGCCCCGGACCGAATCCGTGACCTGCGTGGACATCGCGACCGCGGCCGCACGTCGTTTCGCGGACAGGGCCGCGGCGAAGGCATCGACCTCCGCCCTCAGCCCGGAGGCAACCGCTTCCAGCCGCCCGGCCTGCTCGTCGGTGCCGGCCAACTCGGCCAGTTCCGCGCGGGCCGCAGCCAGGGTGTCGAGGACCGACTCCAGGGACCCGCCGTGCTTCCGCGCCAGCCCCTTCAGGGCGTCCAGGCGGTCATCGACGTGGGCCAGCCGCGCGGGGTCCAGGTCCACCGACCCCGCGTACGACTCGACCTCGCGACTGACGTCCCGGGCCTCGATCTGCAGCAGTTCCAGCCGGGATGCGAACGCGACCGCGCGATCATCGATCCGGGCCATTTCCCGCGCGGATTGCAGCGCCCTGGCCAGGCCGTCGCAGGCCGACGGGGCGCCTTCGTACAGGGCGTCCGTCACCGCGGCGGCCATCTCGCGCAGGCGTTCGGCACCCCGAAGCACCTGGGCCTCGGCCGCCAGCGACTCGATTTCGCCCGCACCCGGGCCCAGCGTTTCGATGGAATCCACCACGAACCGCAGGTAGTCCGCCCGCGCCTCGCGGTCCGCCTGCCGGGCCTGCAGCCGGGCCAGGTCGTCCCGCGCGTCCCGGTACGCGGCCCATCGACCGGCGTAGGCCAGAACGTCCGCCGCCGTGCCCGCGAAGGCATCCAGCATCGCCAGGCGCTCGCGGGCCACCGACAGGCCGATGAACGCGTGCTGTCCCGCGACCGACACCAGGGCGCCGCCCAGGTCCCGCAGCTCCCGCGACGTGGCCAGCCGGCCCTGGATCCACGCCTTGCCGCGCCCGTCCGCCCCGACGATGCGCCGCAGCCGGACCTCCCCATCGTCCACCGGATACCCGGCGTCCTCGAAGGCGGCCCGTGCCCCGGGCAGGCCCGTCACGTCCACCAGCGCCTCGATGACGGCCTCGCGCTGCCCCTGGCGCACCACGCCGGCATCGGCCCGCGCGCCCAGCAGCAGTTCGATCGCATCGACCAGCAGGGACTTGCCGGCACCCGTTTCGCCCGTCAGGCAGGACAGGCCGGCCGGGAAGTCCACCTCGACGTCCCCAAGCACTCCCAAATTCGACACGTGCAGCGTCTTCAGCATTGCTTCCGTCCCGGCCGGGGGGAATCGGGGCCGCCCCGTTTTTCCCGGTGCATTGTAGACCAACACCGCGACGTGGAGGGATCGGAGCATCGGGGCAGGCGTTTCAGCGGGAGCGGCACGGGGTCAATCGGCGGCCAGCGCCTGGGCCGCGAAGTAGGCCTGGAGGGCGCTCAGCAGATCGTCCATCTCGCCTTCCATGATGGCTTCCAGCTTGTACAGCGTCAGGCCGATCCGGTGGTCCGTCAGGCGGTTCTGCGGGAAGTTGTAGGTGCGGATGCGCTCGGAGCGATCCCCGGTGCCGACCATGGCCCGCCGGGCGTCCTGCTCCAGCTTGTCGGCCTCCTCGCGAGCCTGCTCGGCCATGCGCGCCCGCAGCACCTTCATGGCCTTCGCCCGGTTCTTCAACTGGGAACGCTCGTCCTGGCAGGCGACCACGATCCCCGTGGGGAGGTGGGTCAGTCGCACGGCCGAGTCGGTCTTGTTGATGTGCTGGCCGCCTGCGCCGCTGGCCCGGTACGTATCGACCCGCAGGTCCGATTCGTCGATCCGGATGTCCACGTCGTCCACTTCCGGCAGCACCGCCACCGTGACCGCCGACGTGTGGATCCGGCCCTGGGCCTCGGTTTCCGGCACGCGCTGCACCCGGTGGACGCCGCCCTCGAACTTGAGGTGGCTGTAAACCCGGCGCCCGCGGATCTGGGCGACCACTTCCTTGACGCCCTTCAGTTCGGTTTCCGAAATGCTGACGATCTCGACGTCCCACTTCCGCCGCTCGGCGAAGCGGGTGTACATCCGGAACAGGTCCGCGGCGAACAGCGCCGCCTCGTCGCCACCGGTGCCGGCGCGGATTTCCAGGAAGATGTCCTTCTTGTCCAACGGGTCCTCGGGGACCAGCAACTGGACCAGGCGCTTTTCCAGTCCCTCGCGGCGGGGACGCAGGCGCGCCAGTTCGTCCTCGGCCATTTCCCGGAGGCCGGGATCGGTCCTGGACAGTTCCTCGTTTTCGACGATGGCCCGGGCGACGTCGCGGTACTCGCGGTAGGCGTTGACCCGGTCCTCGAGTTCCGCGCGCTCCTTGGACACCTCGCGCAGCCGGTCCGGGTTCGAGTACACCTCGGAGCGACCCATGTCGTCCTCGAGGCGCCGGTAGTGCGTCTCGACGTCCTCCAGCCGCCTCAGCGCGCCGACCAGGTCGATCATGACGACGCCTCCACGCCCGAGGGTGAAAGGGCCGCCCTGAACTCGGCGATGTCCTTGAAGAACCGGATCTGCTCGGGCGCCGCCTCGGTCGCACCCAGCGACGCGGGGGCCAGGGCCGCCTCCATCGCGACGATCGCGATTTCCTGCTGGGACGCGTCGGGCCGCTGCGTGGTGATCGCCTGGACCCACACGCCCGGCGCGGCGAGGATCCGCCCCAGCAGGCTGCCCCGCTTCTGCCCGGCGAACCGGATCAGTTCGTACGACAGGCCCGCCACCGGCAGCACCAGGGGCAGC
>CAIOFV010000027.1 GCA_903857665.1 uncultured Myxococcales bacterium
AAGATCATGGGCTTGCCGACCGAGAGCCACACAGAGCCCGACGACAGCCCGAAGGGCAGCCGTCGCTCCCGGCAGGCGTGACGGCGATGCGATTCGAGATGATGCACCCCAACAACACTGGCCTGACCGCCGTGTTCGGGTTCGACCTGTTCTTGTCGCACTTCGTCGAGGTCACGAACGGCGACAGGATCGTCGAGGAGTACGACGCCCTGCATGGTGACGGGCGTCTCGAAGGCGTCGTGCGCGTGCTGGTCGCGCACGGGTTCCTCGTCGAGGAGGACGTGGCCCTCGCGCATGAGGCGCTCGCCCACTCCTACTGGCCGGACATCGAAGACCTTGGCCTCCGTCGCGCTGCCGAGGTCTTGTCGAACCTGCGCGCTGCTGCCGACGAACCCTGACGAGGAGGGGCACCATGCCCAGCAGGAAGCACATCCGGCCCACGATGGACGTGGAGGCCATCACCGAGCGCCTCGACCGTGCCCTCGACGACCTGCTGGCCGTCCGGGTCGCCGTCGGTGGCCTGCCCGTGGAACCGCCCGCCGAGGGTCTCGATGCCGCCCTCATGGCCGACGACAATTACCAGATGGCCCGGCAGGCGTTCAGCAAGACCCTCCACAAGTTCTTGGGGAGGGTTCCCGACGACCTCCGGCCGGACGTGATCCTGCTGGAGGGCACCGTCAACGAACTCGTGACGACATCGACGGACGTGGGCTGGCGCGTGGGCGTGCTGCACGGCAGGGGGCGTTGAACTACGGCACGAGGCGGCGGAGCAGGTCCAGCACAATGCGGCGTCCGTCGGCGTCGAGCGCCTTCCAGCGCCCAAGCAACTCGTCGTCGGCCTTCTGCTGGCCCTTCTTGGGGGCGGGCAGGAGGGACACGGGTTCGACCCCGAGGGCACCGGCCACGCGCACGAGCATGGTCAACGACAGGGGGATCGCCCCGGTCTCGTACCTCGACACGGTCTCCGGCCCCACGCTCAAGCGCTCGGCCATCTGCTCTTGG
Organism: uncultured Myxococcales bacterium; assembly: GCA_903857665.1. GTDB lineage: Bacteria > Myxococcota_A > UBA9042 > DTJE01 > DTJE01 > CAIZWN01. Next base: position 1,003 of record CAIOFV010000027.1, read on the forward strand.
GTCCAGCCCTTGCGCTCGCGGGCTTGGCGCACCCGGGCGCCAACGAGTCGGAGCAGGTCGCGGTCGGTGTAGTTCGGTCTCGGCATCGCACTCTCCATCTGCCCGATGGAGGGGATCAGAGTCCACGGTGCAATAGGTAGTCTGGCTTGCTTGATACGCAGACTGGTAGTAGGCTCCGCAAACTGGAAACCCCGCTCCACTAGGAGGAAGCATGAAGAATCCACGATTCCCGTTGCTCTCCAGTCTGTCGAAGTTCTGGCGGATTGTCGGCTGGCTAGTCACCGTGTTGGGACTCATCATCATGGTCCTGTTCCTCATGTTTGGTCTCATGGAAGGCCACCTACGACAGCAGGAACTTCTCGGCGTCATGGTCGGCGGCATCCTGTTCATTGTCGGCCTCGGACAGGTCGCCCTCGGCGAGATCGTCGGGGTGTTCTTCGCAATCGAGTCGAACACGCGCAGGACGGCGGACCTGTTGGCGGCTGAGTCACAGGAACCGCCCCCAGCGGGGGACTGACCTTTCCTGCCCCGGGTTGGCTGAGCAGGCGCCCGTTCACGGTCGAAGTCGTGGACGCCCAGCACGTCGCCCGGATAGTCCGGCATCTGCTGGACATGATGTTGCGGGAGCCCGCCCTACCCCACCAGCCGAAGGGCCTCGCGGATGGACCACGAGGGCTGCCCCTTGTCGATGGCGAGGAGGGTGACCTTCACGTCCTCGGGCAGCGTCAAGAGGGACATGATCTGGGTGACCCGCGCCCGCGTCAGACGCTCCCGCCGGGCGATGTCGGCGCGGCGGATGCCCTCCTCCCTCATCTGCTGCTGCCAGCCCATCGCCTTCCTCAGGGCCTCGGCGGCCGGTGGCGGGCCGCCTCGCAGGCGCTCCATGCGTTCATGCCGCTCTCGCAACTTGCGCTGCCGGGGCGACTCGGGTAGCCTCGGGATCAGGTCGCTCAAGTCCATCTCGTCCAATACTGATGCGGTACTGCCAGCCTTCAACTTGGGGAGCCAACCCAAATTCCGAACCGTCCCCCTCACCCACCGGGGGGAAACTGGCCCTTGAGGCCGGGCCCTCGTTCTTCTACCATCGGGTCGGCCTCGAGGGGGACCTGACATCTCGATATCCGGATTCTGCGTCGCATGCGGAAAGGCCCACTCGCTGGGCGCGGGAAACAGCCGGCAGCATGCGCTGGCGCTGATGGCGCAGTTCGAAGCGAAGCAGTGCATCGACGACGGGCGCGATTCGCGGTTTTCCACCGACTACCTGCTGGGCGAGGCCCGCGGACAGATGTTCGGTGTCCTCGAATGCACGACGGCCAGCGGGGACATCGTCGTGCTGCGCGCCTTCTCCTGCCAGTACAACGGCGAATGGCTGGTGGACGGCTGGGTCCCGCCCGTTCTGGATGTGGTGGAATTCAACCGTATTGCCGATCCTGTCGATCGCGAAATCAAGACGCTCGACCGGATGATTTCCGAAGGGCATGAACCCGGGCTGATCCGACGGCGCAGGGCGCTTTCGCGGGATTTGATGACGCGGATTCAGGGACTCTACCGGCTCACCAACTTCCGCGGCGAGACCCGACCGATGACGGAGGTGTTCCAGGGAGGAATCCCGACCGGTGCGGGCGACTGTTGCGCGCCGAAGTTGCTGAACCACGCGGCGCTCCTTGGACTGACCCCGCTGGGCATCAGCGAATTCTACTGGGGCCGCGAAAACCGCTCCGGCACGCGGAAGCACGGCGAGTTCTATGCGGCATGCGCCGAAAAATGCCAGCCGATCCTAGGGTTCATGCTCTGCGGAACCGGGGAGTGAACATGGGAAGGATGGACGAACCGAATGCCCTTCCCATCCTGCACTGCGACGACGATCTGGTCGTCGTGCTGAAGCCGTCCGGCCTGCTGGCCGTGCCGGGCCGGGGCGCAGAGAACCAGGATTGCGTGGTCGCGCGCGTCAAGGCGATTCGTCCGGAGTGCATCAATCAGCCAGCCGTGCACCGGCTGGACATGGACACCTCCGGCCTGATGGTGCTGGCGCTGACGGCCGACGCACACCGCGGGCTGTCACGCCAGTTTCACGATCGCGAGACGGACAAGCGCTACGTTGCGTTGCTGGACGGCGAACTGGCCGGCGACGAAGGAACGATCGAACTGCCCTTCCGGCTCGACGTCGAAGACCGCCCGCACCAGGTCTACGATCCGATCCACGGGAAGACCGGTGTCACGCACTGGAAGAAGCTTGCAGTCGAGAACGGCCGGACGCGGGTCGAGTTCCATCCGGTCACCGGACGGACCCACCAGCTTCGATTGCACGCCGCCTCGACGCACGGGCTGGGGATTCCGATCCTTGGCGACCGGCTCTACGGTGTCGGCACCGGGCAGGGACGGCTCAGGCTCCATGCCAGTTTTTTGGGCTTCACCCATCCGCGCTCCGGCGAACGGCTGGAGTTCCATTCCGAGCCACCGTTCTAGTCCTCTCGTGTCGTTTTCACCTGAGTCACCGACCGAGTATTCGTCGCGACACGGCGAGAATGCGGTGGACAGGCCCATCATTTTTGGGGGGGGCGAGGCCAGTACACGAACGGACACACCCCGTCACCGGCGACAACTGCCACCCACAGGAGGTCGCGCGTCGGCTCGGCTACCTGAAGCACCGACCATCGAGAGGGAAACGCCGGAACCTGCGTCAGTGCGCCTCCAGTTGCTGGAGAGACTTGGGAGCCTGTTTCACCTGGTCCTTGAGGAGTTTCTCGAACAACTGCTGGTCCGTTTGGATCGGTTTCTTCACGGTCGGGGTATCGGGAGGTTCTACGACCGGGTTGGCAGGGCAGACGCAGTTGCATCCATTGATCACCACCGGGAACCCTGCTGAAGTGTCCGGAAGGTTCTGGGCGTATGCCGATGGGAACGGCGACCACCGGCTTCCGGTGTCCTCCCGGTCGGCCAAGGCTTTCTTGAGTTCCTCGACATCGATATCCAGTGTGACTCCTGCCTTGGACATGAGGAGCCCGACCTTGGCGTTGAGGACGGCGATCTCCACACGGTCGTGCCGGAACAAGGCCTCGGTATTGTTTCCGGCCTTGACGGCTTGGATCACTCCAGCAAGGGAACCGCCAAGTGCAGTCAAGAGTGCCCCGATTGCGACAATCGTCTTGGCTTCCATCGACATACCGGGTGAAGGTTACCGACCTTTTACCACGGGCAGATACTCGGCGCAAAGGGGTGGTAGCGCTCGCGAAATCCTGCCAACAACGTCCCGCTCCTGACCGCGCCTGTGAAGCTCGGCACGACCTCGACGCCAGCCTGCGAACGCCGGCATGGCAAGTCGGGACAGGCGGCTGTTCGAGGACGGTGAGCGTCGCAGCCGCTGTCCTCCGGTACCTGCTGATGGGGGCCCTGGTAGAAGACCAGTGGCATCCGGTGGCCTGGTACGATTTCTCTGCCATACTTGCCCTGCCCGAACGCCGATCGGGCTGGAATCTCGGGCTGACGCGGCCGGACGCTGCGAGGGGGCCTCATGAACCGGTTGCTGGATCGTCGCGTGCTCGTGTGGTCGGCCACGCTCCTGTTGGCGGCATGCAGCCCGTCGAAGTCCCGGTCCACCAACCCGTGGCTCGACGTGGACGAGGGCGATGCCGTGGACGAGGCCGTGGACCTCCCGGGGACCGATTCGCCGGACCTGCCGGCGGACGCGCCCCCTCATGACCCGGGTGCCGCCGACCCCGGCCGGGACGACGCCCCGGACGCCCCCGTACCACCGGACGGCGACGCCCCGGATACCGTTCTTCCCGATCAGGACGCCCCCGGCGGGGATCCGGCCGACCCCGGCAACGACGCCTGCGCACTGGACGGCGACCCGTGCACCCTCGACGGGGGCTGCTGCGGCGGGCACTGCGGCGACGACGGCCGTTGCGGCCCGGTCCCCACCTGTACCGGGGACGGCGTGCACTGCACGCTGGACACGGACTGCTGCAGCAGCCTGTGCGGCTACACAGGCCAGTGTGCCGCGGCGAGTTCCTGTACCGCCGAGGCCCACGCCTGTACCTACAACGCGGACTGCTGCCACCGGAAGTGCTACCACGGCGCCTGCAACACCGCGGCCCCCTGCCGCGGAGACGGCCAGTCCTGCGGTTCCGGGGCCGATTGCTGCAGCGGCTCGTGCGACATCGACAACCTGTGCGCGTAGCCCGCGCGGGCCCGCTCCACGTCACGACCGAGGCGCATCGATGGCGCATAGGCGCCCGGCACCTGGTTTTCCGGAAGGAAGAACGGAAAGTGGATGTCCCGTCGATCCAGGCGGCCGGGAATTCCGCCGCGCCTTCTCTTCCTTGATCGTCCTCGCCTCGTCTGTGATACTGGCCCGGCCGCTTGGGAGGCAGGTACAATGAACAGGGATTTCCGGGCCAGTCGATGGGCGATGATGGCGATGGCCGCCGCGATGGCGTTGTCGCTGGGGTGCAAGGGCAGCGGCCAAGGGTCGGTGCAGCCCGACGTCGATGCCGTGGACGCCGTCACGGACACCGCGAACGCGGATGTGGCCGCCGATGCGATCGGCACCGACGCGCCGCTGCCGGACGGCATCGAGCGCCCCGTGGCCGACCCGGTGGTGGCGGCCCGCGCCTTCCGGCTGTACTACCGCGAGCGCGTCGAGCGCACGATCGTCGCCTACAACCGGTTCATGCTGTTCGGCGACACGACCTTCGGCATCAACATCCGGAAGGCCGGGATCAGCCGCACGGGCAACACCTTCGAGGTCGTCCCGGGCCCGAACGACAACAACAGCATCGGCTCCTCCGTCCGCGCCACCTGGATGGCCTACCAGTTGTTCCGGTCCCGGCTGATGGCGCTGAGCCTGGTGCGGATGTTCGACGGCATGGCCTTCATCGCGTCGGTCAGCGGTCACCCGGGCATCACGGGACGCAATGCCTATCCGAACTGGACGATGGCCATCGACGGGACCGCCCGCACCGTCGCGCGGACCCGATCCGGCGCGGTCGTCGGCCCGCCCACCCCCCCCGATGCCACGCTGGAGGCCGAGGTCCTGTCCACCTTCTTCGACGGGATCCGGATCACGTATCGCAGCGAACCCCCGGACATCCTCCTGTCCTACATGCCCGTCCAGGAGGTCGGCCCGTACGCCGTCACGTACGGTTTCAGCATGCTGCCGTCGTACCTGCGCGTCAGCGACTGCTGCACGTCCCTGATGGAGGTCCCGGAACCCTACGCCTGGGCCGGCGCGTTCTGGAGCAACCACAACTCGCGCGACAACTTCCCCGACCTTTCCTTCGGGTACATTGCGGCCCGCGAGGCGATGAACGACCCGGCCGCCGATGCGGACGTGCGGGCCGCCGCGACCCGGGCCTGGAAGGCCGGCCAGGACGTCGGCGACAGCGTCGAGTCCAACGGCGGCCGGATCATGACCGTGTCCGAAACCGGGCCCTACGATCAACTGGTCCCCAGCGGCGCCGTCCGCCCGGACGGTTCGACCGAGGCCGAGGATCTGGGCAGCATGTCCGACTGCCAGATGACCTACCTCGCGCGCGCCCTGTCCACCACGAGCCTCGCCCTGCCCGTCCCCGAGCTGCCCGAGCCGGGCGCGCTGGACGACCTGGTGTCCGGCTACCTCGACGCCGAATCCGGATGCGCCCCCCAGGGCACGGCGCACACCTGCACGCACATGGACGACGCGTTCTGCGGCAAGGGCTGGAACCACCTGAACGACCTGACCATCAACGGCCAGGGCCTGATCGACTTCGCGCGGGAGCTGGAGGCCGGCACGCCCGGCAGCGCCAAGCTGATCCTGGGGCATTTCTACGACAACTACGACCAGCCCTTGAACTCGATGCTGGCGCTCCGCGAGTTCGCGCGGGTCGTGGGCGACGCGTCCCTGCTGGCGGACGCGACCACGGCGCTGGGCGAGATGACGGCGATGTCGCGGACCTTCGCGGACGTCATCTACGGCTCCGTCAACCCCGCGGAACAGGCCCGGAGGCGGTACCAGACGGCGCTGGTCGATGCCCAGGGCGGGATGACCGCGCCGGCGGGCGACCTGGGCGACTTCGCCTCGGCCGAGCAGCAGATGTCGCTGCTGGAGTCGGTGCTGGACCTGGCTGACACGGCGGATGCGTCGCTGATCACCGACGCGGACATCGCCACCCGGGTCCAGGGCGAACTGTCGGGCGCCAACGACGGGGTCAAGAAGCGATACCAGGACGCCTACGGGACGACGCCGCCTCTAAGGCGCACGGACGGCGGCTACGAGGCGCGGTCCTTCGGGCCCGACGGGATCTCGGAGTGGCACGCGGTGCCGACGCCGCATCACGTGGTCTTCGGCGGCATCGACCTGCTGGAGGCCCTGCCCCTCTGCATCACCCGCCCGGACGCGCTGGATTGCACCTGGGCCCGGCTCGGATGCGCCCGCCCGGACCTCGATCACGACGGCGTGGTGGGCGATGCCGACCGGCAGTTGTTCCAGGCGGCATCGGCCGCCGCCAGCACTGGATGCACCGCTGGAAACGAGTGGTGCGGCGGCGCCGACCTGGACCATACCGGCAGCGTCGATGCCATCGACACCGCGTTCATGGAAGCCGCCCAGGGGTGCCACTACACGGTTTCGACGACGGTGGCCGGGCTGGCCGGGCGCCAGGCGCAACCCTGACGGAGCATGGACCCATGACTCGCCCTGGCCTGCTTCTGCTGGTGCCCTCGCCCTGACCCGGGAACAGGCCCATCCCCTGTGCAAGGGATGCCACCCGTCGAAGGCTGCCGGTCCGCTCAAGTGCCCGGAGTGCCACAAGCAACCCTAGCCCATCACCACGACTCGCCCGGTTGTCTGCGGAACGCACACTGCGCAACAACGCCGATACCGGAGTAAGATCGGTGAAAGCAGTCGTCGCAGCATTGGAAGGGGGTTGGTGATGGCCAGAGTCCTGATCGTCGATGACGAGGAAGGGATCCGAAGGACATCGGAACTGTTCCTGCTCGAAGCGGGCCACGCCGTCGATACCGCCGCGAACGTGTCCGAGGCGGCCGCGCGCATCGCGACCCGGGACTATGACGTGATCCTGTCGGACATCGTGATGCCCGGCGACGACGGGATCCGGCTGCTGGAAATGGTGCGCGCCCGGTCTCCGCTGACGCAGTTCATCCTGATCACGGGCGAGCCGACCATCGAGACCGCGACCGATGCCCTGCGACTGGGCGCGTTCGACTACCTGCCCAAGCCGGTCCGGAAGGAAACGATGTGCCGCGTGGTGTCGAAGGCCTCCCAGGAAAAGGAACTCCGGGAGCAGTGCGAGTCCCTGCACGAGGAGAACCGCAGGCATCGCGAGGAGTTGGGAAGGCTGGTCGAGGAGCGCACCGCCGAGCTTAGGAGCGCCATGGATCGCCTGGCGACCACGCTGGAAAGCACCACCCTGGCGTTGTCGATGGCCATGGAAAAGCGGGATCCCTACACGGCCGGGCACCAGCGGCGCGTGACGGCCCTGGCGTGCGCCGTCTGGGACCTCCTGGGGCTGCCGCACGAGGCCCGCGACGGGCTCCGGATGGCCGGCATGCTCCACGACCTGGGCAAGATCCACATCCCGGCCGACATCCTGAGCAAGCCGTCACGCCTTTCCGCCGCCGAGTTCGCGCTGATCCGCGAGCACCCGGCGTCGGCATGGGAGATCCTGCGGCTGGTCGAGTTCCCGTGGCCCGTGGCCACCATCGTGCGGCAGCATCACGAGCGGCTCGACGGGACCGGGTATCCGGACGGCCTCAAGGACGGGGACATCCTGCCGGAAGCGCGCGTGCTGGGAGTCGCGGATGTCGTCGAGGCCATGGCGTCCCACAGGCCGTACCGGGCGGCACTGGGGATCGAGGCCGCTCTCGCGGAGATCGCCAGGGGGCGGGGCACGGCCTACTGGCCGGACGCGGTCGATGCCTGCCTGAAGCTGTTTCGCGAAGAAGGGTACATGCTGCCGCCGTGACAGGGGTTCGTGGTGCCGCATCGGATTGCTTTCGGCAGCGCTCTCACCACTGCAGCGGGTCACGCACCACGGAGCAGTCGACCCACGACGCGCCGGAAGAGTTGCGGAACGGCGAGAAGCAGGTGTGGAACACCATGGCCAGGTCCTCGACGCCGAACCAGCAATCCAGCGTATCGCCGCTGCCGGTGCAGTCCGCCGGCCGGTAACTGCCCAGTTCGCCGTCGGGCACCGTCGATGCCCAGGGGTCCCAGTAGGGCCACGCGCTCATCCGGTCGATCGAGGCGCCGTAGTACTGGTGGATCTTCCGCACCTCGTCGGACCGGAGCGGCAGCCCGTAGGCGTCGGCCTGGACCAGGTACACCGACAGGTCGCGCCACCAGTTCGACACCGACGTCTGGTACTTGTCCGGCGCCAGCGCCTCGTCCAGTTGGATCCGCTGGTCCAGCCCGTCCATCAGCAGTTCCGCATCCGCGTCCCGGTTCACCAGCGAATTGGCCAGGTGCGCGACGTGGTAGCCGCGGCAGATGCCCTTGTTGTAGGAATTGCCCTGGAACGCCAGGTCATCGTAGTCGTTGGGCTCGCCGCGCCCGCAGTCCTCGTTGACGGCGTGGTGGCGCGCGACCAGTTCGGAGCCTCGGCGCTGGTTGCATTCGCCCTTCGGGAAGATGTCACGCCACCAGATGAACGACGACACGTCGCCCTGCTTCGCGTTCACCGCGTCGTCCGCCGTGTAGCCCGGCAGGAACGGTTGGCCGTCGGCATCCTTGGACCGGATCCGGTAGTCGCTGTCCACGATGTCGCCCGCGAACTGCTCCAGCAGGCCCAGCGTGCGGGCGCACGCTTCCTTCGCGGGTCCCGACGGCGCGCCGTCCAGCACCAGGCGCAGCGTCGGGACCATCAGGAACACGTCGTGGACGTCGTCCTTGGACCGCATGTTGGTGACCCACATCGCGCCCAGTTCGGGGTTGTCCTGGTACTCGAACCGGTAGCAGTTCCAGCGCTCGTACGACGACCACCAACCGCTGGGATCCACGGCCCTCAACTTGCCGTCGTGGGTCCGGGATTCCTGCACCGAGGCCGGCACCACGTTGCGCGACATCAGCCACGGCAGCGGGTCGTCCTTGTCGTGCACCATCCCCAGCATCGACGCGCTCATGCCCTTGCACAGCTTCTCGGCCGCCAGCGCCGCGGTCGCGTCCTGCGTCACGGCCCAGGCCGACAGCACGTCGGTCATCACGTGGCTCATCGGGCTGTGCAGGTTGTGGCCGCCGTCGTTGAGGTTCTGGGGATGGTAGAACGTGACCTTGTCGCCTTCCTTGCGGAAGTTCTCGCAATACCAGAACTGCCAATCGGGCATCTTGCTGGAAACGTCGGCGCCATAGGTGGTGTACAGCACGTAATCGAAGTAGCGCACCTGCTTCAGCAACGCCATGATCCTGTGCGTGAAGGCGGTCACGTCGGCAGCGGGGACCGGCGGTCCCGGGTCGTCACGGTTGTATGCGAACGGCAGGGAGGACGGGAAGCCCTCGGGCAGGATGTCCACCGCATCGGTCGGGCTGTCGGGAGGAGCGTCCCCGGGTGTGTCGGCGGGCAGGTCCGGCGGAACGTCCGACGCCACGTCAGCGGTCCCGTCGGCGGTCCCGTCGGCTGGCACGTCCTGCGTGACCGTCACGTCCTCCCGGCTTCCCCCGGATCCCCCGCAGCCAGCCGCAAGCCCCGCCACCAGGAGTCCAGCCATCCACCGGCGCGTCGCCATGCTCCCTCCACGAATCGTCATCCTCACCCCATCCACGCACCATTCTGCAGACGATACAGTACGGCCGGTGCTGCGGCCAGCGCCAGGAACGCCAGCACCGCCAGGGCGATTCGCAACGCGCCGCTCCGGACGCGAGCGATCGCGGGAGCGGCGAGTCCGGGCACCCGGCGAGCCACCGCGGACGCCAGCAGGGTCGCGCCGGCGTCCAGGACCACCGCCGCCAGGAACCCGAACAGCGGGTAGCCGACGGCATGGTAGCGGCCGGCGAACAGGCACCACGGGCAGTGGCGCACCGCGTTGCCGAAGTGATAGGGGGAAAGGTCGCGCATCAGCACCACGACGGCCAGTGGAATCCACGCTGCGGCCAGAAGGGCCAGCACCACGGGCGCGAACCGGCTGCGGGCCAGTCGCGGTGACAGTGTCATCGAGCTTCCCAGGGCGATCAGGAGCGCCGCCAGCAGCAGCGCTGCCGGCAGCAACGCGGGCCCGTCGATCCCGCAGGCGGACCCGACGCCCCGGGCGCCGTCGTACACCGCGGAGCAGCAATCCTTCGCAGCCTCCCCCTCCAGCGCCAGCAGGGCACGACCGCCGCTCCAGGCCGCCGTGACGACCAGCGGCACGGCCAGCGCGATCGGGTGCGGCATCCGTGACTCCGGCTGCAGGACTCAGTGCTCGTCGGGCCCGCCCACCTTGTCGCGCAAGGTCTTTCGATCGATGCCCAGGATCTGCGCTGCGCGGGTCTTGTTGCCGTCCACCGCGGCCAGCACCGCCCGGACGTGGTCGGCTTCGACCTCGGCCAGCGTGCGGTTGCCGCCGATCGCGGGCCGCGCGGAGAAGCGCAGGCTGGGCGGCAGGTCGGTCACGTCCGCGACGTCCAGCAGCGCCGCGAGGCGCTCGACCAGGTCGGACAGTTCGCGCACGTTCCCGGGCCAGGAACCGGCGCACAGGGCCTGCAGCGCCGCCTCGGTGAACCGCATCGGCGCCCGCCCCGTCCGGGTCGAGGCGATTGTCGCGAAGCGGATCGCCAGCAGCGCCACGTCGTCGCCGCGATCGCGCAGGGGCGGCACCTCGATCCGCGCCGTGCCAAGCCGCGTCCGCAGCGCGGGGTCGAACGTCCCGCGCGAGGACAGCGCGGCCAGGTCGGCCGAGGTGGTCGCGATCAGGTGGGGGCCTCCGCCCTCCCCGGCCTGCACCGGGACTTCGGTCAACAGCCGCTGCTGGGCATCCGGCGGCATGCGATCGACGTCGGACAGCACCAGCGTCCCCTGTGCCGCCATCCGGATCAGGCCGCCGTCGCGCCCGTCCAGCAAGCCGGCCATCAGCGTCGCGGGCACCGCACCGCAGCACACCGGCACGAACGGCCCGCCCGCGCGCCGTCCGCCCAGGTGGATCGCCCGGGCGACTGCCATGCGACCGCTGCCCGCCTCGCCGCTCACCAGCACCGGCGCACCCTCGGGAACCCGTTCGATGTCCGCGAACAGCCGCCGAATCGCGTCCGACTGCCCGACCAGCCCGTCCGGCCGGATCTCGCCCACGTCCCCTCCGGAGGCCGCGCGCCGCATCGGCAGCCGGTCCAGCGCCCGCCGCACCGCGCCCTTCAATTCCTCGTTGGTGAACGGCTTCGGCAGGTAGTTGTCCGCCCCGGTCTTCATCGCCTCGACCGCGCCCTCGATCGTGGCGTAGCCCGTGATGACCAGCACGGCGGTGTCGCCCAGGTTCTCGCGCACGTGGCGCGCCAGCGTCAGGCCGCTTTCCCGCGGCATCTTCACGTCCGTGATCACCAGGTCCACGGGCCCCTCGTCCAGGCGTCGCATCGCCTCGGCCACGCCGTAGGCCACCCGCACGGCATAGCCTTCGCCCTGCAGGAACCGCTGCAGCACCTCGACGGTGTCCCGCGAGTCGTCGACGACGAGGATGCGTTCCCGTCCACCCGGCGCGCCCATGGTCCCTCCCGGCATCCGGCGATCCTGATCCTACTCTACCGGCAGCCGCACCTCGAAACGCATCCCACTGCCGGCGCGCGTCCGGACCCGGATGTCGCCCCCATGCGTGGTCACGATCCCGTGCGCCACCGCGAGCCCCAGCCCGGTCCCCTGCCCGATCTCCTTGGTCGTGTAGAAGGGCACGAACAGGTGGCGGACGGACGCCTCGTCCATCCCGATCCCGTCGTCCTCGACCACCAGAAGCGCCTGCCCTTCCTCCATCGAAACCCGCACGGACACGTGCCCGCCTTCGGACGTGGCCTGGATCGCGTTGACCACCAGGTTGACGACCACCTGTCGCAGCTGCCCCTCGTCGGCGGCGATCGTGGACGGGCCCCTGCACGGGTCGCACCGCACCTCGACGCCCCGCTCGGCGCGACGCGGCTCCACCATCGCCAGCGCGTCGCGCACCACCACGTCCAGGTCCACGGGCGCCTTCCTGGGAGCGGCCTGGCGCGCGAACAGGAGCACCTGGCGCACCACCTCCCGGGCGTGCAGCGTGGCCTTCACGACCTTGTCCATGTCCCGGACCGAGGCCTCCGGGACACCGGCCGCCTTGCCGGCCAGCTGCGCGAACCCGAGGATGGCGTTCAACGGCTCGTTCAATTCATGGGCGACACCGGCCGCGAACTTTCCCAGCGACGCCAGCCGGTCGGCCGTCCGCAGCCGTTCCTCCAGCCGCGCCTTGTCGTCCTCGACCTGCCGCCGCTCCACGAAGCGCGCCATCTGCCGCGCCACCTCGTGGATCAGGCTGTGCTCCTCGGCCAGGAAGCACCCTTCGTCGATTTCGGGTCGCTCCTCTGCGTAGGACACCTCGACGAACCCGCGCGCGGCACCCGCCACCACGATGTCCGCACGCTGGGACTGGGCCCCGGTCGCAGCTTCGGGACCGCCATGCACTTGCCCGTCCAGCACCACCCGCGCGATCGCCACCTCCGGATACTGCCACGCGGGAGGCAGCAACGCGGCCACCTGGTCGCACGCGGCGTCAGTGCCCGTACCCGGGTTCTCGAAGACCTGCGCAACGCCATACAGGCACGTCAATTCCTTGACCCGCTCCCGCGTCGCCCACTCGGCCCGCTGGCGGGCCAGCACGATCCCCAACGTGCCCGCGATGTCCTGGAAGACCTCGGCCGGCTGCGTGAAAAAGCCGGGCCGACGCGAAAACAGGCTCAGGAACCCGGTGTTCTCGTCGCCAGCCACCAGCCGGACGCGGACTACGGACGGCCAGTCCTCGGTCGCGTCCGACATCGGACCGAAGCCGCCCCGGAAGCGGAACGACCGATCCCCGGTGCGAACCGTTTCGCAGCGGAATTCGCGGTCGCCCTTGCGCAGGCCCAGTTCCACGCGATCGCACTGCAGCTGATCGATCACGATCCCGGTGACCGAAGCCAGGAAGTCGTACCGGGGGAGGTTCCGGGTGGCCTTCAGCAGCATGCGGGGCAAGGGGTCGCGGAACGAAACCGCGGCGCCGCCATCGAGGCGGAGTTCGTTGCCGGAGGAGGAGGCGCCCATCGTCGTTCCCGCGCGGCCGGGCCGACGCAGCCTAGCCGTCGGGACCGGCACGGTCAAGCGCGAGGCGTCGCCTGGACGCGTCGCCCTGGACGCGTCCCCGTGAACGCCCGCCCGGCACGCGTCGCCCGGGCAGGCCCGCCGTCACCGGGCGCCCGGCACGATGTCCAGTTGCAGCGTCACGGTATCGCGACCGCCCACGGCCGGGTACAGGTAGTGGTCGAACCCCACCAGGACCCCGAACGCGGGCGTGATCTGGTACGCCACGCCGACGTTCAGCGAGCCCAGGGCCGAGTGCCCGCTCTGGAAGTCGATCGCCACCCACAGCTTGTCCGTCAGCTCGCTGATCGTCCGGTCCCACGACGCCAGGAAACCGTGGTTGGCACAATGTCCGTTTTCGTCCACGAAGATGTCCTTCCGGGCCCCGTAGTACCCGAACGTCAGGCGGCCCAGGTACGGAACGGTCCGCGCGATCAGCCCGTACACGATGTTCTGGTCGGTCCTCGAAGCGCCCGTCCAGCGGGTGCCGATGTTGTAGCCCCCGACCGCCAGCGCGGGCGACCACTTGAACATCGCGTCCTCGGGAACCGCCAGCTTGCCGTGGAAGTAGAACGGCTCCCGGTCGTAGGTGCCGTCCCCCTGCAGGATGACGTCGAAGCCCACCTCCGCCTGCAGGAACGACCAGGGCAGGATGCCCACGGTGGGCCCCAGCACCAGGATCGGTGGCTTGCGGGTGCCGTCGGGCTCGTCACCCACCCGCACGTACCCGTCCAGATGGATGTGCACCGTGCCGAACTTCTGGATGTCGGTCGCCGGGATCACGATCTGCGTGGTCGGGGTCGCCAATGCCGAGGTGCCGATCAGCAGCAGGACCACGGCACAAGGCCAGGCTGAACCCCGACGGCGGCAATCGCGCTCCATCGCCCCCTCCGGACGTCAGAGGTCGTACGCCGTCTCGCCGTGGATGGCGATGTCCAGCCCCTTGACCTGCACGTCGTCGGGCACCCGCACGGGCTCGAACACGTTGATGATCTTCAGGATGCCGTACGTGACGCCGAACGAGTACACGGTCGTGATGACCACCGCGACGACCTGCGTCAGGAACTGGTCGACGTCGCCCTCGATCAGGCCACTGACGCCGTTGATGGACTTCACCGCGAACACGCCGCACAGGATCGTGCCGATGATGCCGCCCACGCCGTGCACGCCCCAGACGTCCAGCGCGTCGTCCCAGTCCATGCGGATGCGGAACTGCACCGCCAGGTAGCAGATCACCGCGGCGGCCAGGCCGATCACCGCGGCGGCCCAGGGCTGGACGTAGCCTGCGGCCGGCGTGATGGTGGCGAGGCCCGCGACGGAACCGGTCAAGGCGCCGACCATCGACGGGCGCTTTTCGTGCAGCCAGGAAATGATCAGCCAGGCCACCATCGCCACGGACGCGGCGATGTCGGTGTTCACGAACGCGATCGCCGCGACGCCGTTGGCCGCCAGCGCGCTGCCGCCGTTGAACCCGAACCAGCCGAACCACAGCAGGCCGGTTCCGAGCGCGACGAAGGCGATGTTGTGCGGGGCCGACTTTTCGCCCGTCTCCATCTTGCGCTTGCCGACCACGAACACGGACGCCAGCGCCGCGACGCCGGCGCTGAGGTGCACGACGATGCCGCCGGCGAAGTCCGCGACCGCCTTGCCGCCGATCAGGTGCGTCATGAAGCCGCCGCCCCAGATCCAGTGGGCGAACGGGATGTAGACGAAGATGCTCCAGAAGACCAGGAACTTCAGGTATGCCTTGAACGTGACGCGATCCGCGAACGCGCCGGTGATCAGCGCCGGCGTGATGACCGCGAACATCTCCTGGTATCCGAAGAAGGTCAGGAACGGGATGGTCGGGCCGTACGACGGGTTCGGCTCCATGCCCACCCCGGCCAGTCCGAAGTAGTCCAGGCCGCCGATCAGCCCGGCGAAGGCGTCCTTCCCGAACGCCAGGCTGAAGCCGCCCAGGATCCAGACGGCCGTCACCACGCCCATCGAGATGAACGACTGCATCATGATGGTCAGCACGTTCTTGCGGCGGACCAGGCCGCCATAGAAGAACGCCAGCCCCGGGGTCATGAGGCAGACGAGCGCCCCGCTGATGATCACGAACGCGGTGTCGCCTGCGTTGATCATGTTCGCCTCCGCTTCGACGGATCGCCTGGAAAAGGCACAAACGGGGTTTCTCGCCCCATCTTCCGGGTGAATTCTCCTCGGTCGGCGATCCGATGTCAACGGGATTCCGCCTGCCGACTTGTTTCCGGAAATCGCTCCGATCCATGGCGCTCAATTCCGGACGCGTTCCATCTCATATCCATGTAATACTTGATTTTCCGTCCGCTCCATGGTGTGTTCCCCGCCAGAAGGTTCCGTTTCATCCATCTCGGGGGGGCACATGGACGGTGAGAACAGGTGGGTCCGGGGCGAGGTGGTGGCGGCTGCGGGTACCGGGATCAACCTGGGACTCGGCGTCCTGTACGCGTGGAGCGTGCTGAAAGGCGGGATCCCCGATTCCTGGGGCTGGTCCAATGCCGACAAGGCCCTCCCCTATTCTGTCGCCTGCTTCGTATTCTCGCTGGCCATGGTCTTGGCAGGCCGCCTGCAGGACCGCTTCGGCCCCGGCATGGTGGCGATGGTCGGCGGAGGCCTGGTCGGCGTGGGCTGCATCCTGGCCGGAATGACAGCCCCGTCCCTGGCGGGCTTCATCATC
>CAIOFV010000028.1 GCA_903857665.1 uncultured Myxococcales bacterium
CGTCGTGCCATGTCGACCTCCCATCCAAGGATTCCTGAGCGCCTACGAGGGCTTCGGCGCTCCCGTCGAGGGTCACAGTACCGTGGAGTTGCAGACGAAAGCCACTGATTTGATTGGGCAAATAGACGATTCCAAGGTCGAGATGCACGGGGATCTGGAGGACGGTTTCCTGGGGCGTTCCCTTCACGGCGACCACCTCGGAGTGGTGGTGGCCGCGGGGCCCGGGAAGTCGTCCACGTCGAGGATCTTCCGTGCCTCGTCGAGGTCCACGATCACGGCGCGCCTGCGGTCCATGCGCCCGTTGAAGCACACCAGGTCCTCGAGCGCCTTCACGTACCCGCCCTGGCGGAACGCCTCGTCGATCTGGCGGCGCAGGGCCTTCCGATCCGGAACCTCGCCCTCGAATCCGATCCGGCGGCAGTGCTCGGTGTAGGTGGCGTGGCAACTCGGGAAGTGGATCGCGAGGCGACCGCCCTCCAGGGCGTATTCCCGGCCGTGCTGCAGTTTCCCCTGCACCGCCAGGACGTGCAGTTCCTCGATGAAGCGATCGAGGCCGGTCTTGACGGTGCGGCCCCCGGCCTCCAGCAGGTCGGCCAGGATCGCGTTCGTCGCCACGTCGGCGGCGATGGGCCCGAGGGTCACGCCCCGGCTGGCCGCATACAACACGAACATCCGCAGGCCCGCGACCATGACGATCAGCGCGTCGCGCACGCGGATCGGGATCTGGCGGCCTTCGAGCAGGCCATCGGTGATGTCGCGGGCGTAGTCCACCGTGGCCGCGGTGTCGGTGCCGAGCAGGAACCGAAGGATCCCCGGCGCGAGGATGCCCGGGTCGACGGCCTTGATGACGCGCATGGCCTCGATGAACCCGGGGTTCTTCTGGAGTTCGTTCTTGTCGGGGTTCGCGGACAGCATGCGCTCGACGAGGGCGGGCTCGATCGGTCGGGTCTCGCCGGCCAGGCAGACGGGCGCGGACAGCCGGTAGCTGTTCAACTTCTGGTCCGCCCTGCCACGTTCTTCGACCTCGCCGTCGTACAGGCGCCGCAGGTAGCGATGGAGGAGGTTCCGCCGATGCTGCGGCATGTCGTAGGGCTTGTATTCGTCGAAGAACACGGGCGTGGAGTCGGTCGACGACAGCAGCTTCAGGAGCGCGAACTCGGTCTCGGTCGCGCTGAACGGCTCGGTGGACGCGACGCCCAGCAGCGGCCAGAAGATGTCCGTGATGATGGACGACTTCCCGGACCCCTGGGTGCCCCAGATCATGAGGAACGGGAAGTGGCCGAGGATCTTCATCAGGCGGGGCCGCAGGGGCGCCGCGAAGAACCACCCGAGGATCGGCAGCACGACGCCGGGGTGGTTCAGGGTGAGCAGGTTCGGCAGCACCACGGACGCGATGGCGGCGTCGGTCGCCGGGTCGATGCCGGCGGACAGCCGCACCCGATCGTGCAGGTGCGCGCCCGAGGGGACGTAGACGATCGGCTCGCGGTCGGCGGGCGTTCCGTCCGGGGCCAGCACGACGCCCGGGGCGACCCAGCGCGGGCCGTCCGGCGTGTCCAGGTAGCCGAGGTTCAGGGTGCCCTTGTGGGTCGGCACGTCCTGGCCTGCGACCAGCCGCAGGACGCCCTGGACGTTCTCGTCGGTGCCGGTCCACTGGAGATCGACGGAGGGGAGATTGCGCAGGAACGCGGCCCTGGACTGCCATGCCTCCCGCAGGAAGCGAACGTCCTTGAAGGCGCGCCCGGTCTCGGTGGTGACGTCGGCGTCCACGACCTCGCCGCCCTCGACGCTGATGCGCTTCGTCGGCGTCACGGTGAACGACGACACGATGACGGGCTCGCCCTCGCGTCCGAGGGTCCAGTAGTGGCCGCCGGAAACGAACACCTCGCCCTTGCGGGACATCGGCAGTTCCCGGGTGGCGGTCCCCGCGTCATCCGCATGGTCCTTCCCTCCCGTGCCGCGCAGCAGTTCCTTCACGGTCGCCTTCGCGAGGTGGAACCGCGTGTGCAG
>CAIOFV010000029.1 GCA_903857665.1 uncultured Myxococcales bacterium
AACGGATCCCGGGCCCGACGTCGTGGCGGACCCGGGCACGGACGTCCCGGCGGATGCCGTCGATCCCGGTCCCGATGCCGTGGAGGTCGAGGATCCGGGTACCGACGAGAACCAGGGCGAGGAAGTCGGCCCGGTCCACCAGGACTACGACTTCGACATCCGCATCCCGCCCGACCTCAACGTCACGTGCAGTTCCGGTGGCGGCGGCTTCGGCAACTCGTGGACCGGAATGTCCCCGGACCTGATCTGCCTCTTCGACGGCGGGGCGATCCAGGGGACCCTATACGTCCAGGTCACCGTCACCGACTGCATCGTCCTGATGGGACCGGTGCCGACGACCACGACCACGGTTGTCTGGATCGACGTGGGCGGGACCGTGACGAAGGCCACCGACGTCACCTACGAATGGGGCGGCAACCACCACAACGACTCGATGAGCTTCACGGTCAATGGCACGTACTACCACTACTACCACTGGTCGATCGGGTTCGGCGGCCGCGCCTGCCGCGGCATGGATTGTTCGCAGACCACCGACGCGGGTGGCACCGTGATCGACGACGGCTGCACCAAGGACCACACGCGGACCCTGGACTGCGAGCAGATCCTGGCCGACGGCACGCACATGCCGCTGGTGAAGCAGACCGACCCCTGCCTCGGAGACCCGAACTTCTCCAACTGACGCCTTGGTTCCTCGGGTTCGGCGAGCGTGTCGGCACAGGGGACGCCCGGCTATCGGCATGCGTTGGCGGTGCCTTGGGTGGGCGTCGCCAGCCGGAAGAACGACCCGCGGCCATCGGGGCAGCGTCCGAGGCTGGTCCCCTGGGGCGCGTCCCCGTCCACCCAGGAAATCGTGTCCACCAGAGTTCCGGTCGGGTCGAACAGCCGCACGCTGTCGGCCTTGCCCAGCCCGAACGTCGTCACCAGCCCGGACGTGCCGCCCTGCCCCTGGACGATCAGGAACGCGCCGGGGTCGATCGCGGTGTTCGCAGGGAACCGGAAGACGTGCGTGTCGTCGGAGTCCTTCAGGATCCACCCGGCCAGATCGACGCTGGCGTCGCCCGGATTGGTCAGTTCGATCCAGTCCGGGCCCGAGTCCGCCTTGTTGACCACCTCGTTGATCGCGACGCGAGCGTTGTCGATGGCCTCGCGGCCGGTGTCGGCCGGCACCACGTCCAGCAGTGTGTCGCCAGCCTCCGTCGCGGCATCGAGCACGTCCAGATCCTGCCTGTCGTCCTTGCTGCCGCACCCGACCTGGCAAGTGACGCCCAGCACGGCCATCGCGATCACGACGCGGGCCCTTCCCGTCCTCATCGGCATCCCCTCCCGTCCCCGGACGACGTTCGATTGTGCGCCAGGCCTCACCCGGACGCCAGCCCGGAGGATTCGTCCGCCGCACGCCATCGTCGGATGCACCGGATCGCGCCGCCTGCGATAGAATCCACCGGTCGGACCGCCGGTACGCCGTTCCTCCTCTGGCCGAGGTGACCGCCCATGGCCCGCATCGTCAAGCGTACGCTGGTGACCCTGGGCATCGCCGTCGCCGTGGTCGTGCTGGCCGTTGGCGGCCTGATCGCGTGGACCTTTTCGGGCAGGATGCCGATCCTGGACGGGGAGGAGGTCGGCCCGGCCCGCATCGTCAAGGACGGCTTCGTCAGCGTCGCGGTGATCGCGACCGGCGAGCACGAGGTGGCCCTGGTGGACGCCGGCAACGACGCGTCCGCCGCCGCGATCCTCGCGGACCTGGCCCGGCGCGGGATGGGTCCCGAGGCCGTGAAGACCATCCTGCTGACGCACGGCCACCGCGACCACATCGCCGGGATTCCGATGTTCCCGGGCGCCGAGGTCGTCGTGCTGGCGGGGGATTCCGACCTCGTCCAGGGCCGGGCGGGTGGCAAGGGACCCCTGACCCGCCTGATGCCGGTGCACCCGACGGGCCTTCGCGCGACGAAGACGGTCAACGACGGCGACACGATCGCGATCGGGCGTCTTTCGGCTCGTGCCTACGCGGTCCCGGGCCACACGTCCGGGAGCGCCGCATGGCTGATCGACGGCGTCCTGTTCCTGGGGGACAGCGCCGACGCCGACTCGGACGGCCGTCTCGCGGGCGCTCCCTGGCTGTTCAGCGACGACGGCGACCAGAACCGTGCATCGCTGGCAAGCCTGGCGACCCGGCTGGCATCCGAAGGCACCGAGGTCCGCGCGCTGGTGTTCGCACATTCGGGGGCGCTCACGCGCGGCCTCGAACCCCTGGCCGAGTTCGCGCACACGCATTGAAGCGAACCCTCCGGACGACGAATCGACACGTGAAGGGCACCTGCCGCGCGGACCGCGGGGTCAGTCCGCCGGTGCCTCGACGCCGGGAACCAGGTCGCCCTCCCCGCAGGCCTGCAGGTACCCGTTCGAGGGACCCGGGCACGGGTTGCGGTAGACCCGGCAGCGGCTGCAGGCGGCAGGAGTCGCGGTGGGCGGATCGGCCAGGGTATGGGACGGCCACCGCGTGACCCCCCGGGCCCACTCGGGAAGGACACACCACGGGAAATCGACGAGCATGTTGACGCGGGCCCGCGCCGGTCCATCCAGGCCCTCGAGGATCTCGCGCAGACGGCCCAGCGACGGGATGTTCCTGGACACGAACTCGCGCGAAAACTGCGGCTCGGTGTTGAACAGCAACAGGTTCTTCCGGCATCCGTCCAGGACCGGGGCTTCCAGCAGCCGGGCCAGTTCGTCCTGGTTCGCCGACACGACCACCACGTTCAATTCCACCGGGATGCCGTGATCCCGACAGTTCCGGATGGCCGCCAGGAGTTCCCGGAAGGCACCCTTGCGGCCGGCGATCCGGTCATGCAGTTCCGCGTCCGGTCCCAGCACGGTCAGGTTGACGTAGAGGTTCTTCGTCGTCGAGGCCAACCGCGCGACGAACGCGGGATCGGCCAGGCCGGTTCCGGGCGACACGATCCCGATGGAGGACGGATGGCATTCCATCAGGTGGCTCATGAGGTTCCAGGGTTCCGGGAAAGCAAGCACATCATGCCCGTACAGCACGAACCCCAGCTTCGATCCGACCCGATGGCACCCGGCGAGAACGCTGGACAGTTCCGCCACGCGCCGGACCACGTCCTTGGCAAGGCCCGGGTCCGCCTCGTAATCGGGCTTCGAGGGAGGTGTCTCGCAGATGGGGCAGAACACGCAGCGCAACGCGCATCGGGTCGGCACCTCCAGGTGGACCTCTTCCACCTGCGGCCTCCCGGCCAGGTCGTCCAGCGCGCGTCGAAAATCCGGTTCCGCCACGCCCAGGTCGATTCGAACGCTGGAAGGGCATCCGCCCGGATCCTGGCCGGAATCGCGGGCATCCGGCCCGCCTTCCCCGGTGCCCTCCCAGCGGATGCCTTCCGTGAACGCCACCTGGAAGGCCACCAGCACATCGAGCAGGATCCGTCGGAACACCGCTCGCGCACCCGGGTCCCAGTCCCCGGTTTCCTGCAGCGAAACGGACCAGAGCATCATCCCCGGGTCCCCCGGGTCACGCGGGGAAATCCGGAAGTGCAGAACCTGGTTCCCGGTGTCGGACCGGAACTCCAGGTCCCCGCACCCGGGCCCCTGGCTTCGGGCCCGCAGGGAATAGCCCGGGGGCGGCTGGACCTCCCGGACGGGGTTGGTGAGCAGGCCGTCCGGCGATCGGCCGGTGCCTTCCCGCTGCAGTTCCGCACCGAGCCTGCCGAAGAAGCGCCTGGCGAGGTCGCGCAAGGCCCCCTGCCCGGCGGAGTCGATGCTCGACTCGCCCGGACGGCAGTCGTACTTCACGTTGAAGCCATCCTCGCTGAGGAACGCCTGGGGAGTCGGCGGCCCTTTCCAGATCGAAAGAAGGACATCGACGGACCCCATGCGCAGGGCGACGTGGAGCTTTCGCGCAAGAATCGTCCAGTGGACCAGTTCCATCCGGACGCCCCGCATCCTCAGTGGCCATCCCCCCAGGAGATCCCGAGGCGCGTCGTCGTCGATCATTCCGAATCCCTCCTGGAGCAACGCGTCCCTCACTGAACCGCGACCTCGGGGATCAGATCAGTCTCGCCAAAGATCTGAAGATACCAATTGGTGGGCCCTGGGCATGGAGTGCGGTACATCTGGCACCGGGCACAGGCGTTGGGCGTGGACGAAGGCGCATCGGGCAGGCTGTGGACAGGCCACCACGCGACCGCGCGCGCCCACTCGGGAAGCGCGCACCAGGGGACATCAATGACGGAGTTGACGCAGTCCCGCGACGGGCCGTCCAGTTCCGCCAGGGCAGCCCGGACGAGCCCCACCGGGGGTTGATTCGTCACGACCAGATCCCGCCTGAAATCGAATTCCGTGCAGAACATCATCAGGTTCACCCGGCATCCCTTCCCGACCTCGGACTCCAGGATCCGGCGCAGGGCCCGCACGTTCTCCAACACGATGACCACATTCAGTTCCACCCGGATGTCAGTCTGCCGACAGTTCCGGACGGCGGCCGCCAGTTCAAGGAAGGCGCCTTCGCGGCCTGCGATCTGATCGTGCAGTCGCGGCTCGGGACCCAGCAGCGTCAGCACCGTGGAAAGACCGGGGAAGGCCGAGGACAAGCGGGCGGCGAACTCAGGATCCGCCAGGCGGGTTCCGGGCCCGACGATTCCCACGTGCCTGGGCTGGCAACTTCCGATCATGCGCACCAGTTCCACGGCGTCCGGAAGGGCCACCACGTCGTGCCCGTACAGGACGACCCAGAACCTGGCTCCACTTCGCTGGCGTTCCGCGAGGACGGCGGAGAGCCTGGCCACCCGCTGGAGCAAGGCATCCCACCGGGCGGGTTCCGCGCGATAGTCGGGCATCGAGTGCGGATCGACCCAGACGGGGCAGAACGAACAGCGCAGTTCGCACCGGCTCGGGACCTCGATGCTGACCTGGGATTCCAGGGGGCCCGTGGCCAGCATGCCCAGCGCCGACTGGAAATCCGACGCGGTCGAGCCAAGGTCGATCCGAACCCTGGAATGCCGACCGCGGGATTCGGAATCGGAATCGACGGGGTCAGGCCCGGGAACGCCGCCCAGGGGACTGATCGGCTCGACCTCTCCCCAGCAGATCCCTTCGCCGTACGCCACCTGGGTGGTCACCAGCAAATCAAGCAGCAGTTGGCGGAAGGGCGACCGGGCATCCTCGTCCCAATCCCCGGCTTCCACCACCGAGAGGGCCCAGAGCATCATCCCCGGGGACCCGGGGGACCGGGGAGACACGCTGCACCGGAGGCAGCGGTGGCCGTCGTCCGACCGGAACTCGATGTCTGCGCATCCGGGTCCCTTGCGGCTGGCCTGCACGACATAACCCGGAGGGGGCCGCAGGTGCAGGACAGGATCAACCTCGGGTCGAGCCGGCGGCCGATCCCGTGCTTCGCGCCGCACGTCAGGACCGAACCTGCCCAGAAAGCGCCTCGCCAGGTCGCGCAGTCCAGCCTGCACGCGGGAGTCGAGGATCACCTCGCCAGGATGGCAGTCGTACTTCACGACGAACCCATCCTCGTTCAGGAACGCTTCCCGAACCGGCTCACCTGGGCGCATCGAAAGGAGAACGTCGGTGGTGCCGATCCGCACGGCGACATGAAGTTTCCCTTCCAGAATGGCCCAGTGGACCAGGTCCATCTGGATCCCCCGCACCCGTACCGGCGAGCCTCTCAGGAGGTCCTGGGATCCGGAGTCGGCCTTCATGCGGGGTCCCTCCCGGCGCCATGCGTCCCATGCCGATCCTGGACCAGGGATTCATCCTGCGCCAGCGCCCGGCCCTCCCGCCGGTGATCGCTGACGGCCACCACCGAATCGCCGTCGCGAAACACCCCGTGGACGTCGGCGATCGTTTCATGCTTGTCCTTCAACGGATAGCCCATCGCGGACAGCGCGGCCAGCAGTTCGGGGCGATCGAACGCCGGTTCGTGGCTCAGCACGTCGGGCCAGCCCTGGTGGTGCAGGCGGCTGGCGGCGATGACCTCCGCCGGGTCGGCCCCGTGCAGCAGCGTCGCCAGCAGCACGTCCGCCAGCGTCGTCGGAATGGTCGGTCCCCCGGGCGTGCCCAGCACCATCTGCACGCCGTCGCCTCGGGTCACCAGCACCGGGGCCATACTGCTGGCGGGGCGCTTGCCCGGCGCATAGGCGTTCGGCGCGCTGCCCCGCACGCCGAAGTAGTTTTCCAGGCCCGGCACGAACGAGAAGGAATCCATGCTGCCGTTCAGCAGGAACCCCGCGCCTTCGACGCTCCACTTGGAGCCGTAGCGCAGGTTCATCGTGTACGAGTTCGACACCGCGTTGCCGTCGGCATCGACGATGGCGAAGTGGGTCGTGTCCGTCCCCCCGTCCCGGCCGCCGCCCGGGGGGTCCGCCCGCATCCGGTCGGCCAGCAGGTCGGTCGGGGTGTCCCTCCCGGGATCGATCAGCGCCCATAGCCGGCCGGCACGGTCCGGGGCCAGCAGGTCCCGGTACGTCGCGTTGCCGGCCAGCGGGACGTCGCCCAGGTAGTCCGTGCGATCGATGAAGGCCATCTTGCAGGCCTGCGCCAGGCGGTGGTGGAAGGCGGGAGTGCCGCGCGGACTGCGCCGGGTTTCCGGGCGGTCGAGGATGGCCAGGATTTCCAGCAGGATCGCCCCGCCCCCTTCGGGGGGTACGGTCCACACGCGCCCGCCTTCGAGATCCAGGCCGATCGGCTCGACCTCGCGCACGGCATAGCCGGCCAGGTCCTCGGACGTGACGAACCCGCCGTTGGCCGACAGGTCCGCGACGATCTGTTCGGCGATCCGCCCCCGGTAGAAGGCGGCCGAACCCTCGCGCGCCAGGTGTTCCAGCGTCCGCGCCAGGCGGGGGTTCGGCAGCACGTCCCCGGCCGCGAAGGGTTCGGGCCGCACGTAGATGCGCCGGGACTCGGGCGATACGGCCAGCCGCGGCGCCAGGCGATTCAGACAGTCGCATTCGTACTGCGTCAGCACGGCGCCCGCGTCCGCCAGTCGCGCCACGGCCATCAGCAGGTCCGAGGCACGCAGGCGCCCGCGCCCCTGGTGCAGCGCGAAGAACGCCTTGACGGTCCCGGGCACGCACACCGACGCGGGCCCGAAGGCGGTCCGTTCCGGATCCGGCGTCCCGTCGGCCCGCAGGAATGCCTCGTGCCGGGCGCCCGCCGGGGCCTGCTCGCGGTAGTTGATGACGCGAGGCGCAGCGCCCCGGGCCTTGAACAGCAGGTAGCCCCCGCCGCCCAGGTTGCCGGCCTGGGGGTGGCAGACGGCCAGCGCGAACGCGGCCGCGAAGGCCGCGTCGAAGGCGTTGCCGCCGTCCTGCAGCACCTGGATGGCCAGTTCCGACGCCTGGGCCGAAGCCGACGCCACCGCACCCCGGCCCCGGGCGGTGGACACCCTTCCGGTCCCGCCCCCGGCCCCGGACACCCGGAACGCGTTGTAGTCACCCGTCGCCAATCGGCACCTCTTCCCGCGCCCGGTCGCTGCGGCACGCGCCGCGCCCCGGGCAGGATAGGTCGGCGAGGAGCGCG
Source organism: uncultured Myxococcales bacterium (assembly GCA_903857665.1). GTDB lineage: Bacteria > Myxococcota_A > UBA9042 > DTJE01 > DTJE01 > CAIZWN01. The sequence continues at coordinate 7,534 of CAIOFV010000029.1, forward strand.
GATCAAGCGATCGCGTGGCCGACCGGCCGGCAGGTCCCCGGCGCGCCTCCGGTGCATACCGAATTCCCAACTCCTGGATCGGACCGCAACGCGCTATCATCGTTCACGCTAAGACGATCCAGGCAATGGCGAGGGTGACATGCCCCAGGTGACGGTCCTGACGGCCGTTCGAAACGGCGCCCGGTTCCTGGGGCAGACCCTCGACAGCATCCGGGCGCAGACGTTCGACGACTGGGAGCACGTGGTCGTGGACGACGCCTCCATCGACGACTCGCCCAGGATCGTGGAACGGGCGGCGGCCGCGGATCCGAGGGTCCGGCTGATCCGCCGCACCACCTGCGGCGGGCCCTTCGCGGCCGCCAACGAAGGCCTTCGGCATGCGCGGGGCCGCTACATCGTTCGCAACGACGCGGACGACGTGTCGCTGCCGACGCGGATCGAAACCCAACTGGCCTTCCTTCGCGAGCACCCTGGCCTGAAGGCGTGCGCGTCGGATGCGCAGTTGATCGGGTCGGATCGACCGGGCTGGCGACTGCCGCGCACCCCCGGCGAGGTGGCGTGGTCGCTGTGCTTCCGTTGCGTGCTGCACCACAGCACCGCGTGCATCGAGCGTTCGGCCCTGGATGCCATCGGTGGATACCGCGAGGCCCCCTGTTCCCAGGACTACCGGCTCTGGTGCGACCTCGCCCGGCGTCGATGGATCGGCGTGGTTCCCCAGGCCCTGGTGCAGTTCCGGCGGCACGATCAAAGCATCACGCGGACCCGCCCCGCCGAGCAGCGGGCCGAGTCCCTGAACATCCTTTCGGACCACCTCCAGACGCTGACCGGCCACCCGTGGGATCGCGGGGATATCGAGGCCCTGCATGCCGTGGGCCGCGAACTGCACTGGCCGGTTGGCGAGGGGCTGCGGGCCATCCGCCTGCTGGTGGCGGCGCGGCGTGCCGATCGAACGCTGGACGCGGGCGAGCGCCGCGACCTGATGCGCGAGGCGGTGGAGCGGAAGGCGGCCTTCCTGGCCCAGAACCTGCGGTTCCAGCCCCTGGCGCTGGCGCCCTACCTGTGGGCGCGGGCCTCGCTGAGGCTGAAGGCCCGGGGAGGTGACGCGCCCTACTCGACCTCGTAGGTCACGTGCACGATGGTCAGGATGTCCTTTTCCAGCGACGTCGTGTCGTTCTTGCCTTCCCACGACGTGTCGGTCGAATTGACGGGGTTGATGTTGATCACGCCCATGTCGGCGGCGCGCAGCCTGCCGATGCGGCCCCCGCCGGCCTTGTCCAGCATGTTTTCGGCGCGGGCGCGGGCATCGCGCGCCGCCTCGGCCAGCATCTCGATCTTCAGTTCCCCGATCTTCGTATAGAAGTAGGACGGCGACGACGACGACACCGGCACGCCCTTTTCCAGCAGTTGCGTGATTTCCCGGGAAACCCGTTCGACCCGCTCGACGTCCCCCGACTGCACCGAAACCCCCTGGCGGGTCTTGTAGCCCCGGAAGATCCTGCGCTGGATGCGCTCCTCGCCGGTACCCTGGAACTCGTTGTCGAAGACCTCCTCGACCTCGGCGGACGACACGCGGATCTCCTCGGGCCGGATCCCCTGCGCCGCCAGGTACTCCCGGGCGGTCTTCATGTGCCCGGCCAGCGCGTGGTAGGCGGTCGTGCGATCCATGTCCTGCGTTGCGATCTCGGCGCTCCACCCGATCTGGTCCGACACGATGCGCTTCTTGGCCGACCCCGTGACCTGGATCGTGCGGTCCGCGGGCCGCATCTTGACGCGTTCCCACGCGCTGGCGGCCAGCCAGGTCGAAACCACGATGCCGATGGCCAGGAACAGCAGGCCTCCGGCGAAGTGCTCGCCATTCGGACGCTGGGGGCGCGGCGTGTCTGCCATCGGAATGCCCTCCCTGCTACTGGATGACCTGCAGCGATTCGACGTTCATGCCACCCGGGTAGCCGTAGGAAACGTACTGGTCCCACCCGTACACCAGCAGCCCGATCTTGTGGTCGCTGGACACGACGTGGGACCCGGCGGCCAGCGGGAAGCGCGCCAGCGACCATCCGGTGATCGGGGTGGCCGTCAGTGGCGAAGGCAGCGGTTGGCCGTCCAGCGTGACCACGGCGTCCGGCGGCCCCACGACGTTGACGTAGTTCAGCGCGTACTTGGTGGGCACCAGGAACACGTACTCCTGGCGGTACTGCTCGATGGGCACGCCCACCATGAAGCTGGGGTCCCCGATGTTCGCGTCGTCGGGCGAGCAGTCCTTGTCGGTGCTGCAGGACGTCCCGAAGAGGTTGCCGCCGCAGGTGCTGTTGAACAGGCCGGACTCGCAGGCCTCGTGCGCCGAGCCGGGCGCGTCCTGGCCTTCCAGGTAGTGCCCCACCAGGATCGGCTTGGTCCCCAGGATCTCCACCGAGTCCTGGATCTCGAAGTCGAAGTACTCGCCCTTGTCCAGCAGCGGCACCGTCACCACCGGCGGCACCACGGTCACGGCGGTCCCGTCGTCGGACGCCATCACGCGCACGAAGTCCGGCGCCTTGCCCCGGGGCCAGGTGCGACCGACCACGTAGGTCTGCCCCCAGGCCGCCAGCGGCTGGATCTGCTCTTCCATGTGATCGCACGCCCCGACCACCGGGCAGTCGCTGTCCTGCGTGCATCCCATCGTGTCGTAGCTGCACTTCATCATCTTGCAGGTGGACAGCGGGGCGTTCGCGCACACGTGCCCGCCGAACACCGCCACGCGCTGGTCGGCTTCCACCCACGTCCCCGTGAGGTCCGCGTAGGCCGCCGCCGTTTCGATGTTCAGGACCTCGTAGGGGTTCATCGTGGTGGTCCACGATTGTCCCGCCGTCAGGGCAGGCACCGTTCCACCCGCCGCGGTGGCCGCAGACACCTTGATGGTCACGCTGGTCGGCTTGGTCCCGGTCGCCACCACCGCGAAGTTCGACGCCAGCCCGGCCACGCCGGGCCGGTGCGGCCAGGCCATCACGAGGTACTTCCTGCCCAGCACGTTGGTCGGCAGCAGCAGCGACGCGTCGTTGGAAAACACGCCGACGTTTTCCAGCGGGTTGAACTGGAACGCGACGATCGGCAGGTTCGACGTCACGCGGCGCGCCAGCTTGTCCTGCAGCACGCCGACGATGTTGTAGGGGTCCAGGTTGATGATGGTCGCGGTCTTGGGCGGCGCCTTGATCGTCGTCTCCTCGCCGTCCCACTTTTCGACCTTCACCGTCGCGGTGAACGTCTCGTTGGTGTTCGACACGACGATGGCGAAGGGCGAGTTCATGCCGTCGTTTTCCGTGTTCTGGTCCATGTCGATGGCCCAGTACTCGCAACCCAGGTTCGTCGCGAACTTCTCGTTGTAGGCGCACAGGTCGATGCACATGCCCAGCTGGCAGAGGCGCCCGGTGTTCTCGGTATCGCAGTCCTCGACGAACACGTATTCCGTCGCGGCCTCGTTGCACTGCATGACCTGGGTGCCTTCGCACTGCTTCATGCCCGGCACGCAGAACACGCACTCGCCGTTGACGCACTTCTTGTCGCCGCAGTTGACCGTGTCCTCCCAGTCGGACCCGAAGCTGTTGCACCGGCGCGACTCGTTCAGCGACGAGCACTCCACCGCGTTCGGCGTGCACGTCAGGCACGCGCCCTCGATGCACAGCAGGTCGCCGCACGGCATCCGGACTTCCTGGGTCCCGTCGCTGGAGCAGGTGACCGACGTGTTGTGGTCGCACTGGTGCAGGTCGGGCGAGCAGACGACGTCGCCGCCCAGGTCGCGAGCGACTTCCTGCGGCAGGTCGGCATCGACCAGGGCTTCGCCCCGCTCGTCCACCCCTGGATCGGGAAGCTCCCGCCCGATGATCACCGGTGGACCGTCCAGCAGGATGCCGTAGTCCCACTGGCGCAAGGGCTTGTTGTCACAGCCCGACCCGAAGGCCAGCATCGACGCCAGGATCGAAACCGCAACCGACGCCCGCATCCGTCCACCGCCTTCGTTCGCGGGGTGATTGTAGCAAAATGCCGGGGATCCGGATGCTTCCTTGCCCGCAGGCCTCGAAGGGGATTCAGGAGCGGCCCTGGCGCGCCGCCTCCTTGGCCAGGATCTTCATGCCGGCCATGTGCCCCGACGTCACCGCCGCGGATTGCCCGGTCCCCGGGTATGTCCAGTTGCCCGCGAGCACGAGGTTGGGAAACGGCGTCTGGTGGGGCATCCGCTTGTCCATCGACTGGCCGGGGACGTTGCGCCAGGAGGGCCGCCGCGGCCAGCCCCTTTTCCCCGCCGCCGACGACCACCACGTCGCGCTCCTCGGTGCTGGCGCAGGCGCCCTCCGGCGTCGCCGCATGGCGGTGGCACCCGGTGCAGTCGTCGGGCGCGTCGTCGAGGCCCGCCGGATGCCGGGGAGGCGCCATCGGCCCCGTGGCAGGCCAGGCAGTCGGCCCTCCCGAAGCCGGCTGCGTGGTCGGACTGGGTGAGCGCAGGGCCGAGTCGAAGACCGGGGTCGCCCCCGTGATCGCCGACAGCTCGACCGCATCGGCGGCGTCGCCGGGCACGTCGGCCCGCACGTCGCCCGACGTCGCGTCATCGCCGGAGACACCGGCGCAGGATGTCAGGACGAACAGGAGCGCCAGGCAGGCCTCCGGGCGCCACCGGACGGATGCCACCGGGCTCCACCGGACGGACGCGCCAACCGCACGTCGCAACGGTCCCCCCCCGGCACGGTGAAGACGGGCCCAGCGTGTCGGGTGGGAGGGGACAACGGGGCGCCGAAGCGTTCCGAGGGAGGGGGCGTGCGCTCAGTTGACGAACGTGAACGCAGCCGCGTTCGAGCGTGCGGATTCGCGGGTGACCGCCTTCACGTCCCACGGGCCCGTGGCCGAGCCCGCGTTGATCATGGTGGCCGTGATCGACGTGTCCGACCAGGTCAGGGGCGTCAGCGTGAAGCCCGAGATCGTGAGTTGGCCGGGCTGCGAACCGAAGCCCGTGCCGGTGACGGTCAGGGTGTAGCCGCCCTTGTTGCTCCCGGTCGGCGGCGCCAGCGCATCGATCTTCGGCGCGACCAGGCGCACGCCCAGCGTGGCGGCGGACGATTCCGAGAAGTTCGTCAGCACGACCCGCAGGCAGCCGAAGCCCACCGCACCGATCAGCGCGTCGGGCTGGTTCTGCAGGAGCGTGGCGACCCGCGGCATTCCCGCCGACGCCGGCCCGTCGCATCCCACGGTGTCCGCGTAGACGTCCACCGACTGGCCCGCCAGGAGGCCCGAGCCCCGGGCCACCAGGTCGCGTCCGGCCAGCTTCGTCACCACGTCGGCCGATACCCGCACGTCGATGCGGTTGCTGCTGGCTGCCGGACGCGCGTCCGACACATCGACCCCGACGTCCCCGTCCAGCGCCCGGGTGCTGTGCGTCAGGGAGATCCCCTGCGTCACGTCCAGCGCCTGCGTCCAGTACGCCGTCGCGAAGCCCGTTGTCAGTTCCGCGACCGACGTGCCGGTGACCGATCCCAACGCCAGCCAGGCGCTCGACCAGTACACCGGGTTGCCATACAGCGCCTCGTACAGGCCCAGGATCGCCCCCGCGTAGTTCCCGTTCAGCCAGACGGCCCAGGCGCCTGCGGCGTAGGCCTGGTCGGCGTCATACCCGGTGTTGAACGTCCCGGGCAGCGACAAGGTCGGGAAGTCCAGGCCCCCCACGATGTCGCCGGCGATGTCGGCCTCGGCGCCCAGCGTTTCCACCGCGACCCAGTTGGCCGACGCCTCGTCGATCCAGTTCATCACCAGGTTCGTCGTGTACTGGCGCTGGAACACGTGGCCCATTTCGTGGGCCGTGGTGGTCTTGAGGACCTTGCCCATGGGCAGCCGGCTGTTGATCTTCACCCACGGCTGCCCGAACACGCCCGCCGTGGTGGACCCCTTCACGCCAGCCGCGTCCCCCATGTCCGCGACGGTGACGACGATCCACCCGCCCAGGCAGCCGGCGGGTTGGGCCCATCCCTGCCCGGTGAGTTTGTCGTACACCGCGATCAGGGTCGCCATCACTTCCGCGGCAAAGGCATCGGACACGTACCCGGCGGCCGCCGGATCGCTGACGTAGTTCACCTGGATCTTCCGGTCCTCGTCGGTCAGCGTCCCCTTTTCACTCTTCCACGAGAACACCGCGACGCTGCCCGTGATCTGGTTCAGCGACAGGCTCGGGAAGCCCACCGGCGCGGGTGCGGCCAAAGGCGCCGGCGCAGGTGCGGCCAAAGGCGCCGGCGCAAGGCCGGACGAAGGGGACGCGGGTGACGGGGCGGCGGCAGGGAACGCGGGTGCGACGAAGCGCGGCAGCGGGTCCCGGTGCGCGAGGCCCGGCGTCGCCGCCGCGGGCTTGTACTCCCCGGCGGGCACGACCAGCCGCGCCACGTGGAGTCCCATGTCCACCTCGGTGGGCAGGTTCGCGTACAGGCCCGTGGCCGCATCCATCAGGCCGATCTCCGGGGGGGTCGTCCGGCCTTCCATGGTGAACGGCATTTCCAGGGTGATCGGCGCCAGCAGTCGCGCGGGTTCCGGGTCGAACGTCAGCCGGGTCACGAACGACCCGGCCGTCAGTTGCGGCAGCCCCAGCGCGTTCTGGACCGCCGAGTGCGAGCAGGTGATCGCGTAGGCTCCGCCGGTCCCGTCGGGGTCCGGCAGCGCGCCCGGAGGGATCGTCACCCGCACCCCGCCGCACCCGAAGCGGGCGCCATCCACGCCCAGCCGCTTCGCGGGACCATCGACCGCCGGGTAGGCCGACATCCCTTCCGCGCCTTCCTCTTCCACCGACAGCGGCAGGGTGTCCCCGGTGGCGGTGTTGGTCAGCGTGAACACACCCAGCGTGCCCAGCGCGAAGGCCCGCCCCATCACCTGGTCCCGCACGGCATACGCCGGCTCCGGATCGCCGGTCCGGTTGAACACCAGCGAGCCGTCGAAGATCCCGGGAGCGACCACCACGTCATAGGGGTCGTCGGGCTGCAGGTACAGCGTATCGCCGCGGGCCACCTTCACGGGCTTCTGCCAGGACGCGAACTGGTGGAACCGGGAACCGACCGTCACGACCCGCCCGACCTCCAGGTTGCCGCGGACCGGCACGCTGGCAGGCGCGCTGGTGCGCGTCTTCAGGTTGAACAGTTCCAGCCCGAACACGGTCAGCGAAACGGAGTCGTCGGCCCCCAGCCCGTTGAAGATCGTCGTCGCCTGGGGATCGACGGAAACCACCATCCGGTCGTCGGACAGCACGGCCGCGGGGAACGTCGCCGATCCGCGCTTCGTGGTCACGCCGACCGTCAGGTGATGGTCGTCCAGGTTCTCGCGGCGCAGTTGCGCCAGGTGGGAACCGCCCAGCACCCACGACGTCGGGTAGGACAGCGCGCCCTCGGACGCGGCTCCCACGTCCCAGGCGGCGACCGGCAGGAACAGGCCGTCCGTCTCCTCGCCGGCATCGACCGTCGGGACCGTCGCCGGCCGGACTTCCATCGGCGAGGCCTCGACCCACGGCCCGACGCCGTCCAGGCGCTTCACGCGCACCGTCACCACGCCGGCTCCAGCGCCCGCCGGCACGTTGAACGTGATCGTGCCCATCCCGTCGAAGGCCAGCAGCGCATCGACCGTGTACCCGGTCGCGGGGAACTGCGTTCCGCCGAAGTCCACGAGGTTCTGGGCGGGGTCGGACGCGAACCCGATGCCATACAGCATCAGTTCGTCGCCCGGGCTGGCGATGGCGGGGGAGGGAGCCTGCACGGGCACGGGCTGGCAGGGCGGAAGCGCGGTGTATCGATAGTACGCCCCGGTCGAATCCATCCCGTCGATCGTCACCCACACGTCGCCGTCCTGGTACCCGCGGAACATGCACAGGGGATAGTCGTAGGGCGGCACGACGCCGTCGGGCGCCACGAACGTGATCGTCGTGTCCGACACCGAGGTCGGCGCGGGATGCAGCAGGCGCCCGTGGCTCATCGTGATCCCGACCCGGGACGGATCAATCCCGAACCCCGAGCCCGTCAGCGTGATCGAGGTGCCGAAGGGGCCCTCGGCCGGGGCGATGCCCGCGATCAGCGGCGCGGGCGGCGGGGACGGGTCCGCCGGCAGGGAGATCACCACGTCGCCGCCGGACAGGCCCGCGCGGATCAGCCGGGCCGCCGGCGCGGACACCCCCGCGGACTGGAACAGGGCACCGGTGTCGGGGTCTTTGTAGTTGCCTGTGGTCAACAGGCCCGCGGCCGACGACGAGCAGTCGGCGTCGCTTGCGACGTTGCCGGGGATCCAGCAGGCGCGCCCGGCAGCCATCGGTGCGACCGTCGCATCGGCCGACGCCGCGTCGGCGAAGGTCAGCGCCACCGCGTCACCGGTCAGCGAAGGGGCCTCCGGCGCGACGACGCCCACCAGCCGATCGGCCGGGTCGGGCCCATGGTCGTCGCCACGAAGAATGAAGGCGGAAGCAGGCGTCCCGGCAAACGGGACCGTGCCTGCGGAACCGTCGTCGTCGGCGACGCCCGGCAGCCAGAAGGTACCCTGGATCCGGGCGGCCGCGAGGCTGGCAGACGTGACGTCCAGCAGTCCTGCGGCGCCGCCAGCGGGAGCAGGGGCACCCGACGCACGCCCCGGGGCCACGGGGACCGCGCCGGCCAGAAGCGCCACGGGCGTGGCAGCCCGCAGCGTCGCCAGGGCCGCAGCCACCAGCACCGGGTCACGACCGTCGGTGCCATCCGCAACGGGGAACGGCGCGAGCGCGGCCTGCAGGCGCGCGGCCTCGGCGACCAGCACGTCGGCCAGATCGGCCAGGTCCTGTGCCTGTCGGGCCTGGCGGCTGGTCAGCGCCAGCGGGGCGTCGCCCCCGGGACTGGCCAGGCCGGACGAGGCACCCGCCAGCAGGGCCCGGGCGTCCGTGGACAATTCGGCCGCGGTCGTCGCGAGCACCGCGGCGGCCCCGTTGGCGGCCTTCAGCGCGTCCTGGAAGGGGCTCATGCCCAGGGTTCCCAGGTCCCGGTACAGCACCGAGTTGGTCGCGACCACGGCCTGCACCGCAGCGGACGTCGCCCGGGTCCAGCGCCGCCCCAGCGCGTTCCACTGGGCCGCGTCGGCGTCGAGGTCCCCCCGATCGACCACCAGCGCGCCCAGGGGCGGCACGTCGGGCAGGTCCGATCCGTCCGCACCGCCGGGGACGTCGGAGGACGCGCCCCCACCCCCGTTGCAGGCCAGTGCGGCCGCCAGAAGGATCAACCCCAGGGACCGCAGCCCCGCGGACATCGCGTTCATGACCCGCCTCCGCGCAGTCCCTACTGGCCCCACTTCGTCGGGTCCTTGACCACGTCGCAGTCAACGAACGCCACGCCCGCCGGGTTCTGGAACGGCGAGTTGCAGTACTCCATCAGCATCGTCAGGTTCTCGATGTCCACGCCGTCGTTGTTCCCCGAAGGCCGCACCTGTACCGGCCCGTCGGCCACGGTCGCGGCCCACAGGTCCCAGTTCGGCCAGTCCTGGTAGTCCGTGACCGCGTGGGCCCAGTGCGCCTGGACCATCCTCGCCTCGGTCCACGTCAGCGGCAGCCCGACGCTGGCCGCCTCCACCAGCAGCAGCGCGATGTCCTTGCCCCAGGACGGATCGGACGCCCCGGGCTCGTCCGCGCTGGGGTGCACGTAGCTGTCCACGCGCTTGGACAGGCCGTCCAGGTAGGACCACGCCAGCGCGTTCTGCTGGTACACCAGCGCGTTGCCGACCGCCGCCATGTGGTAGTCCCAGAGGATGGGATAGTTGTAGTAGTGCGCCGCGGCCGAGAACTGGTCGAAGATGCTGCCGATGCAGGCGTTGCAGTCCTCGGGGGTCCTCTTTTCGCCGTAGGCGATGAAGTCCGACGTGACCCGCGAGCAGCACTCGTCGGTCGGGTCGATGTCGATGTAGCACACGTAGCTGCCCAGGTCCTGGGGGTTCGGCCCGCCGGTGCACGGGATGATGTACGCGACCCCGTCGGCGCCCTTGGTCCGGATGTTCCAGCCGCTATCGACGATGTCCTTGTTGAAGGCCTTCATCGTGGTCAGCGTCTCCTGGCACGCCGATTTCACCCAGTCGTCACCCGCGTCCGCCACCAGGTAGGGCAGGAACGTGGTCATCCGGGTGATCGCCCGCACATCGTCCGTCGAGCGCATGTTGCGCACCCAGATGTCGCCCCAGGTCGGGTTGGTCGGGAAGTGGACGGTGCTGGCGTTCCAGCCCGACGATTCGTGCCAGTCGTCGTGGAAGGTGACCGACTTCGCACGGCCGTCGTCCTTCCAGGCGACGGCGTCCATCGTGAAGTCGTGATCCATCGGGAAGATGGCGCGCGCCATCAGGTTCGGGGCCGGGTCGTTGGCGTCCCACACGAAGCCCTTCACCGTCGCGGTCAGGCCCTTGCAGAACTGCTCCGCGACCTTGCCCATCGCCCAGTCGCCGGTCAGCAGGTAGCCGGCCATCGCCGACGAAAGCACCACCGAGCCGGGGATCCACATGTTGTCGTCGCCGCCGTTCTCGTGGAACGCGACGACGCCACCGGTCTTTTCGGCGCTGAAGTCGCCGTGCCACGCCAGGAAGTCGGCCTTGCCGGTCGAGGCATCGACGCCGAAGTTGGTCCGCAGCACCCAGCGGAACCAGTCGATCCGCTTCCACAGGCCGGTGACCTTCTTCGTGAAGGCGGTGACGTCCGCGGCGGCAACGGGTTCGCCCTCGGCCGTGCGGGTGTACTCGAACGGCAGGTGGCGCGGCGGGAACGGCTGGACCACGTCCGGGATGTCCGGGCCGAAGTCCCCGACCACATCGGTGCCCACGGGACCGGGGTCCGTCGGCAGGACGTCCGCCTCCGGCACGTCAGCCGGGGTCTCGTCGGTGACCGGGACGTCGGGGCGCACGCTGTCGTCCACCGCATCCGGCGCGACGTCAGGAGCGGGTCCCGGGTCGGCCGCCACCACGTCGATGTCCGTACCCGTGTCCGTCACGTCCGCGCCGGTGGCGCCACCGGACCCGCAGGCCAGGACCCAGGCCGCAACCAGGCACGCCGAAAGAATCCCGCGCATCGAAGACCTCCGCGTCAGCGTTCATGCGGATGGGATTCTACCCTCAAGCGGCGCGCAGGGAACGGAAACCTCGCAGCGCGGGCGCCCTGCCCTTCCGGGGAACCGCAGGCCGACGGGGGGCCTACTTCGCCTTCCACCCGCCGTCGAACCAGCCCAGGCTGGAGAGCGCCTCCCAGGCCTTCGGTCCCGCGGGCGTGCCCAGCCCCATCTTCAGTTCGTACCCGGCCAACTGCCCCGTCGTGTCGTTGGCCAGCGACTGCGGTTCGACCATGTACCCGGTCTCGTCGTTGGCCAGGGCCAGCGCGAACTTCCAGGGGCTGACCATCTTCTGCTTGGACATCACCGAGTACTCGGGCGACGGTTCGCCCGGGAAGGCGACGAACTCCGCCGGGCCCAGCTTGTGCCAGGAGATCTCGATTTCGTTCACCACCATGCCGCCGTCGTCCGTCAGCGTCACGTAGCGCTTGGGCATGTCCAGCAGGGTGAACGCATCGACCATGAACGAGTCCACGCCCGGGCACGAGTAGGTGGTCGCGCGATGCTGGATGTCGAACTCGGTGGCGGGCGCCAGCGAACCCTGCACGTCGATCACCGCGTGCGCCAGGTCGTGGCCGATTTCGTAGACGCGGTCCCACATGTCGTCGCCGTCCTCGTAGCTGTACTTCCCGTGGACGGCGGCCTCGAAGCCCTGCAGGAACATGGCGGGGGCGCCGGTGGCGGCCTTCATCTCCTGGCGGTACCCCCAGATGTAGTCCGCCGAGGCCAGCCGGTTGGCCTCCCCGGCGATCGTCGGGTGCTTGGCATAGTTCGCGATCGTCACGACGACCTTGCCCTTCGCGTCCCTCGCCTGGAGGATCGCCACGCTGTTGTCCAGCACGGGCGAGCAGTCCTTGTCCCGCGCCGAAAGCCCGACCAGATCGGTAGAACCGAAGAACAACCGCGTGTCGTCCAGGTTCGCCGCGGCGGCCACGGCGACCGCGGTCAGCTTCTGGATGTGCGCGGCCAGCAGGTCCTTGTTCGGGCCCTCCCCGATCTCCTGCGAAAAGCCCATCAGGTCGGTGGACGCGTGGCTGTGGCTGCTGGCGATCACGATGTGTTCCGGCAGCAGGGCCACCGTCGGGGCCAGCGCGGCCACGATCGATTCCCGGAGCACCTTGATGCCCGGGCCCCAGTCGCCGAAGTCCCACATGTACCCCGCCAGGTCCACGCTGACGATCAGGAACGCGTCGCCCAGGTCGTTGACGAACAGCGCCGCCTGTCCCATCAGCGGGTCGTGGGTGCCCGTCGTCACACGGCCCTCGCCCGGGACGCCGTAGGCGCCCAGGATCGTGCCGACCGGCGGCGTGATGTCCGTCTCGGCGTATCCCATCCGGAATCGCGAGGCGGTCCGGGGACCGACCACCGCACCGTCATCGCAGGAAAGCGCGATCATCGAGGCCGTAGCAACCAGCAACACCCGCAGCCATCGTCCGGCACGCTCGCGCATCGGCAGCTCCTTCCCTTCCGGTCCCACGGGGCATAATGGCAGAAACTGCCATCGGCGGATTCTACGCGATTTCCGGGCGCCGGGCAGCGCGGGTTTGCGGAAGAAAACGGGCCGCGGCCTACTTCGCGGGGACCTGCCTCGGCGCGGGGGAACGGACCGCCCGGACCGTCCGCAGGATCCACAACACGGCGGCCAGCAGCGACAGGGCGATCCCGAAGGTCACGACGACGGTGGTGCCGGTGGGCAGGTCCCACTTCACGGACGCATAGAGGCCGGTGACGCTGACCAGGAAGCCCGCGACCCAGCCCACGGCGAGGCGCGCAGCGATGCTGTCCACCACCAGCGCCGCCATCACCGACGGGACCATCAGGTAGCTGAACACCATCAGCACGCCGGCCACCTGGACGCTGCTGGTCACCACGACGCCGAAGGTGCCGTAGAACAGCAGGTCCCACAGGAACAGCGACCAGCCTTTGCCCGTGCCGTGGTCCGGCGAGAACGTCGCCGCCAGGAAGCGCTTGCGGAACACCCAGTGGAAGGCGCCGATGGCGCTGTAGATCCCCGCCAGCTTCAGCACGACGTGCCAGTCCTGGACCCACAGGATGTCGCGGACCAGCAGCTCCTTGATGTGCTCGGCGCCGTGGGGGGCGCGGTCCATCGCCAGGATCATCGCGGCCGACGCGACCGCGTAGACGATGCCGATGATCGCCTCCTGGGGCACCCGGGACGCCAGCCGCCGGGTCGCGGCGAACACGACCGCGCCGGCCAGCGTGAAGCCCAGCGCCCAGAAGTATGCCTCGGGGTCGTCCATGTCGTGGCCGGCCAGCAGGGCCACCGTGGTGCCCAGCGCGGCGACCTGGGCCAGCGCCAGGTCCACGAAGATGATCCCGCGGGTCAGCACGTGCAGGCCCAGGTACACATGGATCCCGGTCAGGATCAGCGTGACCAGGAACGGGATCAGCAGGAAGCTCCAGGCCAGTGTCTGCGTGTCGTCCATTCTCGCCCCCGCTCCGAATCCTTCGGACCGCCTACTTCCCCAGGATCTTCCGGGCCACCGTCACGATCAGGTCCTTGTAGGTGCGCGCCTCGTCGGTGCCGCCGATCGACGAGGGCGTCAGCTCGACCCGCCCGTTCACCTGGGCCCCCAGCTCGCGCGGGACCTCCATGTCGTAGTAGGGTTCCACGATGATCGCGGGGGCCTTGCCCAGCGCCTTCAATTGCGTCACCAGCGACGCCACGTGGCCCGGGGTCGGCGGGATCCCCGGCTTGGTCTCGATGAAGCCCGCGGGACGGATGCCGTACCGTTCGAAGAAGTACGAGAAGGTCACGTGGTACGTCACGACCGGCGGGATCTCGCTGCCGGCGAACAGGGCCTTCGCTCCCGCGTCGGCCTGGTCGATCTCGGACAGCAGCTTCGCCAGGCCGCCCGCAAACGCTGCTGCATCCCCCGGGTCCACCTGGGTCATGCGATCCGCGATCCCCCGGGCCAGCTTCTTCGCGTTTTCGGGGTCCAGCCAGTAGTGGGGGTTGCCCTTCGGGTGCAGGTCGCCCTTGCTGCGATCGGCGCCGGCGGCGGGGACTTCGATCGGCGACACGAACTGGCTGCAGTCCACGAAACCCGCCTGGCCCGGCATCACCGAGGGGTTGCGTGCGCCGGTGACGATCAGGGGCAGCCAGCCGATCTCGAGGTCGAGGCCCAGGCTGAGCAGCACGTCGGCGCGGCTGACCTCCACCATGAAGGACGGCTTGGCCGCGGCGAAGTGCGGGTCCTGGAAGCCCTTGAGGATGCTGGACGCGTCGGCCTCCCCGTTGCCGATGACCCGGGCGAAGTACGCCAGGTCCTGCGTGGTCGCGACGACCCGGATCTTCGCGTCGGCTGCGGGTACGACGGCGACCAGCCCGAAGGCCGCAAGACCGGCAACCAGCCATCCTCGATTCGTGTTCGTGTTCATCTTCCTTCCTCCAACGACGGCCTCGCATCGCGGGCCGGAAACACACTCAATAGGCATGCGCCGGATGCGCGCCGATCACGAAGTTCGCCTGCAACAGAACCTGGTGCGCGTCCGAACCGAACAGGTAGCCGTACTGCACCCGCAGCGCCGCGAATTCGGTGGTCAGGAACGTGAGGATGCCGGTCACGCGGTGGTGCCCGTCGCCGCGCCCCCAGGGGAATCCGAAGGCGTCGTACCGCACCCCCAGCCACCAGCGGCGCCCCAGTTGGCCGGCCAGGTAGCTGTAGAGACCCGCGCTGCCCCCGGGCACGTCCTGCAGGGCCTGCCAGGCTGCCTGCTCGTCGGTGCTGGCACCGACGCCGGGCTGCGGTACAGCATGGTCGTTCTGCCGAGAAACGCGCACGTACTCGGTCTGCCACACCAGCTGGTGGTACATCTCGCGCCGGGCCGGGCGCCAGCGCAGCGTCATGTCCGCGCCGTAGGCATGGGTCCAGCCGCCCGCCAGGTCCTTGCCGCCGAAATAGCTGCCCCCGATTTCCAGCGTGGTGTCGTCATCCAGGTCCGCCAGCGTCCGCAACCGGCCGCCGTAGACCAGGTCGTGGCCCTCCGGCGAGCGGAACAGCGGGTTGTCGTGGGACCCCACGTCGAACGTCAGCTCGACGAACCAGGGCAGCGGGACCAGCCATGAGCCCTCGACCGCCATCATGTTCAGCCCCTCGGGCCCGAAGACATGGACCAGCGGCAGGGGCGCGTCGATGAATGGGAAGGCGTGGGTGTGCAGCGTGTTGTGCCGGCCGAAGGGCAGGTAGAACTTGCCGGCGCGGATCGTGAAGCCGCGGATGAACAGGGTCGTCACATAGCCTTCCTCGATGTCGGTGCTGAACGCCCCGTGGTCATAGGCGAAGGCGACGATCAGATCGGCGCGGAAGTAGGGGTCCACCGCGGCCGAGACGCTGATCTCGGCCTCGTTGAAGTGCAGCCCGGTCTCGCCAAGTCCCTGCTGAACGGCGGCGGGAAGGCTCATCCGGGTCGCCTTCCGGGACAGATACTCGCCCCCGATGATCAGGCTGCCGCCCATCGCGGGATTGTACTCGCGGGACATTCCCAGGCCCGAACTGCGGTCCATGATCCCGAGGGGCGAGCCGGCCGCGTCCTGGGCGGCGGCGAGCCGCGGCAGCACGGCGATGGCACAGAGGATCGCGAGATGAAGGGGACCGGGACGGGGCCGCGATGCGCCCCCCGTTCTGCAAATGGGCATCGATTCCTCCCTGCGCACAGGACGTCACGAAACTCCGCGGGCCGGAAGTCGGTCGGAGCCAGGCTTCGGTCGCGGATCCATCGAGCGGTCAGGCACAAGGGGGGGCGCGGGGGTTCGCAAGGGTCGCCGTGACGGGCCACGCCACGCGAGCGACCAGCGTCGCCACCGGGCAGGCCACCACCGGGACGGGGGTCGCCAGGACCGGCGGTTCTTCGCCAGGCTGCGCCGAGCCCGAATGGAGCGGACAGGTGTCTGCGGAGTCCCGCAGCGGGGCGGTCGGCGAGGCGGCGGAGCGTTCGTGGGCATGACCCACCGCGCCGTGCAGCAGCAGGATGCTGCAGCCGAGGATCGCGATGACGTTGCGGATCAGCCGTGCCATGCCAGCCCGATGCGAGGTCGCCTGGGAAACCTAGTACCTGCATGGGTGGGTGTCAAGCGAACCGCCCCAAGGTGTCCACTGGATGCCAACCCGTCCAGCCCATCGTCACGGCGGCAACACGTCGCGGGCCTGATCGACCTGGTAGCGCGCCAGCACCGCGTCATCCAGGCTGTATGTCATGACCACGTCGAAGCCTTCCTGGAACAGCGCGGCCTGGGCATCGAGCGTCAGGTAGTCGCTGGCGTCGATGAACGCCTTCACACCGGCGGGGTGCAGGCGGTTCGCGATCGCGTCCGACATCTTCGCCACATCCGCGTCGGGAAAGGTGGCACTGGTGGTTTCGCACAGCATGACCGCGGGATCATGGACCGTGTCCAGCAGCACACCGATGTCGTCGTAACCGGAGATCTGCACGTTGTAGCGGACCTTGTCGTGGTCGGGGACGCCCGGGATGACGGACTGCAGCGTGCCCAGGTACACCTCGACGAAGATGCGGTCTGCGGCGTCATGCTGCAGGATTGCCTGGATGGCGCGCGGGAAGGCGGAGTCGGACTTGACCGTCAGCATCAGGACCAGTTTGCCCTCGGCCCAATCGATGACGTCGTCCAGGCGCTGGTACGTTTCCGTGTCCGACATGACCAGGTGGCATGCGGTCACCTCGTCTGCCGTCATCTCCTCGATCTTCTGGCCGGCGCATTCAGGCGACTCCCACAGCAGGATCGGGCTGGAATGGGCCACGACGGGCACGTTGTCCTTCGTGACCAGCACGTCGGTCTTGATGCCGTCCGCGCCCTTCTGGTAGGCGCGGACGAAGGCCGCGTGAGAGTCGTATGGCAGATCCGCGTCCCAGTCGCCGCCGTGGCTCAGCACCAGGGCTCGCTTGCACGACGGGTCGGTCCAGCAGTTCTTGAGCGACAGTTGCCACGACCCGTGGTAGGGCGGGACGGTCCTCGCCGGGCGGAAGCCCAGGTCGTTGACCCCGGCTTCGGGGATGTCGTGATAGCGGGCCGCGGCGCGCGCATACCGGGACTCGGCGTCCCAGGCACCGCCGCGGAAGACGTGCCAGGGAGCCGTCGCGGGACCCGCGGGATCCGTGGCGGCGTCGGCGCCGTACGCACCGTACCCGTCCCACACCCACTCCCACGTGTTGCCCAGCATGTCGTACAGGCCCCAGGCGTTCGGCTGCTTCGAACCCACGGGCATCGTCGATGTCCAGACCGTGCCGCACGCCCACGCGACCCCGTCCAGCGAAGCGTTGGGCACCTCGCACGCCAGGTGCGACGCGTCGATCGGTCCTCCGTAGGTCGCGGCGGTGGTACCGGCGCGGGCCGCGTATTCCCACTCGGCCTCGGTGGGCAGGCGGTACCCGGCGCACCCGGCGCCGGCGGTCGTCACGCCGGTGCACGTGTAGCGAGCCCCCGGGGTCCCGGTGCAGCCCGTCAACCCGTAACAGGGCGACAGGCCTTCCTTCGCGGACAGGGCGTTGCAGTATGCCAGCGCGTCGAACCAGTCCACCTGCTCGACCGGGCATGTCAGGCCGCAGTTGGAATACGAGGACGGGTTGTTGCCCATCAGCGCCTTCCACTGGCCCTGCGTCACCTCGGTCGCCTGCAGGCAGAAGGCGTTGGTGATCGAGACACCGTGGACCGGGCCCTCGTCCGCACCGCGTCCCGGTTCGCCATCGGAAGACCCCATGTCGAACCGGCCCCCGTGCACCAGCGCGAATCCGGCCGGACATGGGCCGGCGCCGCACGCATCGCCGCCACAGGCATCGGATGGCGCGTCGATCGGCGCGTCGGGAACCTGGATGTCCACGCCGGCCACGTCGGCGTCCGGCGCCGCGGGCACGTCCAGGTCGGCCGCCTCCGGCACGTCGTCGATGCCGTCCGGGAGGACGCCCGCGGGGATCGCCAGTGCCAGGTCCACCGCCACGGCCCGGTGATCGGACGGGTACTTCGCCCCGTCGCCGTACACGTACAGGTCGGCCCGCCAGTCGCTGCACGTCCATGCCCCGCCCCCGACCATCACGTGGTCGATGCGGCCGGCCGGATCCTCGCCCGGGGCCGGGGTGGCATTGGCATCGACGTGCCATGCGGGAGCCAGCGCGAACGAGTCCTGCAGGTGGAACCCGGGAGCGCCGGAACGCCCCGTCAGCAGCCCGTAGGCCGGGTGGAACGGCTCGGAGTTGAGGTCGCCCACGAAGATCACGGGAGTCGCCACGGCCATCGCGGACAGGCGCTCCAGCACCAGCGGCGCGCTGCGCTGCTGATGGGGATCCGAGCTGTCGAAATGGGTCGTCGCGAACACCAGGTCGATCCCTGCGTCCCGATCGTGCAGCCTCACCCAGGTCACCAGGCGTGGCACGACCTGCTGCCCTTCGGCGAACCCGGTCGACCACGGTTCTTCCGGCGTGGGGCTGAGCCAGAACCACCCCGACGCCAGCATGTCGAAGCGGGCCGTGCGATAGAGGATCGTGGCGTCCGGATCGGCGCCGTAGGTGTCATCCCCGGCGTAATAGAACGCCGCGTAGCCCGGGACCACGGCCAGCAGCGCGGTGACGTCGTCGGCGAGCATCGGCTCCTGGATGCCCATCAGGTCCGGGTCATGGCGCGCGAACACGTCGCCCAGGTAGGGCAACCGCTGCTCCCAGGTGTCGTACCAGGGGTCGCACAGCGGGCACATGATGTTGAAGGTCATCACGCGGTAGGTCGCGGACGTCGGCGGCACGTCGGCCGGCACATCCGCGGGCGCGTCCGGGGCGTTCCCCGGATCGCCGGCATCGGGCGAAACGTCGCCCGGGACGTCGGCGGTGTCGCCCGGAATCGCGTCACGCGCGGCGCTCGAATTCGAGCCGCACGCGCACAGGGCCCCGGCGATCGAGACCAGCAGCAGCACCGGCACAAGCCCCGGCCCGATGGCAAGGATGCGGCGCACGTGCGGATGGGACTTCATCGCGATTCCTCCTGGCGAACGGTGTTGCGGGTCCTGGCCGGACGCTGCCAGCATGCGCCCCCGGGCATCGTAGGCGGTTGCAGATGCCGGTGCAAGCGAGGCGCCATCGCCTGTCGGCCCAGGCGGATCGCAGGTGGCCGGCGCCATGATCGGCATGTCGCGGCAGGCACCCGACGGGAACCCGCGCGCACGCCGGGACGGGTTGGACAACCCCTCGCAATCGTGAAATGATCCATCCAGTCCATCCCCTGGCATGGCCCCTGCATCTCCGGGAACCAGGTGCCGGGGCCCTCCCGGCAGTGGATGGGATGGACGATGGGGAGGTTGCCATGAGGAAGCGGTCCGGGATCGTGACCCTGCTGCTGATCGCGTCCTGCGCCGGAGGATCCGGAGGCGGAGGCTCGGGCGGCGAGGTGAAATCCAACCTGGCCCGGGACGCGGCGCCATCAGTGCCCGACGCGGACAAGTCGTCCCTCGCTGCGGGCAACCGCGCGTTCGCGCTGGACCTGTACGGGACCCTGATCGGGGACCCCCTGAACGCCGGGAAGAACCTGTTCCTGTCGCCGCACAGCATCTCGATCGCGCTGGCCATGACGTACGCGGGCGCCGTCGGCGACACCGCGACGCAGATGGCGCAAAGCCTGCGGTTCACGCTGCCGGACGCCGCGCTGCACAAGGCGTTCGACCGCCTGGACCTGACCCTGGCCGGCCGTGGCCAGCAGGCCGCCAAGGACGGCGAGCCCTTCCAGTTGAGCGTGGCCGACGCGACGTGGGGCCAGGCCGGCTTCCCGTTCCTGGCCCCGTACCTGGACGTGCTGGCCGTCAACTACGGCGCGGGCCTGCACACCGAGGACTTCGCGACGGACCCCGAAAGCGCCCGCCAGGACATCAACGCCTGGGTCGCTGGCCAGACCGCCGACCGGATCCCCGAACTGCTGGCCCAGGGCACGGTCACCTCGGCCACGGACCTGGTGCTGACCAACGCGATCTACTTCAAGGCCAGTTGGAAGACCGTCTTCGACGCCAGGGCGACCGACGACGCGCCGTTCCACAAGGCCGACGGGACGGACGCGACCGCATCGACGATGCACGTCTACGACAGTTTCCCGTATGCCGAGGGTGACGGGTTCCAGGCCGTGGCGCTGCCCTACGTCGGCGACGACGTGTCGATGCTCGTGGTCCTGCCGGCCGCCGGGACGTTCGCCGAGTTCGAATCGAGGCTGGACGGCGACAGCCTGGGCGCCATCGTGGCCGCGCTGGCCCCGGTCGAAGGCAGCGTGGCCCTGCCGAAGTTCGGCGTGGAGTCCGCGTTCAGCCTGCACGACGCGCTGATCCAGCTGGGCATCGTCGATGCGTTCGACGCGTCGCGGGCCGACTTCTCCGGAATGGACGGCGCACGCGACCTGTCGATTTCGGACGTGATCCACAAGTCCTTCGTGGCGGTGGACGAGGCCGGCACCGAGGCCGCGGCCGCGACCGCGGTCATCATGGACGGCTCCGCGTTGCCGACGAAGACGTTCAGCCTGGTCGCGGACCGGCCGTTCCTGTTCGCGATCATCGACGGGCCGACGGGCGCCGTGCTGTTCCTGGGCCGCGTGCTGGACCCGACCGCGAAGTAGTCACTCGAAGACGATGGTCCGGATCCCGTGCCGGAAGACCCTCCGGCGGGCGTAGGCCTCCAGCGCGGACGCCAGGGCCAGTTGCTCCAGCGTGCGACCCTTCCGCTTCAGGGCCTCGGCGTCGTCCCGGTGGGACACGCGCAGCACCTGCTGCTCGATGATGGGCCCTTCGTCCAGGCCCTCGCTGACGAAGTGGGCGGTGGCCCCGATCACCTTGACGCCCCGCTCCCACGCCTGCTCGTAGGGCCTGGCCCCCTTGAAGGACGGCAGGAACGAGTGGTGGATGTTGATGACGTCCCGCCCGTAGGCGCGCAGGAAATCCCCGGTCAGCACCTGCATGTACCGGGCGAGCACCAGGCAGTCGGTGGTGCCCGACACCCGTTCCAGGATCTGCGCCTCGGCCTCGGCACGGTTGTCCCGGGTGGCCGGCACCAGGTGGAACGGCACGCCGTAGTGCTCCGTCAGCGCCCGTCCGTCCGGATGGTTGCCCACCACCAGCGCGACCTGCAGCGGCAACTCGCCCAGGGATTGCCGGAACAGCACGTCCGCCAGGCAGTGGGTCTGCCGGGACACCAGGATGCCCACCCGCAGGGGCACGCCGGACCGGTACACCCGGCATTCGCCCTGCAGTTCCACCGACAGCGCGGCGAACGCGGACTCGATCCGGTCCCAGCCGGTCCGCGACGGTTCCAGGCAGAACTCCAGCCGCATGTAGAAAGAGCCACCCTCCGGCGACGTGGTGTACTGGTCCGCCGTGACGATGTTGCCCTCCAGCCACGACACCAGGCCCGTGATGCGGGCGATGAGCCCCTTGCGGTCAGGGCACCGGACCAGCACGATGGCGCTTTCCATTCCCCTCCCCTTCCCGGGCCCCGCGCCTGCCGGACCCCGCGGCTGAACAGCCTGGCAGGACCTTCGGGCAGCCTTCACGTCCAGGGAACCCATTGTAGGCGTCGGGGGGTGCGGGCGGGAGCGCCCCGGGTTCCGGGCCAGGCGGGGCGCGGGTGCGGGCCGTCGAAGGGCGCCCAGGGCGGAAGGCACTCCACGACCCGCGGCGCGCATCCCCCGGGTGTCGCGGGCCCCGGCTTCACGTCGGCGAGGGGCCCAGTTCGGGCGGCTCGGCGATCACGATCGAATGGCGCCGCAGGAACTCCCCGAACCCTTCGACCGGCTTCCCCAGGAACTGCATCCTCATCGCCCCCGCGGGACAGGTGTTGACGCATCCGAGGCAGGCGACGCAGCGGGAGCCGTCGACGGCCCGGGTCGCGGCTTCGATCGCGCCCACGGGGCAGCCGCGCACGCAGGTCCCGCACCCGATGCAGGTTCCCGCGTCGGCGCCATGCCCGCCCGTCAGCACCTTGGTGCCCGCGATGGACACGGCGCCCCGGACCAGGTCCCGGGGGTTCCATTCCCGGGACACGGCGATGCCGGTGCCGGTCCGGGCCCGCTGCAGGGTCCGGTCGGCGAACGCGCGCACCGCCGACCAGGTCCCGGCGTCCGGGAGGTGGCGGTACTTCAGGATGCGGCCCTCGTTCCCCAGGCTCCAGGTCGGGGCGAAGGTGGACATGTTGCCGAACACCGCGAGGTCCACGGGCAGCGCGCCCCGATCCGCGGCGGCTTCCAGCAGCCCCGCCACCGCGTTGAACGTATTGCCTCCCTCCCCGCCGAACGTGACGTACGCTGCGGCGCGGACGCCCGCCAGCGGAGGCAGGTCCCGGATCCAGTCGCGGAAGTGGCCGGGCGCCTCGAAGTAGTTCACGGGCGACCCCAGCACGACCAGGTCGAACCCGGGCATGGTGGTCGCGTCGAAGGCGCGGTAGTCGCCGGCGACGACCTCCAGCCCCTGCGACTGCCAGCGCCGGGCGATCAGCCGGCCGACCCGCCCCGTGTGGCCGGTCTGGCTGAACCACACGACGGCAGCGCGCCGGGGTGTGGCGACCGGGATCGCGAGGTCGTCGCGCCTCCTGCCGAGGGTGGGGAACAGCCAGGGAACCGCCGCCCCGGCCGCAATCGCGGCGGAAGCGGCAGCGCCGATCAGGAAGGTTCGCCTCTTCATGGCTTCCGGCTCCACCTGGGACCCCCCGGGACCCCGGGGCGCCCATCGCAAGGGCTCATCGCGTCTTGCGACGCTTCCCGCGCATCGGTCGCGCGTTCGCCAGTCGCGCGTTCGAATGCACCCGGGTGCGCTTCCCGGTCCGCGACCTGCCGCCCGCCGCCTTCCGCGCATCGGCCAGCCCCAGGTCCAGCCGCCGCCGGTCCAGGTCAACGCGCAGGATGCGCACGGCGACGGGATCGCCCAGCCGGAGGCGGTCGCCCGACCGGAAGCTGGTCGCGACGCCGTGCTCGATGTCGGAGACCCAGTCGGGCCCCAGCTCCTCCAGGCGCAGCAGGCCTTCCACCAGGTAGCGCGTGGACTGGATGAACAGCCCGGGGTTGATGACGCCCGTGACCACGCCTTCCAGCCGCTCCCCGATGCGACCGGCGAACAGCTGCAGCACCAGCAGGGTCTTCAGGTCCTTTTCGGCCGCCTCGGCCCGACGCTCGGTCGTCGTGCAGTGCTCGGCCAGCCGCACGAGGTCCGCCGGGTCGCCGGCCTTCCTCGCCTGCCCGCGGAGGTGCGCGTCCAGCAGCCGGTGCACGGTGAGGTCCGGGTATCGGCGGATCGGGCTGGTGAAGTGGCAGTAGTGCTGGCTGGCCAGCGCGAAGTGCCCGACGTGCGACGTGCTGTACTCGGCCCGGCTCAGCGTCTTCAGCACGGCCAGGTTCACGGCGTAGGACTGCGGCCGGCCCTTCACCGCCGCCAGGATGTCCTGCAGCGACGAACGGGCGGCGCGGCGCCCCCCGTGGATCCCCACCGTGGTCAGGAAGGCGGACAGGCGGCGGACGGCATCGGTGGCTCCCTCGGGATGGATCCGCCGCAGGTACGGGACCCCCAGCGAAAACAGCAGGCGGGCGACCGCCTCGTTGGCCTCCACCATGAACATCTCGATCAGCGTGTGCGTGTAACTGTTGTCGGGCGGGTTCGCGTCGGTGACCCGGCCGTCGGGGGACAGCACCAGGCCCACCTCGGGGAGGTCCAGGTGCAGCATGCCCTGGCCGCGACGGCGCTCCTCGATGGCCCGGGCCAGCACCTCCATTTCGCGCAGGTCGGCGACCACCTGCGCCGGGTGGCCCGCGGCGTTGCCGTCCAGGATGGCCTGGGCCTGGCGATAGGTCAGGCGGCGGGCGGAGCGGATGACGCCGTTGGCGAACCGCGCGCCCAGCACGTTCCCCCCGCGGTCGAAGTCGATGAAGGCGCTCTTGACCCACCGGGGCTGGCCTTCCTGCAGCGAAGCCACGCCGTTGGACAGCACCTCGGGCAGCATGGGCACCACGCGCCTGGGGAAGTAGACGCTGTTGCCGCGCAGCGACGCCTCGCGGTCCATGGCCGATCCCTCGGGCACGAAGGCAGACACGTCCGCGATGTGCACGCCCAGGGTCCAGCCGTCTCCGGCCGGGACGATGTGGATGGCGTCGTCGTAGTCCCGGGCGTCGTCGGGATCGATGGTCATCACGGTCAGGCCCGTGAAGTCCTCGCGACCCTGGACGCTCCCGTCGAAGCCTGCGACCTGGGCCCGCGCCTCCTCGAGCACCTCCGGGGGGAAGGCCTCGGGCAGGCCGAACTCGCGGAGGATCGCCCGCGTTTCCACGTCCACGGGCCCGGCGGCGCCCAGGTTCTCGACGATGACGCCGTGGGCGGGCTCGCCGCCTTCGGGGTACCGGACGATCTCGACCACGACCTTGACCCCGGCCAGGTCGGCGGGCTTCACGTCGTCGATGAAGACCGGCTCGGCCACCGTGCGCCCCTGGGGAAGGACCATCCAGCGGTCGCCGCGCAATTCCAGGCGCCCGACCACCTGGCGGGTGCCCCGTCCGAGGATCTCGGTGACGCGGCCCGAGATCCCTCCCTCGCGACGACCGTGGCCGATGATCCGGACGGCCACGCGGTCGCCGGTCATCGCCGACATCGTGTCGCCTTCGCCGATGTACACGTCGCCTTCGGGCAGCGCGTCGTCGGGCACCACGAAGCCGCAGCCCCGGGGCCCGGTGCGGAAGGCGCCGACGACGGCCGGTGGTGCTGGCCGGAACTTTTCCTTCATGCGTGTCGCCCCCGCTTCCTCGCAAGACTACCACGCCGGGACGAGGTCTTTCAGGGGGGTGTGTTCGCCGGCCGGCCGAGGTGCTACCGTTGCCGGCAGACATCGTGGAGGGTGCCATGTCGAACACCTGCAACCGGATCGTCCTGATCACGGGCGCCACTTCCGGCATCGGCGCCGCGGCCGCGAAGCGCCTGGCGCAACGGGGCCATACGATCTACGGCACCGGCCGTCACGTCCAGGAGGGGCCTGGGAGCGACGGCGTCCGGCTGGTCCGGATGGACGTCGATGACACCGCCTCGGTGGATCGGGGGGTGGCCTCGATCCTGGGCCACGCGGGCCGCATCGACACGGTGATCAACAACGCCGGGTGGGGCATCGGCGGCGCGGTCGAGGACACCTCCGTCGAGGAGGCACTGGCGCTGTTCCAGACCAACGTCTTCGGCGTGCTGCGGGTCTGCCGGGCGGTGCTGCCGGGGATGCGGGCGCGAGGCGCCGGCGCCGTGATCACGGTGTCGTCCCTCGGGGGGTTGATGGGCCTGCCCTTCCAGGGCCTGTACGCCGCCTCGAAGTTCGCGGTCGAGGGGTTGATGGAGTCGCTGGCCATGGAGGTCCGCGGGAACGGCATCCGGGTGACGCTGATCGAGCCGGGCGACGTGGCGACGGGCTTCACCTCGGCGCGGCGCATGGCGGCCGGGTCGGGCGAAGGTTCGGCGTATCGCGCGCCCTTCCTGAGGGCCCTGCGGCAGATCGAAAGCGACGAGGGAAGCGGCGTGCCGGCCGGGGACGCGGCCCGGGCGATCGTACGCCTGGTCGAGGACCCCTCCCCTCCCCTGCGGACAACCGTCGGCAAGCCCGACCAGCGGCTCGCCGGCATCCTGCAGGGCCTGCTCCCCGACGGGGTGTTCCAGCGGATCCTGGCCTCGCATTACCAACTGGACAAGCGCTGACCCCGAGGCGGACGAACCATGGCCGCGATCCACGCCCCACCACCACCGGACCGGGTGCGGCATCCTTCGTGGCGCAGGCTGCTGCTGTTCGCCGGGATCGCGTTCATCGGCATCGCCTCCCTTCCCCTGCTGGACGAGGCGCTGCTGTCGACCCCGCGGGAGCGCGCGCTGGAAAGGCGGATCGGGACGCCGATCCTGCCGGGATGGCTGGACAGCGGCCGGGAACGGGACCGCAAGGTGCTGCTGTTCGAACGGATCTATGACGGGGCGCGGCGGAACTGGGACCTGTTCCCCGGGCATTTCGCCCGTGTGGACGCGGTGTTCATCAACGACGAGGACGCCGACTTCGTCGCCGCTTCCTCGCGAATCCTCGGCCTGGACCTCGTGTTCATCAACTCGCGTCGCGAGGAGGCGGCCGAGGTCGACGAGTTCATCCACGAGATGGCCCACGTCTGGCTCGCCAGCCTTCCTGATGCGGACGGGTTCAGGCAGCGATGGAGCCGCATCGCCGGCACGGGCTACCACGGCTGCGGCACGTACGAAACCTGCGACCGGAAGGAACCGTGCCTCGACTTCCAGATCGGCGCCGCCACCGCCAGCTGCTACGGCGCCGACTCGTTCGACGAGGACGTGGCCGAGGCGGTTCGCCTGGTCTACAACCTCGGCCTGTTCTGGGGTTCGGAGCTGGTCGCCGAGCACCTGCCCGCCGTGCGCTTCCATGAGGACGTCATCCCGCGGCTGATGCAGAAGATCGAGCTGCTGGCCGAGTACCGGTTCTGTTCGGAGCGCGAGGCCTGGCAGGCCCGGAGGATGCTGGAGGAGTACCTGATGGCGGTGACCTCCAGGGCGCGCGGGGAGAGCCCGGAAGCGACCCGGGCTGCGGAAGGTCCGGCGTCGGGCCCCCGGCGGTTCCGGTAGCCTCCGGGCGTCATGACGCGATCGTCGCGAATCCGGGAAGAAGGTCGCGCCCCGGCCGACCTTGCAGAATCCCTGCAATTCGCGTATCAGGTTCGATGACGATTCTCAGGAGGAACCCCGTGCAGCGGCTCGCTTTCTTGATCGCGTTGACCCTCTCGATCCTCGTTGTCGCGTGCGGCGGCTCCGGGAGCAGCGACACGGGTACCGACCCGGGCAGCCTCGACGTGCCCATGGACGTGTCCCCGGACGTGCCCGTCACTCCGGACGTGATCGAGGTCGCGACGGATCCGGGGACGGACACCGGTCCCGACGTGCCCCTGATGCCCACCGTGCTGCGGAAGGGGCCCTACCTGCAACTGGTCACCGACACGTCGGTGGAGGTGCTGGTCGAGGTCTCACTGGACCCGGGCGCCGGGGCCCTGGTCCAGGTCGGTCCCGCGGGCGGCGCGACGACCATCGACCACACCGTCCCGATGGCGTTCGCGGAAATCCTGAAGGACAGCCAGAACGCGCCGGCGCCCGGCACCTTCCAGGGCATCGCCTCGCTGACGGGCCTGGCGGCCGCGACGACGTACCACTACTGCGTGGTCGTGGACGCGACCCCGCGCTGCGACACGTTCCGCACCGCGCCCGCGGCGCTGTCCACCACGCCGTTCACCTTCGTCGCGTACGGCGACACCCGCACCGACGACGTGGCGCACCAGAAGGTCATCGACCACATCGTGGCCGGCACGCCTCGGCCCGACTTCGCCATCCAGACCGGCGACCTGGATGAATTCGGTGCGGACCTGGACCTGTGGCAGACGTTCTTCACGATCGAGTCGAAGATGCTGTCCTTCACTCCGTACTTCCCGGTCGTCGGCAACCACGAGGACATCCTGTACGGCCTCGACTACTACCAGGCGTGGTTCGACCTGCCGAAGCCCCTCGGCGACGAGCTGAACTATTCCTTCGTGCACGGGAACGCCGCGTTCGTCTGCCTGGACACCCAGGTCGATGTCACGACCGGGCCGATCTTCGACTGGATGACCGGGGAACTGAAGAAGTTCCAGGACGCGGGCTACCTCATCTTCGTCGTCACCCACGAACCGGTCTACTCCTTCGCGTTGCATGGCGAGTACGCTGGCGGCGTCGAGAAGCTGGCGCCGGAATACGAGAAGTACGGGGTCGTCGCGGTACTCAGCGGACACAACCACCTGTACGAGCACTTCCTGGCCAACGGCATCCACTACTTCACGCTGGGCGGCGGCGGCGCGCCGCTCTACGACGCGGATAGCAACGTGATCGACGCCCAGAAGCAGTACGAGGTCAAGGCGCTCAGCGTCCACCACCACATGATGGCCGAGGTGGCCGCCCGGAAGGTGACCCTGACCGTCCAGAACGACGACGCGCCCGAAGTGATCGAGACGATCGTCATCGACCGCACGCCAACCCCCTGACACGCCCGGGAACGTCGCGTCTTGCGCCCCCAGGCGGGTTCCCGTAATCCGATCGCTGGCCGCCGGGATTCTCGGATATGATCCGCCCGACCACGGTCCGAACGGCGAACACGAGAGGTACGACGTGACAGGCGGACGGAATCGGCGCTTGGGTGCGAAGGACTGTTCGGGCCTCGCGACCCTGCTGCTGGCAGCGGTTGCAGCGGGCGCGCTGGCATGCGGAGGCAGTGCCACGCCCCCGGCGACCGATATCGTGGATTCCGGCGGATCCGACGTCGCGCTGCTGGACATCGTGTTCCGCGATTCCCCGCCGGACCTGGCGTCGGATCGGGACCCGGGGACCGAGGTCGCCTTGCCGGTGGACTCCACGGATCCGGACCTGGACGGCGGGACGGTCCCCGACGACACCGGCGCCGTGGCCGACGGGACCGGCGAGGACGCGGACATCGGCGAGCCCTGCGTGCTGCCGGCGGCCTTCCAGTGCCCCTGCGCCGGCAACGCGGACTGCCAGAGCGGCTTCTGCGTGGCGACCGCCGAGGGCAAGGTCTGCACGCAGCACTGCGTCGAGAACTGCCCGTCGGGGTGGGTCTGCGCCGAGGTGGCCTCCAGCCCCGACGTTACCTTCGAGTGCATCCCGACCCACCCGTTCATCTGCCACCCGTGCCAGTCCAGCAGCGAGTGCAAGGGACCCTTCTCGGGCGAAGGCGCGCTGTGCGTGTCTTACGGGGACCGGGTCGGGCGCTTTTGCGGCGGCGCGTGCACGAAGGACACCGAGTGTCCCGAACGGTACGAGTGCAAGGACGCGACCGTGCTGGAAGGCGGCACGTCCCGGCAATGCGTGCTGCGAGCAGGCGCCGAATGCGCCTGCACCGCGACCTCCGCGGGCAAGGCGACCGTGTGCAGCGTGACCAGCGGGGACGGGACGTGCAAGGGCCTGCGCACGTGCTCGGCGGTCGGGCTGTCGGCGTGCAGCGCCGCCACGCCGGTCCCGGAAACCTGCAACGGCCTGGACGACAACTGCAACGGGTTGACCGACGAGGACTGCGACCACGACGGGGTGGCCCAGGAGATCGACAACTGCCCGCTGGTGGCGAACCCGCTGCAGGAGGACCTGGACGGCGACGGCATCGGCGACGCCTGCGACGCGGACATCGACGGCGACGGCGTCGGCAACGCCTCCGACTGCGACCCGCGGGACCGGACCGTGTGCCCGGGCTGCCCGGAAGTGTGCGACGGCAAGGACAACGACTGCGACGGCGCGACCGACGAGGGCCTCTGCGACGACGGCAACGCGTGCACGACG
>CAIOFV010000030.1 GCA_903857665.1 uncultured Myxococcales bacterium
CGGCATCCGGCCCGCCCGACAGGATGGACAGGTAGATGGGGATCAGAGGGAGCACGCAGGGCGACAGGAACGTCAGCAGTCCTGCGGCGAACACGGCCGCGGCCGAGATGCCCATCGGAGAACTCCTGTTCGCGCGCGGTTCAGTCCGCCTTCTTCGCCGGGCAGGTGCTGAAGCCGAAGACCGTGTACAGCGGGCACGTGCCGATCAGCCCGGTCACGATCGGCACGATTCCCACGAAGCCCCACGGCGTCTCGGGGCCGACGAAGGCCAGCGACAGGATCCCGATCCCGACCAGGACCCGGATGACGCGCTCGATGTTGTGGGTGTTGCGGGGAAACAGTTTGTCGAACATGGAACCCTCCTGCAAGGGGAGACTGCCTCCCCGACCATTCCAAGATGGGTACGATCCGGATTTTGAAAAGCCCCTTGACAGCGGGACCTGCGAACCAGATATTACCTGGGAGACATATTGCGGTAAAGGCAATTGAGTGCGTGGAGACCAGAAATGAGGACGCGGCGGAAGCTTGAGCAGGTCACGTCGATGGCGGCGCTTCTCGCCGTGCCGCTGCGGCTGGAAATCATCGAGCGGCTGCGCGGCGGCCCGATGATCGTGGGCGATCTGGTCCACGCGCTGGGCGAGAACCAGGCCACCCTGTCGAAGCAGTTCGGGGTCCTGCGGGAGGAGCGAAACGGCCAGCACCACATTACCATCCCGGCGCACAAGCAGGTCACCATCGGGAAGATCAACGCGCTGCTGTGGGATCTCGTGCAGCATTTCCAAATGGACCGCAAGGAGCTGATGACCCTGCTCTTCGGGTAGACTTCCGGGTGGACGACCCCACGTCGACGAAGGCGAAGCATTGACCTGATGCATTTCGGGAAGCTCACGGCCTCCCCGACATCTACCCTCAGGAGAATGGCGAGCAGGTCGCCCGGCGTGGCGGCGTGTAGTCGCTGCCGGCCCCCGAACTTCCCGAACCGATGGACGGTGCGCTGACCTCGCGACGGACGTCGGAAGTGCCGCACGCGGGGCAGCGCACGTCCGCCAGGTCGTCCACGCGCCGGACCAGTTCGTCGAACCGTCTGCCGCACGCGGCACACTCGAAGTCGTAGATCGGCATCCCGGAAACCTCCTTCAGGAACGCGGCCATGCCAGGGACAAACCCATCGCGCCGCCAAATCCCGACGTCAGCCACGGGCTGGACGTCAGGGGGCAGGTGCCCGTGACGCATCCCACCTGCCACCAGTACAGCAGGCCAAGGCCCGCCCCGAGCAGCGCCGCGCCGGCCGGCCACGCGAACTTTCGTGCTGCCTGACGAACCGCACCCATCGCCTGCCTCCCGCGAAGTCGCCCACGAGTCGGACGATTCCAGTCCCCGATACCTTGTGGCTGGTTTCCGGAAGTGCAAGTCCCTCGGCCGAGGGTCAGATGCCCGCGAGGGCCACGTCCAGAGCACGGATCAGGTCTTCGACGTCTTCGATGCCCACCGACACGCGGACCAGGCCGTCCGTGATGCCGCCCGCGAGCCGCTTCTCCCGGGGCACGCAGGCGTGGGTCATCGACGCCGGGTGCTGGATCAGCGAATCCACGCAGCCGAGCGAGACCGCGAGCGTGAAGACCTTGATGGTGTTCATCAGCGTGCGGCCGGCCTCGATCCCGCCGACCAGCTCGAACGACAGCATGCCGCCGAAGTCCTTCATCTGCGCCTTGGCCAGTTCGTGCTGCGGGTGGGACTCGAGCCCCGGGAAGAACACCTTCGCGATCTTCGGGTGCCGCTCCAGGTGGCGGGCGATCGCCATCGCGTTCGAGCAGTGGCGGTCCATCCGCATCGGCAGCGTCTTCAGGCCCTGGTTCACCAGCCAGGCGTCGAACGGCCCCGGCGACGACCCCAGGTCCTTGACCAGCTTGTACAGCTCGTCCTTGACGCGGTCCACGGTCGTCGTCACCAGCCCGCTGACCACGGTC
>CAIOFV010000031.1 GCA_903857665.1 uncultured Myxococcales bacterium
GACCTTCGTGGATAACTACAACAAGGTCTGGCGCATCGAAAAGCTCGGCTTCCTCAGCCCCACAGAGGCCCGCAAGGCCTGGCCGACTCAGGAGGCCGCGTGACTACAACCTTGTGTCCAAAGAACCGGGTGCGGTACAGGAATACTCGATGCCGTAGATCGGCTGGCCGTCATTGGTGTACCCGAGGGCCAGCACGGCCAGGAGGTCCCCGCTGGAATGGCCCGATTCGTTCTCGCGCCGCAGCTCGATGGAATCGACCTCGCTGGCCTCCACGGCATGGATGGTCACCGTGCCCAGGCTGTGGCCCGCGACCTTCAGGTCGATCGTGTGGTCGCCTGCCGTCTTCGGGGTCACGACCAGCCACTCGCGGTCCTCGAACAGCCATGTCTGGTCGGCGTAGGCGTCCATGTCCGCATCCGACTGCGACAGGTTCAGGACGCCGTTGCCGTACAGCCGCCGGCCTCCCGCGTCCGCGTATTCCACCAGGAACGTCGCGGTGCCGCCGACGAGGACGTTCACCGGCCCCTTCACGCGGTACTCGTCGCGGCTCACGTCGATGAACAGCGGGCCCGCGAAGGTCAGCTCGGCGGCCGTCGGCTGGGCGACCTCGACGACGGCCTTGCCCCAGGAACGGGTGCCGGCCTCGCTGCGCCAGATCACCACGTCCGTGGTGCCGGGGCCGACCGCGACGCAGTGGAAACTGGTTTCCGTCGCGTCGGCGAAACGTTCCGACAGGGCCAGGACACCCGAATCCTGGGACGTGGCCCACGCGCCTTCCAGGCTCATCTTGTCGTGGTCCCGGAAGGCGTACATCCGGAACTCGGCGCCCACCACGTACGGGATGTGGAGGTCGTCGGCCGGGGGATGCAACGGATCGAAGGGCTTGAAATCGAAGACCATGTCCAGGTCGTCATGGAAGTGGACCTGATCCTGCGGACATCCGGCCAGGAGGCCCGTGGCCATGACCGCCAGTCCGAGCACCGGGAGCAGGCGGAAACTCCTTCGCATGATCTCCTCCTTCGTTCGTACGCCGGATCGGGGTCTGGATGGGAAGGAAGCAAAGGGCGTGCCGGATGGGTAGACGGGGCGACAAGTCATTATAAGCCAAGGAAATAGCGGCGAAACGCCCGAACCCTGGCCGCCTGGCCCGAGGGTGCCGCACCGGGGGGATGGAGCGCAATCGCACCACTTAGAGCCGATGGGTGGAGGGTGGTTGCTCCAACTCGGGTGTCTTCCGCTATGATCCGGCGCATCGGTGGCTGGCAGTGCACCAGGGAGGACGAGATGGCCTGGGACCTCGATCATCAAAAAGTCAGTCGCCGCCATTTCTTGCTGGACGCGACGGGGTGGCTGCTGGCCGTGCCGGCGGCGGGATTCGTCGCCGCGTGCACGAAGGCGCGCGGGTCCGGCGACCTGGCGGGGGACCTGCCTGGCGAGGTGCCGGTGGCGGACGTGCCCGACGTCCCGCAGTCGGACCCGGGGAGCGACGTTCCCGTGACGCAGCCGCGGACCCTGTCGCCCGCGCGGTTCCTGGCCCTGTCGGCGCTGGTCGATGCGCTGATCCCAGACGACGGGACGCCGGGCGCGGCGGCTGCGGTCGCCGCGGACTACGTGGACGGGATGCTGGGTGCCTTCGCGTCCGGCGTGCCGCGCATCTTCGCGGGCGGACCGTACTCGGGCCGGCATGGCGGGCTGGACGGCTTTTCGACGTTCGTCCCGCTGACCCGCGTCGAGGAACTGGCCTGGCGCATCCGCATCGAGGGCACGAAGGGCGTGGCCGAGCGGCAGTTCGCACGGCTGGACGTGGGCGGGATCTTCGACGCCGTCGGCGAGCTGCCCGGCTTCCTGGCGAAGTACGAAACGGGGCTTGACGACCTGGACGCCCAGGCAGTGGCCCAGGGATACGCGAACTTCGCGGACATGCCCGTCGCGGACCGGCGGGCCCTGCTGCAGAGCGGCGATGCCTCGATGGACGTCCGGATGGCCTTCGAGCACGCCGTCGAGGGGACCTACGGCGATCCCGTGTACGGCGGCAACCGGGACCTCGTGGGCTGGAAGGCCATCGATTACGAGGGCGATCGGCAGCCCGTCGGATACACCGCCCGCCAGATGTCCAACCCGGAGGCCCTCGGGCCGGAGGGTCTTTAATCCGGAGGAAGGCTGACATGGCGACACCCGATTTCGACGTCGTGATCATCGGTTCGGGCCCGGGCGGCGGCGTCGCGGCCTACGTGCTGTCGGTGCTGGGGGGCAAGAAGGTCGCGCTGGTGGAGAAGGGCCGCAACCCCTACCCGACGCTGGGCGATCCGGTGCTGCGCGGATCGCTGTTCGGCAACGACGAGATCAAGAGGCGCCGGTACTTCGCGTTCCAGGACCCGGTGATCGAGCCGCGGGTGTTCTGGGACCCCAAGGCGCAGAAGTACGTGAAGGGCGAGGTCCAGGGCCTGGGCGTCTGCGTGGGCGGCGGCAGCGTGCAGTACGACGGGAACAGCCCCCGCCTGCAGCGGCTGGACCTGACGGCGAAGTCGTCGTTCGGGGACGTCGCGGGCGCCGACGTCGTGGACTGGCCGATGGACTACGACGAGTTGGTGCCCTACTACGACGAGGTCGAACGTCTGATCGGCATCCAGGGCCAGCAGGGCGCGGATCCTTTCGCGGAGCCGCGCGGGCCGTACCCGATGCCGGCGGGCTACCCGTCCAGGGCGGACCTGATCTTCGTCGATGCGGCGAAGAAGCTGGGCTACCACCCGCACCCGATGCCGACCGCGGTGAACTCGGTCTTCTACCGGGGGCGGCCCGCCTGCGTGAACTGCGGCTTCTGCGACGGGGGATGCGCCCTCAACGCGAAGGGGTCCACAGGCGTCACCTGCATCCGGGACGCGCTGCTTCACGGCAACCTGACGCTGATGGACCAGTGCTGCGCCACGCAGGTGCTGTGCGAGCCGTCGGGCGGCAAGGCCACGGGGGTGCAGTTGATCGACCGCGACGGGGCCGTGCAGACGGTCACCGCGTCCCAGGTCATCCTGGCGGCCAACGCCATCGAGACGCCGCGCCTGATGCTGGAGTCGGCGTCCTCGGCCCATACAAAGGGCCTGGGGAACGGCAGCGGCCTGGTCGGGCGCTACCTGATGTACCACAAGGACTTCAGCCTGATCGCGCTGTTCGATTCCGAGATCCGGTCCTACCGGGGGCGCTGCATCACCAAGGCGATCGCGGACTTCACGGTCAAGCCCGCCGGGGCCGGCGCCGACTGGCTGCGCGGCGGGTACGTCGAGCTGGGAGGGCAGATCCAGCCCGTGGCCTTCGGGGCCGAGCCGGACCAGCCCTGGTTCACGCACAAGGACATCATGATCCCCGGCATCCAGCGCCGGTTCATGTCGGCGATCTGCATGATCGCCGAGGACATGCCCGTGAAGGCGAACCGGGTCGAGCTGGACCCGGACGTGAAGGACGTGTACGGCCGGCCGGTGCCGCGGATCACCTACAACCTGCATCCGCGCGACAAGCGCATGGCCGACTTCTACGCCGAGAAGCTGCGCGCGATCGCCACGGAAGCCGGCGCCAACACCGTGATGCCGCCCACGCCGCTGGATGCGAACCAGCGGTACTTCGACATCGAGTCGAAGCACCTGCTGGGGACGACCCGGATGGGCACCGATGCGGCGACGTCGGTGTGCGATCCCTGGGGGCGCCTGCACGAGGTCGAGAACGTCTGGGTCTGCGACGGCGGTACCTGGCCGACGTCGGCGGCGTTCAACCCGGTGCTGACGCAGCAGGCGCTGGCGTACCGGACCGCGGCGCACATGCTGAAGCCGGGCGACGAGACGTCCGTGATCCCGAATGACACGAACGCGTAGGACGCCGGGAGCGCGAGCGAGGAGTGAGGATGAGCCACGATAGACGATTCGCGATGATCCTGGCGGCGTGGACCATGGCGGCGGCCGGGGCGGCCCAGGCCGGGCCGGTGGCGGCGACGGGGCCCGACGGGATCGGCACGGACCTCGCCGGGGTCCAGCAGTGCACGGCCTGCCACGACGCCGTGGGCACGGCCTGGGGGCACCTGAACAGCCACTCGCTGCTCCTGGACTGCCGGACCTGCCACAAGGTGACAGGGGCGTCGGGGAAGGGCCACGCGGAAACGCCGGCCTGTTCGACGTGCCACAGCCAGAAGTCCCATCCGACCGCGGCCACCGCGTGCAACGCCTGCCACGACGCCCATGGGACGGTGAACGCCTTCCTGGTGCGGGACAGCGTGACGCTGGCGTCCGGCACCGTCGCGACGCTGCACGTGACGAAGCCCGAGGGCGCCGGCAAGGACGGCCTGGTGCGGGCGGGCGTGTCGGGCCAGGTTGCTGGCACGGGCGTCTGCGAGGTTTGCCACGAGACCACGACCGTCTACAACCACGCGGGGACGGGCGCCGCTCACGGCACGCAGTGGTGCGCCGAGTGCCACCGCCACGAGGACGGGTACACGATCGCGACGACCGCGGCGCCGGCGAAGGCGAAGCGCTGACCCGCACCGGATCAAGGCGTTTCGACGAATCTAGACTCGCCGGTCAGTTTCTCCATTGACAAGGTCTTCGCGCCGGAAGGACACTCCTTGTCGCTCCCACTTCCGAGGGTGGACATGGGTTTGCACGACGAAGCCAGAAAGCAGGTCCTGGACGCGGCGATCGGGATGACCCGGCGCGGGCTGCTGGTCGGCACCGGCGGCAACGTGTCGGTGCGGATCGGTGACCTCGACCTGCTGGCCATCACGCCGTCGCAGCGCGACTACCTGGAACTCGGCCCCGACGACATCTGCGTGGTCGGGTTTGACGGGACGCCGGTCGAAGGCGCGCTGGCCCCTTCGGTCGAAACGCGGATGCACATCGCGGTCTACCAGGCCCGGCCTGACGTCAACGCCATCCTGCACACCCACCAGGTCCACGCCAGCGTGTTCGCGGTCCTCGGGGAGCCGATCCCGGCCCTGACCGACGAGCAGGTGGCGAACCTCGGCAACACGGTCGCGGTGGTCCCGTACGGGCTGTCCGGCAGCGAGACCCTGATGGCGAACATCCAGGCGGCGGTCGCCAACAAGTGCAACGCGTTCGTTCTGCAGAGCCACGGCGCGCTGCTGCTGGGCCTGGACGTCGAGCGGGCGTTGAGGAACGTGGAACTGCTGGAAAAGACAGCGCACGCCTACCAGATGGCGCTGGCCACCGGGAAGGCGGTCTGCCGGCTGCCCGAGGACGTCGAGGCGGCGGTGTTCGACCTGCTGAAGAGCGACCAGCGGGTCGAGGTGCGGCGCAAGCGCAAGGCAAAGGAGGCCCGGGCATGAGCGAATACGGAATGACCCATTGGCCGGACGCGGACGACATCCTGGCCCGGCTGGACAACCTGGTGAAGCAGCCCATGCGGCGGATCCGGCCCGACCGCCTGGCCGGGTACACGCAGTGGTTCGACACGCGTTGCGCCGGGTCGAAGGCGTTGAACGAGGAGGCCCGCAAGTTCATCCCGGGCGGCGTCCAGCACAACCTGTCCTTCAACCACCCGTTCCCGCTGGCATACACGCGCGCCGAAGGGGCGTACCTGTGGGACGTGGACGGCAACCAGTACATCGACTTCCTGCAGGCCGGCGGCCCGACGATGCTGGGGTCGAACTACGCCCCGGTGCGGGCCAAGGTGCTGGAGCTGCTGGAGCATTGCGGCCCGTGCACCGGGCTGTTCCACGAGTACGAACTGAAGCTGGCGGAACTGGTCAGCAGGCACATGCCGTCCGTCGAGATGTTCCGGATGCTGGGCAGCGGCACCGAGGCGGTGATGGCCGCCATCCGCGCCGCCCGCACGTTCACCGACAAGGCCAAGGTCATCAAGGTCGGCGGCGCCTACCACGGGTGGTCCGACCAGATGGTGTACGCGCTGCACATCCCCGGCACGGGCGCCATGGAGGCGGTGGGCATCCCGCGGGGCTGCAACAAGGACACCCTCGAGTTCTTCCCGAACGACCTGGAGGCGCTGGCGGCCCTGCTGGACAAGAACGAGGACAAGGGCGGCACCGCCTGCGTCATCGTCGAGCCCTTCGGCCCCGAGAGCGGCACGCGGCCGAACCGGAAGGATTTCAACCACAAGGTCCGTGAGCTGTGCGACGCCCACGGCTCGCTGATGATCTTCGACGAGGTCGTCACGGGATTCCGGGTGGGCATGGGCGGCGCCCAAGGCTACTTCGGCATCAAGCCCGACCTGACGACCTTCGGCAAGTGCATCGCGGGCGGGTACCCGGCGGCGGGCGGCCTGGGCGGCCGGCGCGACGTGATGTCGGTGCTGGCGGCGGGCGTGGAGTCCGGGAAGGCGCGGGCCTACGTGGGCGGAACGCTGTCCGCGAACCCGCTGTCCTGCGTCGCCGGCTACTGGTCGCTGATCGAAACCGAGCGCACGCAGGCCTGCCAGAAGGCGGGCCGGGCGGGCGACCTGCTGGCCAAGGGCATCCAGGACATCTTCGACCGCAAGAACCTGCCGTTCGTCGCGTGGAACCACGGGTCGATCGTGCACCTGGAGACGTCGGGCGCGATGCTGGTGGACATCATGAACCCCGACGCCCTCGGGGAGGCGACGTCGCGCAAGCACATGATGGAGCAGATGGGCATGGCCTACACGGCCGAGGGGATCATCACGATCGCCGGCAGTCGCCTGTACACCAGCCTGGCGGACACCGACGAGGTCGTCGAGGCGGCGCTGGCCGGCTTCGAGCGGGCATTCAGCAGCATCGAGGGCGCCTGAGCCCCCGGGGATGGAAGCCGCCGGAGCCGAAGTCGACTCGGGCGGACCAAGGAGGATCCCATGGACGCGAACCTGAAGAAGAAACTGGCCGAGAAGATCGACGACAGCGAGTTCGGGGTCGGCGACATCGCGGACTACCTGGTGCTGTTCGTCCAGGCGGGCAACGAGAACGACGACGTGAAGGACGAGGTCGAGGGCTGGAACCGCGTCGTGGTGCTGCAGTTGGCTGACAGCGATGCGTACTGGATCAAGGTGGTCGATGGCGAGTTCTCGACTGGCACCGGCCATCCCGAGGGCGCGGACGTGGTGCTGAAGGCCAAGGGCGCGACGATCGCCGCGATCCTCTGCGGCGACAAGGACGCCACGATGGCCTACACCACGGGCTCGCTGAAGATCGACGGCAAGTTGTCGGACGCCGTGAAGATGCGTTCGCTGATCGGCGCCGTCCGCGAAGTGATCGAGGACTAGGTCCCACCCGGGCCCCGCACCTTGCCCGAACACGGAGTCCACCCATGGACCCGGTCCTCGTGATCGCCTGCGACGTCGGAACGACCGGTACCAAGACCTGCCTGGTGCGCATCGGGCCGACGCTGGACATCGTCACGTCCCGGTACGCCACCTACCCGCTGATCACGACGCCGGACGGCGGCGTGGAGCAGGTCCCCGACGACTGGTGGGGCGCGGTCACCACCTCGATCCGCAGCATCATCGACGAGGATCCCGAGCGGGCGCGGCAGGTGGCGGGCCTGGCCTTCTGCTGCCAGATGCAGGGCTCGCTGCACGTGGATCGCAACGGCCGGCCGCTGCGCAACGCGATGATCTACATGGACGGGCGCGCCACGGAGCAACTGCGCAAGGGGCTGTGCGAAGGCGTGCTGAAGATCCAGGGGTTCAACGCGCTGAAGGCCCTCCGAACGCTGCAGGTGACCGGGGGTCTGTCCACGTCGCCCAAGGAC
The DNA here is from genome assembly GCA_903857665.1 of uncultured Myxococcales bacterium. Taxonomy (GTDB): domain Bacteria; phylum Myxococcota_A; class UBA9042; order DTJE01; family DTJE01; genus CAIZWN01. The sequence goes on from CAIOFV010000031.1 coordinate 7,717, forward strand.
CCGCTGTGGAAGTACCACTGGGTCCGTGACAACCAGCCGGGACTGTTCGCGCGGACCGACAAGTGGCTGGACGTGAAGGACTACCTGGTGCTGCGGGCCACGGGCCGTGTCGCGATGACGCTGGACTCGGCGCACGCGACGTTCCTGTTCGACACGCGTCCCGGGCACCTGCAGTGGCACGAAGGGTTGTGCCGCCTGTACGGCGTGAACACCGCCCACCTGCCGCCGGTCATCCGGTCGACCGACCTCGTGGGGGGCCTGACCGCGGAGGCGGCGGCCGCCACCGGGCTGCCCCAGGGCGTCAAGGTGTTCGGGGGCGGAGGCGACGCCTCGCTGATCCCGGTGGGCGCAGGGTGCGTGAAGAAGCACGACATCCACGTCTACTACGGCACGTCCGGGTGGGTCATCGCCAGCGTCGAAAAGCGCATGGTGGACATGTCGCACTTCATCGCGTCGATCCTGGGGGCGATCCCGGGCCGCTACAACTACATCGCCGAGATGGAAACGGCGGGCTACTGCCTGCAGTGGATGCGCGACAAGGTGCTGCGGTCGGTGCCGGGCACGGAGGCGGCCGCCGACGCGGTCACGTACGCGGTGATGGACGAGGCGGCCGAGGAGACGCCCCCGGGTGCGGGCGGCGTGCTGTTCGCGCCCTGGCTGCACGGGATCCGGGCACCGTCCGAGGACCCGGCGGCGCGTGGGATGTTCGTGGGGGTGGGGCTGGAAACGGACGCGCCGCGGCTGGTCCGGGCCGTGATGGAAGGGGTCGCCTTCCACACGCGCTGGATGCTGGAGGCGGTCGAGCGCAACGTGCCCCGGCAGGCCCAGATCCGGTTCGTGGGCGGCGGCGCGCGGTCGAAGGCCTGGACGCAGATCCTGGCGGACGTGACGGGACGCGTGGTGAGGCCGCTGGCGAACCCGCAGGACGCCGGGGCCCTGGGCGCGGCCATCGTGTGCGGCGTGGGCCTGGGTGCGCTGCGGCGGTTCGAGGACGCGGACGGGCTGATTCCCGAGGCGCCGTCGGTCGTGCCGCGGGCCCAGCATCGGGCCATGTACGACCGGCAGTTCGAGGCCTTTTCGACGTTGCACAAGGCGACCCGGCGGGTGAACCGCCGGATTGCCGGGAACGGGGGTTGAATGTCCGCGACCCGTGACGGCAAGACGGCGATCGCTCCCCGATCACGCAGCCGCCAGAAGATCCTGGACGCCGCGCTGCACGCCTTTTCCAGGCGGGGGTTCCACGAAACGAGGATGGACGACATCGCGGCCCTGGCCGGGGTGGCCAAGGGGACGCTGTACTACAACTTCCCGTCGAAGTCGGACCTGTTCGCGGCGCTGGTGTGCGAAGGCATGGAGCGCTTCATCGAGGTGCTGGACCGGGAAATCGTGTCCGACCTGCCGTTCCCGGAGCATTTCCGACGGCTGGTCGGGGTCCACATCGACCTGCTGCTGACGTGGCGCGACCTGTTCGTCACCGCGGCGAACCCCGTGGCACACGGCTTCGACCCCGAGACCGTCGAGCGGGTCGAGGCCGCACGGGACCGGTACGTGGAATACGCCGCGAGCGCCATCCGGACAGGGCAGGAGGCCGGGTATCTGCGGCCCTGCGACCCCGACCTGGTGGCGTCCCAGGTGCTGGGCCTGTTCGACGGGATCCTGCGGCATCAGCGGCGGGCCGCGACGCCCCTGTCGCGGGACGTGCTGGCGTCCGAGTTCCATGCGCTGTTGACGCAAGGCCTGCTGGCGCCACGGCCCGCGAAGGGGACGGGGACGGGGAAGGGGACAGGGAAGGGGGCGGGTACGGGTACGGGCACGGGTACGGGTACGGGTACGGAGATTGGGATGGGGACGGGCACGGGGACGGTCGTTTAGCGGCAGGGCAGGTGGCTGAATATCGCGGGGACGCAGGCCCTGCGTTCGAGGGAGGCGGCATGCGGCGTTTCGGGACGGCGATGGCGGCGATCGGGGCGGCGATGCTCCTGGCGGGATGCGGTTCCGGGTCTTCGGGAACCGATCCGGGCGTGGACGTCGAGGGTCTGGACCTGCCCGGTGACGTCGTGCCGGACGTGGTTTCGGATGCCGTGCCGGACGCCGTCCCGGACGTCCCGCCCGTGGACGCCTGCGCGGGCAACACGACCTTCGAGGTGGGCGCCGGCGTGTACGACATCACCGGCCCGACGGTCGGCCGCGGCATGATGGGCTATGTGATCATGTCCCAGATCGACGAGGGGCTGCACATGCGCCTGCACGCGCGGGCCTTCGTTATCGCCAGCCCCTGCAACGGCAAGCGTGTGGCGCTGGTCATCACCGAGGATCAGGCCCTGTTCCAGGCGGTGCAGATGGAGGTCGTCAAGCGCCTGAAGGCGAAGTACGGCGACCTCTACACCGACGCCAACGTGGTGCTGGCCGCGACGCACAACCACAGCGGCCCGGGCGGCCTGTCCGCGTATTCGCTGTACCAGTTCATGCCCGTCGGCGGCTTCGACCCCTGGCACTTCGAAATCGTGGTGGACGGCATCGTGAAGGCCATCGGCCGGGCCCACGACAGCCTGAAGCCGGGCCGGGTCCGCCTGGCCCATGGCGACCTGCTGGACACCGGCATCAACCGCTCGCCCGACGCGTTCGCGCTGGACCCGGCGGCGGAGCAGGCGGAATTCCCGCACCAGATCGACACCACCAACACCGTGCTGCGCCTGGAGGCGACCGACGGCACGCCCGTGGGATCCATCGACTTCTTCGGGGTCCACGTCACCAGCGTCGGGGCGAACAACAAGTTGGTCACCAGCGACAACAAGGGGTACGCCGCGTACCTGTTCGAGCGGGCGATGGGCACCGACTACGCCGCTGCGGTCGGCTTCACGGCGGGCTTCTTCAACACCACGGCCGGCGACGTCAGCCCGAACGTGCACGGCTTCTCGTTTGCGGAAAAGGACGGGATCCAGGACTTCGGCGACATGAAGGAATCGGCGCTGAAGCAGTTCAACGCGGCGAAGACGCTGTTCGACGGGGCGACGCAGGACCTGGTCGGCCCGGTGGACTACCGCCAGCAGTTCGTGAAGATGGACGCCGTCACCGTTGCCGGGAAGTACGCCGACGGCACCGACCAAGCGACGTGCCCGGCGGCGACGGGCATGTCGATGTTCGCGGGCGGCCTGCTGGACTGGCCCGGCTCGACGGCGCAGGGCGAGACCTGCGCCAAACTGGAAGGCAGCAACTGCACCGACTGCCAGGCGGAAAAGCCCATTTCCGTGCCGATCGGCGACACCGACCCGCCGCTGGCCCCGAACGTCCTGCCCTTCCAGGTCATCCGTCTGGGCAGCCTCGTCCTCGCCTGCGAGCCCTTCGAGACGACGACGGTGTCGGGCCTGCGGATCCGGAAGACCGTGGCCGCGACGCTGGCCCCGGCCGGCGTCGATCGCGTGGTGGTCGTCGGCTACTCGAACGCGTACTCCGGGTACATGACCACGCGCGAGGAGTACGCCCTGCAGGACTACGAGGGCGCCTCCACCCAGTTCGGGCCGTGGCAACTGGCCGCGGTCACGCAGAACCTCGATGGCCTTGCGACCGCGATGCGGGACGGCGTCGCGAACGACCCGGGACCGTCGCCCATCGACCGCGTGCCGGGGACCGACAAGCTGGCGGAGTTGAACGACTTCGACGCGACGCCCGCCGGAACCGCGTTCGGGGCGGTGGCCACCGACGTGGCGGCATCCGTGGACAAGGGCACGATCGCGACGGTGGTGTTCTGGTCCGCCCACCCGGCCAACGACTGGAAGATCCAGGACACGTACCTGGCCGTCGAGCGGAAGGACGGCGCGAACTGGGTCCGCGTGGCCGACGACGGCGCCTTCGAAACGAAGATGCGCTGGACGCGGACCAACGTGACGCCCGCCCACGCCTCGCAGGCAACCATCACCTGGGACATCCCGGCGGACGCGGCGTCCGGCACCTATCGAATCAAGCACTTCGGCAAGTCCAGGGCGGTTGACGGGACGCTGACGCCCTTTGGAGGCGCGTCCCGGGAATTCGTTGTACCCTAGCCGCATCGGGCCCAAAAACGGCGAGGTCGTCATGGACGGACACCGTGCGTCGCGCTCCCTGGTGCGCTGGTTCGCGGGGGGGGCGCTGCCCCTGCTGCTGGGCAGCGCGCTGATCCCGGTGGGGTGCATGCCCGACATCGGGACCGAGGCGGTTCCCGAGGCGATGGAGTTCGATCCGGGCACCGGCCGGGTGCCGCAGCCGACCCTGCTGGTCATCAACCCGGTCACCGGGAAGATCGACATGAGCCTGGCGGGGGTGACGGTCCCGGCCGACTGTGCGACACAGACGGCGATGCCGATGGCGCAGTGCGAGTTCTACCAGTACCTGCAGTCGCTGGACGGCTTCCCGACCACCGCGGGGGCGGTCGCGCCCGCCACGGCCGCCCTGGACCCGGCGACGCTGACATCTACCAACGTGGTCGTCGTCGATGTCGCGCGCCAGAAGGCGTTCACGGATCTCGCGGTGGGCTTCGACAGCGTGGCGAAGAACGTCACGGTGGACCCGAAGGCCGGGTGGGACGTGGGGGCGATGTACGTCGGTGCGGTGCGCGGCTACGCGAACGGCGTGAAGGCCGTCGGCGGCGCCGAGGTCGTCGCGTCGTCGATCATGTTCCTGCTGAAGCAGGAAACCTCCCTGATGTGCGACGCCGCGACCGCCGACGCCATCCCGGCGTCGTGCCCGTACATGACGCTGCTGACCCAGCAGATGTCCGAGGCCGACGCGAAGGCGTCGCTGGTGTCGCTGGAGGCCGTGCGGCAGGGGCTGGTGGCGTTGGGGGCCTTCACGGCGATGAAGGGCCTGGGCGGGCTGCCGAAGGAGGAGCAGGCCGTCCTTTGGGCGTTCCCGACCCACTCGGCGTCGGTCATCGAGCTGGACCCGACGAAGGGGCTGCTGCCCATGGTGAACGGCAAGCGCGAGATCCGCCTGAAGGTGAAGGGCGAGGTGGATCCGACCACGGTCACCCCCTGGTCGATGGACGCGGCGGGAACGGTGTTCCTGCTGGACCTGACGGCCCTGGCGGCCAACGACATGGGGGGCGGCCTGCCCGGCTTCGGGGTTGCGTACGCCGACGGAGCGGTGGTGATCACGGCGGACGCGGACCTTCCGGATGGCCACACGATCGCGACGCTGGTGACGATGGGGGTCAAGAACCCCAAGGGCGTGGCGCTGGTGCCGCCGCCGATCACCGTGCTGCTGAAGGCCCAGGGTGCGCTGGTGGACGCCCAGGGACATTCCCAGGTGCCCTCCGACGTCAGCGACGCCGACGCCGCCAGCCTGGAAGCGGGCCGGGCGGACTTCGCGACGCTGCTGGACGACCCGCTGTTCTCCGGCCTGACGGGCCTGGCGCGCGCGGACCTGGCGTACGTGTATGCCTTCGATTTCCCGAACCCGTAGGAGGTGCAGCATGGGCACGAAGTTCATCCTTCGGTCGCTTCGTGCCGCCCTCGTGGCGGCGGTGGTACTGGTCGGGACGCAGGCCCGGGCCGGCGGGTTCCTGGTCTATGACGTCAGCGGCGAGGCGGTGGCCAAGGGCTCGGCCGTGGTCGCCAGCTCGACCGCCCCCGACGCGGTCTGGTACAACCCCGCGGGCATCGCCTTCGGTGCGCCGTACCAGTTCTCGCTGGGCACGGTGTACACGACGGCCGACAACACGTTCATCCCGAAGGGTGGCGGCAAGAGCGTCAGCGCCGTCCCCGGGAACTACTTCCTGCCGCACCTGTTCGCGTCGGTGCGCGCGACGGACTGGCTGTACATCGGCGTGGGGGGATACTCGGTGTTCGGGCTGGGCACCGAGTGGCCGAAGGACTGGGTCGGCAAGGTATCGACCATCAAGTCGGCCCTGACCACCGCGACCATCAACCCGACGCTGACCTTCAAGCCCCACAAGGACGTGGCGATTGGCATCGGGTTCGACGCGGTCCGCAGCGCGCTGGACGCCAAGCAGGGGCTGCCCGAGCCCATCGGCGGGACCGCGCGGTTCGGCGCGGCCGGCTGGGGATACGGCGCCAACGTCGGCGTGATGTGGCGGGCCATCCCGGACAAGTTGAGCATGGGCGTGACCTATCGCAGCCGGGTCAAACTGGTCATGTCGGGGAACATCGACATCGCCCCGCGGCCCGAGTTCCTGCGCGACCTGCCCAGCGGCACGGTCAAGACCTCGCTGACGCTGCCCGACATCATCGCGTTCGGAGTGTCGTTCAAGCCGGTTCCCGAGGTCGAACTGGGCGTCGACGCGAACATCGTCACATGGAGCACCTACGACAAGACGGTGCTGAAGCGCAACAACGGCTCGGACATCGTGATGAACCACGGCTGGACGGACGCGCTGGTGCTGCGCGTCGGCGTGGACTGGGCGACGCCGGCGAAAGGCCTCAATGTCCGCGCCGGACTGATCTACGACAAGACGCCGGTCCCCGACGAGTTGCTGGAGCCATCGACGCCGGACGCCGACCAGATCGACGTGTGCCTGGGCCTGGGCTACCAGTACAAGTGGCTGAAGGCGGACCTGGGCTACCAGTTGGTCGCCTTCTTCCCGCACAACGCGACGACCGGGGTGCTGGGTCCCGAGGGCAAGTACAAGACCCTCGCGCACTTCCTGGCCCTGACCCTGACCTTCCAGTTCGGCGAGCGGGCGAAGCCCTCGCTGGCTGCTTCTGCGACGCCCTGATCGGACGGCTTGAGGAGCGATCCATGCGACTTGCGACGCGAGGAAACGGAATGTGGCACGACGGAACCCGGCTCCGGTCCCTGGTTGCGACGACCGCGGTGGTGCTGGCGGCGGTCACGGTGGCGGCGTGCGCGGGGGATGCGCCCGCCACGCAACCGTATCCGCCCACGCGGCTGACGTCCGACTACCAGTACCTGAAGGACGGCTACGGTCGCTACGTGACGTTCCACGGCGTGAACCTGTCGGCGTCGGCCAAGGTCCCGGCGAAGATCGGGGACGTGACGTTGTTCGGTCGTGACGGCGTGGACCCGCAGGTGCACCTGCCGATGCTGCAGGGGACGCCGTCCTACCTGGGCAAGCCGTTCCCCGGGTACGCGGTCACGCTGGCCGAGATCGCGCCGTTCGCCGACGCGGAAATGAAGAAGCTGCGCGACGCGGGCTTCAACAGCATCCGCCTGATGATCAACTGGGAAGGGGCCGAGCCGGCGGCCCGCGGCGCGTACGACATGGACTACATCAAGTCCATCCGCACCGTGGTGGAAGCGGCCAACAAGGTCGGCGTGTACGTGCTGCTGGACATGCACCAGGACATGTTCAGCCGCTTCCTGGTGACGCAGTACAACGAAAACCCGGGCGCCACCGACGACATCGGCAAGTTCCTGGGCGCGCTGTTCCCGCCCTACACGGACGTGGTTCGCGGCGAGGGCGCGCCCCGGTGGGTCGTCCAGGCCTGCCTGCCCGAAAAGAACATCGATTCGCCCCACTGGGCCCAGCCCCGCCTGCTGGCGAACATGGACCTGCCGGCGCTGTGCGACGTGCTGAGCGTCTACACCCTGGTCACCGGCAAGCCCCTGCTGGACGGCCTGGCCGGCCAGGTGGTGAGCAGCACCTGCGAGGACCCGGTGGGCAACAAGGACGATTTCTGCCAGACGATCGCGTCGTATTCCGAACTGCCGGCCTGCACGGGCAACGACACGGGGCTGTGCAACAGCCTGCCCGGCTGGGCCGCGGGCATCACGGGCTACATCTGCAACGCGAACCACGAGACCTGGCCGATGACCGAATCCAGCGGGATGCTGCCGTTCTTCCCGTGGGGCGCCGCGCTGGGGACCTCGCTGGAAGTGAACCGCTGCTACGCCTGCATGTTCGCCGGCGCGAAGGTGTTCCCGTCCCAGACGTCCCCGGTGTGCGACGACGACCCCTGCGACGGGGCGACGCCGCCCGCCGAGTGCGCCGATCCCTGCCGCACGCCCCGCACGCCGACGCCCATTGCGTCGTGCCCGGCCGAAAAGGTGAAGCAGGTCCAGGTGCAGGCCTACGTGCAGGACGCCTATGCCCGCATGTGGCAGCAGGTCGCCTGCCAGGTGAAGGATCTGCCGAACGTGGCCGGCTACGACATCATGAACGAGCCGTCCAGCGCCATGTACTACCTGATCGCGGCGTCGGTGTTCGCGTCCACGGGCCTGACCGACGAGGCGCGCAGTGTGCTGGTCAGCCTGCTGGGCAAGGACGAGGGCACGCTGTTCCACAAGGTGCTGACCGGGCTGCGGCTGTTCCCGCCGCTGCCGTCGCAGACGCTGACAGACGGTGTGACGCCCAACCCGGACTACGAATCCGGCAAGAAGGCCGTGCTGGCCGAGTGGGGCCTGGACAAGGTGGACTTCATGGGCGCGGTGGGCCTGCTGGGCGGGTTCGACTGGAACTACATGCGGCCGTTCCACGAGAAGATCGGCCAGGCGATCCAGGCCGCGGACCCGAAGGGCGTGATGTACCTGGAAGGCGCGATGGGCGGCAGCGGCTTCTCGCTGTCGGGGACGACCTCCCTGACGCGGCCCGCGGGGCTGAACGACATCGTGTACGCGCCGCACTTCTACCCGGACATCAATCCGTGGCTGTCGTTCGGCTTCAAGCCGCGCTGTTACGAAAAGGATGAGGTGCGCTGGCGCGACTACCAGGACGGCCTGAAGGCCAACATGTCCACGGCGGCCTGGTCGCTGGGCCACATCCCGGTGGTGTTCGGCGAGTTCGGGACGTGGTTCGACTTCTGCGCGTACGAGGACGACCCCCTGGCGCGGGCGCTGGGGATGTCGTTTTCGGAGCAGTTCCTGGACGGCATGTACGAGGGGTTCGAGGCGCTGGGCCTGTCCCGGATGCAGTGGTCCTACGCGCCGGACACCGATGCGCAATACGGCGAATGGTACGACCACGAGGACTTCAGCATCCAGGGGTCGGACCGGAAGTGGCGCGGCGAGGATGCGTGGTCGCGGCCGTACGCGCGGGCGCTGGCCGGCAAGCTGGTGGCGACGCACTTCTGGTCGCGGCTTCACGACTTCGACCCGCAGCACCACAGCGGGCAGGTGGACCCCGAGCGCGAGTTCCTGGTGACCTACGAGCGCAAGGAAACGGCCGCGCCGACCGAAATCGTGGTGCCGGACGCCCAGTACGGCGACGGGTTCTTCGTGTGGATTTCGGACGGCCGCGCGGCGTTCGACCCGGTGAGCCGGGTGCTGTACCACTACCCGGAAAACGACGCGCCCGGGGCCGTGCATTCCGTGAGGCTGCTGCCGCCGCTGGACGGGAACACCCCTGCCGGCTGGCAGTACTTCTTCCATGGTGACCAGGTGATCACGGGCGACTGACGGGACGGCTCGGGATCCCGTTCGGGTCGAGGGCATCGGACACGGAGGGATCATGAGCCGACACGCGTTTTCACAGACCCTGGCCATCCTGACCGTGCTGGCGATTCCGCTGGCGGTGCGGGCGGAGGGTCCGGCTGCGCCGCCGCCCGCCGCATCCGATGCCACGCAGGTGACCGCGCCCCCGGCGACCGGCGGACCGAAGTGGCCCGGGCCGCACCTCGGGAATCGGCTGATCGCGTCGGTGGACCTTCAGGGGGCGTACAACCCGCTGGGCATCCAGGTGATCGCGTCGCTGGACCGGCGCTATGTCTACGACATCGACGAGCAGCGGCATATCGAGTGGTCCTACGTGCAGGCGGGCCTGCAGGCGATGGTCAGCCCGGCCATCGCCTCGGGGGGAGTCCACATGGACTGGACGCCGGCGGCGGTGCTGAACCTGCGCCTGCAGGCCGACGTGATCGGGTACTACGGCATCATGGGCGCCCTGCGGCAGTTCGACGACCGGCCGAAGCACTTCGACGCCGATCGGAACGCGGACAGCCTGCCGGGCCACGACCGGACCGGCGCCGCCTTCCGGGTGATGCTGCAGCCGACGCTGGCGCTGCAGGTCAGCAAGGTCATCCTGCGGGACCAGTGCAACGTGTCGCTGTACCAGTTCGTCGGGTCGGGGCGCTTCTTCTACGACTACGAAAACGACACGCTGATGGCCCCGACGGAACTGCTGGTGTTCAACCAGACCTTCCTGCTGATCGAGGCCTGGAAGTCCAAGCGCGACGCGCTGCTGTACGTGGGCGGGCTGTACGACGTGACCTACACCGCGAAGACCGAGGTCCGGCGGCAGCGCGTCGGGGGCATCCTCCTGGTGCAGCCCAAGGACCCCTGGGGTCCGCTGGACCGCCTGCGCATCTACGTGATGGGCGGCTACATCCTCGAGGACCAGAACCGCCGCGGCGAGCCCTTCTTCGCGGGGGGCATCGGGACGGATTTCGATCTGTAGGGATTCATCGCGCCGTGCGCCGTGCGATCGTGTCGTTGACCGTCCCCAGGGGGGCGCCTAGACTTCGCGCATCTCAGGTCCAAGCCTTCCACCGTATGGCGCGTCATGGTGTCGCAACGGTGAGCCGAGGAGCCGAAATGACGACGCCGACGAAGCCCGACGGCGGGTTGGTTCCCCAGCCTGCCGGCGAGTTCCTGCTGTATCGTACCGAGGACGGCACCCTCCGGATCGAGTGCCGGTTCGAAGATGCGACGGTCTGGCTGACGCAGGCCCTGATGGCGGACCTGTTCCAGACATCGATCCCGAACATCAACATGCATCTGAAGGCGATCTACCGCGAAGGCGAACTGGACGAACCGGCAACTGTTAAGGATTGCTTAACCGTTCGAACCGAAGGCAATCATCCGGGACATCCGGTCGTCCGAAAAGGTGTTCTGGCGAAAGGTGATGGACATCTACGCGACCAGCATCGACTACGACCCGCGGGCCGAGGCGTCGGACGCGTTCTTCAAGACCGTGCAGAACAAGATGCACTGGGCGGCGCATGGCCACACGGCGGCCGAGGTCATCGCACAGCGCGTAGACGCGGACCGACCCAACATGGGACTGACCAGTTGGGCGGGTGCGCGACCGCGCAAGGCGGACGTGGCGGTCGCCAAAAACTACCTGGACGCCGCGGAACTGGACGTGCTGAACCGGATCGTGACGGCGTACCTGTGGAATTCGCGGAACTGCAGGCGATCCGACGCAGGCCGATGACGATGCGCGACTGGCTGGCGAAAATGGACGACTTCCTGAAGGTCAGCGACCGCGACATCCTGACGCATGCGGGACGGATCAGCCACGAGACGGCGGTGCTGAGGGCCGAAGCGGAGTTCGGGAAGTACCAGCAGCAGATCCTGGCCCAGCCGACCCGGGCGGACACGGACTTCGACGAAGCCGCCCGGAAGGTCGGAAAGCTCCCGACATCGCGCAAGCACAAGGACAAGCCGGAGGGACAGGACCGATGAAGCGGGACGCCGCGGTCACCTGGAGCAGGCACGCGACGGACTTCACCGCGACGCACGACGGGAAGCCTTGGAACTACGCGCTGGTCCCGCACGAGGCTGTTTCCGAAAACCGGACCCTTGCGGGGCTGGTCGCGATGCATCGGGTGAAGCCGTCGGTGGCGTGACTGGAACGAAGTTTGAAGGCCGGGTGGGGCGCTCCCTTGCCAGTTCCCACTCGGACCCATAATATCCTAGGTATGAAGGAGTTCGGACAGGCGATCCGTCGCCAGCGCCTTGGCCTCGGGTTCACGCAGGCGGAGGTGGCGCGACGGTCCGGAGTCAGCCTGGCCACCCTCCAGAACATCGAGGCGGGCCGCGCCAACCCGGCGTTTTCCACGCTGTCGAAGGTGCTGCACGAAATCGCCCTGACGCCGCGTTGTCAGGCCGTGGAGCCGGACTGGGACGCCCTGTGCCGACTGGGGTTGCCGCTGTCGGCGGCCCGGTCCTCCAGGACCGTGCGGGGATCCGCGGACCGGCTGATCCGGGAACTGGCGCCCGCGCTGACCGCCTTGTCCTGCGACACCGTGGGTGAAACCAGCCGGGAGGCGGAGGCGCTGCAGGCGCTGTTGCTGGCGCTGCGACTACACTTTCCGGACTTCTTCGCGGCGCGCTTTTCCCGGAGTTCGCTGGCGTGGAGAATGGCGACGAGGGCCCCGGATGGGCGGGTCACCAAACTCTACCGGATTGCCCGTGCGGCCCTCGCGGAGTACCTGTGATGGCGATGGACGGCGACCTCCTGGACCGGTTCCTGGACCTGGCCGTGGACCGGCTGGATGGCGATTGGGTCATCATCGGCGGGATGGTCCTTCCCCTGGTCGGCATCCAGCATCGGGTCACGCTGGACATCGACGTGGCGGGACCGGAGGGGAACCTGCAGACGCTGGAACTCCTGGAAATCGCCCAGGCGATCGGGCTTCCGCCCGAGGCGGTGAACCAGGCGGCGGCGTTCTTCCTGCACCGGATTCCGGGGTGGGAGCGACACCTGATCCCCGTCCGCAAGGGGTTGCGCGCGACCTTCCACCGCCCCGATGCGACGTTGTACGTGCTGCTGAAACTGGCGCGGCTCACGGCGACGGACCTGGCGGACTGCCTGCAGTATCTGCAGTGGGCGTGCGACCGGAACGAGCCGATCGAGGCGGAGGCGTTGAGGCAGGCGGTCGATCGTGAACTGGGGGCAGGGCACGGACCCGAGAAGCGGGAACGTCTGAAGGCGGTCCGGGCCGCGCTGGCCTGAACGCGGAAGGCCCGTTCGGGCCGAATCACCGCAGCATCATGCTTTCGAAGATCGCCTTGTCCTTCCGGACCTCCTCGGCGCCGTCCTTGCGGATCCGCAGCTCCAGGTCGGCGTTGAACCGGAAGTAGTACGGGTTGATGGTCAGCCGGGCGACCAGGCGCCTGTACCAGGGCTGTTCCGCCAGCAGGTAGCGGGATTCCAGCAGCGTCGGGTTCGACAGCGCGATCGAGATGCTTTCCTTGCCTTCGCGCCACAGGAAGCCCAGGTCCCGCGGGTACGACTTCCCGCTGGGATGGGCGATGAAGTTCGCTTCCGTGACGGCCAGCTTGCTGCCGTCCTGGATCAGGATCTGGTCGCCCTTGGCGAACATGAACAGGGGCAGCTTCACCGACCCGTACTTCGGCGCGGAAACGAACTGGAAGAAGATGCAGTTGTAGTCGGCGATCGACAGCCGCCCCCAGTACCAGTGGCCCAGGATCTTCGACAGCCGGATGTTGCCGAAGTTGTGATCGTGGTAGCCGGTGCCGCGGACCTCGTGCTCCTGGCCGTCGTAAGCGATTTTTCCGGTCACGACGCCGCTGGGGACCGCGACGATCCACCCGAGGTAGTCGTGCAGATCCTCGCCGAAGTAGCACTTGCCCACCCCGGGCCGCCACGACGGGACGGTCCGGACGAAGTGCAGATCCGCCGAGTCCCCGCCCACCTCGAAGTGGATGTCGTACGTCTGCAGGTTGCCCCGGACCCAGTTGCGGCCGGCCTTCACGTCGCAGGTGTCCGTGGCGGCGCTGAACGCGCTGCCGGGCAGGTTGTCGACGTGCATCCGCGACTTCCCGGACGGGTCCCGGATGATCAGCTTGATCTGGGGCGAGCAGGGGATGCCGATGTTGCCGGTCGGCTTGGTGTAGAGGACCGCCACGACCGTCGTCCCGTCGTCCAGGTGGGCGTCGAAGTACCACCACTCGAAGCGCCCCGGCAGGTTGTCGACGCGCGAGCCGTCCTCCCAGACCTGGGGCTCCCGGCTCATGCCCTCCTTGGCAAACCACTCGTCCGTGATCGCGGGGAAGACACCGCTCATGGCTCGACCCTCCCGGTTGGATGACGTCAGGGGATGCGCTCGGCTTCCCACATGGTGAACGGCGTGAAGTTGCGGACCAGCACCGTGACCGACATCATCGGCTTGGGCAGGTCGAACCCTTCCAGGCGCGCGTGGCCCCGGAACAGGTACGTCTTGGCCTGGGCGATCCCGACCTTGAACGGGAACGCCCACATCACGCCGTCCTTCTCGCGCGCCATGAACCCGCTGGCGAAGAGGCTGGTCGGCCACAACCGCCAGACCGCCGCCGGCAGGGACACCAGCGGCGACCCCTCGATGATGTACTTTTCGTTGTTCTCGGCGGTCGCCTCGACCTCGATCCGGTCCCCCTTTTCGGTCCACTGCACCGCCACCGGACGCTTGGCCATGTTGGCGCCCGCGGCCCACGTCACGACGTTCGGGTCGGTGTTGCACAGGCGCATCACGTGCTGGACGGTCCCGCGACCCGGGTAATCGACCGGGATCAGGATCCCGGCGTCGTAGCAGTCGAGGAAGTCGTCCTTTTCGCACCCGGGCCGGGGGTCGTACAGGCGGCTGTACCGGAACAGCCCCACCGCGTAGCAGGCCAGGCCGGGCAGCAGTTCGTGGATGCGCGCGCCCTTGGGGACCACGTGCGCCATGGATTTCGCGGACACCATGTTGACGTTGACGAGCACGTCGCCCGCCTTTCGGATGATTTCAGCCATCGTTTCTCCTCGATTCACGATTCCCTGGAAACGCCACGAATGGGCGTACTCTAGCACCATCGGGTTCCCAGGAGGATCGCTGTGCCCCAGCAACGCTTCATCGGGTTCTCCCAGAACAGCCTCCTCAACGCGCTGATCCACTTCCTGACCCGCGACCTCAAGCGGACCCGCAAGTTCCTGCGCGGCCTGGAGTTCCGGAGCGGCGAGGCGAACCGGCAGGCGGTTCAGGTGTCGAAGGATCTCGATGACTGCACGTTTTTCGTCGAGCCGGGGCTGGGGGAGTTCGGCATCCCCGACGTCGTGATCGTCGCGCAGGCGGGCGACGCCGGGCATCCGTCGGTGTTCTTCGTCGAGGTCAAGGCGAGGTCGTACGCGGATTCGGCCGCGTCGAACCGGAAGGGCTTCAAGGGCCGGAACTTCGGCAGCTTCGTCAACGGGCAGTTGTCCATGCGGTACCGCTTCGCCCGCACCGTGGCATGCTGGGATGCCGGCCAGCCGTCGGGCATGGTGGAACCGGGTGAGGTCGCAGCGGCGGCGGCGCAGTGCCTGGGCGACGATTTCGGACGCAGCCGGCACCTGCGCAAGCCCGAGGTCCTGAAGGGCATCGTGTCCGCGATGCGCCCGGACCCCCGGGAGCCCGAGGCCGGGTTCCTGCACCGCGTGTTCTACGTGGCCGTGACCGAGGACCGGGCGAACCCCTTCAAGCGCCCGGATACCCAGGACAACCGGGACCTGTGGCCGTGCTACCCGGCGCGTGACGCGTCCGACCGGTTCGCGACCGGCGCGCTGGAACGGACGGGCTGGTGCGGGTGGCCGGGCCTGGAGGAAACGCTGGAAGGCCTGCGCGGCGACCAGGAATTCAAGTTGGCGCTCCCGGTGTCGCTGGGCCCGGTCCGCGAGAAGGCCCGTCGCGGCTGACGCTGCCGGGGGGGGTCAGACCTCGATTTCCTGGTAGTCCCCGCACGCGAAGACGCTGTCACCCAGGGGCGCGGCGCCATTGTCCGCCAGCCAGGCCCGCGCTTCCTCGACGATCGCATCGACATCCGCGTCGTCCGCCATCGGGTCGTGGTGCGTCTGGCCCAGGCGGGCCACGCCGCATTCCTTCATCACGCGGGCGGAGTACTCGCCGGTGCCGTGGCCGAAGCCGGCGGTGCTGGCCTGGTACTGCTGGCGGGTGTACTGCGCGTCCTGGATCAGCAGGTCGGCGCCGGACAGGTGCCTGCGAAGGTCCGACGGCAGGGGGGTCGTGTTCTCGTGGTCGGTCAGCAGGATCGCCACCTTGCCCGTCGGCCGCTCCTCGAAGCGGTACGTCACGGTGTCTTCCGGGTGCGCCGTCTTGTGCATGCGGACGACCAGGCAGTCGCCCAGCGCAACGCCGGGAAGGCACTCCTCGCGGAGGCCGCCCTGCCCGGCGGGGCCTTCGAGCGCCTCGACGGGCACCCGGCGCGCGCCCTCCCGGGGGTGGATCAGCAGCGCCTCGGTCCCGACGGCGTCCAGGTCGTGGCAGGTGATGTGGGGGGGCGACGCGTGCATAGTCCACCGGGAAGAACGGGGCGCTCATGAGGGTCTGGAAGACCTGCCGGGGGCCGACGCCGTCCAGGCGCGGCCCGAAGACGTCGATCGCGACCGATTCCGCGTAGGTGTGCCGCGCCAGGGGAAAGCCCTGGGTGTGGTCGTGGTGGTAGTGCGTCATCAGGAGGATGACGTGCCTGACGCCCTCCTTCAGGAGGTCCAGCGAGGCGGGCACGATCCCGGTGCCGGCATCGACCAGCAGCGCGGTGTCGGGAGGCAGGCACGTGGACCGGATGCGGAGGCACGTCGTGTTGCCGCCGTATCGCAGGATCTCGCGGCGCGCCATTGGCGAGGAGCCCCGGGTGCCATAGGTGGTAATCCACATGGCCCAAGGCTACGACCAATTCCCGGTGTTGTCGATCCTCCCCCGGCGCATTGCCTGTGATCCCAGGCCGCCGCCGAGGGGGTTTCTGCATCTTGACCAATCGCGTGGAACCGATACGATGACGTTCGGCAACCCCTACCGTTTTCGTTGATGAATTGAGGGGTTTTCCGGAGGGACGGGATGACCCGGTTCTGCCCCCAGTGCGACGCCCGTTTCGAAGGCGACGTGCGGACGTGCCCCGCCGACGGCTCGCCCACGTTCACGGCCAGCGCCGGGGACCCGATGATCGGCCGGAAGATCGACGGCCGCTTCACCATCACCGGGCGGCTGGGCGTGGGCGGCATGGGCAAGGTCTACCGCGCCCTCCAGCATTCGATCGACCGGGACGTCGCCCTGAAGCTGCTGCGCCCCGAGTTCCTGACGGACGAGGATGCGGTCCGGCGCTTCTTCCGCGAGGCGCGGGCCGCGAGCCGCCTGGCCAATCCGCACACGATCACGGTGTTCGACTTCGGCCAGAGCATCGACGGCCAGTTCTACATCGCCATGGAACTGCTGGTGGGGCGGCCGCTGTCGACCCTCGTGCAGTCCGAGGCGCACCCGATGGATCCGGTCCGGGCGGTGCGGATGATCGACCAGGTGCTGGAGGCGCTGGAAGAAGCGCACCGCGAGGGCGTCCTGCATCGGGATCTGAAGACCGACAACGTGTTCGTGCTGGACGAGCCCGCGAACTTCCTGAAGGTGCTGGACTTCGGGCTTGCCAAGATCGCCCGCAGCGACGACTCGCTGATCACGCGGGCGGGCACGACCTTCGGCACGCCAGCGTTCATGAGCCCGGAGCAGGCCTGCGGCAAGGAACTGGACGCCCGGTCCGACCTGTATTCCGTCGGCGCCATCCTGTTCGAATTGCTGGCCGGTCGGCTGCCGTTCGACGACACCTCGTCCATCTCCCTGATCATGAAGAAGCTGCAGCAGCCGGCTCCGCGGGTTGCGGAGGTGGCGCCCGGGGTGACACTCCCGCCGGCACTCGACGGCGTCATGAACCGCCTCCTGGCCATCGAACCGGCCCTCAGGCCCGCTTCCGCGTCGGAGGTTCGCCGACTGCTGAAGGATGCGGTCGGTCTGGAAGGGCCGTCTCCGGCTTCCGATCCGGGCACCCTCCATCGGGCGCCGTCCCCGGGGGTGCAGCCCCGCTCGACCCGTCGCACCATGGTGCTGGATCAGGTTCCGCCGATGGTCGTCACGCCCGTGAAGGTCGATACGGCCTGGAACCCGCCCGCGCCCGCCCGCCCGCCGCTGGATACGAGGATCCGCGAGCAGGCCCTCGTGACGCTCGCCAAGGCCCTCGGCCTGTCGGGCGAAGGATGGATGTTGTACGACGCGGCCGCGAAGCAGTGCACCAGCCGCTCGGGACGCGAACTGTTCCTGTCGCTGGTCGCCGAGGCCCAAGCGACGTCCGAGCTGCTGCGCCGCGCCGCGGGATCGGCCGAGCGTGGCGAGGGCGACTGGGGCGCCGATCCCGCCATCGACCGCACCCGCGATCCCGCCAGGCGGTTCGAGGAATCCGTGCGTGCCAGCGTGCCGGCCATCCAGGGGGATGCCTACCTCGCACGGACGCTGGACGCGGCCATGGCCTACGAGCGGCGGGTCATCGATTTCTGGGAACGCCGGTCCCTGGCGGGGGACGCGAGCCTCGATCCGGCCTTCCTGCGATGCCGGCTGGCCGAGGCGACGGATCACGTGGCCTCCCTGGCCGAGGTGAAGCTGCGGGTGCTGGGACTGATGCGGGGCGCCGGTTTCAACTCGCTTTACATGCGGCTTGCGGGCCAGTTGCCGGTGCGGCGCGTCCGGGCCGGGGAGACCCTGTTCCGCGAGGGCGACCCGGGCGACTCGATGGTGGTGGTCGTGACCGGGCGTTTCCGCCTGGAGGTCGAAGGGCGGCCGGGGCGCTCGACGCCCCTGGCCGAGATCGGGCCCGGTGACGTGGTGGGCGAAATGGCCTGCCTGGATCCGGCCCCGCGCAGCGCCAGCGTGATCGCGATCCCGGATTCCGAGGTGTGCGTCGTCGATCGGGGCACCTTGTCAGCGCTGCGCGAGGGAGATCCCGGCACCTACGTGGCCGTGATCCGAGCCGTGATATCGCAGGTTGCCGATCGTGTTCGACAGACGGACCAGCGCGTCGAGGCCCTGTCGCGCGAAAGCCGTCCGCGGATTCAGGCATTCGCCGGCGCCGCTTCGCCCCAGGTCGCGGGCCGGTTCCGGGCTTCCGCGGGTTCCGACCCCAGCCGGCCCGCCCAGGGATGCAGCTTCAGCGCCGACGACATGGTGGTGCTGGATCGCGTGGCGCGCAGCCGAACCGTGGGTCCCGGGGAATGGGTGTGCCGGGAGGGCGAAATCGGGAACGCATGCTACGTCCTCAAGTCCGGCCAGCTCGAAATCGTCAAGCGGGCCGGGAACGACGACCTGGTGTTGGCCCATCTGGCCGCCGGCAGCGTGGTGGGCCAGATCGTCCTGGTGGACGGGGGGCCCCGGTCGGCCTCGGTGCGGGCGGTCGGGCACTGCGCGTTGCTGGAGCTGGATCGGCCCACGTTCGAACGGCTGGTCGATGCCCACGTGCCGCTGGCCATGCGGTTCCAGGAGCAACTGGCCGTCACCGGCATCCGCCAGTTGCGGTTTGCCAACGAATGGCTCGCCCGCCTGCTGCAGCGGCGTGACGACGAGGCCCGGGTGGCCGCGGCTCGCCCGGAAACGGTTCGACCGGACCCGCCGGTGCGTCCGTCCGCGCCTCCTCCCCCGGCGCCCAGGCCGAAGTCCGACGAGGACGCGGCCCGACAGATGATGATCTACATGCGTGCGGCGCTACGGGAATGGGGCATGTCCCTGGAGGAATTGGACCGGGTCAGCGTCGTCGTCCCCGGCTCGATGGATTCGGGCGGGTAGGACGCCCTACCCCCTACCTGGCCGGACGGGGTTTCGGGGGCGTCCTGGCGGTGGTCCGGGGCCCCGGGTGGATCGCATCCGCAACCGCCCGGTACAACTGGAAGAAGGCGTCGTCCTGGAACCCGGAGCCGCTGTCCAGGAGGCCCGTGTCGGCCTTCCGCTGGAACCCCTTCGGGTCGTCGTCGTCGCGCGACCGGTCGTAGTGCCCGATCACGTCCGCGTGGTCCCCGAAGACCAGTCCGCCGAGGACGCCCCCCTTCGCGGGGATCATCGCGCCCGTGTTGACGATCCCGTCGCTGTCCGTCATCCCGAACGGGCGCGGGGTTTCCTGCGGGTTGCCAATCACCGGGACCGGCGCGCCGGTTTCGCCATTCAGCAGCGCCAGGTTCCGGCGGGCCTGAGCCCCGAAATCCTTCGTGCCTGCGCGACGGATCTCGTCATGGCACAGACGATACAGCGACTGCTCGGCCCTTTCGCGGTGTGACAGCGTCGAGGGCGCCCTGGGGGGCGGCGCCACCGAGGCGAAGCAGGTGACCGTGCGGCCCTCCGGGAAGGCGGACTCGCGCATCAAGCGATCCATCCGTTCGGGCAGGAGGTCGTCCACCAGGGCGCGATCCCGGGCGACGTCCCCGACGAACCGGAGGGTCGATCGGCCGTCGATCAGCGCGTTGACCAGGAGGTCGGAGGGCCCGCTGCCCCAGTCGCAGGCGCGGCGTTCCAGGTCGATCAGGGCCTGGCCCAGCACGACGAGGCCCCGCCGGTTCCTGCACACCCCGCGGGGGAAGTCGCCGATCAATTGCAGGGCGGGGGACAGCGTGATGCCGGAACCATAGAACGGCGCCGATATCGCGACCACCGACCCGATCAGGCCGGCGACGTGCTCGAAGGCGCCCCAGGTCCCGCCGAACCGCGCCCCGTCCCGGCGGTGCGACCCCTTCGCCAGGGGTTCGTCGCACAGCAACAGCCAGGCGTCCACCCCCCCGGTGCTGTGGCCGACCAGGTGGACCTTCCGGCATCCCCGCAGCAGGTCGTCCTTCAGGTACTGGACCAGCCGGGTCCTCAGGAACTCCTGCCGATCGGCCAGCGAGGCGGTCGGGGGGGTCGCCAGGGAGATCACCGGCACGTCGATCCCCGTCCGGGCATAGAGGGCGGTCCGTAGGGTCACCCCGGCGCGGTCCACGAAGTACTGGAAGTCGTTCAGGGCGTCGAACCCCATGAACCCCGGCAGCAGGAACACCACCTCGTCGTGGCCCATCGAGCCCATGCCGCGCCCCCCGTCCTGCAGGCGACCAGTGTCCGACACCGCGAGGGCGGGTGCAAGGGGGGACAAAGCCCCCTCAGAACACCGGAACCCGTCGGAATCCCTGTTGAGGCTTGCCGGTTCCCCGTGCGATACTCCACTCGCACGTTCACACAGGCGGAGCCAGGAACCGGGGTGATTACCATCTACCACCTTTCGGTCGCCTTCTCGGTCCTGGCGGCCCTGCTGTGCCTCCGCGTCGTCCTGCACGATCGGCGCCGGATCCAGAACGTGGTCTTCTTCGCCATCGGGCTGGCGGTGGCCATCTTCACCGGCCCGATCTACCTGTCGTTCCTGTATCCCGAACAACCCGACATCACCACCGATCTCAACCGGATCTCGGTGACCTTCACGGCGGTGGTGACCGGCCTGCTCTTCTACTTTTCGCTGGTCTTCCCGACCGTCCGGGTGCGGCGGAAGATCCTGGCCCTGGCGCTGATCCTCGCGCCCGCGCTGGTGGTCCTGCTGCTGGGGCTGTGGGACGACCTGTTCGTGGCGCGGATGGTGGTTCACGAAGAGGCCGGGCGGCTGGTCATGGACCGCCAGACCGGACCGCTGTACACGATCCTCTACGCCCCGCTGGTCGTCTTCTACATGGCGGGCGCGATCGTCGGCTTCACGATCCAGTACCGTCGCTCCACCACGCACGTCGAGCGCAAGCAACTGGCCTACACGGCCATCGCGATGGCCGGCGGCGGCGTGGCGGCGACCGTCACCTGCATCGTGCTGCCGCTGCTGGGACGCCCGGAGTTCTATGTCCTGGGACCGGCCATCGGGACGCCGGTGTTCATCGTGGTGATGGTCTACAACATCCTGACCTTCAAGGCGATGGACATCGACCAGCTCCTGTCGATGTCGATGCTGTGGGTGCTGGCGCTGGTCGCGTCGGCCGTGCCTTTCGGGCTGTTCACGTTCGTCCTGCTGCGCTACGGCCAGAGCTTCACCGTCGTCACCGGCACGCTGTTCATGATGCTGGGCCTCGCCATCGTTTACGCGTACCAGCACCTGGTGCAGCCCGGCATCGACCGGCGCCTGAAGCGCAGGGCCCATGACCTCCGGCGGTCGATCCGGCAGTTCAACCTGCGCATCCTGAAGCTGACGAACCTCCAGGACCTGCTGTCGTCGGTCACCGACCTGCTGACCGACACCCTGCATCCCACCAGCATCTCGTTCCTGCTGCAGGGGGCCGGGCGGGGCGAGTACACCATCATCAGCGATGCGCACGACCTGCAGCGCCAGGGCACGTTGACGCTGTCCAGCGACCGCACGCGCTACATCATCGAAAACGCAGAGGTGCTCGAGCGCGAGCAGTTGGAGGTGAACCCGGTCTATTCGCCGGAGATCCGCGAAGCGGGCAAGCGCTACCTGAAGGCCTTCGACGCCGAGGTGTCGGTGCCGCTGGTCTTCGAAGGGCGGTTGATCGGCGCCATCAACCTGGGGCCGAGGAAGAAGGGCTACTACGGGCGCGTGGAGATCGATTTCCTGGACCACCTGCGTGGCGGCATGAACGTGGCCCTGTCGAACTCGATGCTGCTGAAGGACATCGAGAACATCAACAACGCCTACGAGCGCTTCGTCCCGCGCGAAATGCTCAGCTTCCTGGGGGCCGCCTCGATCGTGGACGTCGGCCTGGGCGACCACACCGAGGTCGAAATGACCGTGCTGTTCGCGGACATCCGTTCCTTCACGCAGTTGTCCGAGCAGATGACTCCGGACGAGAACTTCCGGTTCATCAACGCCTACCTGCACCACATCGGGCCCGTGGCGCGCCGGCACAACGGCTTCATCGACAAGTACATCGGCGACGCCGTGATGGCGCTGTTCCCGTCGGGGCCGGACGACGCGATCCGCGCGGCCCGGGACATGATGCGGGCGCTGCGGGAGTTCAACGTCCAGGAGGCCCGTGCCACGCCCATCGACATCGGCATCGGCATCCACACCGGCATGCTGATGCTGGGGACCATCGGAGAGGCCCGCCGCATGGAGGCGACCGTGATCGCCGACGCGGTGAACCTGGCGTCGCGCCTGGAGGGCCTGACCCGGGAACACGGCGTCCACATCATCACGTCGGAACAGTCGCTGGCCGGCGTCGCCGACCGTTCGGCCTACCCGCATCGGTACCTCGGGACCGTCCAGGTGAAGGGCAAGGCGCGCGCCGTCCAGATCTACGAGGTCCTGGTGGAGGACGAGGCCCCGGCATTCACGGAGGCGCCATGAAGAAGCTGCGGATCGCGGTGGTGGGCGGGGGGATCGGGGGCCTGACGGCGGCGCTGACGCTGCAGGACAAGGGCCACACGGTGGTGGCCTTCGAGAAGGACATCCGCGTGGGCGGCAAGTGCTGGAGCCCGGCCTACAAGGGGCAGCACTTCGAAATGGGCGCGTGCTCGGTGTCGCCCGAGTTCCACACGGTGCTGCGGCTGGCGCGCCGGTACAAGCAGCGCCTGAGGCGGCGCGTCCCGTTCTGGATCATGGATCCGAAGGGGGGCACCACGACCTTCCGCAAGGAGTACTGGAAGGCGGGTGACACGCCCGCGATCCTGGTGGAGATGGGGCGCTACCTCTTCCACGCCGTGAACTTCGGCCTGCGGTACAACCGCCCATCGGGGTACGTGAACCTGCCGAAGTTCTACGACAAGCCGTTTCAGCAGTTCTGCCACGACAACGGGATGGAGCACATCGCCCCGTGGATGGAACTGCCGGTCACGTCGTTCGGGTACGGCGACCTGCGCACGATCAAGACGTGGTACGTGCTGGACTACGTCGATGCGATCAACTTCCTGGGGCTGGCGATCCAGTTGATCCTGATGGGGCAATCCCCGGTGCACCAGTTCCTGGAGGGGTATGGCGGCCTGGTGACGGCCATGGCCCGGGACCTGGACGTCCGGCTGGGTGCCGAGGTCAAGACGATCGCCCGGGACCCGGAGGGCGTCACGATCACGACGGGCGTTCCCGGGATGGCGCCGGAGCGATTCGA
The DNA here is from genome assembly GCA_903857665.1 of uncultured Myxococcales bacterium. Classification (GTDB taxonomy): domain Bacteria; phylum Myxococcota_A; class UBA9042; order DTJE01; family DTJE01; genus CAIZWN01. The sequence goes on from CAIOFV010000031.1 coordinate 31,232, forward strand.
CGCGGTCGTGCTGGCGGTCCCGCTGCAGGAACTGAGGGATTGCCTGACGCTCAGCGACGAGGAGACGCTGCTGGCGGACGACGTCCAGTCGAACACGTACGCCATCGCGGCCTGCGTGCTGGACAAGGTGCCGGAGGGCAACCACCTCCTGCGGTTCAACGCCTGCAAGGAGAACTTCGGCCACGTGGCCCTGATCGAGCGCGGGCTGCACGGCGACGCCGCGAAACTGTGCGTGTGCTACATCCCCGTGATCGACCAGCACTTCCAACTCACCGATGTCATCGACTGGCTGAAGGAGGACATCCAGAAACTGGGCTTCGGGCTGGAGGAGGTGGTGGACTCCCGCGAGTGGACCTACTTCTCGCACTTCCTGCACCGCTGGTCCTATTCGATCCTCCGCACCCTCCAGGGGGAAAACCGGACCTGGTACGTGGGCGGCATGGCCAAGTTCGAGCTGGCCGAGCGGGTCGCGCGCGAGGCGGAATCGCTGGTCGATGAGCAGTTCGAGGGATGTCGGCCCCGGGAGTGGTTCACCACGTTGCGGAACTGGGCGTATTTCTACCTGTGCTCGGCGGGGCCGTTCGCCGACCCGCCCGCACATGCCGAAGCGGCGGTACCAGCGGCGAATCCCGGACCGACGCCCGTGCCGCCCGCGCCGGCGAAGACCCGTGCCCGCCGTCAGAAGTAGCGGTGAACGAGGTCCACCGACTATGGGTAGGTGTCCCCGGCCTGGCCGTCGCGGGCCGTCGGGGCGCCGCCGCCACCTGCCGCACCGGGCCCCAGGTGGCTGAATGCCATATCGACCGTTTCCACCACCGCGCCACCCAGCGCCACGACCGCGTAGGACCAGCCGCCCGAACCGCCGCCTCCCTGGCCGCCCGCGCCCCCCTGGCCTGCAGGTGTCGTTGTACCGCCCGCCAGCACCTCATCCACGGTCGTACCCCGGCAGAACAACAGGCAGGGCGGAGGCCCGCTGCAGACGGCCTGCAAGGCGCACTCCAAATAGCAGGTGGTGTCGGTGCCATCGATCCCCGTGCTCGGGCTGCCCCCGGCCGCCCCGGGGATGCCGTCCCCCCCGTCGCCGCCAGCACCCGCCGAGATGCTTCCGCCCTCCGCCTTGACCTTCAGTCCCCATGCGAAGAGGCCGATCGAACTGCCACCCCCGCTGCCACCCCCGCCGCCGCCCCCGCCCCGCCCTCCGCAACCCGCCAAGCCGTGGCCGCCGGAAAGCGACAGGGTGGTCCTGTTGCAGGAGGGACTGATACCGGTGCATACGCCGCATCCTGAGGCGGTGCGGAAATCCGTGTTCACCAACCCGTTTTGGCCTGCCAGCGCCATTGCACCGTTGCCTCCATCGCCGGGCTGGTAGCCCTGATCCGTGAACGATCCTTCCAGTGCTCCCGCCCCGGCGTCGCCGGCCGCGCCGTCTGCAACCGGAAGGGATTCGCCTGGCGTGCAGGAACCCGCCTCGTCCGCCACCCCCGCCCCGGTCGGCGCGCTCCCGGCCCCGCCCCTGCCGCCGTCAGACAGGGTCAGCACCACGTTGTCCAGGGAGAGGATGGCGGCGGCGGTTCCACGGGCGAGGATGCCGTAGAGCGTTTCGCCATCCTGCCCCTGCACGTCGTGGCCCACGTCAGGCTGCGGCTTGCTTCTGAGCGTCAGGGAATCGAGCCTCGCCGAGCCGCTGGTGGTTTCGAAGCGGATCGTCACGCCGGACGCCGCCGGCTGGATCACCGTCCTGCTGGCATCGGCCGGACAGGGCCTCGACCAGTCGTTCGCCGAGACCTCGAAGCCCCCCAGCAACGTCATTCCGTCGGGCAACACCAGGTTGTCTTCGACATAGGTGCCCGCCGCCAGGAAGACGTAAGCCTTGCCAGCCGCCACCGCATCGAGGAGACCTTCCCCGATCGTCGCGCAGGGGGTCGATTTCAATCCGCACGACATCTCGCTGCCGGCGGCCGTCAGGGAAAGGGGAGCCACGAATACGCCAACTTCCTCCACGACGCAGGAGGTCGCGATGCACGAGTCGGGCTCCCCCCACTCGCCCGAGGCGTTGCAGTTCTGGACGCGAGGGCCGGAACACCGAGCGGAGCCGGGTTCGCATTCGCCCTGGCAGACGCCATCGACGCAGGCCTGGTTCACGCAGGCCGCGGAGTCGTGCCAGGTGCCTTCCCCGTCGCAGGCCTGGGGTTGGTTGCCGTCGCACCGCTTCGCCCCGGAGGTGCAGGACGGACCCACCTCTTCCGCTTCGGAGGCCGAGTCCCTCCCGGAGCCGTCGTCCGGATCCCGATCGAGGTCCGCGGATACGCCTTCGTCGGTCCCGCCGGCGATGTCCGTCGCCAAGCCGTCGTCGAGGCCACCAAGGTCCGGGCCGTCGGCGCCCACGTCCTTCGCAGGCCCGGTGCCGCCACCGCACGCGGTCAGCCAGAGCATCGCGACCCCGCACAGGCCCAGCCGATTGACAATGAAACGCATGGGATTCTTCCTCCTGCCGGGCATCCGAAGGGCCCAGGGCCACCCCACGCCTGAAGTTGCCGCCAAAAAACAGGCCGCAAATTCATCAGGATGAGGGATCGCCAGCCAGCGTAGCAAAGGCGGCAAGGGGGTCAAATGGAAGGGGCGCGAAGCAAGGCTGGCGGCGGCCGACGGCCGGGAGAGTCTGAACCCATACGTCGCTGCCCCATCGGACCTCGGACTCCATCCGGGGGGCGGACCACCGCACGCCAGTCCTCGGATTACGCACGTTGCCGCGCCGGAAGAACCCTTCCGTCCAAGCCCAACCCCGTTTCGCGAGCGGACGATGCTTCAACCCAGGAATGCATCACCGGCGTACCCAACCATCAGGTGCGGTTCGTGGATGATTGTTCCTGCACACCTGTCAGAAGAAGCGCTGAACCAGCGCCACCGAGTACTCGATCGAGTCCTCCACGCACTCGAAACAGGCCCCCGAACCGGCGTAGTACGTGGCGTGCCGACCCTGGGCGGCCTCGAACTTCTGGAAGAAGCCGTCCGCGAGGGCCTCCGCCGGGGCGTGGGGGAAGTACTTCCACCTCCGGATCGTGTGGACCTTGCCGACCGTCACGTTCATCTGCTCCAGGGCCGCCAGCATCCGGGGCTTCACGACCGTCTCGTCGGCGCCGGCTTCGGCCTCGGCGTAGACGTTCAGGACGGGCGAGCCTTCCCAGAGCCGGCCCATGAAGATCGGCACGCCGCCGGACGGAAGCGAGAACGCCCCGTTTTCCACGATGGCGCAATACAGGCCGTAACCCAGCCCTTGGGCATCGCAGACGAGGGTGAAGAAGTTCCGTGCCTGCACCGGTGCGAAGAGGGCGGCCTCGGACGGGTCCAGGGGCATCTGGAGACCGGCCATCGTCTCGGGGTCCTGCTTGGAGGTCACGATCAGCGCGTCGAAGTCCTCTTCCACGGGGGCGTCGGTCCCCGTCCGCGACCGGATCCGGATCGGGTGGGGGCCGGGCCGGTCGCGCTCGATCTGCTCGATTGTGCAGCCCACGCGGAGGTCGGTCACTTCGCCCGCGATGTTCGCCATGAGGCTGTGCATGCCCTGGACGATCTTCCGGGGCCAGCTCAACTGGCCGCCCAGCGCCTCCACGCCGGAAATGTACAGGCTGGTCGAAAAGTTCCCGAAGTTCAGGTACTTCAACGCGTGGGCGGCCGGGATTTCGGACAGTCGGCCGTACCCGTAGCAGGTGATCGGGATGACCAGTTGGTTCTTCAGCGCGGTGAAGCCATGCGCGTCCAGCCAGGCTTCGAACGGCTGGCACAGGTCCGTGTCCTCGATGTCCCGGAAGCCCGGGCCCCCCACCTCCGAGTGGTATCGCATCAACTGGAAGAGGTAGCGTGTCACGTCGGCCGCCAGCGCCAGCTTGTCCTGCCCCTCCATCAGCCACGTCAGAGGCAGCACCTTCCCACCCGCCCGATCCAGCAGGTAGAACGGCGCGACCGGCGAGGTTTCCATGTCGTATCGACGCAGGAACTGGAAGACGTTCTTGTACTCCCAGCTGAGCAGCGCGGCGCCCAGTTCGTACGGCTTCCCGCCGATCTGGATCGCGTCGCAGAGGCCCCCGACGTCCGGCTCCCGCTCCATCACGGTGACGTGCCGGTATCCCCGTTCCTGCAAGTGCAACGCCGCGGCCAGCCCGCCCGCCCCTGCGCCCACGATCGCGATGCGACTGCCCCGATCCATGGTTCCCCCGTGACGTGATGATGCGACGAGGATAGACGACCGGGGGCAGAAACTCCATGCCCCGACGCCGTTCCGGGGGGGCGTTCGCGAGAGGCGATCGAGGCGATGCGGGCGTTCGATCCCCGGGGCGCGTCACGGCGGAAGCGTCACCACCACCGGCGACGACTGGACGTCATAGGGGACGACGGCATCGCCGGCGGCGGCGGCGTGGCCCGTGACGGAAATCCGCAGCGTGCCGGACAGCGCCGGGTCGGGCGCGGGGATCCGGACGGCGGTGCGCAGGGTGGCGGTCCAGGTGAAGGTGCGGCCGTCGGGCGCGGGCTGGTCCCAGGGCGGGGTCGGCGTGACGGTCAGCAGGACGCGGTAGTCGCGCTGGTCCACGACGCGCCCGCCGGCCAGCAGGGGCGCGAACAGCCCCTCGTCGGCAGGGGTGGCATTGCGCTGGACCACGACCTCCGGTCGATCGACCCATGGATCGCCGCCCTTCCACGCGAAGGTCAGCACGTCCCCGGCCACGGCCTGGGCGGGCAGGGCCTGCACGACCGCGCCCGGGTCCAGCGAGACGGCGGGCGTGTAGGGCGAGGAGGCGCCGGGCGTCCAGGCGGGCGCGGTCGTAGGCACGAACGTCAGCTGCGCGTCGGGGTTGGACAGCCGCCCGGCCACCGATGCGGCGGCGTCCCGCAGGTACTCGCCCCCGCGCGGCCCGAAGAAGGCCATGCCCGGTTCGTACCCGCCATTCGCATAGTCGTCGGGGAGCATGAGGTAGCCGACGTAGCCGAGGGAATAGCCGAACACCATCACCGTCGAGACCGGCGGTAGCTTCCCCTTCGCCAGGCCGACCAGTTCGGTCCCCAGGGGGGTGACAGGCTCGCCGGGCAGCGTCACGCCCGCCAGCGTGCCCAGCCGGAAGGCGGTCAGGCGGACCGTGTCCGGGATCCACCCGAAGTCGACGTCCAGGCACGAATCCATCGCCGGCGGCTTCGAGCCGCAGATCGACCCGCCTGCGCCGCACAGCAGGGCGCCTGAGGGGTGGTCCCATTCGCCCTTGGCGTACCCGACCGCATCGACGGTCATGGGCGCGACGGCGGACGTCACGATCAGTTCCGGGTCTTCCTGCCAGGTCATCGTGTCCCAGCCGGCGACCACGGTGTCGGCGGCCGAGCGTCCCAGGGCCTCCAGGCGGTCCAGCGTGGCCATGGGGGCCGCGGGCCAGGGGCTGTCCGGGAAATCGGACGTGGGATCAGCGGGCGCCATGTCGCCGGCCCAGGACTGGAAGTACATCACCGGGGGGGCGCCGGGCAGCGCCTCCTGGACCTTCAATTCGACCGAGCGGGGGGCATCGCCGCCCAGCACGCCGTCCCGGTACCCGATGACCGTGCCGTGCATCGCGTAGTTGATCAGCACCGCCAGCGTCGTGTTCGGGGCCTCGACGCGCTCCAGGCGGAGGACATGCATCGTGTCGTCGTTCCGGGTCAGGATCGCGGGATCGGGACAGCGCCGGTACCCATGCATCCGGGCATTCGACAGCACCGCGTTGCCCAGCTTCACGGGCACGTTCGTTCCGGCCATCGCGTCCACGATGGCGTCCGCGATGGCCTCGGCGACGGGGAGGAACGTTTCCTGGCGGTAGGTGTCCGAGAACAGCGGCCCGAGCGGCGTGTCGAACAGGCGCCCCGGGCCCGAGTGCGTGTGCGTGCCGGCGAGGACCATCACGCCGGACACGTCCACGCCGGTCCGTTCCAGCACTCGTTGCACCACGCGCAACTCCAGGGTCCGGAAGATCGCGATGAGGTCGCCGTTGACCAGCAGCAGGCGCTTGCCGCCCCGCAGGATCTGCACGGCCTGCACCCGGGGCGGGTGCAGCAGCGTCACCGTGGCCTGGAAGGCGTCAGCGAAGGGTCCCGTAGGGCCGGATTCGGTCTCGCCGAAGCCCGCGGTGGAAATCCCCAGCGGGACGGGGAGATCGCGGGTCGCATGGCGGGCCCGCAGCGCCGCGTCGGGGGGCGTGAAGGGCGGGTCCGGAGGCGGCTGGACGTCGGGGGGGGCGTCGGGCGAAGCGAGGTCGCCCGCGGGACCATCGGCGGCGGGCAGGTCCGTCGAGGGCACATCGGGCGCGGTGTCTGCCAGGGCGTCCGCCGGGACGTCCGGGGAACTGTCGATCTCCGGGTCGGGGCAGACGGTCGCCTTCGAACCGCCGCAGGCGGCGACCCCCAGAGCCAGCAGCAGGGCCAGGCCGACCCGGAAGCTCGTCCGTCTACCGAAGCCAGGTCCGTTCGATCGCATGGGCGCACTCCCGGAGCACGGGTGCTGCGACTCTATCGGATTTGCGGGAAAAACGGGTGGGCGCTTCAGCAGACCGGGGACCGGCTCCACCGGGACCGAAGACGGCAGAGGGCCCATCCGGCCAGAAGCCCCGCCACGGCGCCGGCCGCGTCGGCCGCCCAGTCCATCACGTCGGGGGTCCGCCCCGGGATGAAGTACTGGTGCAGTTCGTCCAGGGCGCCGAAGACGGCCATGCCTATCCAGGCGGCCAGAAGCAGGCGCAGGGCCGCGCGCGCGCCGAGGGAGCGGGCGAGCAGCGCGCCCAGGACCAGGTATTCGCCGACGTGGCCGATCTTGTCCGTGCCGTCAGGGATGTGCAGGTGCCGCCCCGGGATCGAGGACACGGCCAGGATCGCCGCGGCCCAAAGGACCACCGGTGCCCAGCGGATGAAGGTTCGTCGGTCCACCCGTTTCGTTCCCGGCAGGGGGTTCCTGAACGTAGCGGGTCGGGCGTCTGGCGGCAAGCGCGCGAGGTTCCGACGCAGGCGCGGAGCGGGTCCCGGGCGTGGGGTGCTTTCGGCGTCAGCCTTCCAGCAGTCGCGCCACCAGCGGTTGCGCCAGCAGGAACAGGCCGTACGCCACCAGCAGGCCGCCAGCGCCGCGCGTGAACCACACCGCGTGGGCCCCCAGGCTGGCCCGGCCCCGATGGGCCGCGACGGCGATCCCCACAAACCACGCCAGGGTTCCCAGGAAGACGCCCAGGGACACGACCAGGGCCTGGGCGACCGACAGGCCTGCCAGGACCGTGCCGGCCAGCACCAGCCAGGTCGTCATCAGCGCGGGGTTCAGGCCGCTGATCGCGATGCCTGTTCCGGCGGCGGCCACCAGCGTGCCCGTCCGGATCGGGCGTCGGATCCGGACCCGGGTCGGGTCGGGCGGCCGCCGCAGCACCATCAGGATGCCGAGGGCCATCAGCACGCCGCCGCCCGCGACCCGGAGAATCGACACGACGTTCGGGCGGTCCTGGAGCAGCGCGCCGAATCCTGTGGAGGCGGCCAGGCAGAAGGCAAAATCCACGAGGGCGGCGCCGACGCCCATGGCCAGCGCCCGTGGCAGAGAGCGTCGCAGCGCCGTATCGACGATGGCCGCGCTGGCCGGACCCAGCGGGATGCCCGCCAGCAGTCCGATCGTCAGGCCCTGGAGGAACATGCCGAACATGGTCACCCCGCGCCGCCCACCGCGGATGATAGCCGACCCGCGTCACGGGAGCGGGACGAAGCTCATTCGGAGGCGGGCACGCGCTCGGGCACCAGGGAGACCTCGTCGGCGAACACGGTGTCGTCCGCGCGGTCGAGGGGGGTACGGACCTCGATGCGCACCTTCCGGGCATTCGGTGGCATGCGGGTCAATTGCACGACACGGGTCCACTCGGCCGCCTGGAGGGGCGGCGATTCAAAGGTGGCCCAGGGCGAACCGTCGGCGTCCAGCACCACGAGGGCCAGGTGCACCGAGGCCAGCGCGCTGAACGTCCTCAGGGAGGCCGCCCAACGGATGGCCAGCCGGCCGGCGTCCACGTCGGCGGCCCACGGCGCCAGATCGACCGTCCGGGTCAGCGCCGCCGGTCCGACCACGGGCTCGGTGTCGGGATCGACCCCGGGGTTCGCGATGAAGCACGCCTTGCCCGAGGCGCAATACGGCGGGAACAGGGTGATGCCCCACGGTCCCACGGGCTGGCCGTCCGGCATCGCGGCCCAGCCGGCCGGGATCGCCAGCGCCGGGGGGTCCCCGGGCTTCCCGCCGCCGGGAACGAGGGTCCCGCCCAGCACGCGGTGGGCGGTGGCGACCTCCTCGAACCCGAGGTACAGGTCATCGACCGCCGCGGTGTCGGCATCGCCACCCTGCGACTTGTAGTGGGACATCCACGTCACCCGGGCCGCACGCGCGCCCGGGGGCACGTCCACGACCGCGGCGAAGGGATGCCACGCCAGCGTGTCGCGCCGGCCCGACACGGTCCGGGACAGCGCGACGCCCGTGGCGTCCAGCGTTTCGACGATCACCTCGCCGTCGGAATAGGTGGTCAGGAGGTTCGACACCTCGCCGTCCTTTTCGACGGTGCGGTACCCGGTGGCCAGCCAGGCCGAGGCATACAGGCGCCCGCGCCCGGCATCGATCGGGGCGGCGCGGGAGGACAGGTCCACGACCTGCGTCGCCCACGACCAGGGGACGCCGGGGTCCGGCTGCGTGTCGAACCCCTTGAACAGTGCCGTCCCCGTGCGGGGCGCCAGCTGCTGGCAGGTGGCGGCGGCCTGGGCGCCGCCCCCGACGTCCCAGCCGGACAGGCCGTCCTCGGCGCCCGGATTCACCAGGAGGTTCGGCGTCCGCGTCCCGGCCGGCGGGAAGGCCGCGAAGGGATCCCGCCCCGCCGCCAGCGGGTCCGACGCGAACGGCAGGTCCTCCCGCGGGTACAGCAGGTCCGCCACGACCGGCTTGTGATCGGACAGCACGGGCGACAGGTTCAGCACCGCCAACCCCTTCACGATCGCCGGCAGCGCCTTGCGGAAGAACACCAGGTCGATCGTCTGGGCGCCCTCGGTTTCGTCGAATCCGGTGGACGGCCAGGTGATGTGCTGTCCCGGGTACCATCCCATCGAGGTGGCCGCATCGGTCAGCACCTCGTCCAGGTAGTTGTTCTGCGTGCTGTAGTGCTCGTCGTTGAAATCGCCGGCCAGCACCAGGTGGGGCAGGGGATCGGCGGCCATCACCTCGCGGGCGATCTGCCGGGCCTGGAGGTTGCCTTCGACGTGCCACGAGATGTGCGCGGCGTACACCGAGAACGTCACGTCCTCCACGACGGTCGTCGCGTGGATCAGCCCTCGGCCATCGACCAGCGGCACCTCGGCCGGACCGTCCAGCGGCGTCTTCGACAGGAGGGCTTCGTCCCCGCCCCCGGCGAACAGGTAGGGGAAGCCGGCCGCCGTGGCCACCCGCGCGGCCGTGTCGGCGCCGATCTCCTCGAGCATCGCGAGGTCCGCGTCCTGGCCGCCCAGCCAGGCGCCGATCTCCTCGGGCGTCGCGAAGTGGAACCCGTAGACGTTCAGGGTGGCGACCCGAAGGGACACGCCGTCGGGCAACTGGACCGGGGGTGTCGTGTCGACCGGGGACAGAGGCAGCGTTTCCGGATCCACGTCGCCGGGGATCGGGTCTGCGGCGATGGACTCGTCCCCGTTCGCGTCGCCCGCGGTCGTCTCGTCCCCGGGATCCGGGAGGTCGGTCGGCAGGTCCAGCAGCGTCCCGTCGCGCGCGTCGGCATCGGCGCCGTCGAGCGTCTCCACGTCGGCCGAAAGCAGGTCCGCGGGGCCCGGATCCGGCGCCGCGCCCGGCCCGCCGCCGCCCCCTCCGCAGGCCGCCACGATGCAGGCCAGCAGCAGCGCCGCAGTCCCCGTTCCGCCCCGTCCCACCGCACTCATGCCTCACCTCCGTTCCATCGAACCCTATCCGATCCGCGCGGCGGACGTCCACCCGCAACCGCGACTCCCCGGCGCCGCGGCGTGGCGGCGCGGTGGCCGCTCCCGGTGCTGCCGATCCTGCTAAGATCGCGCCTGCCTTCCGGGTCGCAACGATGTCGATTGGGTCGTCCAGGCATCCCGCACTGCCGTCGAGCGCCTGCTGGCTGATGCTGGCCGCCGCCTGGCTGGTCACCCGGGGCCTGCTGTTCGCCAGCGTCTCGGCGGATCGCGAGGTCACGGTCCTGTTCGACCGCCTGGCCTCGGGGTCCGGGGGGGACATTCCGGCGACCGGCTGGCGGTGTCTGCTGGCCCTTCCAGGCTGGGTTTCCACGTCGGCGGACGGCTTCGCGACGGTCCTTGCCGGCGAGATGCTGCTGTTCGACGTCGCCCTCCTCGCGCTGCTGGCGTGGCCGGTTGGTCCGGTAGCAGCGGGCGGGGCAGGGCGCCGGGTTCCGGCCGACCGGGGGTTCCTGCTGGCGGCGTACCTCGGGCTGACCGCGCTGCTCGGGCCCGCGGTCCTGGTCCGCCCGGACCTGCCCGTCGCGCTGTGCCTCGGGGTCGCCGTCACGTTCGCCGCGGATGCCCGCCGGGCGCGGGACGCCTGGCTGGCTGCCGGCGCCCTGGTCCTGGGCGCCACGATCCACCCGATCGCGCTGGCCTTGGCCCCGGTCGTCCTGATCGTGCTGGCGCGGAACCGGTACGGCGGCGCGGGGGCCTTCCTCGTCGCCGTGGGCGGCATCGTCGCCGTCGGTGCGGCCGGCCTCCTTGCCGGGAGCCTGCCGCCGATCGACGGCGCTCTGCAGATCACCAGCAGCGGTTCCGCGCTGCTGGCCCTGTGGAACCAGGCGGCCCCCCTCGGCCTGTCCGTGCTGGACGTCGATGGGGCGCGCGTCCTGGCCGGCCCGGGCCTCCCATCGGCCGTCGCGGTCGCTTCCGGCCTGCTGGTCGCGGCGCTGGTCGCGGGCCTCGGCGGGGTGGCGATCCGGATCCCGCGGGAACGCCTGTGGAGCGCCCTCCCGGCACTGGCCGTGGCGGCCGGCCTGCTGCCCCTGGCTGTCGGGACGGAGTTCCGTTCCCATCACCTGGTGTGGGTGCTGGCGCTGCTGGCGATCGCGGCCCGCGCGGGCGGATCGAGCCGGCGGTACCTCGGCGCCGCGGCCGTCCTGGTGCTGGTGTCCCGGGTGATCGGCCGCTTCTACACCCGGGACCTGGCGGCGCTGGACGCCTGGCCCACGACCCTCCTGGCCCTGCGGAACGCGCTGGCCCTCGGGCTGGCGATCGCGGTGCTGCTGGACGCCCGCACCGCACCGGATCGACCGCGGCCCATGCGCGACGCGCTGGGCCACATCCCCGGCTCGCGCGCCGTCGCCGCACTGTCCACGCTGGCCGTGTTCGCCTGGGCCGCCCTGGCGAACCTGTCGCCCCTGATGAACAACGACGTGTTCCTGCAGTTGCGGGTGGGGGCGGACATCCTGCGGGATTTCGCGGTCCCCACCGTGGACGTCTACTCCGCGATCGCGGCCGGTCGCCCATTCCTGGCCCACGAGTGGCTGGCCAGCGTCGTGTTCCAGGGGATCAACGGGCTGCTGGGGATCCCGGGCCTGTGCCTGCTGCCGGCGCTGGTGGTCCCCCTGACGACGGGGATGCTGGTGGCCTCGGTCCCCGGGCCGCTTCGCCGCCGCGCCTGGTTCTGGCCGATCGTGCTGCTGGTCGTGGGCGTGCTCAGCTACCGCGCGATGACCCGTCCGCACCTGTTCTCGTTCCTGGGCCTGGCCGCCATCGCCCTGGCGCTGGAGTCCTGGCGACACACCGGGAAGGCCCGCGGCCTGCTGTGGCTGATCCCGATGCAGGCGGTCTGGACCAACCTCCACGGCGAATCGTCCTTCGGGCCGCCGCTGCTGGCCGTCGCCGCCTTTGCCGTACTGCTGCACCGCCTCCTGCCGGGCCCGCCCGTGCCGGGCCAGCGGCCCTTCGGCCGGCGGGACCCCCTCATGCTGGCGGGCATCGCGCTGGCGATGGCCGTCGCGTCGCTGGCCAACCCGTACGGCATCCGGCTGTTCGCCTTTTCGGGCCAGATGTTCGGCGGCAACGACTACATCAAGCAGTCGGTGTGGGAGTGGAACCCGACGCTGTCCGCGGACAAGCTGGGCCTGTACTGGATGTGGGCCTGGATGGCCTTTTCCGCGCTGCTGGCGGGCGGCGTGCTGGCGCGGCTCCGGGAGCGCCCCTGGCTGGACCTGGCGATCGCGCTGGTGGCCATCGGCACCTCGTGCTGGGCGATCCGGCTGCTCCCCTACGCGGTCCTCCTGGGCTTCCCGGTGGTGATCCGCTCGATGGAGTCCCTGGCGTCGCGATTCTCCTCGGGCAGCCCGCGTCGGTGGACCGCCCGACGGCCGATGCTGGAACTGGTGGTGTCGGGCCTGCTGATCGGCGGGACCCTCGCGCAGGGGTTCGCATACTCCCCCACGGAGCGGCGTCCATTCGGATGGGGCATCGGCTCGAACCTCCCGGTCGAGGAGATCGCCTTCCTTCGGTCGTCGCCGTTCGAAGGCGTGATCTTCAACGACTATGCGGACGGCGCGCTTTTGATCCACGCGTTGCATCCTCGGATCCGCCCCGTGGTGGACTCGCGGATCGACATCTATGGCGAGGCGCTGTGGGGCGAGTACCTCGCGGCCCGGCATTCCCCGGACGCCTTCCGCGAGTACCTGGAGCGCCACGCCGTGACCCTGGCGATGCTGTCGCCGGCCCCGGAGGACCAGGGGATGCTGGACGTCCTCCGGCAGGACCCCCGTTGGGAACAAGTGCTGCAGACCCCGCTGCGCCTGATTTTCGTCCGGCGGGAAGGGGGGCACTGACGGAATCCTCGATGCTATAATCCCGCCGACCCGCCGCGTCCGGAGCCGATGGTGCGCTTTCGCGATTCCCCCCCCGAACCGCAGGCCAGGCCGATGGCCGCGTGGTGGTGCCTCGTCCCGCTGATCGCGGCGTTCGCGATCTACCTGCCCTCCCTGGCCAACGAGTTCCTGTTCGACGACATCCACATCGTGGTCCGGAATCCCGTGGTCTGCGGCCCGTCGCTGGACGTCGGCCGCATCTTCGGCTCGGACTACTGGGCGGATCTCCGGCCGAACGAAAACTCGGCGTACCGGCCCCTGACGATCCTGCTGCATGCCGTGACATGCCAGGTGGCGGGCGCGGAACCCGCGATCCACCGGGCCCTCAGCCTGCTGTTCCACGGGCTCAACGCGGTGCTCGTCTTCTTCCTGCTTCGGCGGCTGCTGGGCACGGGGCGTCGCGAGTGGGCCGCGACCGTGCTGGGGTCCGTGGCCTTCGCCGTCCATCCCCTGAATTCGGAAGCCGTGCTGTTCCTGTCGAACCGCTCGGACCTGGTGGCCGCCACGTCCTGCCTGGGCGTCATGCTGCTGGCCCTGGAGCTCGTGTTCCGTCCGGGCCCTCCGGGGCGCGTGGATCGCACCGGGGTCGCGCAGCTCGTCGGCATCGCGGTCGTGCAGGCCTTCGGGATCTTTTCGAAGGAAAGCGCGGTGGCCGCGCCGGTGCTGGCCGGAATGGTCACGCTGCTGGCCTGGGGCACCCTTCCCGCCCCGTCCCGCGGCCGTTTCCCATGGGTCCGGCTCGGCCTGGCCCTGGTAGCCTCCGCCGCGGCCATCAACATGTACCTGGCAGCCCGCTCCGGCGTGCTGGGCGGGCTGTACCGCGGCGCGGGGTATTCGGCGCTGGACAACCCCCTCGTGCTGGCCCCGTTCGCGGATCGCGCCCGGACTGCCATCGAGATCCTGGGACGCTACGTCGGCCTGTTCTTCGCCCCGACCCACCTGTCCGCGGACTACTCGTTCGCCCAGATCATGCCGATCACCTCGTGGCTGGCCCCGCCGTTCCTGGCCGGGGCGGCTGTGTGCGTCGCTCTGGTGGCGGTGGGCCTGCTCTGCCTCCGCCGCCTCCCGGTGGTGACCCTCGGGGTGGCCTGGTACCTCGTCGCGCTGTTCCCGGCATCGAACCTCGCCTTCCCGATCGGCACGATCATGGGCGAACGGCTGACCTACCTGCCCGGCATCGGCCTGTTCCTGGCCCTCGCGGGCGCCGGCGCCGCGTCGGCTTCCCGGCTGTCGCCCATGGTGGCGCGGGTGCTGGGCCTGGCGGCGGTCGGCGTCGTGCTCGAACTGTCCGTGCTGACGGGGCTGCGCGGCCAGGAAACCGCGACCAATTGCGGCCTGTTCGACCGGACCGCCGAGGCCTCGCCCGACAGCGCGAAGGCGCGGTTCGGCGTCGGGATCTGCGCGCTCGAACAGGACGATCTGAACCGTGCGATCGAGGCGTTCGATCGGGCGCTGCGACTGTACCCCGACTACGGCGAGGCGGCGATCCAGCTGGCGCAGGCGCTGGAGCGGGCGGGGTATCTGCCGGACGCCGTCGATCGCCTGGGCAGGTTCCTCGAAACCCACCCGACAGCCACGGGCGTCCAGTTCACGCTGGCCAAGATCCTGGCGCGCGCCGGCCGATCAGACGAGTCCCGGGCCGTGCTGTCGGGGCTGATCGCGCGGTTCCCGGATCGGTCCGACTTCCGGGAGGCCCTGCGCCACCTCGACGAGCCGTGAACGCCCACCCGGTGTCCCGGCTCCCAGATCTGCCGGCGCCTCCCCCCTTTCCCGTTGCCTCTCATTTGGCAGTAAACTCCGGCGCGGCGCACGGGCCGAACGGGTGGGGAAGACATGGCGGCGTTCACGTATCGCGACGGACGGTTCTTCAAGGACGGCGTGCCGTTCTACTTCCTGGGCGCGGAGTACCAGTACTACCGCGACAAGCGCAGCAACTGGGGGGCCCGGCTGGACCAGTTGAAGGCCGCCAACGTCAACGTCATCTGCTTCTACATCCCGTGGCGGCACCACATCGTGCACGACCCGGTCACGGGCGCGGTGTCGTACGATTTCGACGGCCGCACGTTCGATTCGCGCGACCTGCGCACGTTCCTGAAACTGTGCCAGCAGCGCGGCCTGTGGATGCTGGCGAAGCCCGGCCCGTTCGTGCACAGCGAATTGAACATCGGCGGCCTGCCGGACATCAGCTCGCCCTCCTTCAACCCGGGCATCGAACCCGTCCGCCTGCAGAACGGCGACCCGCTGTTCTGGGAGTACGACCACACGCAGATGCCCAGCCCGAACGACGCGACCTTCGACGGGCTGGCGAAGCGCTGGCTGAACGAGGTCGGCAAGGTCCTCAAGCCGCATGTGGCCCCGAAGGGCAACATCATCGCGATCCAGTTGCTGGACGAAACGATCTACTGCACGTCCAACGACGCCCCCTGGCACTTCGGGTACGACGCGCCGGACCAGCGCCATTTCCACGCGATGCTGGCCGCGAAGTACGGCACGGTCGCCGAATACAACCGCGTGCACGGCACGGAAGTGAAGGCGTTCGAGTTCGTGCAGCCGCCCCGGCTGGACCCGACGAAGCCCGTGGCGAACACCCGCCGCGACGTGCTGGCGCTGATCGACTGGGGCGAGTTCCAGTGGCGCATCCGGCGCGAGTTCTATGCCCGCTACAAGGAGTACCTGGGCATCGACCTGCCCTACCTGACCAACTACGCCGGCATCACGCCGCCGATCGACGAGAACGTGCCGGATCAGCAGGAAGCGTCCGTCAAGGACACGCCGCCGGCCTACCTGCCCCTGTACCCGGAGTGGTGGCTGTCCCAGAACCGCGTGGACCAGGACCTCGACGTGTACGAGTACGGCATGATCAGCTGGCTGGGCGTCGCGTCGTACAACGTACCGGACGCCTCCACGCCGCCCGCCGAGGACGTGGGCGCCAACGAGGTGTTCAACCGCTACATCAACACGTCGCGCCGCCGCCGCGGCATCAACATCGAGGAGAACTGGGGCTTCGCGACGCTGTATCACCCGCTGTCGAAGTTCCCGATGATCCCGTTCTTCCAGACGCTGGCCTGCGTGGCGGGCGGCTGCACGGGTTACGTGGTGTTCACCGGCGTGTCCCACGGCTACTGGCTGGACGACCTGGACCGCACCACGCAGAAGCAGCACCGGACCTTCCCGTCGGACGCGCCCATCGGCGAGAACGGCGAGACCGGGCCGATGTACGCGGCCATGAAGGACCTGAACGAGTGGTTCGCGCGCGAGGGCGCGGCCTTCCTGCGGGCGGAACTGGACATGGACGTGTGCCTGCTGGCCGTGCCCGAGTACGCCGCGGTTTCGTCCTGGGTGCCGGACGGCAAGGCGCCGCACTGGGTGCTGCCCCACGCGGTGCCGCGGACCGGGTACGATGTCATCGAGCCCGCGACCATGACCTGCAACGCCCACGGCGTGAACTACGAAATCGCGGAACTGCCGGCGCTGTCGGCCGACGACCTGCTGAAGAAGCCCCGCGCGGCCGTGCACCTGTCGTTCTTCCTGGGACGCAGGGAGCAGCAGACCCTGGTGGACTTCGTGAAGCGGGGCGGCACGCTGATCGCCAGCGGCGAGCTGCCGGCCTACGACGAGAAGATGGACCCGTGCACGGTGCTGGCGGACTTCGTGCGGGCGTACGGCGACGGCAAGGCCCGGGCGAAGGGGACGCTGCTGTACAGCACCGGCAACGTGTTCAACGACGAGCGGGCGCTGCTGGGGAACCTGCGCCTGGCGGGCTGGCAGAAGAACGTCGGGTACAGCGACGGCCTGCGGGCGTTCGTGTACCGCGACGAGGACGACTTCTTCGTGTTCTTCTTCAACTTCGATCGCCACGGCCATCACGAGAAGACGATCGAGTTCCATGGCCGGCGCCTGGGGCTGACGGTCGGGTCGAAGACCTGCGGCGTGGTCCACGTGAAGGGCGCGTCGGCGGAATCGGTCAAGGGCAAGGGCACGCAGGCCCTCCACGATCGCATCGTGTCCTACCTCGTGAAGGGCGTGAACGAGTTCGAGGGCGAAACCACGGATGTCCGCCTGCGCCTGGGCAAGCAGGAAATCCGCTTCACCGGCGACTCCAGCAAGTACGACGTCTGACGCGCCCGGCCTTTCCCCGCCCCTTGATTGACGCCCCCACGCGTGGCGGCTAGCATCCCTTCGTTGCCCATTGTTTCGGAGGGACCGTGACTCGTCGTGGCGTGCTCCTGTTCCCGCTGGCCGTGCTCCTCGGGTCCCTGGCCCCGGGCTGCGACTCGTCCTCGGGAACCTCGGATGCGATCGACGTGCCGTCGGATGTTCCCGCCGACGTTCCCACCGACGTTGCCAGCGACGTACCGGCCGACGTCCCCGAGCCCGCCGGCCGCGACGGCCTGATGGGCTGGCACACGCTGGGCCCCGAGTTCCTGGACGGCAGCTCCTACGACGGCATGTCCTTCGAGTGGGACTACTTCATGATCCACGACGAGAAGGCCGGCTTCACGGGCAGCATCGGCTACCTGATCGCGAACCCCCGCCGGCTGGACGACCTGTTCGGCAACCAGGTCCCGAAGGGCGCCAACGTGGCGGTGGCCGGGCGCTGGCCGGACGGGAAGATCTCGTCCGAGTACGTGAACTTCGGGTACGAAGGCTTCCAGGCGGGGAACACGACCCGGTCGCTGTCGGCCGGCCCGCTGACCTCAGGCGCCTTCGCCCGCATGACGCCCGACCCGGCGACCAACCGCCTGCGCCTGGAGGGCCAGACCGACAAGGCCTCGTGGGACCTGACCGTCTGGCAGGGCTGGCCCGCGCTGTCGGTCAACGACGCGCAGTTCGTGCCGGTCCGCGACGCGACGCTGGGCGCGCTGTCGCCCGCGGACGAGAACTGGAACGTGAACATGGTGTGGCCGTACACCCGCATCACCGGCACCCTGACGAACCTGGCGACGGGCACCGCGCTGACCATCGACGGCCACGGCTACCGCGAGAACTCGTGGGGGCGCTGGGCATTCAACCTGGGCGGCTGGGACTTCGCGGTGGTGGGCGACAAGGCGGCGGGCGTGATGTGGGCGTGGCAGACGTACCACTTCAACTCGACGATCCTGGACTACCTGGACCTGGCCGTCCAGCGCGACGGGGTGCTGGACTTCCAGACCTTCCGGGCTGCGGACGGGCAGTTGGGATGGCGGCACGACGGGTGGCGCTGGGACGCCACGGCAACCCAATGCGTGCCCCGGGATGCCGTCGTGATCGCGCAGAACGCGAAGTACCGCGTCGAGGCCCAGGTGACGGTGGGCGACAACTCGGCGCCGATGCTGTCCGACGCCACCGACGCGACGAAGGCCTACGTGATCTTCATCCTGTTCCCGACGGTGTCGGGCACGGTCACGGACCGGGCCACCGGCGACGTGGTCGCAACCTTCAGCGGCCAGGGCGGCGGCGAGTTCGCGACCGCGCGATCGGACGCCCCGGTCAAGACCGAGGCCGAGTGCGCGTCCTGGGGCACGGAAACCTATTCCTCGCCGATGCCGCAGTGATTCGAATCTCTTCCCGCGCTTCTTGCCGGTTCAGTCGCGGGCCAGGCTGCGGAAGTGGTGGCGTTTCAGGAAGCGCTGCCAGGCACCGGGGTCGGCCCCTTCATCGAGGGAATCGACCCTGAGGAGCAGCCCGGTTTCGGGATCCTTCGGCTGGACCCGCACCTCGGTGATGCTGCAGGTCGCTGTCACGCTCGCCGCGGATCCGTCGGCAGAGGTCGCGATGACGATCCGGATCGGGATCGACAGGTCCAGCGGGGCGATGCGCGTTTCGATGAACATGGCCGCGACCCCGATCCGCCGGATGTGCACGGGCAGGGTGAACCCTTCGAACACGGCGGACGCGAGGAGGTCGATCGGGAACACGACCCGCTGGATCTGGATCTGCGACGTGATGGCCCCCGGGTTGGGAGCCGGTCGCGCAGACGCGGGGATGACCGGCGGCGCGGGGGGGGGCGCATCGTCACTTTCGGCCGGTCGCCCGGTGCCGAACGAGTATACGTGGCGGGCGAAGTCCTTGCCGGCCACGGCCTTCTGACTCAGCGTCGGCGATCGGATCTCGAAGACCTGGTCCAGGAACTGCACCAGCGCCTCGGAGCCGCCGATCGAAACGGCCTTCTCCCACTGCAGCCCAAGGCCGATGACCGGGGCATCCTGCTTCCGCATGACACGGGCGAACAGGTACACGATCCGGCTCAGGTCCCCGAAGCCCTTCACCACCAGCCCGACGATCGTCCCGACCGCGACCTCGACGCGACCGTCGGTTCGCAGGAACATCCCCCCGGCGCTGAGATCCTCGCTGCACGCGTCGAAGCGGTTGCCGTCGATGTAGCAGAAGACGTCCTGCCGGGAAACCCGTCGCGGATGCTGTCTGCGCTCACTTCCGTCGGACATTCGCACCTCGCTTCCCGCGGCCGAATCATACGTCCCGGCCTTCGGGGGGTCAAAGTCGTCAAGGCAGGTTCGGGCTGCCTCGATCCGTGCGGAACTTCGACAGCCGGACCACCGTCCTGCCCGTCCCATCGCGGGTATACCGAACCTCGTCCATCGCCTGTTCGATGATGAACAGCCCGAAGCCGCTTTCGCGGGATCCGTCCAGGGAAGGGGGCACGACCATGTCCGGATCGAGGGGGATGCCATTGTGGATCAACTGCAGCCGCAGTCGGTCGGGGTGGAAGTCCGCCCTCACCTGGAGCGTGCCGTCGGGTTGCCCACGGAACGCATGCCGGATCACGTTGCTGGCCGCCTCCGTCACGGCCAGGAGGACCTCGTCCAGCGCGTCCTCGTCAAGCGGGGAGGGCGTGCCGGACGATTCCACGAAGGTGCGGAGGAAGGCCCTCAGGTCCACCAGGGCGTCCAGTTGGCTGCGTACCTCGAACGCCGTCGAACGCAGGACCGGGCCCGGGTCGTCGTCGATGCGGACCACCAGGCACGTGAGGTCGTCGGACACGATCTCCGAGCCGGCGAAACGGGTCACGGCCTCCTCGATGGCGCCCAGGAGGTGCTGGGGATACCGGTGGCCCTCCCGCTGCACGATTTCGATCAGCCGTTCCTCCCCGAACAGGGTGTCGTCCAGGCCGCGGGCCTCGGTGACCCCGTCGGAATAGAACACGAAGACGTCGCCCGGTTCGCATGCGACGGTCTGTTCCTCGTAGACCTCGTCCGGCAGGACGCCCAGGGGCACGTTGTCCCCTTCCAGCATCCGGACTTCGCCGGTGCGTGCGACACGATGGAGGGGGCGCATGTGGCCGGCGTTGACGTACCGCAGTTTCCGGCCGTCCTGGTCGAACAGGGCCAGGATCACCGTCGCGAACGATTCCAGGCGGATGAATTGCGGCGTCAGGCTCCGGTGGACGCGGTTGACGATTTCCCGGGGGGACGGCGTCAGGCTCCGATGCGCACGGGTGACGATTTCCAGAGGGGACAGCGGCAGGCTTCCGGTCACCTGCGACAGCAGCGCCGCTTTCGCCCGCAGGAACTGGTTCTTGGTGGCGGCCCCGAGCAGCGCGGCCGGGACGCCCTTTCCCATCACGTCGCCGACCAGGATCTCGAGCGCGCTGGGCGTGACCTCGAAGTCTGAAAAATCCCCGTCGATCTGCTGGGACGGGATCGACAGGATGGCGACCTGGGCGTCCGGGAAGGTCTTCACCGGCTGGCCGACCAGCAGCGTCCGCTGGATCCGCCCCCCGATCTCGTGGATGCGGTCGATGGCCGACCGGTACCGCTCCTCGCTGGCGCGCAATTCCTCCTCGGCTCGACGCCGCTCGTCCACCTCGGTTTCCAGCATGGCGGACATCAAGGTTTCGAACTGGGCCTCGTCGCGGAAATGCCGGGCGCTGCTACGGGCCTCGGTGACGTCCACGGCGGTCGCCACGAACCCGGCCTGGCCCTGGGCCAGCGGACGGATGTCCAGGTCCAGGACGCAGGACGAACCGTCCATGCGACGGCAGGTGGTGACGCCCGTGTATGCCTCGCCCGCGGCCAGTCTCGCCTGGGCCTCCGCAAGGGCGTCGGACGCCACCAGCCCGCTCGACAGCGCGTGGATGAACGACTGGCCCAGGAGGCTCCGCAGGGGGCTTCCGGTGATCTCGACCAGGCCTTCGTTGGCCCACTGGATGATCCCGGAGGCGTCCAGGCGGGCCATGGCATAGCGGGAATGGTGGATCATCAGGCGCATGCAGGAGTCGGTCGCGGGAATCTCGGGCTTGTCGTCCGCCATCATGCCGGCCTCCGTTCCCCAGGATCCTGGGCCAGTTGCAACAGGACGACCTCCGGGGGGCAGCCCAATCGCGCCGCCACGCCGGACGATCCGGTTCCCGCGTGCGTGAATCCCCGGACGCCTCGATAGGTCCATGGACCCAGCACCATGCGCCGGGGGCAGGATGCGTTGGTCCACAGGGGGCCCACGAACGGAAGCCGGAACTGTCCGCCGTGGGTGTGTCCGCAGAGGTAGACATCGACCCCTGCGCGCCCGGCTTCGCGAAACAGTTCGGGGGAGTGGGCCAGGAGGATCGTGAACGCCCCGGCCGGTCGGCCCGCGAGGGAAGCGGGCAGGTCGTCGGCGCCGTAGTAGTGCGGATCATCCACGCCGGCCAGCCACAGTGGCGCGTCCGGGCCCCCGATGGTGCCGCCCCGGTTCGACAGGACCTTCACGCCCAGGCCTTCCAGCGTCGGCACCAGTTCCGCGAAGTCGTGGTTCCCCAGCACCCCGTACACACCCAGCCGTGCCTTCAGGAAAGGGAGCAGCCGTTCCAGGTGATAGGTGGCGTTGTCGCAGGGGCCATAGATTTCGAAGCGGTAGTCGCCCGTCAAAACGCACAGGTCGGCGTCCACGTCCCGAACCAACTCGACCACGCGTTCCGTCAGGCCCGGCACCCCGTCCAGATGGAGGTCCGACAGGTGGAGGATCCGGAACCCGTCGAGCGCGTCCGGCAGGCGAGGGCAGGCCAGGCGGACACGGCGCAAGACCGGGGAGGCCGCCTGGCGCAAGGCCCGCTCGGACAGGCCCAGCAGGTGCAACGCCCGATCGACCAGCGGCGGCAGGAAGTGCAGGTTTTCGAAGTGGAACCCGCCGCGACCCTGCGAGAGCCAGGCGAGACGCTGGTCCAGTTCGCGCGCGCGCCGTCTTCGGACCGGGTCCGTCACGTCAGTCTGCCTCTCCTGCGGGGTCCAGGGCGCCGACCGGGGGCGGCGTCAGGCCCAGCAGCCGGGCCGCGTAGGCCAGCAGGATCATGGCATCCCGGGACGGGGAGCGAGTGGCCGCATACACGGCTTCGGCCGCGAAACGTTCGTCCTCGGTCGGCGGCTCCTGGTACAGGACGTCGGCCTCGGTCACCAGGCCGGCCGGCGCGCTGAGGGCCACGTCGCGCCAGCCCTCGGGCAGGCCTTCGATCTCTTCGGGGGTGCGGGCCGGGACACCGACAAGGCGCATCTCGCCGCGGGCCACGTGCCACAGGCCCGGCAGCACGCGGCCGACCAGGTCCGCGAGGCCCGGTTCGGCCCGGGCGCCTTCGGGCTTCCGGAGGATCGTCGGGAAGGTGTTCCATCGATCAGGCATCCGTTCGGCGGGCTGGCGCAGCAATCGACGCGGCTCGCCATCCCTCCGCGCCCGCACCAGCCCGGCGATCGCCACGGGCCAGGTGGCGGCCAGCGCCAGTCCCGCCAGGGCTCGGTTCGCCCATTCCTCGGCGGTCCTGGCGGGTCCCGTGTCCTCGACCTTGCCGACCAGGAACGCGTCCGCCACGTCGATGACGGTATCCAGCGGCACGCTGTAGACCCGGTTCATGTCGACGATCGCGTCGGACACCTCCAGCCCCTGGCCCAGGTAGGCGCCGGGCTGGATCAGCGAGCTTTCGACCACGCACGAGCGGTCGAGGATGCACACGCGCCCGACGACGGCCCGCGGACCGACGCGAACGCCCGCTTCGACCCGGCAATCCTCGCCGATGTAGACCGGGCGGACGAGCCGCGCGGAGGGGTCGAGGCTGACGTTGCGCGCCAGCCACACCCCGGGTTCGACCTCGCGTCCCCCGTGCATCAGTCCCTTGAAGCGGCCCTCCAGCACCTGCCACTGCGATTCGAGGGCCTCGACGCCGGTGCGCACGCCGACCGGCGTTCCCGTGTCGATGCGACGCATCCGTCCCGAGGGCAGTTCCGACAGGAAGTCGCCCAGCAGGGATTCGTCCCAGTCGCGCCGGACCTGGCGGCGGACCTGTGCGGGCAACCATGCCCAGCCGTGCCAGTGCCAGGTCCCTTCCCCGGGCGACCCCCAGAGCACGGCCTCGTTGCTGTCCGCGGCATCGGCAAACCGGGCCGGAGGCAACCGGTCGCCATACCCGAACAGGACCGGGCCGTCCCCCATCGTGGGCATGCGCAACTGTCCCAGGGGCCGTTGCGGGTCGCGGACCAGGTGGTACCGGAAGGTCGCACCCCACCGGTTGCCGTCGGCCAGCAGGCGTTCCACGCGATCCGCCCCGTGGCTCAGCAGGAAGTCGATCTCGAGGATCCCCTGGCCCACCAGGGTTTCGACCACGTGCTGCAGGAACGGCCGATCGATCAGGGGAGTCAGTTCGGCAGCCGTTCGCGAGGCCAGGGCCTCGGCCCCGACCGGCATTCCCGTTGCCACCACTATGGCTCGCATCGCACCCTCCCTTGCTGTGAGGACCCTTCATCGCGCCGGACGCGATCCGACAGGACGCGGGCCAGGAACACGGCGTTCCCGATCCCGTAGCGCTTCCACATGCGACCCGGTTCCTGGGCCAGTCTCCAGGTCCATTCCAGCCCCGCTTCCCGCATCCACTGCGGGGCGCGCTGGATCCGTCCGGAAAAGAAGTCGAACAGCCCCCCCACGCCGATGGCCACCTTCACGCCGCATCGCGGCTGGTTGCGCAGGATCCACGTGTCCTGGCGCGGGGCGCCGAACGCCACCAGCAGCAGGTCGGCGCCAGACGCCTTGATCTGGCGACAGACCTCGTCCTCCTCCTCGGCGCGGAAATAGCCGTCGCGGGTGCCCCGGACCAGGTCGGGGGCGCCACGGGCCACGATCCATTCCCGGACGCTATCGGCGACGCCCGGCCGTGCGCCCAGCAGGAAGATCCCGTGGTGCGTGTCCTTGAGGGCATCGACCAGGCGCGGGAAGAGGTCGGTGCCGTTGACGTTCTGCCGGATGGGCCGCCCCAGCAGGCGTCCGGCCAGCTTCATCCCGATCCCGTCCGCCAGGATGTAGTCCGCCGTACGCAGGGTCTGCTGGTATTGGGCGTCCCTCGCTGCGAGGTTCACGCAGTCGGCGTTGACGAAGCAGACCCGCGTGGGTTCGGGGGCGTCCAACTGCCGCACCAGTTCCTCGACGGCCTGCGCCATGGTGCGGTTGTGCACCGGGATCCCCCGGATGGTGATCCTGTCCGGCGTGTCCACGACCTTGCCGCCGTAGAACGCGGTCAGCGCCGACCGAGCCAGCAGGCCCAGGTCGCCCTTCATGCTGCGGGTTTCGACGTACTCGCGATCGACGTCGAACTCGGGGTCGTAGTCCACGTTGGTCCGGCTGCGGACCCAGAAGGCGTTGAACAGCCCGGGCCGGACGTCCTGGCGGCGGCGGGACACGACGTCCCCGGGGCGCAGTTCCTGCGGATCTGCCGGGCGCGGCCCGACCATCGACATGTCGCCTCGCAGCACGTTCATCAGCGCCGGGAGGCGATCCACCCCGGCTCCCGCCAGCAGCTCGCCGGCCTTCCCGCCGGGCAGTTGCAGCCGCAGTTCGTCAAACGGTTCCCCGAAGCGCCCGATGCGGCTCCAGCGGCGAATGGGTTGCCGGCCGGATGCCATCGACGCGAGGACCATGGGCAGCCACACCGGCGAGGTGGCGGCGCCGGCTCCCGCGGCGGCGGCCAGATCGAACAGGCGCTTCGACGCCTCCAGGCCGTCCACCCACGCCAGCCAGAGCCACGACCGCACCAGGTGCCTGGCCTGCGCCTTCGCGCGCCCCGATCCCGAGAAATCGTGTTCCAGCGCCATCGGTTGCGGGTCAGCGTCCATCGCCCTTCCTAGTACGCACCCTTGCCCAGCAGCACCGCCGGCACGGTCTGCGCCAGCAGTTTCACGTCCATCCACAGGCTCTGGCTTTCGATGTACTGGACGTCCAGTTTCACCTGCTCCGGGAACGGGATGTCGCCTCGCCCGCTGACCTGCCAGATGCAGGTCAGGCCGGGGATCGCCTCCAGCCGGCGCCGATCAGCCAGGGAGTAAAGCGCGACCTCCTTGGGGACCGGCGGTCGCGGGCCGACCAGGCTCATGTCCCCGCGCAGCACGCACCACAACTGGGGAAGTTCGTCGATGCTGGTCTTCCGGATGAGGCGCCCGATCCAGGTGACGCGGGGGTCCTTCTTCATCTTGAAGGTGCGGGCGTCCGTGTGCTCGGACTGCGCCTGCAGCTTGTCCTTCAGGGCCTCGGCGTTCGTCACCATCGAGCGGAACTTCGGGAACGGGAACTCCCGGCCGAACCTCCCGACCCGGGGCTGCCAGAACAGGACCGGTCCCTTGTCCGTCGCCTTGATGGCGAGGGCCACGGCGCCGAACAGCGGCCACAGGGTCGCGATGGCCGAGGCCGACAGCGCCACGTCGGCCGCCCGCTTGGCCTTGCGCGCCCCATCGACGGCGACGGTCCACGCGACGCGCTTGCGCCACAGGCGGGCCTGCTGCGCCCCGGTGCCCCCGTAGCGACGTTCCAGTTCGCGCATCAGTTCGATCCGGGCGCTGGTGCCTTCCTCGGTGGTCGCATCCATGTCTTCCCCCTATCTGGCGCCTGCGGCCGCCTGCCGCAGCGCGTCGCGGGTCATGCGGGCGGTCCGTTCCCACGAGAACTGCCCGGCCCGCGCGATCCCCCCCCGGATCCGGGCCGCGCGGCCCGACACGTCGAATAGCACGCGCTCCATCACGGTCGCGATCCCGTCGGGGTCCTCGGGATCGAACAGTTCGGCCGCATCCCCTGCGACCTCGGGGATTGACGACACGTTCGAGCACGCGACCGGGACGCCGCTGGCCATCGCCTCCAGCACCGGCAGCCCGAATCCCTCGTACAGGGACGGGAACACGAACAGGTCCGCCGTCGAGTAGAGGGCCGTCAGGAGGTCCGCGCTCAGCGACCCCAGGAAGCGGATGTCGGGCGCGACCGGCGACGCGGCCGCCTCGCGGTGCACCTCGTCGGCGCCGTTCCATTCCGGTCCCGCGAACACCAACTCGTGCGGCAGGCCCTTGTGGCGGGACTTCAGGATCGAGAAGGCCCGGATCAGGCCGACGTGGTTCTTTCCGGGGTGCTCGATGCGGGACACGTACAGCACGAACGGCCGGGTCATGCCGCATTCGCGGGCCAGCAGGTCCGCCGTGACGGCCCGGTCGCGCGGGTGGAACATCGTCGGGTCCACGGCCAGCGGCGTGACGGTGACCCGATCCGGCGGAACCCCCCCGTACTCCACGATGTCCTTGCGGCTGCACTCGCTGACCGTCAGGACGTGCGTCAGGCGGCGCATCAGGGCCGGCAGCACCTTCCGGATGTAGAAGACCCGGGCGGCGTCATACTTGCCGGCGACGTGCAGCGCCGAAAAGTCGTGGACGGTCCCCACGGTGGGGCAGGGGCTCCACACCGGCAGGCGACGGTTCCCGGCGGGGAGGAACAGCGCGTCGTAGCGCCGCAGCGCGCAGAACGCCGGCAGGGCGGTCTGGTGCCAGGCGATGTCCGGGATCGGGTGGATCAATCGGCCCGGCAGCACGTGCACCCGGGCCGAGGTGTCCGCCGGGATGAAGGCGTCCCGTTCGTTCCGGTGCACCAGGATTTCAAACCGGTCGGGCGTGTCCGTCAGCAGGGGCAGCTCCCGGATCAACTGCGTCGCGTAGCGACCGATCCCGGACCGGCCCGCGTCGCAGCCGAACGTCGTGATGCCGAACGTCATGTGTCCCCCGTCAGCCGGCCAGCAGCGTGGCCAGGCGGTCCAGGTATCCCTCGAACGAGAACCGTTCGGACGCCACCTGCCGGGCCCGCGTCCCCAGGCGGATGGCCAGCGCGTCGTCCCGCAGCAGGCGCCCGATCCGATCGGCCAGCGCGGGCACGTCGCGATCGGGGGCCAGCAGGCCGGTTTCCCCATCCTGGCACCAATCCGGGATCCCGCCCACGTCGAAGGCGACGACCGGCCGGCCCCGGTGCATGGCTTCCAGGCCGACCATTCCGAACGGCTCGGGCCAGCGGGACGGGACCGCGACGATCCGCGCGGCGTCGTAAAGCGGTGCCAGCCCTTCGGACGCGACGAACCCGTGGAAGCGGACCCGGTCCGCCAGCCCCGCTTCCCGGGCCATCGCCTCCAGACCCGGGCGCGCGTTGCCGTCGCCGACGATGTCCAGGCTCCAGGGGGGGGCGACGCGGGCCAGGGCATCCAGCAGGAGGTCGATGCCCTTGCCCCGGATCACCTGCCCGACGAACAGGATCCGGTGGCCCGAAGGCTCGACCGGCGGGGAGGACCCCGGGGCGCGGACCGCCGGGGGCACGATGTGGACCCGATCGGGCGGGAACCCGTTCATGGCCAGTTCGTCCCGCATGAAACGGCTGCCCACCAGGCACGCGTCCAGCACGTGGTTCCTGCGGCGCTCACGCGCATGGGCGAACAGATCCACGTAGCCGACCGGGAGGGGCCCCGACGGGTTCCGGCACACGAAGGCCAGGTCGGCCCAGCAGCGCCAGCCCTCCGGCTGGCGGCAGGTGCGATCCGGCCATACGAAATACTTGTGGCTGCGCGGGCAGCAGAGGTCGTGGTCGTGGACCATGCGGACCGCCCGGCGAGCCGACAGTCGCGGGTGATCGGGGAGCATGGGCCACTTGTGGTAGTACACGACGTCCGGTGTGATCGCCGCCGACACCCGGCCCAGGTCTTCGTCCCCGGGGGCCGCAACCGGGTGGACCGCGTCGAACCGTGCGGCGAACTCCTCCGAGCCCCGCTGGGTCTTGCGGAGGAACGCCAGGTGGCAGGTGTGTCCCCGAGCCTTCAGGCCCAGGGCGGTTTCGGCGACGTTCTGCTCGACGCCGCCCTGGAAACCGCACTGCTCATGGACGAACAGCACGCGCACGAGCGGCCTCCTCGTAGATTCCCACCAGCCTTCGGGTCGCGGCGTCCCAGGAAAACTCGTTCCGCGCCCGGATGCGCCCGGCTTCGCCCATCTGCCGCGCGGCCTCGGGGCCGTCCAGCAACTCCCGCACCCGCTGGGCGACGTCGTCGATGCGTCCCGGATCGACCAGCAGGCCGTCGATCCCGTCCCGGACGAAATCCGGCACGCCGCCGACCCGGCTGGCCACCACCGGCCGCCCGGCCGCCCACGCCTCGAGGATGACGATGCCGAACGGTTCGTGGATCGAAGGTAGCAGGAAGACCTCGGCGGCGTGATACGCATCGACCAGATCCGGCGACCCCACGGGGATTCCCCGGACGATCGTCACCCGGTCCTCGATGCCCAGGTTCCGCGTTTCCCGCGCCACCGTGTCGGCGTATTCCTCGTTGGTCACGTGCCCGGCCAGCACCAGCCGCAGCCGGGGTTCCCGGGGCAGCAGCGCCGCCAGTACGCGCACCGCCAGCACCTGGTTCTTCTGCGGATCCAGGCGTCCCACGCACAGCACGATCCGATCGGCGGCCGCGATGCCGTGGCGCTCCCGGAACGCCGCCCCGTCGCCCGTTGCGAACCGGTCCGGATCGACGCCGTTCGGGAAGTACACCACGTTCGCCCGCGGATGGACCCGCCGAAGTTCCCCTTCTTCGCGGCGTCCCAGGACCAGCACGGCCGCGGCGTCATCCATCACGTGGTGGGAACCGACCAGGGCGCCCAGGGCCCGACCCCACTCCAGGGTTCCGCGCGTCGGGTCGGTGTACGAGCGCTTCTCGGCATCCGGGGCGTCCTGCTGACCGCCGTGCACCGACACGACGTACGGGATTCGCCGCAGTCGGGCGGCGGTCCGGACGATGCCGCCCACGCGCATCCCGGTGTGCAGGTGGATCACCTGCAACCCGGGCTGGCGGAGCAGCGCGGCGAGCAGACCGAAAGAAAACAGGTTGCCGCCCTTCAGGTCCAGCAGGTGCTTCGATTCCGCCGAAAGCCCCAGGTACGGGTAGAAGTACGGAAAGCGCCGCACCTGGACGCCGTCGATGATCTCGTCACGCACCGTCGACAGCGCGTCGGGGCACAGGATCTCCGTGGGATGCCCCTGGGCCAGCAGGCGACGGGACGTTTCCAGGATGACGCTTTCGGTCCCGCCCCAATGGGACCGGACGAACCTGCGCGGGACCTGGGCCGAGTTCATTCGGACGCTCCTACGATTTCGCGCAGCAACGCGTCGAGGTCATCGACATACCGGGTCATCGAGAACCGGGTCTCGACCATCGACCGCGCGGTCGCCACCAGCCTCGCGCGCAGGGCCTCGTCGCCGGCCAGCCGCGCCAGCGCGTCCGTCAGCGCGACGACGTCTGCCTTCGGGAACACCAGCGCGTTGACGTCGTCCTCCAGGAACTCGCCCTGGCCGCCGTCCGCCGTGCTGACCACCGGCGTGCCGCTGGCCATGGCCTCCAGGTGGGTCAGTCCGAACGGCTCCTCCCAGATCGACGGGAAGACGAAGATGTCGTGGCTCCGGTACAGGCCCGGCAGTTCATCGTGGGGCAGCCGTCCCAGGAAATCGGTCGGGGCGCCACAGGATGCCGCCAGCAGCTCCAGTCGCTGCGGGTAGTCCCCGGGACCTTGCCCGGCGATCGAAAGGCGCACGGGCAGCCCTCCGACGGACAGCCGCCCGACGGCTTCGACCAGGGTGTGCACCCCCTTGTCGGGGTGCAGTTGGCCCGCGTACAGGATCCGCAGCGGGTCGTGGATCGATCCGGGGGCGTCCTTTTGCGGGAAGCGCGGGACCGGGATGCCCTGGTGGATCACCCGGGCCGCCTCGACCGGAACACCTCGCCGCACCAGGTTGTCGCGGACGCGGCGACTGATGCAGGTCACGTGGTCCAGGCGCAGCGAGGGCAGCCACAGCGAGCGGAACAGGATCCCGTCCACCAGCCTCCTCGCCAGCCCCGTCGCCCCCGCGAACGGCCCGGGCAGGAAGCCGGCCAGGTGCTCGTCGTTCAGCGTGAACAGGGTCGGGACGCCCGCGTCCTGCACTCCTGCTGCCGCGCCGAGGGTCAGCCGCAACTGGCTCCAGACGAACGCGACGTCGGGCCGGGCCTCCAGCGCCAGCGCGCGGGTCGCAGCCCGGTTGGATCGGGCGACCGCGAGGTCGCGTCGGCGGTCCCGTCGCGGCGCGGTCCCGAATTCCTGGGTCAGCCGGAGGATGCGACGCACGTCGGCGACCGGGGGCGGGCCGGGGAGGTCGGGGCCCGAGCCGGTGGTGGCCACCACGATGTGATGCCCACGCCGTTCCAGGTCCGCGCAGACCTGCCCGCAAAGGATTTCGTATCCTCCCAGCACACGGGGGGGGAACAGGTTGCTGACGACCAGAATCTTCAAGCGTCCTCCAGCGTCCCCAGGTTGCGGTAGCGTTCCGAGGCGCGGTTCAGGACCACGCCCACGACCTTCCCGCCATCGTCCTCCAGCACCCGGAGCGCCCGTCGCGCGACGTCCACCGGGGTGGAATCCGCCAGCACCACGAACACCACGCCGTCGCACTTGGACAAGGCGAGGCCCGCGTCGGAACGCGGCAGCATCGGTGGCAGGTCCAGCAGGATGACGTCGTGGGCCGCGACGGCCTCGTCCAGGATCCACCCCATGCGTCGCGTGCCCAGGAGGTCCGGTTCCAGCTCCATGCGGCCCGGTCCCAGCACGGGGAGGCCGTCCGCAGGGTCCACGTGGATCGCGTGGGACAGGGGCAGGGATTCGTCCATGAAGAGGTCCGAAAGCCCGCACGGCTCGTCGATCGACAGTACCGCGCCCGGGGCCGGAAGATCGACGCGCAGCACGCGCTCGCCCCGCTTGGCCAGGCAGGCCGCGAGGCCCCGCACGATCCGGGTCCGGCCCTCCCCGTGGCTCGCGCTCGCGACGCCGATCCGGACCCCCCACCCGGGAACCTCGCGTCGAACGTGGCGGGCCAGCGTCCGGATCGCTTCGTCCAACGCGACGTTGGTGGGTCCTGTGGATTTCGCGACGGGCAGCGAGCCCAGCACCGGAAACCGCAGGCGCGCCTTCGCGTCGCCCGGCGAGCGGAGGGTCCGGCGGAACAGTTCCGATGCCAGCAGCGCCAGCAGGCCCAGGGCCAGGAGGCCCACCCCTGCGGCGGCGCCGACCAGCTTGCGCGTGGACTTCACCGGCAGCGTGGGGGGCACCGCCTCGGCGACCACCTCGAACTCCATCCCGCCTTCGGGACGGGTGGCCAGCACCCGCGACAGCAGCCCGTTCAGGGCGATGCGGGACTGGCGCCGCGATTCGGGAGTCGCGTCGGGCTTGCGATACGATTCCAGCGCCGAGCGGGCTTCCTGGAGGCCGCCCTCGATGCGGTCCCGCGTCTCGGCCTGGGCCACCTGCTGGTTGGCCAGATCGATCGCCCGCAGACGGGTTGCCTGCAGCAGGAAGGCCGAGGGGCTGGCCGTCGCCTGGGGGGTGTAGGCCTGCCCTTCCGCCGCTTCGATCTGCTTCTTCCACTGCTGGATGCGGTCCGAGTCCTGCGCGAACACCTTCTCGCGATCCACGAGCGCCTGGGCACGCTCCACCTGGGACTGCGACACGTACTCCTGGGCGGCCAGGGTCTTCAGGCGATCCAGTTCCTTCTGGGCCGCATCCAGGTTCGCCCCGCTGGCCCGCGCGGCCCGGTCCTCCTGGATCTCGGCCCTCAGACGGTTGGCCCGATCGGACGGATGGATGCGCTTGACGTCCCGTTCCTGATCCGTGATCTCCCGCTTGACCCTGTCCTCGACCTCGCTGATGGTCTTCGCGAGGGCGTCGGCCTGGACCTGCAGGGTCTGGCCCTCCTCCAGCGCCTTCTTGTGCATCCGCCCGACCTCGTCGATCTGCGAATCGAACCAGTTGGCCAGGAAGACGTCCGCCAGGGTGTTCGCGATGGCCGCCGCCGTGTCCGGGTCGGTCCAGGTCGCCCGCAGGTCCAGCACGGTCGTGTTCTTCGCGACCTTGATGTCGATGGCGGCGCCCAGCCCGGCGAGGGACACCGGGAGTTCCAGGCGGCGACGGGTCTCGTCGAGGTTCAGGGGGATCTTCACCTGGTTCAGGAACGACAGGATGGTCGCGTCGGGCGTCGATGGGCGCCCGCTGGACAGCGGGCGGTAGTGCAACAGCGTGCCCGATTCATAGGTCCGCTTGCCCAGGAACCGCCCTGCGGCCACGCCCCCGGCGGCGGCCAGGCAGACGATCAGGAGGATCGTCAGCCAGCGGCTCGCAAGGGCGCGCGCCAGGGTGCCGGGATGGAAGGGCAGTTCGACGGAATCGCTTCCGCTCTTGCTGGCGACCGGGTCCACTGCCATTCGCCTCGCGATGCCCTGAAAACCGTCGCACCACGCTAGCACGGTCCGGAACATCACATGAAGTAGACGGCACGGCCGCCGTCCCCGCGCCCATGTTTTCGCGGGCAGTTCGGTCGTCACCTTGCCCGCTTCGCGCCCTATCCCCTACCATCGGAAGGCGACGCTTCCGGAGGTTCCCATGATCCTCGACGTCCAGATGCTCGGGAAGATCACGGTCCTGACGGTTCCCGGGGGCCACCTCGACGCCGGGAACATCAAGGAATTCAAGCAGGCCATCGATCCCATCCTGAAGACGACGTCCACGATCGTGGCCGACATGTCGAAGGTGGATTTTGTCGATTCCGCCGGCCTGGGAACCCTGTTGTCGGTCCTTCGGCAGGCGACCGCTTCGGGCGGCGACTTCCGCCTGTGCGGCCTGACCCGGCCGGTGCGGGCCCTGTTCCAGCTGGTTCGGATGCACCGGGTCTTCGGCATCTACAACGATCGGGCCGAAGCGCTGGCCAGTTTCGACGAGGCCTGAGTCGTGGAGCCGGCTCGGGCCGAACGATGGCGATACTGAGGTCCCCCCAGGCAGTCATCGAGGTCGCATGGCACCCTGCGTCGTGATGCGAGCCCACAACGACATGCCCCTCATCGCGGGGACCCTCGAGGCCCTGGCGGGGCAGTCCGTCCCCTTCGAACTGGTGGCCTTCGACAACGCCTCCACGGACGGAACCCGTGAAGCCCTTTCGAAATACGCCACCCGCATCATCGACGTCCCGGCGGGT
Source organism: uncultured Myxococcales bacterium (assembly GCA_903857665.1). Taxonomy (GTDB): domain Bacteria; phylum Myxococcota_A; class UBA9042; order DTJE01; family DTJE01; genus CAIZWN01. The sequence continues at coordinate 64,378 of CAIOFV010000031.1, forward strand.
TCCTACGTGCCCGGACGGGTGCTGAACGAGGCGATGCGGGCGACGCACGGGGACGTCGTGGTCTTCCTGAACAGCGACTGCACGCCGACCGACGCAGGGTGGCTGGCGCGGTTGCTGGCCGCGGGCAGCGATCCGGCGGTCGCCGCCGTCTTCGGTCGCCAGATCCCGCGGCCCGGCTGCCACCCGATCCACGCGCTGGATACCGAGCGCGCCTACGGTGACGGGGCCCGCCACCGCACCTGGCGGCACTTCTTCTCGATGGCCTCCTCCGCGATCCGGCGCCCGGTGTGGGAGTCGATGCCTTTCGACGAAGGGCTGAAGTACTCCGAGGACATCGACTGGACCTGGCGGGCGCGGCAGGCCGGCTTCGAAATCCGCTATGTGCCCGACGCGGTCGTGATGCACTCGCACGACTATACGCTGCGCCAGTTGTATCGGCGCCATGCGGGCGAGGGGCGCGCGGACGCCCGCATCTTCGACTGGTCGTCCTGGGAGCGGAACCCGATCCGGTATTCCGTGCTCCCCTGGGGCCGGCAGGTGCTGGCCGACTGGCGCGAGCTGGGAGCCATGGGGGAGTGGAAGGCGGCCCTCGAGGCCCCGGTGGTCCGCGCGGTCCAGGTGGCAGGTCGCCGCACCGGCTTCGTGGAAGGCTGGAAGGAAAGGTCGCGATGAACGAATTCGCCCGCCAGGGCTCCGCGGCGTTCAACGAGCGGTTGCGCGGGGCACTGGCCGCGATCACCGCGGACGTCGTCGCGGCGGTCGGTCCGGCCATGGAAGCGCTGGTGCTGGGCGGCGGGTACGGCCGCGGCGAAGGGGGCGTGGTGCTTGTTGATGGGGTCGAGCAGCCCTACAACGACTTCGACCTGTTCCTGTTCGTGAAGCCGGGCGCCCGCGTTCGCGTGGACGCGCTGGCCCCGATCCTCGAACCCCACGCCCATCGCCTGGGCATCCACGTCGATGTCAGCCGGCCCATCCGCCTGGCCGAGATCCCCCGGTGGCCGCCCGCCTTGATCTGGCTGGACCTCCTGGAGGGCCACACGGTGCTGGCGGGCCCCGCGGACGTCCTGTCGTCCCGGGTGCCATCCTGGCTGGGGCAGACGCTGCCGTCGGTCGAGGCCCTGCGCCTGCTGCTGAATCGCGGAGGCGGGTTGCTGTGGGCGATGCGCGTCGCGCGGGGCGTCGAGCCTCCCCCGGACCCCGAGTTCGTCCGGCGCAACGCCTACAAGGCGGCCCTGGCCCTGGGCGACGCGCTGCTGATCCTCCACGGTCGCTACCGATCGGTGTGCCTGGGGCGCGATGCGCTGTTCCAGGCCCTGGCCGACGAACTGCCGGGCGTCCGCGCCCTGGACGTCGCCGAGTTCCACCGCGAAGGGCTGGCGTTCAAGTTCCATCCCGACCAGGCCCCTCGCCTCGCCTGGACGACCCCGGACCTGGAAGCCCTCTGCCGGGCCTTCGTCCGCGTGTTCCTGGCCATCGAATCCAGGCGCCACGGCATCCTGCCGGGCGATCCCTCGACGTACGCAGCGTGGGCCGGACGGCGCGAGCCCCCGGAGGGCGGGATCGAACGCCTGCTTCGGAACGCCGTGCAGAACCTCCGCCGGGGACGCCTGTCCCTGCGCGCGCCGCGGGAAGGGCTGTATCCGGACCTGCCGCGCCTGCTCGATCCCGCGGCGTTCGGTACCGCCGCGTGGCCGGGCGAATCGGGCGGGTGGCTGACCGCGTGGCGGCGGACGCTGTGAACCCGGCGGTCCGACCGCCGCGGCATTCCGCGACCAGGGAGTGTGGATGAAGGCCCTGGCGTTGCTGGCAGCCTTGGCCGTGCTGGTCCCCACGGTGGTGGCGCTGTCCCTGCGCCCGGGCCGCTTCCGCGGCCTGTTCCTGGCGATCATCTTCGCGGCTCCCTCCCTGGGCGTCCGGGCCAGCCTGAATTTCTGGTCGATGGAAACGTACCGGGGGCCGGATCGCGGGTTCGAGGTCACGCTGGCGGACCTCGTCGCGCTGGGGCTTGCGATCGCGATGATCCTCGGCCGCCGGGAACGGCCCCTTCGCTGGCTGCCCTACAACAGCCTCGCCTGCCTGGGATTCTTCGTCGCGGCCCTGGCATCCGCGGCCGTCGCGCCCTCGAAGCTGTACGCCGCGTTCACGTTGTGGAAGATGGTGCGCCTGTACATCGTCTACTGGGCCGTCGTGAACACCGTCCGGGGCGGCGTCCCCGCCTGGAGTGCCTGGGCCGGCCTGGCGACCGCCGGCGCCGTCGTCACCTTTTCGGCGGTGCAACAGAAGTACCTTTGGGGCTTCTACCGCGTGAAGGCGACCTTCGATCATTCCAACACCATCCCGCTGTTCCTGAACCAGGCGATGCCGGCGCTGCTGGCCTGGGGCCTGGGGGATGTCACGATGTCCCCGACCCGCGCGCTGCTGTCCGTGGGCATCGCGCTGGGCATGGTCTTTTCGGTCGTCGCCACGATGTCGCGCGCCGGGATCCTGCTGGCGGGCCTGTCCCTGCTGGTCACCGTGACCCTGGCCCTGCGCCGCGAGCGCCGCCGCCTGACCGAGGTGACCGCGATGCTGGTGCTGCTGGCCATGGTCGCCGGGGGCATCAAGGCCGCCAGCAGCATCATGGACCGCGTCAAGAACGCCCCGGAGGAAAGCGGGCAGGCACGCGACGAATTCAACCTGGCGGCGGACCTGATGCTGCGCGATCACCCGGTCATCGGCGTGGGGATCAACAACTTCCCCGAGGTGCTGACCAACGAGGACAAGTACAACGGGCACATCCAGGTGATGGCCAACGAGGAGCAGGCCGGCGTCTGCCACCACATCTACCGCCTGACGCTGGCCGAAACCGGCTACGTCGGGTTCGCGCTGTTCCTGCTGGTGATCCTGCGGTTCCTGTGGCGGGCCGGGCGCCTGGCGTTCCGGGGGCACGGCCTGCATTCGTTGCTGGGGGCGGGCTTCCTGTTCGGCCACCTGGCCCTTCACGGGTCGGGGTTCCTGGAGTGGGCCTTCCGGATCACCCCGGTCGCGATGATGTACGCCTCGACCTGCGGGCTGCTGGTGGCGCTGTCCGACGATGATGCGCCTGCGATGGCGCCGCCGGACCCTCGGCCCCCTCCCGCCCCGTGAACGCGGCCGGTGTTGCGGCAGCCGACGGTCAGTGACGGACCAGGGACATCACCATCTCCCGGATGCCCAGCGCATCGACCATCAACCACAGCGAACTGGCCCCGCCCAGCAGGATGGCCGGAAGCTTCCACCAGTTGTCGCCCAGGAAGGGAACCGTCGGGTCGGGTGGCGCGTCGGCGTCCCGGATCTGGGCCCAGGTACTTCCCAGGGCCTTCAACGAGCGCCGGTACAGCAGCCGGACCTGGATCGCGTTCCAGATCATGCGGCCGCTGACGACCGCGACGTTGGCCACCAGCAGAAGGGCGGGCACCAGGTAGGCCGTGGTGACGCCCGGGACGTCGCGGAGCATCGCCAGCGACACGCACGTCGGGAGGACTACGCAGAACAAGGGGAGATAGGCCCAGGTCTGCACGAAGAGCAGGTACCCTTCCACGCCCCAGCGGCCATCGACGTGGCTGGGGTCCAGGGTCTTCGGTCGCCGGGTCGCGCTGCCCTGGCACCACAGGATCGTCGCCGGGTAGGCGATCACCATGTCCATGCCCAGGTACACGACGAGCATCAGGCCCCAGGTTTCGTGCGACACGCAGAAACTGGTCCACCCGAACCAGTCCTTGTGGACGGCCAGGACGCTGGTGATGATCTCGCGAACCAGGTCGGGGACGAAGATGATCGCCACCCAGCAGGCATGGACGCGCCGCCATCGGCCGCCTTCGGGCCCGGCAGGCCATGGCCCCAGTGCGGATTCCCCGTGGCGTGCCGCCGCCCGGGCCGTCGCCAGCGCGACGAGCACGATCAGGGCCAGGCTGACCAGCAGGTCCGGCAGTTCCTCGGACATCGACCGAACGGTCGCGGTCTTCTGGAGGCGTTCCGTTTCCTCGAAGGACCGTTCCTCGGGTTCCTTGGCCAGGCGCGCCAGGAAGGCGGAAGGGGCGTTCCCGCTGACGAGGGCGAGGTTGATTTGATCCACCCTGAGCTGACCCAGGTCGATCGTCAGCTTCAGCTTCGCCGCGCGCGATTCCAGGTCTTCCTTCTGGGTCTTGCAGGTCCCGCAGTCGTCGTCCAGGACGCTCGGATTCGCGTTCCAGCCCTGCGTCGAAAGGCCCAGCCACGTCGCCGTGCCCAGCGCGGCCACCACCAGCAGCACGCCCGCGACGAACAGCCAGAACAACCCACGGGGCTCGCCGCGCGGCACGTACATCGCTTCCTCCATGCCTGTCGATCGGGTCTGGTGGCGATCGTCGTCGGGTCCGGGGGGGGCGTCAAGGTCCGAATCCGGGAGCGTGGACCGGTTCAGTCCCCGTGTCCTGGAAGTCGCGCCCCAGCGGGGTGAATCGATCCGGCGGGGAAGCCGGCAGTCCTACGCCACCGTCCCGCCGTCGGGCACGTCGCGCAGTTCGTTCACCCGGAGGGCGCCGACCTCCGTGCCGATCAGCACGTTGGCGCCGATGACCGCTCCGGCCGGGATCGAGGTGCCCTTGCCGACGACCGTGATGCCGTCGGAAAGGTGCGTGGGGAAGTGCTCGTTGAAACCGCCGCGGGCGTCGGCGCGACCCACTCGGGCCCCCGCGCCCACCGTGACGTCCTTGTCCAGGATCGCCCGTTCGACCGCCGCGCCGCGGTCGATCAGGGCGTCGTGCATCACCACGCTGTCCACGACCCGGGCGCCGCGTCCGACACGCACGCCGGGCGACAGCACCGACCCGACGACCTCGCCCTCGATGACGCAACCGCGGGACACCAGGCTGTTGCGCACGTTGGAACCCGCGCCGAAGTGGGCTGCCGGGTGGAACACCTGCCCGCGGCCGTCCAGGTTGGTCCGGGCGCGCCAGGCCCCCAGGTCCAGGCCCGTGGAGGGATCCAGGGCGTCCATGTTGGCCGACCAGTAGGATCCCAGCGTGCCCACGTCGCGCCAGTAGCCCGAAAAGCGGTGCGCGAGGATCTTGCGCCGCCCCAGCATGCCGGGGATGACATGCGCGCCGAAGTCGAACTTCCCGTCGGGGCAGTTGCGATGCAGTTCTTCCAGCAGCGCCTCGCGCCGGAACACGTAGATACCCATGTTGGCGATGTTGCTGATGCGCTCCGGGCTCTTTTCGATGAACTCGGTGACGTTTTCGTCGCCGTCGATCTTCATCACGCCGAAGCGGGACACCTCCTCCCAGGGCACCTCCATCGCCGCGATGGTCAGGTCCGCGCCCGACTCGCGGTGACGCGCGATCATGGGCCGGAAATCCATCGAGTAGATGTGGTCGCCCGACAGGATCACGACGTCGCGCGGCTCCAGGTTTCGCAGGAAGCCGATGTTCTGGAACACGGCGTCTGCGGTCCCGCGGTACCAGTCCGAATGCGCCCGTCCCAGCGACGGCGGCAGCACCTGCAGCGACGCCCGCACGCCCGAAAGGTCCCAGGCGTCCCCGTCCCCCAGGTGGTCCATCAGCGACGTGGGGCGGTACTGCGTCAGCACGCCGACGTGGCGGATTTCGGACACCATGGCGTTGGTCAGGGTGAAATCGATGATGCGGTACATGCCCGCGAACGGGACCGCGGGCTTCGCGCGCTTGGCGGCGATCAGGTTCAGGCGGGTCCCGCGCCCGCCGGCGAGGATCAGCGCGACGACATCGGTTTTCATCGCGGCCCCCCCTTCGGCGTCACCACGGCCCCCATGTGCACGACTTCCCAGGGGCCGATCTCGGTGCCGGCCTTCAGGATCGAACCGTCGCCGATCCGGGCGCCCTTGCCCACCGACACGAGGTTCTCCTCGCCGCACAGCAGCGCGCCTTCCCCGACCTCGACGTCCTTGTCCACGACCGACCGGATCACCCGGGAGCCGCTGCGGATCGTGACGCGGTTCAGGATCACCGAGTCCTCGACGACAGCGCCCTCCTCGACCGTCACCCACGGGAACAGCACGCTGCGACGGACCTGGCCAGACACCCGGCATCCCGGGGCGACCAGGCTGCGGGACACGTTGGCCGACGTGTCGAACCATGCGGGGGGCGCGTCGCCGTAGCCGCCGGATTCGGTGTTGGTCAGCACGCCTTCCAGCGGCACGCCGATCCCCTTCCGCCCCAGCAGGCGCATGTGGGCGTCGTGCCACGCCGTCAGCGGGCGCAGGTATTCCCACCCGCCCCGGTGCACGTGGCCGATGACGCGGCCGCCCGACACGACCGACGGGATCACCTCGTTGTACAGGTGGAAGGTCGTGCCGACCTCGGCGTTGCGCCGGACCGCTTCCACCAGCACCTCGGTCCGGAAGATGTACACGGTCATCGAGGCCAGATCCGACGGCGGATCCTCGGGCTTTTCCAGGTAGTGCGTGACGCGGTTGCCCTCGCCCAGCACGCCGACGCCGAAGCGCGACGGCCGGCCCACGTCCATGTGCTTGAACACCATCGTGACGTCGGCCTTCGAGCGGCGATGGCGGTCCAGCAGCGGGCCGTAGTCCATCCGGTAGACGTGGTCCCCGGACAGCACCAGCACGTCGCGCGGCGCATGTCGCCGGATGACGTGCAGGTTCTGGTACACGGCGTCGGCGGTGCCGCGATACCAGTCCAGTTCCCGCACCCCCTCGTAGGGCGGCAGGAACGTCAACTCCCGGTCGCGCCCGTTGAAGTCCCACGGGCGGCCGATGCCGACGTGGTCCATCAGCGAGGCCGGCCGGTACTGGGACAGGATGCCCACCCGTTCGATGCCGGACATCGCGAGGTTCGTCAGGGGGAAGTCGATGACGCGGAACAGGCCGCCGAAGGGTGCGGCGGCCATGCTGCGCCTGGACGTGAGGACGCCCATGGCATCCGCCCGTCCGCCCGCGAGAATGAGTGCGAGTACGTCCTTCATGGGGGGCATGATAGCAAGGGCTGGCGTGGCGTCAACGAAACCGTGCGCGACATCTCCCCCCGAGCGCGCAGGCGTAGGCGATGGGTTTCCGCAGGAAACTCTCGCCGAAGCCGAAGCCGACTCGGGGCGGTCCACTCCCCCCGAGCGCGCAGGCGTA
>CAIOFV010000032.1 GCA_903857665.1 uncultured Myxococcales bacterium
CCCCGCCCCTTGCCCTCAGACCTCGGACCTCAGACTTCAGACCTTCGACGTCCTACGCCCCCCCGTCAGACGCGGACCATCAGCATCCGGATTCCCGCGCCGGTACTTGTTTTCGCTTCCGGTTGCCAAACCACCGAAAGTTGACCGACCGCAGGGTTTTCCCCACGACATGAGCGTACGGTACCCCCTGCGGGAGACTTGTCGCCACTGGCGGGAGGTTCACGCACAAGCAGGTCCCTGGAAGGTCGTTCGAATCAAAAAGGGGGCGTTGGGTATGGCAGAGAACCTCGAGCAGACGGTCGGCAGCGCATGCCGATCCGTCGGCAACGACCGCACGCGCCTGATGGACGTGGTGCGGACGGTGCAGGCCCGGCACGGGGCCGTCTCGGGCGAGGCGATGGATCTCATCGCCGCCACGCTGGGGATTCACCGCGTGGAGGTGGAGGCGGTCGTCTCGTTCTATGCGTTCCTTTCCGAGAAGCCGAAGGGCAAGGTCGTGATTCGCCTTTGCAACGATGTCGTCGATCGGATGCAAGGGGCGGACCGCGTGGCCCAGGCGTTCTCCGAGGAACTGGGCATCCCGATGGGCGCGACCACGCCCGACGGCGCGATCACGCTGGAATGGGCGCCCTGCATCGGGCTGACCGACCAGGCGCCCGCGGCGCTGGTCAACGAGGTCCCGCTGACGCGCCTGACCACCGACCGCGCCAGGGAGATCGTCCGCGAGCTGAAGAAGCACGGCGACCCCCGCAAGCTGGTCAAGGAGATCGGGCACGGCAACAACGCCCACCCGCTGGTCCTGTCGATGGTGCGCAACAACGTGCGCCAGGCCGGCCCGGTGATCTTCGAACCGCTGGAAGCCGGCGTGGCGCTGCACAAGGCGCTGGCGATGTCCCCGGTCGAGGTCATCCGCGACGTCAAGACGGCCCGCCTGCGCGGCCGCGGCGGCGCCGGGTTCCCGACCGGCATGAAGTGGGAGTTCACCCGCGGCGCCGAGGGGACGAAGAAGGTCGTCGTCTGCAACGCGGACGAGGGCGAGCCCGGCACGTTCAAGGACCGCGTGGTCCTGACCGAATGCGCCGACCTGATGTACGAAGGCATGACCATCGCCGGGTACGCCATCGGCGCGGACCTGGGCCTGGTCTACCTGCGCGGCGAATACGAGTACCTCCGCCCGTTCCTGGAGAGCGTGCTGGAGCGTCGCCGGACCGCGGGGCTGCTGGGGAAGAACGTCGGCGGCAAGGCCGGGTTCAACTTCGACATCCGCATCCAGATGGGCGCAGGCGCGTACATCTGCGGCGAGGAAACGGCCCTGCTGAGCTCGGCCGAGGGCAAGCGCGGCGACCCCAAGAACCGCCCGCCGTTCCCCGCGCAGAAGGGCTACCTGGGCCTGCCGACGGCCGTCAACAACGTCGAGACGTACTGCTGCGTCGCGCGCATCCTCGACCAGGGCGCGGCGTGGTTCGCGCAGCTCGGATCGAAGGGCAGCGCCGGCACGAAGCTGCTGTCCATCGCCGGCGACTGCAAGCGCCCCGGCGTGTACGAAGTGCCGTTCGGCATGACCGTCAAGGCCATGCTCCAGGCGTGCGACGCAGAAGACACCCAGGCGGTGCAGGTCGGCGGCCCGAGCGGGACGCTGGTCGGCCCGGCGGACTTCGGCCGGACGCTCTGCTACGACGACCTCGCGACGGGCGGGTCGATCATGGTCTTCGGGCCGGAGCGCGACCTGCTGGACGTCGTGCACCAGTTCATGGAGTTCTTCGTCGAGGAGAGCTGCGGCTACTGCACGCCTTGCCGCGCGGGCAACATGCTGCTGCTGCAGGCCGTCCAGAAGATCCTGGCAGGCCATGGCGAACCGACCGACCTCGACTACCTGCAGGAACTCGGCGAGACCATCAAGACGATGAGCCGCTGCGGCCTGGGGCAGACGTCGGCCAACCCGGTGCTGACGACCCTGAAGAATTTCCGGCCGCTGTGGGAGGCGCGCTGCAGGGCGGACGGTCACGGCCGGCAGCCGACGTTCGACATCCGGAAGGCCGTCGGCCTGGCCGAGTCGCTGGTCGGCCGCAAGTCGGTCCTGTTCACCGACGGAGGTGCGCGATGAGCGACAAGATCACCTTCACCATCGACGGCGTCGAGGTCCAGGCGGACCCGGGCCAGACCATTCTCCAGGCGGCCTCGCTGGCGGGCATCTACATCCCCCGGCTGTGCGCACGCAAGGGTCTCGAGCCGCACGGCAGCTGCCGCGTGTGCACGGTCCTGATCAATGGGCGTCCGCAGGCGGCCTGCACGCAGCCGGCCGCGCCCGGCGCGGTGGTCGACAACAGCAGCGAGAAGCTGGTCATGTTCCGCAAGAACCTGATCGAGATGCTGTTCGTCGAGGGCAACCACTTCTGCCCCGTGTGCGAGAAGTCCGGCAACTGCGAACTGCAGGCGCTGGCGTATCGCCTGGGCATCGCGGCGCCGAAGTACCCCTTCCAGTTCCCGATCCGGGACCTGGACATGTCGCACCCGGACGTGATGCTCGACCGCAACCGCTGCATCCTTTGCGCGCGCTGCGTCCGGGCGTCCCGCGACCTGGACGGCAAGCACGTGTTCGACTTCATCGGTCGCGGCCCGCATCGGCGGATCGGCATCGACACCAGCGCCCGCCTGAAGGACACGAAGCTGGACGTCACCGATCAGGCCGCAGAGCTCTGCCCGGTCGGCGCGATCATGAAGAAGCGCGTCGGCTACGCAGTGCCCATCGGCAAGCGGTTGTTCGACGAGAAGCCGATCGGGTCGGAGATTGAAAACCGGCAGACGCCGTAAGGAGCAACGACGACCATGGGAAAGCCCAATATCGCGACCACGTCCCTGGCCGGCTGCTTCGGGTGCCACATGTCGGTCCTCGACATCGATGACCGCATCCTGAAGCTGGTCGAGCTGGTGGACTTCAACAAGTCCCCGGTGGACGACATCAAGCACTTCACGCAGCGATGCGCCGTCGGCCTGATCGAGGGCGGCTGCTGCAACGAGGAGAACGTTCGCGTTCTCCAGGAGTTCCGCGAGCATTGCGACGTGCTGGTGTCGGTCGGCGAGTGCGCCATCATGGGCGGGCTGCCGGCGATGCGCAACCTGGTGCCGCTGAAGGAATGCTTCGACGAGGCGTACCTGAACGGCGTCACGGTGGTGAACCCGTCGAAGAAGATCCCGAACGACCCGGAACTGCCGCTGATCCTGGACAAGGTCTACCCGGCGCACGAGGTCGTGAAGATCGACTACTTCCTGCCCGGGTGCCCGCCGCCGGCGGACGCGATCTGGGAGGCGCTGGTGGCCCTGCTGACCGGCCAGCCGATCAAGCTGCCGTACCAGCTGTTGAAGTACGACTGAGGACGGAGGACGTCTGAGGTCTGAGGTCTGAGGTCTGAAGTCTGGGGGCCGGGCGATGACGGAGCGAGAGGAAGTCGGAGGGGGGATGACAGTGATGCCTTCCTCGGACCTCGGACCTCTGACCTTCGACCTCGGACCCCTCCTGGGAGGCACGCGATGAGCGATACGCGCACGATCACCATCGAACCCGTGACCCGGATCGAGGGCCACGGGAAGGTCACCATCGTCATGGACGAGAAGAACGAGGTGCAGCACGCCCGCCTCCA
>CAIOFV010000033.1 GCA_903857665.1 uncultured Myxococcales bacterium
ACGCGGCCGACGCGGCCGACATCCCGCCCCCTCCGGCCTGCACCGCCGGTGATCCGTGCAACGACGGCGACCCCTGTACCTTCGGGGATACGTGCGTGGACGGCGTGTGCAAGGGAACGTCCGTCGCGGCCTGCGACGACAAGATCGCCTGCACCGAGGACGCCTGCACGTCCGCGACCGAGTGCACCCACATCGTGAAGCCGGGCTGGTGCCTGGTGGACGGCGCCTGCTACGAGGACGGCAAGGCGGACCCGGCGAACGCCTGCATGGGATGCGTCAGCGCCCTGGCCGGGGACCGCTTCCTGCCGGACGACGCGCTGCCGTGCAGCGACGGCAACGGGTGCACGGTGGGCGACCGGTGCCTGAAGGGCACCTGCAAGCCCGGGCCGGTGAACTGCGATGACGGCGAGGAGTGCACCAGCGACAAGTGCGTCGATGGCGAGTGCGTCAACGACGCGCTGACCGGCACGGCGTGCAGCGATTCGAATGCCTGCACGACCGGCGACGTCTGCAAGAGCGGGCAGTGCGTGGGCGTCCCGCTCGATTGCGACGACGGCAACGGCTGCACCCTGGACTCCTGTTCGCCCGCGACCGGTTGCAGCCACCAGCCCATCGACAAGGAATGCGACGACGGCAACGCCTGCACGGTCGGCGACAAGTGCGTCCAGGGCGTCTGCACGTCCGGCGACCAGCGGCCGAACTGCGACGACGGCAACCCCTGCACCGACGACGGGTGCGTGCCGACCAAGGTGGGCGGCTGCGTCCACATCCCGAACGTGGCCCCGTGCGACGACAAGGACCCCTGCACCGTGGGCGACACGTGCGGCAAGGGCGCCTGCCTGCCCGGCAAGGATCTGCTGCCGTGCGACGATCTCAACATCTGCACCACCGACGCCTGCGTGCCGGGCACGGGGTGCGTGTTCACCAACAACAACGAACCGTGCGAGGACGGCGACCCCTGCACCCTCAACGACACCTGCGGCGGCGGCACCTGCCAGCACGGCGCGGGCTCGCTGGACTGCAACGACGACGACCCCTGCACCGACGACGTCTGCGCGGCGGGCGTGGGTTGTACGCATCCGTTCAACACGGCGCCGTGCGACGACAACAACGTCTGCACCCAGAGCGACGTCTGCCAGGGCGACGGCACCTGCAAGGGGACGATGCCGGAAGGCTACTGCGACGACAGCCAGCAGTGCACCATCGACACGTGCAGCCCGGTGAACGGCTGCCAGCACAAGGTGGACAACCGGCCGGACTGCCGCCCGCAGATCGTCATCGACTTCCCGCCGCGCGGCGCCACCCTCGATCCGCTGTCGGCGAAGGTCGGCACGTCGAAGACCATCACCGTGGTGGGCCACGTGGTCGCAGGCCTCGACGGCTGGATGGTCCCGTCGCTGACGGTCAACGGCCAGGCGGTCATCCCGAACCCGGTGGACAACTCGTTCACGATGGACATCGACTCGCGCCAGGGGTTCAACCCGATCGTCGTCGATGCCGTGGACATCATGGGCCTGAAGGACCACGTGGTGCAGTCGTACTACTTCTCCAGCAAATGGTACCCGGTGGACCAGGCGAACCCGGACCAGTCGAAGGTCACCGACGGCCTGATGATGTTCCTGGGGCCGAAGGTCTGGGACGACGGCGACCGCACCGGCAACCCGAACAGCATCGCCGACGTCATCGTGCTGTACCTGAAGACCCTGAACATCATGTCGTTCATCACCAACCCGATGGCGACCGGGTCGCAGGTCGGCTGCAACTACAAGATCAACGTCAACAGCATCACGTTCGACACCAACAACATCGGCGTTTCGATCGCGCCGGTCGAAGGCGGCCTCAGCCTGGTGGCGCAGTTGAACAGCATCGTCGTGAAGTTCCACGCGGACATGAGCGGCACGTTCTGCGTGCTGGGCAGTTTCGACGGCACGGCGACGGTGGACTGGCTGAAGATCGCGGTGACCCTGGGCCTGTCCGTGGACGCCGCCACCGGTCAGCCGGTCGTCACCCCCGGGACCTCGACGGTGACGATGGGCACCCTGAACGTCGATACCAGCAACTGGCTGATCAACCTGATCATGCCGCTGCTGAAAAGCACGCTGCAGAACTCGCTGGTGTCCGCGTTCCAGGACCAGATCGGCAAGATCGTGCCCACGCTGCAGAAGGCGCTGGCCGGGCTGGCGCTGAACACGGACTTCTCGATCCCGGCGTTCATCCCCGGTGGGGCGGACACCACGCTGGGGCTGCGATCCACGATTTCGACGATCTTGTGCCACACGACGGGCTGCACGATCGGGCTGAAGGCCACGATCATCGCGCCTCACGGCGTGCAGCACACCGTGCTGGGGTCCATCGGCCGCGCGGCCTGCCTGACCGGGGTGGCGGAACCGACGCCGATCTACCCGGTGGGTTCGCTGACCCCGACGCCCCCGGCGATCGAACTGGGCCTGCACGACGACTTCTTCAACCAGATCCCCTACGCCCTGTACTGGGCGGGGACGCTGACGCTGCCGGTGCCGGCCTCGATGCTGGGCAGCGTGGACCTGTCGTCCTACGGCATTTCGGACCTCAGCCTGAGCATCGACATGTGGCTGCCGCCCATCCTGTCGACGTGCAACGACCAGCAGGCCCTTCGGCTGGCGATCGGCGACCTGGGCATCCTGGTCAACATGAAACTGTTCGGCTCGCCGGTCCAGATGCAGTTGTACACGTCGCTGGAGGCCGCCGCGCACCTCGAGGCGGTGGACACCCCCACCGGCAAGCAGTTGTCCATTGCGGTGGACACGCCCTCGTTCATCGACGTCGAGATCGCCAGCCTGTCGGGCGGCCTGGTCGGCGCCGAGGACACCCTGGGCAACCTGATCCGCACCACGCTGATCCCGCAGTTGCTCAGCTCGCTGACCGGGAAGGCGCTGGGCACCTTCCCGATCCCGTCCATCGACCTGTCGCAGATGATCACGGGCCTGCCTCCGGGCACGAACATCTCGATCGAGATCCGCGAGATCCTCCGGTCTCATGCGTACACGGTCCTGTCCGGCAACGTGAAATAGGGCTTCGACGGGCGGCCGCCGCGGCGGCCGGTCCGTTCATGGGAGGTGACCGATGCGACGAGTGTTGACGACGATCTTCATGGTCTGGACGATCGCGGCCCTGGCGGCCTGCGGCGGCTCCTCGACTCCCGCGGTCGACAACGGCCCGGGGACGGATCCGGGCGACGACATTCTGGACGTCCTGCCGACGGACGCGCCGGACGCGGTCGGGGACGAGGGGCGGGATACGACGAACGTGGACCCGGGGACCGACGAGGGCCAGGACGTGACCGGCGACCAGGTTCAGTCGCCGGACGAAGGCGTCGTGCCAGGCGACGTGCCGGACGTCGAGGTCGTGCCCGGCTGCAAGGAAGGCGACCCCTGCGACGACGGGAATCCCTGTACGTGGGGCGAGGCATGCAACGCGGCCGGCGCGTGCGTCGGCGGCACGGTCTATACCTGCGATGACGGTCGCGACTGCACGACCGACACCTGCGACGGCAAGGGAAACTGCCAGTTCGTGATCAAGGCCGACGCCTGCCTCGTAGATGGCATCTGCCGGGCGAAGGACGAACTCGACCCCTACAACCCCTGCGCGTCCTGCGTGCCCGGCTCGGACAAGGGCGCCTTCACGACGCAACCCGACACCACGGTGTGCGATCCGACGGCGATCATGCCGGTCTGCCAGTTGGCCCTGTCCGGCAAGTGCGCTTCCGGGGTGTGCGTGCCGGACGTGACGTTCGTCAACGCATGCGACGACGGGAACACCTGCACCGCCGATTCCTGCGATCCGGTCACCGGCGCGTGCGTGCATGCGCCGTCCTCCGGTGGCGAACCGTGCGTGCTGGACGACCGGTGCAAGGCGGGCACCTGCATGGAAGGCAAGTGCATCATCCCCGCGAACGCCTCCTGCGACGACGGGAACGCCTGCACGGAAGACAGTTGCAACCCGGCGTCCGGCTGCGAGCACAAACTGCTCAGCGACATCCCCTGCGACGACGGCAGTGCGTGCACCGTGGACGACACGTGCACCGGTGGCGCCTGCATCGGCCTGCCGACCAACTGCGACGACGGCAACATCTGCACGCTGGACGGCTGCAACAACATCACCGGATGCTGGCACGACGTCACCGACAACACCTGCTGCGAAGGCGGCGTCAGCAAGTGCGACGACGGCAACCCGTGCACCAACGACAACTGCGACCCGGTCACGCTGGCGTGCATCAACACGCCGAACACGGCGGCCTGCAACGACGGCAATCCCTGCACGGTCAACGATTCGTGCGAGGCGGGCTACTGCTCGGGCGTGTCGAAGAACTGCAACGACGGCAACCCGTGCACGCTGGACTCCTGCCAGGCCGGCAAGTGCATCCACACCGCGGTGGACACCGGTACCTGCGACGACGGCCGGGACTGCTCCACCGGCGACCACTGCGAGGCGGGGGCCTGCGTGGCCGACACGTCCGCGTGCGACGTGTGCACCTACACGTTCGCGCCGGCGGTCAGCAAGTTCGTTTCGATGAGCATGGCGGACAACGGCCAGGCGGGCAACGGCCTGAACCTGGACGAACTGGCCACGACCTGCGCGCCGGCGGACAACTGCTGCTGCGGTTTGGACAACGCGCTGGGTCCGCTGGCGGGCCTGCCCGTGGCCCAGACGGGCATCTCGGACGCGATGACCAAGGGCCAGATCATCCTGCTGTTCGAGCACCGCAACCTGCGGACCGACGGCGGCGCGTATACGCTGGCCTTCTACGCCGGCAAACTGGACCCGGCCAACGCGACCTGCGACTTCCAGACCCAGGACTGCCAGTACATCGTGGACAAGAACATCTTCAAGCAGTGGCCGGACTGCGGCCCGCTGGTCACGCTGGACAACGCGAAGATCGTCGGCAACAAGCTGACGGCGGGCGGCAAGGCGTATCGCTTCCCGTTCGACCTGCCCCTGGCGGGCATCAACCTGCACGTGGACCTGTACATGACCCGGCTGGAGGCGAACGTGGTCGTGGCCGGCGGCAAGGTGCTGAGCATGCAGGGCCTGCTGGGAGGCGCCGTGCCGAAGCAGCAGATGATCGACGCGGTCAACGCGATCGACCCCTGGACGATCACCCAGATCGACAAGGCGACGGTGCTGTCCTTCATCGACATCCTGGTCGTGCCGGACATCGACGGCGACGGGGACGGCGTGCTGGAATCCGCGTCGATCGGCATCAAGTTCAGCGCCAACGCGGGCACCATCACCAACGTCTACTGACGCGGCGCGGGCGGGCTTCCGGCGACCCCGGGGGCCCGCCCCGGCCCGCTCCCTTTGCACACCGGACGGAGGACGCCATGACGATGAAGACGCATCGTGCCGTGCTGGGGGCCGCGCTGGCGCTCGTGCTGCTGGTTCCCGCCCTTGCCGTGGCCGGCCCGAACATCCGCAAGAATGGCTCGATCGTGGCCGAGATCGACGGCGACCATCTTCGCCAGCACGGCTCGATCGTCGCGGAGTTCGATGGCAACACCGTCCGCCGCTCCGGTTCGATCGTGCTGGAGTTCGACGGGCACAACGTCCGGGAGAGGGGTTCGATCATCGCCGAAATCGACGGCCACAACGTGCGCCGCAGCGGCTCGATCGAGTGGGAGATCGATGGCAACGGCAACGTGCGTCGCCACGGCTCGATCTTCTATACCGTCGATGACTTCACCGACAGCGAAGCCATGAAGCGCAAGGTCGTCGCGTTCCTGCTGCTGTTCGCCGACTAGGCACTGTTCAGGGGCTGGTCGGGCCCCATGCGCTTCCTGGTGACGGGCCCCATGTCCCGACAGGCTCCCGGTCACCGCGGGATTCAGAAATCGCAGCCGCTGTTCAGGAAGCGCGCTCGGCCCCACAGCACCGCTTCGACATAGTCGGCGTTCGCAGGGAGCCCGTGGATGCGCGCCGCCTTGTCCGGCATGCCGTGCCCGGCGTTGTACCCGGACAGCGACAGGTAGATGTCGCCCTTGTACCAGGCCAGGAAGGCCCCCAGCACCCGGGCGCCGCAGCGCAGGTTCTCCATGGGGTTCGACAGGTCGCCGCACTTCTTGGTCCGGCCGGTCAGGGGCATCACCTGCGTCAGCCCCATCGCGCCGACTCCGCTGCGGGCGTCGGGGCGGAAGTTGCTTTCCGTGCGGACCAGGCCGACCAGCAGCGCCGGGTCCATGTTGGCCTCGGACGCAGCCTTCCGGATCAGCGGCAGAAGGTCGCGGCACCGGTCGGATGCCTTCGGGTTCGAGGTGTCGGTCACGATGGTGGATCGTCGGGCCCGGGCGGGCGCTCGGGCGCCGCCGGTGGTCGTCGAGGTCGTCGCACAGCCTGCCGCGACGGCCAGGATGCCCAGCAATGCTGCCGCCTTCCCTCGCAACCCGACCCCCTCTTCCCGCCAGCGATCCCGGTCGTGCAGGCGTCCGCACGGCGTCCCGGTTCGGCCTCTTCGTCGCGCCCGGCCAGCGCCGCCTTTGCCACGGCCCCGCGGCGATCGTAGGATCGCTTGCACCGGGGCGCCAAGTCGGCGCTTGTTGATGTCGAGGCCCGCGCGCCCGCGTCGGCTGGAGAAAGGACATGGTTCGACCGATCGTCCGCCTGCGCCCGGGGCGCGCGCGCCCCTTCTGGCACGGCAACCCGCTGGTGTTTTCCGGCGCCGTGGCGGAGGTCGTGGGCGAGCCGCTGCCTGCCGATTGGGTGGACGTGCAGGATGCCGAGGGGCGGCGGATCGGCTCGGGCTGGTTCCACCCCGGGTCGTTGTACCGGGTTCGCGTGACGCGCCTGGCCCGGGAAACCTCGCTGCCGGACGACCCGGAGGGGGTGATCGCCGAACGCGTTGCGGCCGCGGCCAGGATGCGCGGCCGCCTGGGCCTGCCGTCGGGGGCCACGGACTCCTGGCGCCTCCTCAACAGCGAGGGCGACGGGCTGTCGGGCCTGACGGTCGATGTGATGGGGCGCGTGGCGGTGGCGTCCGAAACGGCCCTGTGGACCGAGCGGCATCGTCCGGCCATCGAGGCGGCCATCCGGGCCGCGGCCGGCGACGTCGAGGTCGTCCACCGCGTGCCGGCGGCCCTGAGGCGCGAAGAGGCCATGGCGACCCTCCCGGTGCCCGAGCCCCGGGAACCCATCGAGGTGCACGAGGCGGGCATCGCCTTGCTGGCCGATCCCTGGCGGGGCCAGAAGACGGGCTTCTACTGCGATCAGCGGGACAGCCGCGCACTGGTCCGGTCGCTCGCCGCGAACCGGCGCGTCCTGGACCTGTTCTGCTTCACGGGCGGGTTCGCGTTGAACGCTGCGGCGGGTGGGGCCAGCGAGGTGCTGGGGATCGATTCGTCGGGTCCCGCGCTGGTGCTGGCGAATGCCGCCGCGGCGAGGAACGGCCTGGCTCCGCGCTTCGAGGAGGGCGACGTACGCGAGCGCCTGCAGCACGCGGGCCAGTGGGACCTGGTCATCTGCGATCCGCCCAAACTGGCCGGCGGCCGGCAGGACCTCGATGCCGCGCTCCAGCGCTACCTGCACCTGAACCGCGACGCCATCGCGGCGGTGGCACCGGGCGGCATGCTGCTGACGTGCTCGTGCAGTTCCGCCGTTCGCCGCGACGCCTTCCTCGAAATCCTGCGGGATGCGGCGACCCAGGCCGGACGGCGCCTGTCGCTGCTGTCGGTCCGTGGGGCGGCACCCGACCACCCCGTCCACCCGGCGTTTCCCGAGGGCGAGTACCTCAAGTGCGTGCTGGCGGGGCTGGATTGACGGTGCCCCCGGGTCGGGGGAGCCCTTGCCGCGAAGGGGCATGCAGCGACGGACCGCAACGGCGCGTTCGCCCTGCGTTCCCCCGCGCCGTTGCTTGACGATCGCCCCCCCGTCGACTACCATGCGCCCCGGTTTCCCGGATGCCTGGAGGACCCATGGACCCCTCCGCAATCGTTGCGTTGCTGCTGGCGTTGGGCCTCGCCGCCCTGATCGGCATGGCCGCGGTCCGCATGACGAAGAAGCGGCCGTCCCGCGACCTGTCCGACGATGACGACGAGGTCGTCGCACCGCCGCCGGCCCGTGCCGCACCTCCGGTGAAGGGCCCGCCGTCGCGGCCCGGTACCGCCCAGCGCCCGGCGGCCCCGGGCACCCAGGCACCCGGCCGTGCCACCCCGCAAGCCCCCGGCCGCGCCGTCCCGATGATCGACGGCAAGCGCAAGCCCGCCCCGGTCCCCGTGCCCGAACCGCCGGCCGCGCCGAAGCTGGTCGTGGCGATTCCCACGGTCAAGCCGCTGGGCGCGGGCCTGGAACGCACCCGGAAGGAGGGCTTCGTCGCCCGCCTGCTGGACGCATTCAAGCGCGGCGCCGTCGATGACGCCCTGCTGGCGCAGGCGGAAGAGGCGCTGCTGACCGCCGACGTGGGCGTCAAGACCGCGACGATGCTCATCGAGGCGCTCAAGACCGAGTTCAAGCCCTCGGGGGGCGACCTGGGCCCGCAGGTGATGGAGTTCTTCCAGAAGAAGACGCTGGAAATCCTGGAACCCCTGAAGCACGGCGCCCCGAAGGCCGTGGGGCAGGCGGGCGCCCCCGCGGTCATCATGGTCGTGGGCGTCAACGGCACCGGGAAGACCACCACCATCGGCAAGATGGCGCACCTCTACAAGAACAAGGGCCGCAGCCTGCTGCTGATCGCGGGCGACACCTTCCGGGCCGCGGGCATGGACCAGTTGGTCATCTGGGGCGAACGCGTGGGCGTGCCCGTCGTGGCCGGCAATCCCGGCCAGGACCCGGCGTCGCTGATGTTCGACGCATGCCGCAAGGCCGTCACGGACGGCGCCGACCTGGTGATCGCCGACACCGCGGGCCGCCTGCACACCAACGTGAACCTCGTGGACGAGTTGAAGAAGGTCCACAAGGTGCTGGGCAAGGCCGTCCCTGGCGCGCCCCACGAAGTGCTGCTGGTCCTCGATGCGACGATGGGCCAGAACGCGATCCGCCAGGCCGACGTGTTCCAGCAGGCCGTGGACGTGACCGGCATCGTACTGGCCAAGCTGGACGGGACGGCCAAGGGCGGCGTGGTGCTGTCGATCGCCCGGGACCTGGGCCTGCCCATCCGCTTCGTCGGTGTGGGCGAGGGCCTGGACGACCTGCGCCCCTTCGACCCGCACGAGTTCGTCGAGGCGCTGTTCGCGACGGACTGATGCTCGCGCTCTGGTCCCGCCTCCTCCGATGGCCTATAATCCCCAGCCGTTGATTCATCGGGAGACGTGATGGAGCCCCTGTCCAAAGGATACGAGCACAAGGTGGTCGAGGATCGGTGGTACAAGGTCTGGCGCGATGCCGGATACTTCCACGCGGAAGACGAAAGCGACAAGCCGCCCTACTGCATCGTCATCCCACCGCCGAACGTCACCGGCCACCTGCACATGGGCCACGGGCTGACCTTCGCGATCCAGGACCTGCTGATCCGCTGGAAGCGCATGAGCGGCTACAACACGCTGTGGCTGCCCGGCACGGACCACGCCGGCATCGCGACGCAGATGGTCGTGGAACGCGAGCTGCAGAAGAAGGGCACCAGCCGCCACGACCTGGGCCGCGAGGCCTTCCTGGCGGAAGTCTGGAAGTGGAAGGACGCCTGCCACGCCCGCATCACGGAACAGATGACCGCGCTGGGCGTGTCGGTCGACTGGGAGCGCGAGCGCTTCACGCTGGACGAGGGCCTGTCGCGCGCCGTGCGCCACGTGTTCGTGCAGCTGTTCAACGAGGGCCTGATCTACCGGGCCCAGCGCATGGTGAACTGGTCCCCGGGGATCATGACCGTGCTGTCGGACCTCGAGGTCGAGGAACGGGAAATCAAGAGCCACCTGTGGCACATCGCCTACCCGGTGGACGGCAGCGACGAGCGCCTGGTGCTGGCCACGACGCGCCCGGAAACGCTGTTCGGCGACACCGCGGTGGCCGTGCATCCCGACGACCCGCGGCACCAGCACCTGATCGGTCGTACGGTGCTGCTGCCCCTGACGGACCGGCACATCCCGATCATCGCGGACGCCGTGGCGGTGGACCTGAACTTCGGCACCGGCGCGCTGAAGATCACGCCCGGGCACGACTTTTCGGACTTCGAAACGGGGCTGCGGCACAACCTGCCGATCATCAGCATCCTGACCCCGGACGCGCACCTGAACGACAACGTGCCCCCGGCGTATCGCGGCCTGGAACGGTTCGCGGCGCGCAAGCGGGTGGTCGCGGACCTGGAGGCGCAGGGCTACCTGGTCAAGACGGAGGACTACACGCACCGGGTGGGCCACTGCCAGCGCTCGGGCGTGGTGGTGGAACCGACGGTCAGCCTCCAGTGGTACGTTCGCACCCAGCCGCTGGCCGAGCCCGCGATCGCCGCGGTGAAGGACGGCCGCACGGTCTTCATCCCGAACTCCTGGGAAAAGACCTACATGAACTGGATGGAAAACATCCGCGACTGGTGCATCAGCCGCCAACTGTGGTGGGGCCACCAGATCCCGGTGTGGTACTGCACCGCGGGTGGGTGCGACCACATGCACGTCGCCACCGAGGCCCCCGCCGACGGGATGGCCTGCCCGAAATGCGGCGGCACCGCGTGGCGGCAGGACGAGGACGTGCTGGACACGTGGTTCTCGTCGGGGCTGTGGCCGTTTTCGACGCTGGGCTGGCCCGACCAGACGAAGGCGCTGCAGACGTTCTACCCGAACACCGTGATGGAAACGGGCTTCGACATCATCTTCTTCTGGGTCGCCCGGATGATGATGATGGGCCTTCACTTCATGGGGGACGTGCCCTTTAGCACCGTGTTCCTGCACGCGATGGTGCGCGACGAAAAGGGCCTCAAGATGTCCAAGACCAAGGGCAACGTCATCGACCCGCTGGAGGTCGTGGACGAGGTGGGCGCCGACGCGCTGCGCTTCACGCTGGCCAACATGACGGCCCAGGGGCGCGACATCAAGCTGTCCGTGGACCGGCTGAAGGGCTACCGCGAGTTCGTCAACAAGCTGTGGAACGCGGCCCGGTTCGCGTTGATGAACCTGGAGGATTTCGAGGGCGTCGCCACGCTGCCGGACGAATCGCAGTTGTCCCCGGCGGACCGCTGGATCCTGACGCGCCTGCACGAGGCGATGGCGGAAACCGACAAGGCCCTGGACGAGTTCCGTTTCAACGAGGCCGCATCGACGCTGTACCAGTTCACCTGGCACCGTTTCTGCGACTGGTACCTGGAACTGGCCAAGGGCCCTCTGAACGAGGGTGGCGAACGGCGGAAGGCGACGCAGGCCGTGCTGATCGTCGCGATGGACAACATTCTGCGCGCGCTGCACCCGTTCATGCCCTACGTCACCGAAGAACTGTGGCAGCGCCTGCGGCCGATGCTGCCGGATGCCCCCGACAGCATCATGATCGCGTCGTACCCGAAAGGCCTGGACCTGCCCGCCTTCACGGCCGACGCGCTGGTGCTGGACGAGGTGCTGGACGTCATCACCGCCATCCGCGGCGTGCGGTCCCAGGCGGGCGTTCCGGCGTCGGACCGCGTGGACGTGGTGGTCCGGCCCCGGTCCCCGGAAATCGGCGCGCACCTCCTGTCCCATGCCGACGACGTCATGCGCCTGGGGCGCACGGCAAACCTGGTCATCGACGCCGATGCGACCCGCCCATCGGGTGCCGCGGTGTCGGTGGCGTCCGCGGCGGACTGCTACGTGCTGATCGGCGCGGAGCGGCTGGCCGCGGAGGTCGTCCGCCTGGAGCGGGAGCGCGAAAAGTCCCGCAAGGACCTGGAAGTCGTCCAGCGCAAGTTGTCGAACCCGGAGTTCGTGGCGCGGGCGAAGGAAGAGGTCGTCGAGGGCGAACGCGAGAAGGAGACCGACCTCCAGGCGACGATGGCCCGGATCGACGAGGCCCTCGCCGTGCTGCGGTCCTGAACCGCCCGATTCCGCCCGGGCCGGAGAGGTCGCGATGAACGATTCCGCACTGCCGATCGAGGCGTACCTGTTCATCGAGGTCCGCGACCGCATCTACCGGTACCGGTTCCGCGACGCGGTCACGTCGGTCGGGTCGGCCGAGGACAACAACGTCCGGATCAAGGAACCGTCCGTCGCTTCCCACCACCTGCTGATCACGTGGGCCGAGGGGCAGTTCCACCTGCGGCGCGTCGAGGAGGCTGCGGTCCACCTGAACGGGGAGCGCCTGGAGACGTGGTCCGAGGAGATGCGCTGGGGCGACGTGGTGCGGATCGGCGACGTCCGGCTGAGGCTGGGCGAAGGCGGGAAGGCATCGGACGTCGCCTCGCTTCTGCTGGTGGCCCCACCGGCCGCGCCGGGGATGCGTCCGTGGCACGCGGTGGCCACTCCGCTGAGGGAGATCGGGATCGGGGGCGCGGGTTCCGACCTGGTCCTGGCCGGGGTCGATCGGCCGTGCCTGGTGATCGAGAACTTCGGCCTGGCCGGGACCTATGCGATGCCGGTCGAGGGCGGCGCCGCAGCGCACCTGAACGACGTCCCGATCGTCCGTCGGGTGCGCGTCAAGGACGGCGACGTCCTGCGGATCGCGGGAACGACGATCCGGGTCCGGCTGCTGCGGGGCGAAGTGCTGGACGACCCCGAAGCGCTGTTGTGGCCCGACGTGATGAAGAGGTTCGCGGCGCCCCAGCCGCCTCCCGGGTGATCCCCGGGGCGGCTTCACTCCACGATCGATGCGTCCAGGCACAGCGCCGCTTCGGCCGAGGTCGGCTCCAGCCGGACGACGACCGGGAGTTCCGGGCCGATCGGAACATCGATTTCGGCCCGCTCCCATTTCCCGGCGACCGATGCCGTGCCTTCGAACGCCTGGGTCCCGCCGACCCGTACCGTGAACCGGATCGGCTCGCCGCGGGACCCGGTGTCCAGCCCGTACGACAACACCAACCGGGCGCCGCCGATCGATGGGCGCCACTCGACGGCCCGGGCACGCTTGCCGGTTCCGGGCGGCACCCGCAGCACCGGGGAGGGCGCGAACGCGCACTGGGGAGCGAGGGCCAGCCCCGTGTAGAAGGGGTCGTCCCGGTCGATCCCGGAGCACTCCCACTTCTGGTGGGCCATGTTGAAGTAGTCGCACGGCGCCTGGTCGGACGTGACCCGCAGGCGCTCGACGTCGGCCGCCATCGTGGCGCCGGCGTGCCCCGTCACGACACCGGCCAGCCACGCCGAGCAGAGCCCGATCAGCAGCCCGCCCAGAAGGATCGCGACGGCCCGGGCGCCCGGGCGGGTTCGAAGGATCGCGCCGGACCCTTCCAGCAGGGCCCGCACTCCGCGGCCCCCTGCATCCACCAGCGCCGCCCCGGGAACCGTCGCCAGCATCACCAGGGGCATGAAGAAGCGGGCACCGCCGTATTCGTACACCGCGAACACCAGCACGTACGCGGAGGATGCCAGGGCAAGGCCGGCCGCCATCCGCCAGGATGCGAACGCCAGCGGGACCAGTCCCGCATATGCGATCACGGCGACGGCCCCCGACTGCCACAACTCGCCTTCCCCGGAAGGCTGGAAGTACCGCATCAGGCCGCGGCCCAGGGGATTCGCGAAGGCGTCCGAGTACGACACGACCTCCTGGATCCCGTTCTTGACGACCAGGATCCGGTTGTACGATGCGACCCAGGGCGCCCCGTACATGACCCAGTTCGCGAGCCCGTAGAACGCCAGGGGGATGGCGCCCAGGACCGCCATCCGCAGGAACGCCCGCCGGTCGCCCCGGAACAGCAGCAGCGCCATCGGAACGACCAGGATGACGTTGGTGGCCTTGGCATAGATCGCCAGTCCCATCAGGAACCCCGCAGCGCCGTGCCGTCCGGCGACCAGGGCCGCGGCCCCGCAGGCGACCAGTGCCCCGTAGAACACGTCGTGGCTGTAGGCATAGGCGAGGTAGGGCACCAGCGGCGTCGTCATGATACCGAAGACGGCCACCGCCGCCGGCAGATCGCCGACCGCCCGCGCCGCCACTCGGTACCCGGCGAACAGTCCCAGGGCCATCGCCAGCACGTTGAACAGGAGCAGCCCGGTCGGGCCGGCCAGAAGGAAGAAAGGCGTCGATGCCACCGGCATCAGGTAGGAATGCTTGGGGTACCATTCGCCGTTTTCGCCGATCGACAGGTTGGACCAGGCGTCATCGACGTTCTTCAGCCACGGCAGGCTGCCGTCGTACCAGGACCTCGGCTGCACGCCTTCCTGGCGCAGCGTCACGCCTTCCGCGATCGAACGATTCGTCTGGGCATAGAACGATCCGTCCCGGAACAGGAACGAGTATGGCTGCCAGTGCGATGCGACGATCCCCCCGAGGTACAGGAAGATCCCCACCAGTACGATGGCAGAGGCCCGGCGGCTGCGGTCGGTGTCGGTCATGGCGACGGATTGTAGCGCGGAAAGGCGTCGGCAGGGGAGGGCATCCGCACCAGAGGGCGGTCCCGCCCTTCCACCCGCACGGTCAGACGGCGTAGCGCTCCTCGAGCGCCGCGACATAGGCCTGCCACGCCTCGCGGGCCCAGGCGGGCACCGTGGCCACGCGGACGCCGATCCCGGGTTCCGCCCCGACGTCCTTGGCCTGCTGCCGGGTCATTCGATGGACCACCTCGGCGCGTATCGGGATGGCGTCCCCAAGGCCGGGCACGTGCACCCGGATCTCCACAAGCGCCCCCTGGTCCAGATCCTGTTCGGTTCGAACGAACAATCCGCGGCGTCCGATGTTCAGGGCGAAGGTGGTTTCCCAGGTGCCGGGACCCGCCAGCATCACCCGCATCAGGTGGGGATACCGGGGTGCGTCACGGTAGTCCACGAAACGGATGTTTTCGCGGTGGAACATTTCCAGGTACCCGGGCAGTGGATCTTCGATGCGCATGCCGGCTTCCCACGGGAAGGTGGGCTGAAGCATCGGGGACATTTCCTGCACCCAGCGGACGTGCGCCTGGACTTCGACTTCGGCGTACCCGGGAGCGGACAGGTTGAGGACCAGCACCTGGCCTTCCTTCAACTGCTGGTCGGTCCGCAGGCAAAGCCCGTCGGGCGAAACGTTGACCGCGACCCCGGTCGCCGGTTGGCCCCGGATCTGGTACTTGACCGAAAACGAGACCGGCAGGCGAAGGTCGCCTGACCGGGAGCCGTCATGATTCATCGTCCCTTCCCCCCCCCGAGGAACGGCGCCGCGAGGTATGCCCGGTCGTCCCGCTTTCCGAGTCGATCCCTGGATACGCCATTCACGGGGACTGTATCAAGCGTTCCAACCGGCCGTCAATCCTCGTTCGCGCAGAGCGCTGTCTTGACGCGGTCCAGGGGGCGGTGCGACAATCCGCACGATGATGCAGGAACACAGCCGTTTCCAGTTGGAGGCCACGAAGCTGGCCCGGACTGTCGTGTTCCAGGTGACGGTCTTCTCCCGGGGGGACAAGGCCCGTCCGCGCCTGTATGCCGAAACGCAGTGCTCGGATCCGCTTCACTTCCTGCTCCAGTTCGTCGTGCGCGACGCCCCGGATTTCCAGACGCTTCTGCAGAAGTTCCAGGGCGAGTTGTCGCACCGCGGGTTCGAATCCGTGAGGTACCGGCTGCGCGACGGTTCGGCGTGGCAGGAGTGGCTTCCCGTCCCCACACAGGAACCGCCGCCAGCACAGCCCTCCCCTTGACGGTCGAACATGGTAGACTTCCGCGCCGAGGGCGGCGGGAGGCTCTGCGACATGGCGGACGTGCTGCACGTCACATCCGAGGTGGTCCCTTTCAGCAAGACGGGGGGGCTTGCCGACGTGTCTGCCGCCCTGCCCGAAGCCCTGAGCCGTCGCGGCCACAAGGTCGCCGTGGTGACACCGTTGTACCGGAAGGTCAACGCCGCACGTCACGGCATCCGGCCGACGGCGCTCCGCTTCCCGGTGACGCTGGGGGGGCGGACCTGCGATTTCGCGGTGCACGAGGCTGCGCTGCCGGAGGGGACGGCCGTCTATTTCCTGGCCTGCGATGAATGGTTCGGGCGTGACGAACTATATGGGACGCGGGATGGGGACTACCCGGACAACTACCTGCGGTTCGCCTTCTTTGCCGCCGCGGCCTTCCGCCTGATGCGTGCCCTGCGCCGACGCCCCGACGTCATCCACAGCCATGACTGGCAGGCCGGCCTGGTGCCGATGTTCAACCAGTTGAACCACCTGGAACTGTCTGGGACCGTCCTGACCATCCACAACCTGGCCTACCAGGGGTTGTTCCCCGCCCAGGTGATGCCCGAAGTCGGCCTGCCCTGGGACTGCTTCCGCGCGTATGGCGGGGTCGAGTTCTGGGGACGCGTGTCGTTCCTGAAGGCGGGCATGGTGCATGCGGATGCCGTGACGACGGTCAGTCCCACCTACGCGCGGGAGGTCTGCACGCGGCAGGGCGGCGTGGGCATGGACGGGGTCCTGCGGGCCCTGGGCGACCGCTTCTCGGGCATCCTGAACGGCGCGGACTACGGCGCCTGGGAACCATCGACCGACGCGCTGCTCCCGTCGCAATACTCCGCTGCCGACATGGCGGGCAAGGCGATCTGCCGCGACCGGTTGCTGGCCGATTTCGGCCTTCCTGAACCGAACGGCCCGCTGTTCGGGGTCGTGGGGCGCCTCACGTCGCAGAAGGGCCACGACCTCCTGGCGGGGTGCCTGGACGACCTTGTGGCGGCTGGCGGGTCGCTGGTGGTGCTGGGCACGGGCGAGCGGGCCGTGGAGGAGTCGTTCCGGGCGGCCGCGGGGCGGCATCCGGGGCGCGTGTCGCTGCGCGTGGCCTACGACGAGCCCCTCGCGCACATCGTCGAGGCGGGAGCGGACTTCTTCCTGATGCCGTCGCGGTTCGAGCCGTGCGGGTTGAACCAGATCTACTCGATGCGCTACGGGACGCTGCCGGTGGTCCATGCGACCGGCGGGCTCGAGGATACGGTGCGGGACGTGGACGAGGAGCCGGGGCGCGGCACGGGATTGAAGTTCCGGGCGTTCGATCGGGCCTCCCTGGCCTGGGCGATTCGGCGGGCCCGGGACCTGTGGGACGACAAGGCTCGCTACCTCGAGATCCAGCGTCGCGCCATGGCCGAGGACTTTTCGTGGGAGGCCTCGGCGCGGGCCTACGAGGCGCTGTACGAGCGGGTCGCGCGCTGAAGTCGGCGGGGCCGCACTGCCCGGGCCGATACCTGGCCCGTTTCCAGGGAGGTTCGGATGGCGTTCGAGGATCGGGATCGCCTGCTGGCACGGCTGGAAACGCTCGAGGCGGTCGCCCAGGCCGGGGGCGGGGCCGAGCGGGTGGCGAAGCGTCACCAGGAGGGCCGGCTGACGGCGCGCGAGCGCATCGGCCAGTTGCTCGACGCGGGTTCGTTCGTCGAAATGGACGCCTTCGTGTCGCACCACTGCGACGATTTCGGCATGGAAAAGCAGGTCGTCCCCGGGGATGGCGTGGTCACGGGGTTCGGGCGGATTGACGGCCGGGCGGTGTTCGTATACGCCCAGGATTTCACGGTGCTGGGCGGGTCCCTGGGCGTCGCCCACGCGCGCAAGATCTGCAAGATCCAGGATCTGGCCGTGAAGGTTGGCGTGCCGATCATCGCGCTCAACGACTCGGGCGGCGCCCGGATCCAGGAAGGCGTGGTCGCCCTGTCCGGATACGCCGAAATCTTCCTGCGCAACACGCTGGCGTCGGGCGTCATCCCGCAGATCAGCGCCATCCTCGGCCCCTGCGCCGGCGGCGCCGTGTACTCCCCCGGCATCACGGACTTCGTGCTGATGGCCGAACGGGGCTCCCACATGTTCATCACGGGACCCGACGTCATCCGAACCGTGACGCACGCGGAGGTGACCAAGGAGGCCCTCGGCGGTGCCGCGACCCACGCCCGCAAGAGCGGCGTCGCGCACTTCGTCGCGCCGGACGAGGAAGGCGTCCTGGACCTGATCCGCGAGCTGCTGTCGTACCTGCCGCAGAACAACGCCTCGGACGCGCCGGTGGTTCCCACCCAGGACCCGCCCGACCGCGTGGACGCCACGCTGGACGAGGTCGTGCCGATGGAGTCGTCGCGCCCCTACGACATCCGGGAGGTCATCGGCCGCGTGGTGGATGACGGGCGCTTCCTCGAGGTCCACCAGTACTACGCGGAAAACATCGTGTGCGCCTTCGCGCGACTGGCGGGGCGCACGATCGGAGTCGTGGCGAACCAGCCCGCGGTGCTGGCCGGCTGCCTGGACATGGACGCCGCGGTGAAGGCGGCCCGGTTCGTGCGGTTCTGCGACGCCTTCAACGTGCCGATCGTGACCTTCGTGGACACCCCGGGGTTCCTGCCCGGCACCGAGCAGGAAACCGGGGGCATCATCCGCCATGGCGCCAAGCTGGTATACGCGTATGCGGAAGCCACCGTGCCCAAACTGACCGTCATCTGCCGCAAGGCCTACGGCGGCGCGTACATCGTGATGTCCTCGCGGCACATGCGGGGCGATTTCAACCTGGCGTGGCCCACGGCGGAAATCGCGGTGATGGGGCCGGACGGCGCCGTGAACATCCTGGATCGCCGTGAAATCGAGGGGGCGCCCGACCCCGACGCCGCCCGGAAGGAACGCACCGACGCGTATCGCGAACGCTTCGCCAATCCCTACCAGGCGGCCGAGTGGGGGTTCGTCGATGCCGTGATCCGCCCGCGCGACACCCGCCGCTACCTGGCGTCGGCCCTGGCTACCATGGCGGACAAGCGGGACACCAATCCTCCGCGAAAGCATGGTAACATCCCTCTCTGAAGGCATAGTCAACGCATCAGAAGAAGGAGTGCATCATGGACTTCAACTTCAAAGTGGAACGGATGCTGATCCCGATCGACTTCTCGGACACGTCGCGCCGGGCCTTCTACATCGGCCTCAAGATCGCCAGGCAGTACGACGCCGCCGTGGACGTCCTGCACGTCGTGGAACCGATCGCCTCGTTCGACACCGGCGAGGACATGGAGCGCCAGGCGTCGGAAATGGATCGCATCCAGGCGGGCGTGCACCGTCGCGTCAACGAGCTGTTCGAGGAAGGGGGGTTGGCCGAGGTGGATCGCCGCAAGGTCCGCATCGAGATCCGCGCGGGCAAGCCCTACCTCGAGATCTGCCGCTTTGCCTGGGAGAAGCGCGCGGACCTGATCGTGCTGGGTTCCCATGGCTACACGGGCGTCAAGCACATGCTGCTGGGCAGCCAGACCGAAAAGGTCGTCCGCCGCGCCCACTGCATGGTGCTGACGATCAAGCCGGAGAACTACGAGGTCGATGTGGACATCAGCGGCGAAGTGAAGGCGCCGCAGATCGTCTAGCGCCCTTCACCCGATCTTCGCCCGCAGCATCGGCAGCGCCGTGGCGATGGCGCTTTCCAGGTCCAGGGGAAGTTCCCCGCCAGCCGCGAAAGGATGCCCGCCGCCGCCCAGGGCCTCCGCCACGTCCACGATCGGCACCGTGCCCCGGCTGCGCAGGCTGACCTTGATGCGGTTGTGGTCGGCCTTGAACAGGCAGGCGATTTCCACGCCGTCGATGTCGCCCAGCACGTTGACCATGGAACGGACCTCGTCCCGATCGACGGACAGGCCGGTGGTCGTGTCGGGGCCGATGACCGACCACACCAGGCGACCGCCGCACTCGAACCGGGCCGTGTTCAGGACGCGGGACTCCAGCAGTTTGGAATCCTTCGACATGGTGCCGAACAGGGCCTTGCCGATGCCCTCGGCGTCGGCACCTGCCTCGACCAGCAGGGCGGCAGTCGCGAACACGTCGGCGTCGTTGCGGCAGAAGCGGAACTGGGCCGTGTCGTACAGGACCGCAGCGAACAGCGGGTCCGCGATGTCGCGCGACAGCGCGATGCCCAGGCGGGACAGCAGGTGCGTGACCAGCTCGCCCGTCGAACTGAATTCGCTGCCCAGGATGCCGTGGATCGTGTTTCCGTTGGGCGCGTGATGGTCCAGCGCGAACGTCGGGTGCGTGCGGGTCGCGAACGCCTCGCCGGCCGCGCCAGCCCGCCGGAACTCGCCGGTGTCCACCAGCAACGCCAGGTCGGCGGACACGACGATCGCGGTATCGACCGCCGCCTTGAAGCCCACGACGTCGTCGTCGCGGTCCAGGAACCGGAAGCGTCGTGCCATCACGTCCTGGTTGCGGATCCACACGCGCTTGCCCAGGCGGCGCAGCGCGCGGGCCAGCGCGATTTCGGACCCGATCCCGTCGGCGTCGGGGCCTTCGTGCGTGGTCAGCACGACCGTCCGCGCGGCCTTCAGGGCCTGCAGGACGCCGGTTCCTTCGGGGGTATCGAAGATCGCGGTCTTGCGGAACGTCGTCACGAGAGGATCTCCAGCAAGCGGTAAAGGATCCGGGCGGTAACGCCCCACAGCAACTGGTCGCCATAGGGTACGAACAGGACGTCCTCGGGACTCCCGAGGCGCTTCCAGGGCATGCGCAGGACATGGCGTTCGTCGGCCAGGTAGGCCAGCGGGAAAGTGAAAACCTCGTCGATTTCCCGGGTGCGGGCCGCCAGCCCGTCGAAGTCGTCGATCGCGGCGGCCCAGGGCACGATGTGGAAGCCCGTCATGGTTACGTAGTCGTCCAGCCGGCCCAGCATCCGGACCCGCGTCGGGTCCAGCCCGACCTCCTCGTTCGCTTCCCGCAGGGCCGTGGCGGCGCTGTCCGCGTCCCCGGGCTCGGCTGCGCCACCCGGGAGGCTGACCTGGCCCTTGTGGTCGCTGACCTCGTGGGAGCGGCGGGTCAGGAAGACCTCCAGGCCGGCGGGCCCGTCGCGCAACAGCATCAGCACGGCGGCCCTGCGAACGCCCTCGGGAGGGTGTTCCTCCAGCGGGGTGCGAGCGTGCAGGTGCGCCGTCGCCCGCTCCAGCGTGAACCGGGGGTCGAAGGGGGTGGGCGGGATCGGCGCATCGACCACGAATCCCTCCGTCATGGCTTCCCCAGGCCGCGGAGGAACTCCTCCCGCGCCCGGTCGTCGCCCGCGAAGGAACCGCGCCACGCCGAGGTCAGGACGTCGGCGTCCTGCTTGCGGACTCCGCGGGCCACCATGCACATGTGGGTCGCGGTCATCACGACGCCCAGGCCCGCAGGCTTGAGGACCTCCATCAGGCAGTCGGCGATCTGCGCGCACAGGCGCTCCTGCACCTGCATGCGGCAGGCGAAGTGATCCACGATGCGGGCGATCTTGGACAGGCCCAGGATGCGGCCGTCCGGCACGTAGCCGACGTGGGCGTGGCCCGTGAACGGGAGCATGTGGTGCTCGCACAGGGACACGAACTCCATGTCGCGCAGCAGCACCAGGTCGCGGGTGTGCTCTTCGAAGATGCCGTCCTCGACCACGTCCTCGATGTTTTCGCGCTGGCCGCGCGTCAGGTACATCATGGAATCCAGCACCCGGGAGGGCGTCCGTTCCAGTCCCGGGCGGTCCGGGTCCTCGCCCAGCTGCCGCAGGAAATCCCGCATGTGCCGCTGGTATCCCGTGTCGTCCCACGCCATCAGGAAGGCCCCGTCCCAGACGGGCGGGATTGTAGCACCCTTGCCCTCCGAGGGAGTCGACCTTAGGATCTGCGCCGGGCTGGATGCGGTGAATTCATGCGATTCGTCAAGTACCAGGGTACCGGGAACGATTTCGTCGTGGTCGAGGCCCTGGACGGCCGACCCGACTGGATGACGGACGAACTGGTCCGGGCGGTGTGCGACCGCCACTTCGGCATCGGCGCCGACGGGATCCTGCTGATCGAGCGCGGCCGCCTGGCCCCGTGGTTCATGCGCGTGCTGAACGCCGACGGATCGGAAGCCGAGATGTGCGGCAACGGGGTCCGGTGCGTCGCCCGGCACCTGCGGGAGCGGATGGGCGTCACCGACGACGAGATCCGGATCGAGACCCTCGCGGGGGTCAAGCCCTGCCGCGTGCGCCTGGACGCCGACGGCCTGGTCGAAAGCGTGGCGGTGGGCCTGGGCGCCCCGATCCTGGACCGGGGCCTCATCCCGATGGGCGGCACCGGCGACATCCTCGGCGTGGCGACCAGCGCGATGGGGCGCGAATTCGTGGGCAACGGCGTCAGCATGGGCAACCCGCACTTCGTGATCTTCGAGGGCGTGGACACCGCGGAGGCGCAGCGCTTCGGTTCCGTCCTGTCGACGTCCCCCCTGTTCCCGCGGCATGCCAACATCGAGTTCGCCGAATCGGTGGGCCCGGCCCACTTCCGCGTCATCGTGTACGAGCGCGGCTGCGGCCTGACACTGGCGTGCGGGACGGGCGCGGGGGCCACGGCGGTGGCCGCGGTGCTGACCGGCCGGGTGCCGGCGGGCGAGCCCATCCGGCTGGACCTGCCGGGCGGTCCCCTCCGCCTGACGGTTGCCAGCGACCTGTCCGGGGTGACCCTCGAGGGGCCGGCGACGCGCGTGTTCGAGGGCGACATCGATGTCGCCGCGCTGGCCGCCCACCAGGACTGACGGCAGGCTTCCTTCCCGGCTACAGCAACGCCACCAGCGGCCCCACGATCGAAGCGAAGCGCGGGTCCGTGGACAGGTGCGGGGCCAGGTCCTTCAACACCGCGACCGCCTGGCCGTTGTCCGGCGCGCAGCGCAGCAGCTCCGCGGCCGCTTCCGGGGCCAGTCCCCGGCGCCCGGCCGCTGCCAGCCAGTTCGTCGCCCACCACAGGCGCGTCGGGAACCCGTCCAGCAACGGCATCCCGCAGGCATCCACCGCCTCTGGGTACAGGGCCGTGAACCGCTCCTCGTAGAAGGTGCGGATCGTGTCGTGCCAGGGGGCGTTGACCGCCGAAGCCAGCCAGCGCCTCAGGTTCGCAGCCAGGATGCGGCGCTCCTCGGGGGGCCCGGCCAGGTTGGCGGCCGCCCGGTCCTGGTAGGCCGCGTCCCCCCGGGCCCGGGCATCGGCCAGGCGCTCGATCCAGCGGACGGCGAACACCCCTCGCCAGGACGTGTCGTCCGCGACGCGCCGGGCCTTGGCCGCCAGGATCTGGCTGACGATGGGGAGGCTGGCGATCGGCGAAAAGGGCGCCTCGGCCGCCCGGACCAGCGCGTCGCCTACCCGCCAGTGCTCGTGATCCACGATTTCCCGGGTGCAGGCCAGGGTCGGGACCGTCGAAACCGACCGTTCGGCCCACTCGGCGCTGCACTCGTCGGAGGGTCGGGCCGGACGGGGGGCCGCGCACGGGGCGCCGTTGGTCAGCCGCATCGAGCGGTTGGCGAATCCGTCGAAGCCCGAGTCGATTTCCCCGGTCGGATAGGCGCCCGCCCATTCCCGTGCGCGCAGTTGCCGAGCCCGCTCCGGCGCGGTCGGGTCCGGGATCGCCGAGGGCACCGCCCGGCCGTTCACGTCGAAGTCCAGGGCCAGGCGCTTCACGTGCCGGTCCTGCTCGGCCAGGTATGCCTCGCAGGACGGCGGATGGTCGAACAACTCGCGCAGCGTGCCGTGGCGCCAGCAGGCGGCATCGCCGGACGAGCAGGGCGCCGAACCCGTCGGAAGGGCGTCGGGAGCCGGGCGCTGCGCGGGCATCGCGATCGTCGGCGCGGGCGGAGGGGGCGGCTCGACGGGCCGCAGCAGGATGGCCACCTCGCCTACCGTGGTGGCGGACTCCTGGCGATACGAGCGATCGGCTTCCGATCGATCGAGCGTGCCGCGCTGACGCAGGGAAACGTACACGGTGCGCCCGCCACCCGGCACCGGGACCACGTCCACCGCCAGGAACTGGTCGCGACCGGGCCCTGAGGCCATCACGTCCAGCAGGCGCGTCACCCGGGATACGGTTGCCGCGCTGGCCATCACGGTCCTGAGGTCTGCGGCAGACAGGTGCGGCGCCAGGAGATCCCGAACGGCCGCGGCGTCCCGGGGAGTCGGCGTGGACCGGCCGCCGGTGGCCGCCCCCACGGATTGTGTCGTCACGCGGACGGGGCCCGGCGCGGCCAGGGGCGAGGCCGGCGACACCGTCATGGCCAGCAGGGCCAGGCCGGCGGCCGCGATCCGCGAGAACCTGGCAGGCTCACGATCCACGGCATCGTCCCCGTACGAACCCAGGATAATCATTCTGCGGGCGCGGGTATTCCTGACTCGGGAAAGAAAGAGGGATTTCGACGGGAAGCGGGGGCGATCGCGATCAGCCGTTCTTCCGGATGGCGACCTTGATCGCCTTGCGGATGGTCACGACGCTGTTCGGGGCGCCGGGGACGCCGCCCTCGATCAGGATCAGGTTCTGGGCGGGGAACACCGCCACGACCTTCTGGTTCAGGCCGGTGTGCTTGGAATCGCCGTGGTGGCCGGGCATCTTCATGCCCTTCTGGACACGGCCGGGCCACGTACGGTTGCCGATCGAGCCGCCGTGGCGCTGCACTTCGTGAACGCCGTGGGTGCGCGGGAAGCCGTGCATCCCCCACCGCTTCATGACGCCCGTGAAGCCGCGGCCGCGGGTCAGGCCGATCACATCGACCTTTTCGCCGGGCTGGAACAGCGACACATCGACGCTTTCGCCCTGCGTGTAGAGGAGCGCCTCGTCCTGCGTGACGCGGATTTCCCTCACGACGTCCGGCGCCTCGACGCCCAGCTTCGCGTAGATGCCGATTTCAGGCTTGGTCAGCGACTTGACCCGGCCCTTGCCCAGCCCCAGGACGACGGCGTCGTAGCCGTCCTTGCCCTCGGCGGACTTGACCTTCAGCACCGCGCAGGGGCCCGCCTGCACGACGGTGGCCGGGATGCGGTTCCCGAGGTCGTCGAAGAACTGCGTCATCCCGATCTTCTTACCGATGATTGCGATCGACATTGGCTCACTCCCGAACTGCGCTTGGTTTCTACCGGATCCGGCAACTCCCGGCCGGGCCATGCTCACAAGGCGGGGAATGCTACTATCGAATCCCGCCTGCGTCAAACGGAATTGTTCTGTCGCCCTAGGACGATGGGGACGTCGTGGAGGCCGCCCCGGCAGAACCCGATGCCGACGGCGATCCGGACGTCGCCGCGGAAGGTGCCGCGGCGGGCGAAGACGGAGTCGTCGATTCGGCCGCGGATGCGGGGGTCGAGGAGGCCGGTTCCGGGGCGCCGTCCTTGTGACCGTCGCCCGCGGGCTTCCCGTGCTTGCCGCCGTTGTCGCCGGGGTCGCTCTTCCCGTTCTTGCGGGCGTAGTCGGTGAGGTACCAGCCCGAACCCTTCAGCACGAAGGACGAGTGGCTGATCAACCGCTGCGTTTGATCGGACCCGCATGCCGGGCACGGCGCCTGCACGGGGTCGGACATCCGCTTCTCGACTTCGAACTCGGTTTCGCAGGCATTGCAGCGATATTCGTACGTTGGCATCGCGACCTCCCCCTGTCTCGGGGCTTGTTCCGCGGCGGGATAATGGGGTTCCGGAGGTGACTTGTCAAGCAGTCTGGCCCGCCCGGGGGGCCAGGATCCGCCGTGCGTTGCCACCCAGGATCGCGGCCCGCTCCGCCCCGGACAGCCCCAGCGCATCGATGACGGCCAGGAACGAACGGGGGTGGTTCAGGTTGTGGTCGCTGCCGAACACGACGCGATCGCACCCGATCGCGTCGATGGCGCGGCCCACCACCCAGGGTTCCCGGATGCTTTCGGTGCCCAGGTGGGCGTTGTCCAGGCGGCGCTCCCGGATGGCCGTGGCCGCGCCCGCGACCAGGGCGGGCGAATCGCCGCCCATGTGCGACAGCACGAACGGGACCGACGGCAGCGAGGCTGCGACCCCCAGTGTGATTGACCAGCCGGCCACCTCCTGCCAGCGTCCGCAGTGGACCACGCACGGCAGGCCCCGGTCCGCGGCATGCTGCAGGAAGGGGCGCCACTCGGGGGCCGTGAGCGGCAGTCGGCAGAACGACGGGTGGAACTTCAGCGCGGCGATGTGGCCGGCGTTGGCTTCCAGGAAGGCCGGCAGCGACGCGTCCCGGGGGTTGATCCACGGGGCGAAACGGAACGACAGCGGGCCCTTGAAGGCCTGCAGCGACGACAGGGTGCCCGCGTTGTCGCCCGAGTCGGTGGGCATGACCAGAGCGCCCGTGAATCCTGCCGCGGACAGGACGCCCGCGACGCTGGCCAGGTCGCTGCCGTGCCCGCCGAAGTCCGGCGACTGCCAGCGACCGACGTGCACGTGGGCGTCGAAGCAGGTGAAGGTGTCGATCGGCACGGTCGGCCTCCGTGGGGAACCGGCGACAGTGTAACAAGGTTCCTGCCCGGTGGTGTTTCGTCCGCGTGCCCGGCGGGGTCTGGACTACAATCGCGATGCCGGAGGCGGAGGCACAAGGTGACGCGGCATCCCGGGTCGCTGTCGGTCGTGATCATGGCGTTCAACGAACGCGAATCGCTGCCCGACCAGGTGCGCGCCACCCTGGCGTTCCTGGATCGTTCCGTGGCGTCCGGGCAGGTCGTGGTCGTGGACGACGGATCGACGGACGGCACCGGGGAGCGGGCCGACGTCCTCGCCCGGGAGGACCCGCGGGTCACCGTCGTGCACCACCCCCGCAACCTCGGGATGGGGACGGCCATCCGCAGCGGGTACGGCGCGGCGACCGCCGAATGGGTCACCCAGCTCCCGGGCGACGGGCAGATCGCGCCCGACACCCTGGAACGCTTCCTGCCGCTGACGGACCGCCACGACCTGGTGCTGTCCACCTACGAGCGCCGCGGCGACGGCATCGTCCGCGTCCTCGTGACGGCCGGCTACCAGGCCACCGCGCGGGCCCTGCTGGGCGACCGCTGCCGCTTCACCGGCACGATGATGTTCCGTCGTGCCTGGCTGGACCGCGTCCGCCTGGTCTGCGATTCCTTCATCGTCAACGTGGAACTGCCGCTGAAATTGATGCGGCTGGGCGTGGTCCCCGGATGGGTCACGATATCGGCGCCGCTGCCCAGGGCGCACGGCCATTCCAAGGTGCTTTCTGCAAGGCGCGTCGCGCTCGTCGTCCGTGAGATGCTGGCCCTGAGGAGGGGTCTCGCGGTATCCTAGTCCCCGCCAGAACCCCCCGCACCGACCGGGCCCTCAGCCGGTGGGGCCCTGCGATCAACCGGGGGGAAGGAGGAGGCCGTGCCCGTTCCGCCGCTCCAGCGCGGGATCGAATCGATCGTCGCCGAACTGTTGCGCGTCCACGTGCTGGAAGCCGTCCTGGCCCGCCCCGAGGTCCGCCGGGGGCTGTCCCCCGAAGCCGTCGAGCGCATCCGCCGCGACATCCTGGATCGCCTGAAGGCGTCCGAGGAGCAGGGGCGGGACCACCGCGGCGAGGTGGAAGAGGTGCTGGATGCCGCGCTGGGGGCTGCCGGCCCGGCGGGCGCGATGATCAAGTCGCTGCTGAAGGCCGGCTGGGACCACCTGTCCCCGTCGGATCGGGAGGCTGGATGAGCGGCGCGATCGACCTGGTGGTGATGACGTGGCGCCTGCGCGACATGGGGCGCGTGCGCAGCATCGCCGGCGTCCTGGCCCGCCACGGGTTCGCGGACATCGCGGCCCGGATGGGGCCCGGCGCCTGGGCCCGCGGGGTGTTCCGCGCGTTGTTGCGCCGCCCCCGCTCGTCCCCCATCCCGGTCGAAAAGCGCCTTCGCCTGGTGTTCGAGGAACTGGGCCCCACGTTCATCAAGTTGGGGCAGATGCTGGCCACCCGGCCCGACCTGGTGCCGATGGCGCTGGTGGACGAACTGACGCACCTGCAGGACCGGGTCCCGCCGTTCCCGTTCCAGGACGTGAAGGAAATCATCGAATCCGAGATGGGCCTCCCGATGGCGGAGGTTTACGCCGAGGTCGATGAGGTGCCCATCGCGGCCGCCTCGATCGCGCAGGTCCATTCCGCCACGCTGCGGACCGGCGAACCCGTGGTGATCAAGGTGCAGCGGCCGCGCCTGAACGAGCAGATCACCGCGGACCTGCGGATCCTGGCCGGCCTGGCCCGGCTGCTGGAGTCCCGCGTCCCCGAAACGCGCCCCTTCCGGCCCCGGGCCATCGTCGAGGAGTTCACCAAGTCGCTGCAGCGCGAAACGGACTTCGTCGCCGAGGCCGCCAGCATGGGGCGGTACCGGAAGATGTTCGAGGACGAGCCGGGCCTGGTCGTCCCCCGCTCGTACCCCGAGTGGACCCGCCGTCGCGTGCTGACCATGGAGCGCGTCGAGGGCGTGAAGGTCACCGATCGCCAGGCGCTCGTGGCGATGGGCCTGGACCTGAAGGCGATCGTCGATGTGGGCATGCGGCTCACCCTGAGGTCCATCTTCGAGTTCGGCTTCTTCCACGCCGACCCGCACCCGGGCAACTTCTTCGTTGGCAAGGACGGCACGATCATCCTGCTGGACTTCGGGATGATGGGCACCATCGAGCCCCGGCGCGTCGATGAGATGCTCGCCTTCATGGTGGCGGTGCTGACCGGCGACGTGGACATGGTCGTGGACCAGTTGCTGGACGCCGACCTGATCGGGGACGACACCGACCTGCGCGGCCTGCGGTCGGACCTGCGGTCGATCCTGTTCCGGTACTCCGACGCGGATCTGGGGTCGGTGGACGTCGCGGCGTTCCTGCAGGAGGTGATGGCGGTCAACATCCGGCACCACGTCTTCCTGCCCGCGGACCTCCTGCTGGTGGGCAAGTCGATCGCCACGATGGAGGGCATCGGCCACCAGATCTACCCGGAGTTCAAGCCGCTGGACGCCATCCGCCCGTACCTGACCGAGGTGTACGTCCGTCGGCTGCTGGACGCGAAGCGGCACTCGCAGGTGGTGGCCCGGTCGGTGATGGACGGCCTGACGCTGCTGAAGGACGCGCCGTTCGACATCCGGCGGGTGCTGCGCAAACTGCGTCGGGGCGAGTTGACGATGACCCTGCGGTCGGCGGACCTGGAGTCCCGGCAGCAGCACACGGCGGCGGTGGCCAACCGGGCCCTGCTGGGGGGCCTGTTCGCGACGTTCTTCTTCGGAGCCGTGATCCTGCTGGACCAGGGGGGCACCGCGCGGACGGTGGCCGGCTGGGTGTCGGCGGGATTCTCCTGGATGTTCTTCCTGGGGTTGTCATGGTCCCTGCTGCGCGGGGACGGGAGGTAGCAGATGAAGCGATGGACACTGGGGATTCTGGCGGCGGTGACCGCGCTGGGGTGCGGCATCAAGGAAGAGGTGTACCTGAAGGACACCAGCGCGCTGAAGGAGCAGATCGGCGGGCTGGAAGGCGAAAAGGGCAAGTGCGTCGCCGACCGGACCCGGCTGGAAAACGAGAAGGCGCGCCTGCAGGCCGAACTGGCGGCGATGGGCGGCGAGAAGAGTGCCCTGTCGGACAACCTGAAGCAGGCCCTGGTCAAGATGGAAGAACTGAAGGCCCAGGCCGAGCGCCGACGGGCCAAGATGGCGGAGCTGAAGGGCAAGCTGCAGTCGATGGTCGCCGCGGGCCAGTTGAAGATCCGCACCGACAAGGGCCGCATGATCGTGGAAATGGCCGAAAAGGTGCTGTTCGACACGGGCAAGTTCAAGCTGAAGGCGGAAGGCCTGGAAGCGCTGGCGCAGTTGACCGGGATCCTGCGGTCGATCGAGGGGCGCACGTTCCAGGTCGCCGGCCACACGGACAACGTGGGCGCCGACGACATGAACTGGACGCTGTCGCTGAACCGGGCCCGGGAAGTGGTGCTGTACATGGTCGAAATGGGCATGCAGCCGGAACGCCTGTCCGCCGCCGGCTACGGCAAGTTCCAGCCCGTAGCGTCGAACGACGCCCCCGAGGGCCGCGCCCAGAACCGCCGCATCGAGATCGTGCTGGTCCCGAACATCGAGGAGATCCTCGGGTTCGGGGACGAGTAGATCTTCGCGTCCACGCGCTTGAAGGGACTTCCATCCGGCGACTGCAGGACTAGAATACGCCCCGGGATGGGTCTTCCAGGAGGCATCATGGTGCGCTCGACCGGTTTCCTCGGACTGGCACTGGCGCTCGCGGTTTCGCCGTTCGCGAGGGCGGCGGGGACGATCACCGTCCAGGCGGCGGGGACGATCACCGTGCAGACGACGGGTGCGGGCAAGGGGGTCGGCGTGGTCGGCGCGGCCGACGATACGCACGCGTTCGCGCTGGGGGCCAAGGACGACGGCCAGGGCAACTCCACGCCGGTGATGCTGCTGACCAGCGACGGCGGCACGACCTGGACGCTGGGGCCGGCGCAGGGACTTACCTCCAGTGCGATGCTGGTGCTGAACGACGTCCGCTGCCTGTCGGCCAAGAAGTGCCTGGCCCTGGCGTCCAGTATCGACATGAGCGTCGGCGTGGTCATCCAGAACAACCTGATCACCTCGACCGACGTCGGCAAGACATGGGTCTGGCCCGCGAAGACCCAGTTGAAGACCTGGACCTTCACCCGCATGAACGTGGTGACGGACCAGGACATCTGGCTGTCGTCGGGCGCGACGGTCATCGACCACACCACAGACGGCGGCAAGACGTTCCAGTGGAAGGTGCCGAAGGTCGATACCACGCAGTACATGGCGATCGTCGGCACGGCCTTCATCGATGGCCAGACGGGCTTCGCCGTGAACTCCGCGGTCGAATCCGACAGCAACGGGAACGAAACCGCGATCAAGCCCGCGGGCGCGCTGCTGAAGACCACGGACGGCGCCACGACCTGGACGGCCCTGTTCACGGGCAAGACCGAGGCCTACGACAGGATCCAGATGCTGTCGGCCCAGGAGGGCTGGCTGGTCGGGCACACGCTGACGGCGCCGATCCTGCGCAAGACGACCGACGGCGGCCAGACCTGGGACGACGTGACGATCCCGGCGCCCGGCGGCACGGTGTCCGCGATCAAGGCCATCGATTCGTTCCTGATGTTCGACGGGACCACCGGCCTGCTGGTCGGGAACGTGCCCCAGGGCCAGAGCGACTACTCGCACGTGATCTACGAAATCCGGGGCGGGGCGCTGGTCGA
Source organism: uncultured Myxococcales bacterium (assembly GCA_903857665.1). Classification (GTDB taxonomy): domain Bacteria; phylum Myxococcota_A; class UBA9042; order DTJE01; family DTJE01; genus CAIZWN01. The sequence continues at coordinate 30,901 of CAIOFV010000033.1, forward strand.
GGTGTCGCCGGACCCGCTGTCCAACGCCGGCTACGTGGGCGGCCTGGGCTGCACCGCGTCGCGGACCTGCTGGATGGGTTCCTCGAACGGGTCGATCGTGAAGTGGGTGGACGGATCGTACGTGCCCCCGTCCGACGCGACGCCGGGCAGCGACGTGGCCGGGGGCGACACGGTCGCGGGGCAGGACGCCGTCGGCGGCGACGCCTACGTGCCGCAGGACCTGAACGGATACTGGGACAACCAGGGCAGCGGCAAGTCCGGGTGCGTCGCGGGGGCCGTGCCCGGCGCCGCGACCGCGATTCCCGCGCTGCTGGGACTGCTGGTGATGGCCGCCGCCCGCCGTCGTCGCGACTGACTTCCGATCGAACGCGCCGAACCCCTTCCCGTCGAATCCGCGTGTGGACCGAACCGCCCGGGCTGCGAACCGAGGCTACTGCAGGGCGCCGGCGTCGATCCAGGCCTTGAGGTCGCGGAGGAACGCCGCGGATGGGGCCGCCTGGCCGGCGACCTTCAGCGTCATGTCGGTGACCGCCGCCTGGTCGCACTGGCCCTGGCCGGTAGCCAGGAACGACGCCCGGACGGTTTCGTCGATGGTGGCGACGACCAGGCTGGTTTCGTACGTGGCTCCCAGCAGGTGGACGTTGTTGCAGGCCTCGACGTTGCCGGTCAGGCCCGCAGCCTTGCCCGTGGTCAGCGTCGTCCAGGCGGTCTGGGCGGTCGAAAAATCAAGGGTCGTTTCCATGCCGGCGTAGCGACCGGCCGGCGTGTGGCACTGCGTGCAGGCCTGGAAGTAGCCCGCGTACAGGGACGCGAACGTGACCGCAACGGGCGTGTCGGCCCGGGGAACGTCGGCCTGCGACAGGTCGTCACCGGCCGGCAGTTCGTCGGTGGACGTCGCCGGGGAGCATCCCGTCCCGACGGTTGCCAGCAGAAGGGTGACGGCCGCGGCCGCGCGCAAGGCGGCGTTGCAGGGGCGGAGCGTACGGGTGGCCATGATCGTTCCTCCTTGGATGACGGGTCAACGACTCGCCGGTTCGCCGGCGGTCCGAAGGCGCCACAGGGCGGCCAGAAGGCCGATCCGGAACCGTTCCGCGTCGCGCCTCTCGAGGCGGTGGGTTGCCAGGAAGGCGTTGCCCGCCTGCAGTTCGCTGCCGACGTCGGGCCCGCCGCCGGGCAGCGCAAGACCGCCCTGAAGGTGCGCCTCGGCCAGGCCGGCCAGGGCCTGGACCTCCGCCGACGTCCAGGGCGTCCCGGTCCGCTCGGAATACTCGCGTGCCCGGGCCAGGGAATCCCGGGCGTGGGACGCGAACCCCGCCTTGTCCCCCCGGCGCCACGCGGTCGTCGCCTGATGGTACTCCGCCTCTGCCAGGGCCAGCACGTCCTCGTCGAGGCCGCGGGCGGCCAGCCGGGCCGAACGCAGTCGCACCACGTCGTCGGTCCTCGCGGCCGCGTCGTCCAGCCGGCCCGCGGCCTCCAGGGCCCGGGCCTCCAGTGCCGTGGCCATCACCACGAAGTCCAGGCGGTCGAAGGGGCGCATCCCGGGCGCGCGCCCCGGGAACTCCGGCTCCGGGGCGGGCAGCGCGACCATCGAGGTGAACGCCTGCCGGGCCGCGGCGAGGGCGACCAGCGCCTGGGGTACCTGCCCGGCCGCCAGCAGCGCGGCGCCCGACGCGAGGTCCAGGCGGGCCAGGTTCAGCCGCCCGGTGGGTGTCCCGGCGTCCGCCTCGGCCAGCGGGCGGAGGCGGGCATACCGAACGGCGGCGACCGCCGGGCGTCCCGCCGCGAACGCATACAGAGCCGCGCGATCGAGGGCCCGCGCCTTGTGGGCGGCCAACTCGGCGTGGGCATCCGTCAGGGCGACGCCGAGGTCGGCCTCGTCGGCGGCCTCGACGTCGCGGTCCGACAGGAACAGGCACCGGGCCCTCGCCAGACGCAGCGCCAGTTCGGCGCCCGGGGTCGCGAAGGGCAGCCGGGCCCGGTCGTCGAGGTACCGCAACGCTGCGGCAGTGTTGCCGATCGACGCCTGCAGCAGCCCGGCTTCCAGCAGGAGCGTTGCGCGGGCCCGGGGTGCGTCCCGTGCAAGGTCCAGGGCCAGCGCATACTCCGCCGACGCATCCTCCGCCGCTTTCGGATCGCCGGTACCCAGGTGGCGGCGATGCGCCAGGAACCCTCGCAGGAGGTGGATTTCCCAGGTGTTCGGACGAGCCTCGGCGACGCCAGCGGCGAGCGCGTCGGCCCGTTCCACGGCCCGCCCGGCCTCTGCGGGATCGGCGAGGCCCGGAACGTCCCGGGCGATCCGGTACGCCCGCATGAAGGCCGGCTCCGGGTCGTCCGCCGCGTCCTTGAACCGTCTTGCGTACGTCGCTTCGAGATCGTCCTTCCCTTCGGCCAGCCGCGATTCGACGAAGCCAGCGTGCGCCTCCAGGGCGCCGGTCTGCAGCGTCACTTCAAAGAAGCGTCCCCGGGCGTCCGCGGCGTTGCCGGCCGCCAGATCGCCCCACGCCCGGTCCAGGACGACGGCCCGGTACAGGGCTTCCGCGGTCTTCCGGTCCGGGCTGGCCCGGCGCACGCCGGACGCCCAGGTGTTGGCGAAATTGTAGGTGACCGACTCGGCATCGACCGCGGCCGATCGGCGGGCGGTGGTCAGCGCCAGAACCTTGCGGCGCTCGGCATTGTCCCCGTCCGCCGGCGAGCCCGCCTCGGGCGCGTTCAGCGTCCCGCGGTACAGATCGAACACGGCCTTGCGCACGGCCTCCGGGTCGCCGCTGCCCAGGGGCGACAGGCGCACTTCCAGGTCCAGCCGGAACGCCAGATCGGAACCGGGAGGGGCGGCGGCCAGGGCCGGTCCCAGAACGGCTTCACGGCGGGAGACGGGCCGGCCCCGCAGCAGTTCCGCCACGTATCGTCCGGCAAACGCAAGCCGGTCGGGGGCCTCCAGGGCCGGGTGGGCCGACAGGGCTGCGTACAGGGCCAGCAGCCCGGCCCGATCGCCGTCGGCGCGTCGCAGTTCGACGCCCCGTCGCGCCCACAGGCGGACCAGGTCGGCGTCGGCCAGGGACGACAGGGGCACCGAATCGAAGGCCGTCCGGGCGTTCCCCTCGTCACCGGAAGAACCCAGGATTTCGGACAGGGCCAGTTGCGCCAGGGGAAGCGGTCGAGCAACGCTTCCGGCCAGGGCCCGCATGCGTTCGGCCCGCGCCCTGGCCAGGGCCTGGAACCGTTCCTCGGACGTCGAACCGCGGAAGAACCGCTGCTCGTCCCGGCGGTGGTCGACCAGTTCCAGCAGCGCGTCGGCCTCGGCGGCAGCGGCGCCCGCGCCCGCGTCGTGTCGCAGGGCACGGGCGTGCTGATCGGCGGACGACAGGTCCCCGGCATCGGCCTCGGCGAACGCGATCGAACGCAGGCGTCCCTGTCGCCGACCCGCGTCGGGTTCCATGGACAGCGCCCGGGCCATCATCAGGAGGCGTTCCCACGGATCCCGGGAGGCTCGTGTTTCGGCGTCCAGCCGGGCGAGGTCCCAGCCGGGCGGCACGGCGCCGTCCAGCGGCAGTCGGTACACGTCCAGCGAGCCTTCGTGGCCGCAGGTGACGAACAGCGCCGCCCGGCCGGCCGTCGGGTACTGGCAGTTCCACGCCGCGGACGTCAGTTGCTCGGGAACGGCCGTCGGGGCCGGCACGCCGGTCGCAGGGTCCAAGGCCACGCGGAACACCACGCCGTTGTCGGCCCCGTCGATGGAACCGTCGCCGTTGGTATCGTTCCGGTACTGCGCGAAGACCAGCCACCGGCCGTCGGCAGCGAAGGTCGGGAACCCCACGGCGCCGGGCAGGTCGGGCCGCCAGGCGCGGACGGGCTCGTCGCGGTCCAGGCGCTGGAAGACCAGTCCGGTGCCCGTCCGCGGCGCGAAGGTCACCCCCACCTCGGTGAGGACGCGCTCGATGGGCACGTACACCAGGATGCGTCCGTCGGGCGACACCGCGGGGCTGGACAGGCTGCGGGACACGAGGGTCTTCGCGGCGCCGCCGTCCCCGGGGATGCGGACCAGCCGGAAGTCGGAGTGAAGGGTGTCCCGCTGGACCACGCCCACCGAGCCGTCGGGGAACCACAGTGCCTGCACGTCCGCCGTGGCGGGGCCCGTCAGGCAGGTGTGCTTCCGGGATTCGAGGTCGAACACGCACGCGTCTCCCGAGGCATCCTCCCGGAAGGACAGGTACAGGATGCGCCGGCCGTCGGGCGACGGGCGGGGCCAGGTGGCGTCCGCCTCGCGGTCGAACAGCAGCCGGGGCCCCCCGCCGGCCAGGTCCACCACGAAGATCTCGGTGGTCGCGCGCTCGTCGGACGCGAAGTAGACGTGCTTGCCGTCGGGGGAAGGCACTCCCAGGAACTGGTTGGCCGCGCCGGCCGTGATGCGGACCGGGGCGCGCAACCCGGTCTCCGGCGTCGCGTCCGCCGCGCCCGGCGCGGCCCGTGCCGATGCCGCGGCCAGCATGACCGGCAGCATCGCGGCGATCGCGGCGGCCAGCCTGACCCGCAACATCGCGGTGATCGCAGCGGCCTTCAATGGCATGCCTTGGACTCCCATCGCCCGTCCGCGGCCTGGACCGGGGCGCCGCACGGCACCTCGTCCAGCCGGACCTGCCGCCACGCCTGCCGGACCGTTGCCTCGTCCTTCCCCGGGGCCTTCGTGGCCAGCCAGCGCCAGACCTGTTCCCGCGCCCGGTTCGCCCTCTGGACGAGCCCGGCGACGACGGCGGCGTCCACCTCGCCGACGCACGTCTCGCGCCGCTCCGCCAGCGTTCCCTCCCGCGTTTCCCCCAGGCACTTGCGTTCCAGAAGTTCGTCGGTCGAATCGGCGTCCGTGCGGAACACCGTCCATGGCTCGGTCAGGCCGTCGAACCCGGCCCTCGATTCGGCGCCCGCATCCAGGAGGCTCCCCCTGGACAAGGGCGTGGCGCCCGGGGACATGCCGTCCTTCGTGGTCCCTGCCGAAGTCGCGGCGTATTCCCCTGCCGCCTGCATCTCGAGGGCGGTCTTGCGATCGACGACCACCACGGCCGGGATCGTGATGCAACCCCCGCCCGCGATGGCGGCGGCAAAGGCCGCGAACGCAAACGCGCCACGCTGGATCCTGATCACGGTGAACCTCCATGCACCGCGAACACCCCGCCCAGGAACCGCCGGACCAGCGGGCCGACCGGGATGCCTCGGATCTCGTCGATGCGGACCACGGATGCGATGCCGCCCAGTTCCACCCGGGCCGACAGGAAGCCTCCGTCCATGCGGATGCGGGCCGACCTGGGGTACCCCACGAAGAGCACCTTCCGGATGCGGTTCGCGGACACGTTCTCCATCATCGGGTCCCACAGGTCCAGCAGGCTTCTCAGTTGGTTGCGCCCCAGCCGGATCAACTGGACCCGCCCATCGACGTCCTGGTGGCGCATCGACACCCGCAGCGCGACGTTGGCGTCCAGGCCTTCGCCGTCGGGCCCGGGCTCGACGCCGGTGACGTCGCCCTTGAACCAGGCACGCGTGTCGTCGGAACCGCGCTCCACGACCAGCTGCCCGGTGACCGTCCCGCCCCGCCAGGTCGCCTGCATCTGGTCCAGCGCCAGCACCGTCCGGTCCAGCCGGAGATTGCCCGCCAGGGGGCCCGCCGCGATGCGTCCCAGGGTCACGCGGTCGGTCGCGAACCAGCCGCCCTTCAGGTACGGGTTCAGGTCGTGGAACCGGACGCGCGACCAGGGGCTTCCGCCGGGGCCCTGGACGACGGTCAGGCTGCCGTCGGGCAGGATCTGAAGCTCTTCGGACACGGGCATCCGACCCCGGGCGCCGACCAGCGAGAAGCCCGCCCCTGGCACGTCCATCGAAACGTCCGTCGATTCGACCGAGGCCAGCAGGTTCAGGCGGTTGCCGTTTCCCGACTCGACCCGGAACGGTACCCGGATCCGCCCGGTGCCACGGAAGGTCTCCGGTGCGCCACGGACGGCTCCCAGGTCCTGGTCCAGCAAACCTTCGATCCTCAGCGATCGGGCGTGCAGGCCGGCCTGGGCCTCCCCGGTTCCGCCGCCGCCGGGCGAGGCCTCGGCGTCGGCCGTGAACTCCAGGCGGGTCCCGCCTCCCGGGTGGTCCAGCACGACCTTGTCCAGGCGCAGGGCCCCCGGCGACACGGCGCCGCGGACCGAAAGCGTCAGCCCCTTGACGGGGTAGGGCGCCCACACGTCCTGGCTCGCTTCGGCCACGGAGGCCGTCAGCGACACGGCGGCCTGCCGGAAGCCCTGGTCGCGCGGCAGCCGCACCCGGGCCTCGGCGGCGATGGCCGACGCCGCGAAGGATCGGGTGCCGGCCTTCACGGCCAGGGCGGGCTGCGAAAGGACCAGCGTGGCCTCGACCTCGGCCTCGCGAGCGTCCACCCGGGACGTGACCTTCACCTCGGGGGCGTCCACCCGGATCTCGCCGGACTTCACCCGGAGTCCCTTCAGCAGGATCCCGAGGGCAGCGTTGCCCCGCAAGGACCGGACCAGGTCGGGGGGCATCGCCGGAAGGCCAGAGGGTCCGGAACTCAGCCCGTCGAGGAGGCCCGAGCCGTCCAGGGAGACCTCGTCGCACTCGATCCCGGCCAGGCGCGACGCCATTTCCGCAGGCAGCGCGTCGCGCAGTCCCGCCGTCCGGCGCAGCGTCCCGCGCGCGGTCCATCCGATGCTTCGCGCCGCCCGGCGCCAGTCGGTGTCGAGGTGGGCGTCGAGGATCGGGGAGGTCGTCGGGCCTCCGGCATCGGCGGTCATCGTGACCCGCGCCGATCGGCCTCCGGCGATTCCGCGGGAGGTGGCGGCGAGGACCACCCGGTCGGCCAGCGGGCGGCCATCCAGCCGCGAGCGCTCCATCGTCACGTCCGCCGTCAGTTCCGGTTCGGGCCGGTCCGCGGCCAGGCCCAGGCGCAGGCGGATGGCGGGCACGTCCAGCCGGTGGCCTCCGGCCCGGATCCCCAGGCGGGTCAATTCGCCCGACGCGGTGGCGGAAATCGAAGGCATGCCGCGCCCGTCGCCGCGGGATGCAAGGCCCGAGGCCACCAGCGCGACCCCGGGTCCCGGCCCTTCCAGCATCCGGCGGGCCGAGGCCGGCAGGAGGCCCACGAAGGCGCCTGGCAGCGCGCCATGCAGGCCCAGATCCCAGGAAACGACGTCGCCCGGCTTCCGGGCCGACGCATCGAGGCGCATCCCGGGAAGGACGGCCTGGGCCGTTGCCGCCCCGGTCCAGTTCCAGGGGCCGTCGCCGGCGATGCCCATGCCCTCGGTCGAGGCCGTCAGGCGGCTCGGGCCGAGCGGGCCGACCCCGCGACCGTCCGACAGGCGGGCCGACAAGCGCTCCACCGGCAGGTCCAGCCGCGCCCACACGTGCCCGTCCGCCCCGCGACGCGCCTCCAGGACGGCCGGGGGACGAAGAGCCAGCGCGACCGATGCCTGGGCCGTGCGGGCCTCCAGTGACGTCGCGGCAATCGCCAGGCGCGCCGAACCGACGGGCTTTCCGTGCACGGCATCCGCCAGGGCGAGATCGCCGACGCCTACTTCGACGATCAGGCCCGTCCCCTCCACCCGCGAGGTGCCTGACTCCGCGACCAGCCCGCGCGCCGCCAGGCGCAGGTCCGACGACACGACGCCGTCCGGTCCCACGCGCGCCTCCAGGCTCCCCTCGATGCCCGATCCGTCGGCCTTCAGGCCCGCCTGCTCGAAGGAACCGCTCGCGAGGCCCGCGCGGATGGACACCGGCCCCCGAAACGCCACGCCCGGGGCTCGATCCAGCAGGGCCAGCCCGGACACGTCGGCCGACAGGGTGCCGCCAACGGCCTTCAACCGGGGAAGGAGCGACTGCAGGATCTGCGCGATCGGGTCCGTGCGAGCAACGACGGTGGCCTCCTCGATGACCGCGATCACGCCGTCACGCGGGTCGTCCGGGAGGGTTGCACGTCCCGATGCGGCCAGGGCGCCTCCGGCCACGTCCAGGCGGTCCAGGCGCAGCCGGATCTCGCCGGCCGCCGGGTCGAAGGTGGCCGACGCCTCGGCCCGCAGCCCAAGGGCCTCCTTCTGCAGCCGGGTGTCGAACGACTGGTCCAGCAGGTCGGCCTCCAGCGTCAGGCGGGCTTCCCGGGACTCCTTCACGGATGCGGACATCCGCAGGCCGGCCCGGGCGCCGGATTGGGACGCTTCGGCGTCGCCGGTATTCGATGGACGCACGTCCAGCAGCGTGCCGTCGGCAGGGGAGGCCAGGGTCATCGTCGCGTCGAGGCGTCCGCCGGCGATCCGGACCGCCGCGTCCAGGTCCAGGCCCTGGAGCGTTCGAATCGTCGCGATCGCCGCGTTGCGGGTCACGATCTGCGCGAAGTGGACGTCCCGGACGGTGAACGAGGACACGACCAGGTCGAGGCCTTCGACCTCCATCATCCGCGAGCGGGGCGTCGGGGGCAGCGGCGCAGGCCGGGTCGGAGCCAGGCCGGCCAGGACATCGTCGAGGCTCGTCCGCCCGGAGGCATCGACCACGACGGTGACGGAAACGCCGCGGATGGCGATCGGGTCGATGCGGATGCGGCCGGTGAGCAGCGCGGGGACGTCCGCGGTTGCCTCGAACGCCTCGACGACCGCGAAGTCCGGCGCGAAGGGGCGCTGCCGGGGCGGCTGCGCGACGCGAAGCCCGGCGAGGGTCACGCGCCCGGACAGCGAGATGGATGCGGAATCGACGTCGATCTCCAGCCCGGTCGCATTCCGCACTGCCTCGACCCACCGGGCCTTCACGGCAGGATGATCCAGGTGGGTGAGCACCCAGGCGACCGCGCCCACCGCAACCACCAAGACGACCAGCAGCGCTGCCGCCCCAAGGGCCAGGGCGCGGACCCACCGGCGCTTCCGGCGTCCTGGGGCCACCACGGATCTGGCCGAATCGTCCGACATCCATCTTCCCAATGGGGTCGCGGGGAGGAGCCGTTCGCGCCCCGACCCGATGTTCGCGACGCGTCCCTCTGCCGATTGCCTAGTCTACCGGTCAAGCCCCCCCCGGCGCAACGGCGGGTGCGGTGCGGGCCATGCCTGAAGGGCGATCCCGGTCGGGGTCAATTCCGCGACGTGCACGTGCCGTTGCCGCAGACCTTGCCTTCGGCCGCGCAGTCCCGGACCCACCCCTCCATCCCCAGGGGCGTGCAGGCGGTCACGATGTCGTTGTGGCAGAGCGGGGTCGACGAGGTCGGAGGACATGTGGAATTCAGCACGCACGCGGCCATCCAGACCTCGGTCCCGTCCTGGACGACCTTGCCCGACTGGCACGTGAAGCCGCTCGACGTCGCGCACTTCCGGTCGAGGGCCCAGGCCCAGTAGCCGGCCGCCAGGCACTGGCCCGGGTAGGTGTTCGAGGGATCGCATCCCCAGGTGCCGACCCGGTCGGCCTTGCACGCGACCGGCGGATCCGCGAAGCAGACGCCGTTCTCGCACGTCGTCCCGGCCCCGCACGTGGTGGTCTCCCACTTCAACGGCCCCTTGTCGCCCCCGCCGTTGCAGGCCCAGGCGACGTTGCCGTCGCAATGGCCGCTCCCCGACAAGCACTCCGCGCCGGCGCAGGCCGCGAAGGGGAGGGCCAGGAGGCATGCCACGAGAACCTGCTGGTAGCGCCGGCGCAGCATCGTGGGGCTCCGTTCAAGGGCGCGAGATGCTACCACGCGAGGACATTCCCGGGGGCCTGCATCGTCGTCCCGGCACCCCGGCGCTCGCCGTTCCTTCCCAGCGACCCCGCGCGTCCGATGGTTCCGGGCTCCCGGATTGCGGGTTGACCGGCGGCGGCGGTAGGATCCGCGCGTCCGGACGGAGTTCACCCCTGCTGATCGCCAACCCAGCCATCGTGGGACCCGACCCGCGGATCCTCGTCCTGGGCAGTTTCCCCGGCCCGCTGTCCCTCGAGATGCGCCAGTACTACGCCCATCCTCGCAACGCCTTCTGGGCCATCCTGGGGGCGCTGTGCGGGTTCGATGCAGCGTCTCCCTACCCGGACCGGGTGGCGGCCCTCCTCCGGGCGGGCGTGGCCGTCTGGGACGTCGTGGAGCGCTGCCGGAGGGACGGTTCCGAGGACTCGGCCATCACCGAGCCGCGGCCGGCCGACGTGCCGGGCCTTCTGGCGACCCACCCGGGCCTCGGCCGGGTCGTGATCAACGGGAAGTCGGCGGCCCGGCTGTACCGGTTGCTGATCGGCCCCCTGCCGGGTTGCGCGGTCGTCGTTCCGTCCACCAGTCCGGCCCATGCGCGGATGACCCTGGCGGAAAAGACGGAGGCATGGCGGGAGGCCCTGCGGGGTTCCGGGGTGACGCTCGCGGAAGGGGGGAGGATTGCGACGTCCGGGAAGTGAGCGTCCCTCCACGCGGACCGGGCTTCAGACCGGCCTCCTGGGCCTGCTCGTCCTGGGCCTGGTGGTGCCGTCCCTGCCGACCCTGGCCGCCGAGGATGCCGGCTCGGTGCGGGTGGGGCCCGTGCGCGTCGAGGCCCCCCGCAGCCCCCGGGGGCGCTTCCTCGCGATCTCGCTGGCCATCGGCGAGCGTCCCCTGTGGCGCTCGACGTCCGCTGCCGCGTCTTCCGCGTCCTGGCCCGTCCGCCTGCGGGCATACACGGCGAAACGCCACCCCCTGGTCTTCACGGTCGTGTCCGCCGACCCCGGCGCCCCGGTCCCGCGCCCTCGCTCGCGACTTCGCTGGGCCGGCCGCGCCGGGACGGTCCGGGAACAGGACGCGGCCCTCGCCTCGGTGCTGCCCGACCTCGTGACCGACTATGGCGCCGGAACTCTCGACGACCCCGGGGAACCTCGTGGCCTTGCCGCCGCCGCCGCCGAGCCGTCCTTGCCGACCCTCCGGGTTGACGGCCGTCCAGTTCGCTGTAGGACGCACCTGGACTGGCCCCCTGCGGACGGCGAGCATCGGATGGAGTGTGGCCCGTTCACGGTGGTGGTCGAAACGTCGTGGGTTCAGCCGAAGGCCGGACGGTAGAAGGGGCGCATCTCGGGCCGACCGATCAGCGCATCACGGATCGCCGACCGCGGCCGTGTCCTCGCCGGGTGTCGCGTCGCCGGCCGCCGGGTCCGGGGCATCGCCCATCGCGCAGCCGCCCGACACCTTCTGGTAGCAGAACCGGATGCACTTCTTGCCCTGTGACACGCCCTTGTCGTCCTTGATGTCCTGGCACTGCCAGCCCTGGGGGCACGGGTTCTTGCTGTCGGATCCGCAGGGCGGCATGCAGTAGGAACCCTTGTCCTCGTTGGTCTTCGGGTCCTTGAACCCGATGCACAGCGTGTCCTTGTCACCGCAGGGATCGTCCGCCTGCTGATCGCAGACCTGGCAGTACTTGCCCACGGCGGTTTCGCACTTCGACTGGCCGAGGTTGCAGACCTGGCCGCAGCCGCACCAGAAGTTCGCGTCGCAGCCGCGATCGATGCAGACCTTGTTCGATGAATCGCACAGCTTCGAGGCCGACTTGCAGTCGAAGTCGATGAGGCAGCCCGCCTTGCAGGTCCGAGTGTCCGCGTCGCAGTAGGTTTCCGGGTCGCGGCAGTCGATCGGCGAAAAACACATGCCCGGAACGGAGCAGTGGCCCTTGACGCAGTCCCACTCCTTCCCTTCCATGGGCACCGGATCGTCGCATCCCTGGATGTTGCTGTCGGCCAGCGAACCCGTGCAGGCGTCCTGGCAAAGGCCCGCGTTGCAGACCTTCTTCGACCCGCATTCCGTGTCGGCCGTGCATCCGTCCACGCAGTTGTGCGTGGTCGGCAGGCAGGCCTGGCCGAACCCGCAGGACAGCGCATCGCGGCACCCGCACTTGTGGAGGTCCAGCCAGCACTTCTCGCCCTGCCCGCAATCGGCGTCCTTTTCGCAGCGAGCCTGGAGCCCGCCGCAGTTCATGTTCCCGGGGACGCAGACGCCGTTGACGAGGTCGCCATCCAGCAATGCGCACATGTAGGTGCCGGGAATCGCCCCTTCGACCGCGCAGGCGCCGGTGCTGAGGGGGCACCACGGTGCGCAGACCTTCTGGGGCAGCGTGGTGGTCAGGCCGGCGACCGTGATCGTGTCCACGCAGTGGGACATCTGGCCCGTGCACTGCCGGTCGGTATCGCAGGTCGCGCAGGCGGGCAGCAGCGGGCTGCACGTCTTGGTGCAGGCGTCGCAGTATGCCTCGGAGCCGCAGTTCTTGTCCTCCCGGCATCCGTTGGCGGTCTTGGCGTCCGGAACCTCGATGCACTTGTACTCGCAGTCGCACGCGAATGTCGCGCCCTTCGCCGTGATGCAGTCCGCGTCGGTTTCGCACTCGTGGCGCGGGCCCGGGTCCAGGGTCGTGGCGCCGTCGGGAAGATCGGAGGGATCGACGCCGTCCTGGAACAAGATCGTGTCCGTCGTCGCGACGACGTCCGACGTCCCCTTGGACCCGCCGCACGCCGTCAGGCCGAAGGCCGTCGCCATCGCGACCAGGGCCACGAGCCTCGTACACCACCGGTTCATTCGCATCCTCCGTCGTCGAGGGAGCCGTCCCCGCCGGGCCTTCCCATCCGGGAGGCCCGCCACGGGAATCATAGGGAATCCGGTCGCTCGGCAAGAAGGCCGCCGCGGCCGGTCCGTCAACGGGGTCTCAAGGGGCCAGCACGTCCACCGCGTTCACCGTGCCGCCGCCGCCCACGAAGAACAGGCGTCGACCGGCGACTTCGGGGGTGCCGCGGGCGCCGTAGACCAGCGACAGGCGGACCATCGGGGCGCCATCCGTCGCCCGCAGCAGCCACAGCCCGCGGTCGCCTCCGACCACGATCGCGTTTCCGACCGCAACCGGGGTGCCCGCTGCCGTGGTGGCCAGCCGTGTCCGCCATTTCATCGAACCGTCGGCCCTTCGCAAGGCCACCACCGCGCCGTCGGCCGTACCCGTGATCAGCAGGTCGCCGATCACCAGGGGACGGCTGGGCCCGAATTCCCGGGCGCGCCAGAGGCGTTCACCGTCGGACAGGCGCACGGCCGCCGGGCCTTCGCCGAAGGCCGAAGCGTACACCACCCCGTCCGCCACCACCGGGGTCGCGTCCGCGTCGGCAGCGCCGCGAACGTCCTGCGCCAGGTCGGACTCCCACAACACCTTGCCCGTCGCCGCATCCAGCGCAGCCAGGGTCCCGTCGGAAAAGCCGGCCAGGACCCGATCGCCAACGACGGTCGGCGACGCCACGCCCTCGGCGCTCATCAGCCGCGGGCGGTCGCGATGGGTTTCCCACTTGAACACGCCGGTGGCCGTATCGATGGCGTAGATCTTGTCGATCGTCGAGGCCGCGAACACCAGCCCCTGCCACGCCGCGACGTCGCCGTAGAAGCCGGCGTCCGCGCAGAACGGCTTGTCCCACGTCGCCTTGCCGGTGGCCGGATCCAGCCGGTACAGGCAGCCGTCGGACGACGCGACGAACAGGCCGCTGCCGATCATCGCGGGCTTGCCGCGGACCGCGCCTCGCGTCTGGAACTCCCAGGCCACGCGACCATCCTCGGACTGGAGCGCCAGGACCAGGCCGTTCTTCACGCCGCAGTACACCAGGGCACTTCCGGCCGGGGCCAGGCACTGCCCGAAGTCGCTGGGCGTCAACGCGAACGAATCGTTGTCGTAGGCAAGGAATCCCCACACCGGGGCGAACGATGCTTCGATGCCCTGGGGACCGGCCGGGGGTGCCGGGGGGGCCGGCGGGGTCTGCGCCAGGATCGGGAGGGGGATCAGCAGGGCCAGCAGGAACGTCGCGGCGGACGTGCGCATCATCAGGCCCCCACGGTTGCGATTCCGGGCGAGTGACTGCGTCACAGGCTCAGCGCACCGTCTGCAGACGCTCCTCGAGGGTCTTGCGCGTCACCAGTTGCGGACCGGGCATGTGATCGACGGGCCCGTTCAGCGCATCGACGCCCTTCTGGTAGAACTCGGCCGCCTTCGCCGTATCGGACGCGTCGTCGGGGCGGACCTTCGCGCCCGGGTTGTACAGGTCGCCGAGGTGCAGGAACGCGTTGGCGCGCGCAAGCCCGGACTCGGCCTTCGCCTGCTCGCCGAACGCCTTTTCGGCCTCCGCGCGATTGCCCGCCTGGTCCGAAGCGATCCCGTACGCCTCCCACGCCAGCCAGGCGAACGGGGACGTCGCGTTCGCGCCCAGGTACGCCTTCCAGGCGGTCGCCGCAGCCGCGGCATCACCGGCCTTCATGGCCGCCGCGCCCTTGGACAACTGCGCCGCGCCTGCCAGGTCGGACTTCGCGTTGGAAGCCAGGAACTTGTCCAGGGCCTCCAGCGCCTGCCTGGCGCGATTCTGCTCGTCGGCGTCGGCCTTCTTCCGGGCCTCGGCGTCGGGTTCCTCCTTCAGGTTCGGCTGGGCCGCCAGGGGCGCCGCCGCTTTCAGGAACGCGCTGGACCGGTCGATGGCGCGGCTGTCGCCCAGCCGCGACAGCAGGACGCCCCCCACGATCCCGACTACGATCAGCGCCGCGCCCGCGCCGACCCAGGCGCCGTACAGACGAAAGATCTCGACCAGTTTCCCCATGGACTCCTGGAATTCGTCCGGGGCCGCGAGTTCCTTCTTGGTGACCTTGCTGACTTTCTGTGCCGCCATCGGTGCCTGTCCTGTTCAAGGTCAGCGCCCGGCCCCTTGCCGGACGCCGTTGGAAACCAGTTCTCCGGCAGGGATTCGAACCCCGATACCAGGAGCCAAAGTCCTGTGTCCTGCCATTGGACGACCGGAGAGTACGCCCCTCAGGCGGAGGCTTTCTACCATCATCGCCGCGGTTCGGCAAGCCTCGCGAGGCCGGCGTGGGCCCCCGGTTTCTGCTCCCGCCCGAGCGCGAAGGCGGAGACGACGGGTTCTGGCAGGAAACTCGCGCCGGAGACGCAGCCGCCTCGGGCGCACTCGACGATCGCGCCTTGTCCTGCGTCAGTCCAGCAGGTTGCCCCACGAGGAGACGAAGATGGATTCCACGGCGCTCCGGATGGTCCGCGACGCCTCGTTGATCGCCCGCTGGGTGGTGCCGTCCTTGGGCACTTCCTTGGCCGCCTCGGACAGCACGCCCGTCTGGACGATGATCCGGGGCGCCGGCGCCGCGGTCGATGCGAACGGGCTGCCGCCGGAGGCCCCGGGGTTGGTCGTGGAGCCGATGCTCGAACCGGCGTTGCAGGCGGGCCGCGTGACGATGGACAGGCCGTAGGGAATCGCCCCGGTCGAACTCGAACCGACCTGCTCGGACAGAACGTACGCCGTCGGGTCGGTCGGGTCCGGCAACCGCGGCAGCAGGACGTCGCATCCCCCGGTAATGGATTCGTCGTGGCGATCGAACGCCGTGCCGTACAGTTTTCCGGTGCCCGGGCTGCAGGGCACGTCCTTGTCCGGCGTGAAGGTCGTGAAGTACGCGACGCTGCTGTAGATGACCGGCGGCCCCATCATGCGCTCGCAGGGCAGGGCATTGGTTTCCAGGGCCATGTTCGTGTCGTAGCCCAGGAACTTCTTCCACAGCACGCTGGGCCCGATCTGTAGGTGCTTGCTGACATCACTCGCGGGCTTCCGGCAGGCGCTGTCCTTCCACGGGGAGCAGGTCCGCAGCGGTTCCGATGCATCGGCGGGCGGGTAGGCTTCGAGGCTTTCCAGCACCGCGGCCACGAAATCCCGGCGCTGCGCCTGCTCGGCCGAGCAGTCCAGGGCGTCCATCTCGCCGCTGCCGAACACCACCACCAGTTCGTTCTTGCCGGCCGCGATCGCCAGGGCCGGCGCTTCGAACACCGGCGAGCGCAGCGGCGACGTCAGACCGGGGGACGGCGTGGCCACCGACTGGTAGGGGTCATAGAACAGCGTCAGGTTCCAGCTCGGCACCCCGGTCGAACCCAGTTCCAGGCGCCACAGGCGTCCCGCAGCGTCCCCCATGAAGCACCGCGACATGAACGTGCCGGGGAAGGTCGAGTAGCAGGAAACGTTCCCGACCATGTCGGCGTCGATGGTGTTTCCGGCGCCCGTGCACGAGTTGTCGACGTTGGACCCGCCCGACCTGAACTCGGCCAGTTTCTGGCCGTCCTCCAAATTGATCACCACGACGGTCCGTCCGGCGCCCGCCGTCAGGCCCTGGCCGTCGCCGCCTGGCAGCACGGCCACGGCGGTCTCGACCACCGAAGTCTGGTCGCACGAAGCGGCGTTGTTGGGGCAGATCTGGACGGTCCCGATCTCCGGCTTGCCCCAGGTCTTGCCCAGCGCCGAGTAGTCGTTGGCGAACACCGCCGCGCCGCCGGGATTGCAGTCGGTGGAGCCGGCCTTGCATCGGCCTCCCTCGGCCGAGATGTCCCAGAGGAAGCGCCAGTGGGTCGGCCGGGGGTCCGTCACGTCCAGCGCGGTCAGCCCGCGCCCGCCGTCGCGGTCCCCGACCAGCAGCACCGAATGCCAGGCCGTTCCCGTTTCGTTCGCGAGGTCGCCGAAGGACCTCGAGAACAGCACGTCCTTGATGACCGGGGACCCGTCCAGCACGGTCAAGGTGCCGTTCGGCAGCCCTGCCAGCAGCGGCAGCGTGTGCGGCGGGATGAACGCCCACTCCTCGCGTCCCCAGTCGGCGTCCGCGATGGTGCCGTTGATGCGATCGACCCGGAACGCGTGCAGGAGGCCGTCGTGGGTCGGGGCATACAGCATCACCGGCCGGGCGGCGATCGACGTCTTGTATGCCGTGAACGACGGGATCGACAGATCGACGTCCGCCAACCGGCCCTGGAGGACGGGCGTGCCGTGGTCGAAGGCGCCCGTCTTGTAGCCCTTGCGACAGGACGTGTCCTCGGCCCGCACGTAGTCGATCAGGTTGGAGCGCCAGGTCGCGATCTGGACGTCCCTGTCCCCCTGCAGGAAGCCGGTGTTGCAGAAGCCGGTGTCGGGATCCCTCGAAAAGTCCGGGATCGAATGGCCCACCGACGGGACCCCCAGGATCTGGGCCGTGAGGGCGTCGGTATCGGCCACGAACTCGACCAGGGCGCCCGCGATCGCCGTGAAGATGCCGCGGGCGTCGGTCCGGGCGTTCAGCACGTCCGAGATGCGCTGGATGCTGGCCAGCGTCGCCTGGCCGGGGTTGTTCACGTCCAGGCCGCACTGGTACACCGACCGCTCCAGCAGGCCCTGCCGCAGCCCGGGGATGAACCCGGTCTTGGTCGCGTTGTCGACCTTGGCGTGCGCCGCGTTGAACTGGTACTGGACGTCCACGGAGTTGCCGGTCTCGTTGGTGACGACCGTGCGCGTGCGGCTCTGGGTCGCCACGGACAGGTTGCCCAGGATTTCCGTGAACGCCCGCACCAGGTCGACGCTGTTGTCGGCCTTGTAGAACGGCGTGTCCAGCGTGTGGTTGTTGGTCGCGATGTTCTCGGCGATGCTGGCGACGCCCGGGGCCAGCTTGAAGCCGATGACGTACACGTTGACGCCCAGATCGCGGAGGGCCTGCGCCTGCGCCACCGAACCCAGGTAGGGCGATTCGCCCTCGCCGAGGTTGGCGCGGCCGTCCGTGATCAACACCACGCTCTTCGGTCGGCAGGCGAGGTACGGGTCGTTCTGGACCTCGTCCGACTGGAAGTACGCCAGCGCGTCGTACAGCAGCGGCGCAACCGGGGTGCCGCCGTACGGGATGGCCGAAAGGATGGACGACTGCACGTCCTGGTTCCGGGTCATGATGTCGCCGGGGTCGTCGGAGGTCGCCGGGTGGACGAACCCGCCGGTCGGCGCGGTTTCGTTCCGGGCGCCGTAGTTGGGTGTGCCCACCTCGGGGCCGTAGGAATAGCCGCCGCTGACGCCCTTGCCGGGATCGGCCTTCGTGTCGAAGGTCATCACGCCGAACTTGAAGGACTCGATGCTGCGGTCGATCAGGCCGTCGTTCACCTGCATGCCATGGGGCACGATGTGCGGGACGATGTACGGGCAGTCCTCGCGAGGGCAGGGGGCCTGGCTGACGTCGCCGCGGTTTTCGATGGTGCAGGAGTAGTTGTCGAACGTCCCCGTAAGGACTTCCTGCGCCACGATGAAGCGGCTCTTCCCGGAGTCGCCGACCCCGTTGCACGTGGGCGGCGCCAGGTTGTCCTCGTCGCCCGTTTCGACCCCCGGGCTGACCGCGTCGTATTCCATCGAACCCGACGTGTCCAGCAGGATCAGGACGATCGGCTGGATCTCGTGTGCCGGAAGGCTCTGGGCGC
The DNA here is from genome assembly GCA_903857665.1 of uncultured Myxococcales bacterium. Lineage (GTDB taxonomy): Bacteria > Myxococcota_A > UBA9042 > DTJE01 > DTJE01 > CAIZWN01. The sequence goes on from CAIOFV010000033.1 coordinate 49,101, forward strand.
GGCCCGCCGAGGGCGGCAGGACCATCGCCGCGACCGTGATCGCCAGCAGGGCACCGAGGAAACGCCGCATCGCACACCTCACGGGCACGCCACCGGTCCCACGAACATCGCCGTCATCGATCGGGCCTGGGCATTCCGTTCGACGGTCTGCACCGTCGCATTCGTGTTCACGTCGTTCCGGTAGTAGCCGTCCGTCTCGCTGATGTACCGCCGGAAGCAGAACTCGCCCACCTGGAAGCCGGGCGCCCGGTGCGAGGTCAGCGCGACCGGTACCCTGCTTTCCCAGGTCGCCGTGCTCATGTTGGCGCCCTCGCGACCGAACGAGCCCAGCCCGTTCGCCGTGGTGGTGTCGTAGAAGGTGCCGCTGAGGTCCTCCATCTTGATCACGGCGTAGGGGACCGCCGGCGTTGCCTGGCCGGCCGCCACGAATCGTCCCGCCACGAACTGGATGAATCCCGACGGGTTCATGCCCGCGAACGCCATGGTCCCCTCGGCGCCGGAGGTCGCGATGTTGCGCGCCACCTGGGCGACCCGGGAGTTCCCGGTGAGGTTCAAGTCGTTGGAGGCGTTCTGCATCGCCACCAGGCCGATGCCCGTCAAGGCCAGCAGCACCAGCAGCGCGATCATCAGGATCGAGCCCCGATCGTCCCGGCCCGTCGTGTCGAGGCGTCTCACTTCACGTTCCTCACCTGGAAGGACGGGAATCCCACGCGGGCGGCCATCGATACCGTGTGGGCGGAACCGACCATCGTCGGGTCGATCTCGAAGGAATCCAGCGGCACGTTCAGGGCGGCCCGGGCCTTGAACGGGAAGGTTTCGTCCTCTTCCCGGGTGCGCGTCGTCAGTTTCACCGTGATGAAACGGAGATCCTGCGGGCGCGCGGCGGCGGTCAGGTCCAGGACCAGGGGCTGCAGGCCCGCCGGGGCGGCGCCGTCGAGGGTGGGATACACGCCGATCGCCGGCTGGCGACCGGTGACCCGGTCGGTGTCCATCGCGAAATCGTAGAACTGCAGGTCGGCCACGTACTCGGCGACCCGGATCGTCGATTTCGGCATCACCGTCCCGTCGGTCCCGTTGATCTCCTGGCGGATCACGTCCACCTTCGCCGCCTCCGAGGCGTCCGCCGCCAGGGAATACCGGACGAACCCGGTGACGTTCGCTTCCAGGCCCACGCCGAAGCCCTGGATGCCGCAGAAGTCCGGGGGGGAGGCCACCGGCACGGACGTGACCAGCGTGACCGTCTTGTTGACGAAACTGGCCGATTCGATGGCGATGTACATTTCGAACTGGTCGGCGTTGACCAGCCGAAGGAAGCGCCCCGCCACGAAGATCATCTTGAATTCTTCGTCGCTCTGCGGGAAATCGGCCCCCGCCTGGAAGGTGACGACCTTGCCCGCCACGCTCTGCGTGAAGTAGATCCGCGGGCTCCAGAAGGCGCCGAACAGGGTCGCCTGCTGGGGCCTGATCTCGACGTTCGCCCCGGGCGCACCCACGGCGCCGGCCGTCGCGATGGAAAACCCGCGCAGGATGACGGCGGGCTTGGGGCAGACGCTGGTATCGGCGCTGGACAGCGGCGTGGCCAGGAAACCGGCCGCGGAAAGGTCGCGCTGGATCTGTTCCAGGCCGAACCGGGCCTGCTTCATGGCCCCCATCATCTGTTCCTGGACGCGGTATCCGCGGGTGCTGATCGTGTACACGTAGTACACCGACACAATCAGGATCATGGCGACGACCGACGCCACCAGCAGCTCGATCAGCGTCAGGCCGCGATCCCGCGGGGCGCGGGCCCTGTCAGTGAGCCACGAATACATTCTTCATCACCGTTGACGGGAAGGAAATCGAGAACACGTCCTCGGTGTGCGCTTCCATGCTCGTGAGGCCGTCGGGGCCGGGGCACGAATCGAAGTTGCCGGCCTTGCCCTCGTGGCGCACCCACAGGACGCGGACATCGGCCCGGATCAGGAAGTTCGGCACCACCCAGGTCAGGCGGTACCGCACGCAGTACCGCTGGTTCCGACCCGGGGGGATCACCGCCAGGGCGCCCGCGTCGTAGGTCGGCTGGTAGCCCAGTTGGTTCACCAGCGCGAACGTCGTGTCCGCAGGATAGAAGCCCGCGTCCAGCCACCCCGAGCCCTGGCCCGCGATGGGGGCGCCGACGTTCTTGAGGTACAGGAAATTCGCCTGGTTCACCCCGCCGGCGAGGGCCTGGGAATCGTTGGTCCACTGCACGGCTTCCATGTGGATCGTTTCCTGGAGGTGTCGCGCCAGTTCGACGGCGCCCGCGGCGTTCCAGGAATTCTGGTCGGCCTGGAGCACCGACGTCTGCAGGTGGGTCATCGCCAGGAACCCGACGATCGTGATGACGATGACCACCATGACCTCGACCAGGGTGTAGCCCCGGTCGCGCCGGCCCGGACGGTCCTCCGCGGACGGGTTGTCGGCTGGCAGGGTCACTCCGTCGCCTCCGGTTGAACCACCACCACCCGGGCCAGCCCGCTGAACGGGATGACGACCTGGTGGATCGGCCCCTCGCCGATGAAGGACCTGTTGAAGCGCTGCAACTGGATCCGGGCATCGCCGCCGGCAAAGTCATTGCTCGACGTGATGATGGAGGGGGCGGAGTCGGACTGCATCTGGAAGACGCGCCCGTCCGGCTTGAAGCACAACGGCGTGGTGGCCGGGGGATCGACCGAGATCAGCTTGACGGTCGGGAAGTCGTTCGCCAGCGTCAGCGTCCGGAGCGGCGCAGGCAGGGGACCGGGGGTGTCGAACGACATGCAGGCGGAGCTGGGGCCCTCGTAGACGGAAATGCTGCCGGGCTGGCCCACGTCGGTTGCGACGGTCGTCCGGATCTCGTACGCGAGGTTGCGCGACGCCGCCTGGACGCGCGCGAACTCGACCACGTCGAGGACCGCCTGGCCTGCGTCCACCACCTCGCGGCGCTGGAGGGCCTGCATCACGGACGGGAGGGCGATCACGGCCAGGATGCCGATCATCGCGACCGTCACCATCAACTCGACAAGGCTGAAACCCGGTCTGCTCGACGTCTGGCGCATCGAAGTTGACCCTCCACCGGCTGTCATTGTTGGAGCAATCTCCATGCCATTCCCTGTGCGGAAGGTGCGAAAGGTATGATGCCGAAAAGGCATGGGAATTCCCTTCGCCTCCGAACCGGCGGATCCCCTGAGCCCGCAATCCTTACACACTGCGAAACTCTTTTCCCCATGCCGGCCGATTCGCCGGGAGCCCGCGGGGGGATCAGAACATGACTCCGAACCGGCCGCGAATGGACATCGACCATCGGGCGCTCCGGGCGTTGTGGCAATCCACCGGGTTGCCTGCGGCGTCGGGCGCGCAGCCGTAGTCCGCCGGCATGTTGAGGCCCTTCAGCGGGAACAGGACGCCCCAATCGAGCCCGGCGAAGAACGAGCCCTTTTCTTCGTAGAACAGTTTGACGTCGATCTCGACGCCCAGGTTCGGGTCCCGTCCGGGGGTCGCGTTCTTCTGGAGGGCCCGGGCGTACATGATTTCCAGGCGTCCTGCCAGCGCGTCCTGCTCGCCTTCGAACAGGTCGTACTGCACGAACGGCTTGACGTACCACGCGTCCGTGACGGTGCCCAGCACGTGCCGGAACAGCAACTGGTCGACGCGGTAGTCCGGGTGGAAATAGAACGACTTCAGGCTGCCCAGGGTCTTGTTGGTCGTGACGTTGTTCTGGTCCGCGTACCCGAAATACGGGGCGTCGGTGCCGGTCGCGAAGCCGGCGTAGAGGCCGGTCGAGATGGGACCGCGGGTGTATTCGCCTTCCAGCACGCCGCCGAAGGACAGGATGTCCAGCGGGGCCTGGCCGTTGCGGACCCAGAGGGCCTGGACGCCGTCGTACTTGAACCGCGGGACGTTGTCGATGTGCCCGAAGACGCCGGCGGCCTCCAGTTCGATGCGGACGTTTTCCTTCAGGGACGGCTTCCACTCCAGCTTCAGCCAGATGTCCGGGGTGAGCATCCAGGCGCCGCGCTTTTCCAGGACGACCGAGTCGTACGCCGTCGTCGCGGTGGTCGTGGTCGTCGCGGAGTAGGAGGTGGTCTGGACGTCCAGGTCCTGCTTGCGGAAGGTGAGGTACAGGCCCCCGTCCACGACGGGCTTGTTCTGCACCACCAGTCGGCGGAATCTCGCCTGGCGTTCGGCGTCGCTGTCGGGGCGCTTGAACAGCGCCAGCGACACGTCGAACACGTTGTCCGACGAGGCCAGGTCATGGGGCTCGCCGTAGGGCTGGGAGGGATCCGCGGTGGTCGGGCCCGTGGCGGCCCAGGTGTAGCCCAGTTCCGCGTACATGCCCCAGATCCGGGTCAGCAGGTTCACGCGGTCCTGGTAGGTCCCGAAGTCGGCGTCCAGGTCCTGGCCGGAGTTTTCCACCATGCCAAGGCCCCAGTTGCGCGCCATGCGGCCGCCCGAGAACTGCAGCAGGAAGGCCTTTTCGTCCTTCGGATCGACCGGCGTCCAGACCACGTACGCCTGCTTGACGGTGACCGGATCCTTGCCGGAATTGCTGGCCGAGGCGGGAGATTGGCTGCGGCTGAAGACCGACAGCGGGGAATCCGCGCGGTTCGGGTTGGAGTCCGGGGTGCTGCCGAGCATCAGGTTGTCCAGGACGTCCACTTCCGTGTGGATCGACAGGGACTTCGCGACGTGGAGGGTCGGCGCCCAGCGAAGGCGCATGTTGGCGCCCGCGATCCAGTCCTCGCCCCGGCGATCGTTCTTGGCGTTGGCCGAAAGGGGCGGCTTGAACGCCGAGGTGTCCACCGTCTTGCCGTCCGCCTGGGCGTCCGTGCCGAGGTGGGCCCGCCAGTAGCCGTCGATGCGCAGGCGGAAATAGCCGTGATGTTCGAACCAGGGGTAGGTCTGGCGGGCCACCGGAGGAGGCGCCGGGGCCCAGCCCTGGGTGGCGTCGTCGGCCCTGCCGCCCAGCAGGTCATCGACCCCGGGCAGGGCGGCGTCCATCTGTGCCGGGGCGGCCTGGGGCGCGGGTGTGGCCGGGGGCGCAACGACCCCGGCGGCGGTCGGCGGAGGGGCCGGTGGGGCCTCGTCCCTTCCGGACGTTCCGGCCATCGCCGGGACGACCCATAGGGACAGGGCCAGCGTACCGGCCAACCACGCGATTCTCATGGGTACACCTCGCTCCCTTGGCGGGCGGCCTACTCTAGCCGTACGGCCGGGGAGTGTCAATTGACGGGACGGCCGAAGGAACGCGACAGTCGATGCCGGATTTCGTCTCTCAGGGCCGCGGGTTCGACGACGGTGGCGGCGCCGGCGAAGGACAGCACCCAGCCCGCCAGGAACACCTGGGAATCGTAGGGGAGCCTGACGTCCACGCCGCCGTCCGGAAGGTCGGTCATCGCCGCGGGCTCGTAGCGTTCGCGGACCCAGGGGGCGACCCGGGGGGCGAACCGGACCACGGCCACCGGGGGGGCGGCGGTCCCGCCCGAGACTGCGGGCGACCGATCCGTCCCGCGAAGGGTCGGGTTTCCGAGCGTGCCGGGTGCCCCCCTTGCGGCCTTCCGGCCCGTGCGGCGGCAGGCGACAATCCGATCCATCCGGAAGCGCCGCTCGTCGCCCCGCAGCAGGCAGATCGCGTCCAGGTACCAGTTGCCGTCGCGGTGGACCAGGCCCAGCGGTGCCACCGGCCGACGGGTGACCTCGTCCCGGGACGCCGACCAGTACTCGATTTCCATCTCCTCGCCGGCCCGCACGGCGGCATCGACGTCGGCTCGCCGGCCGTCTTCCGCGGGGGTCGCTTCCAGTGCAACCGTTTCGGGCGAGGGCGAGCCGTCGGCGTTCCGGGCCACGTGCGGTGCGACCTTGGCCAGCAGCACGGACGCCTCGCGCCCCAGCGGCGCGGCCGGGCCCGCGCAGGCGGCACGGACCGCCACGGCGAGGGCCGCGAACTCGGACGGCGTCAGGGGCAGAGGCCTGCGTCCCAGGCCCTGGTCCAGGTTGGGGCTGAGATCGACGGTGTCGCCGTCGATGTCGATGTCCACGAATTCGTAGCCGTGCTCGTCGTCGCCGTGCACCATCTGCAGGCGGGACACCGCGTCGGCCAGTTCCCTTCGGGACAGGCCGATCCTCGACGCCAGGCCGTCCACCGTCATCCGGCCGCCGGCCCGGCGCAGGGTCGCCAGGATCAACTGGAGCCGCTCGATGTCCCGGGCCGTCGGGTTCATGGCGCGGCCTCCCCGCAGTGGGCCGCCAGGACCTGGTCGACCAGCGCATCGAAGGCCGAAACGGCCGCGGGGGGACCCAGCACCGCGGCCCGTCCCCAGAGCGACAGGACCAGGCCCAGCAGCGCGTCCAGGTTGGTGACCCCGATCTC